>DATBGO010000268.1:0-60817 GCA_036558005.1 Streptosporangiaceae bacterium | reverse complement strand
GGTTCGCCCGCGCGTGGGAGTCGGCCGACCTCGACGCGCTGGTGGCCCTGCTGACCGACGACGTCTTCATCGCGATGCCTCCGGAGCCCTTCGGATACGAGGGCCGAGAACTCGTGGCCCGCTACTGGGCCCGCCAGTTCGCCGCGGGCCGCAAGTTCGACCTCGTGCCGGCCCGAGCCAACGGCCAGCCCGCGTTCGGGGCATATCTGCGCGGCCCGGCCGGAATCCGCCACGCGGCCGGCTTCTACGTGCTCACCCTTGCCGGCGGCCAGATCTGCGGCATGACCCGCTTCGAGGCCAGCGTGCTGCCGTGGTTCGGGCTACCGCGCTCACTCCCCAGCCGATAGCCAGCACCGGGCCATGGAGAAGTCCCTGGTGCCTAACGTTGGCCTGAGGGTTCCTGCTTCGGCACAACACCTGGCGAGGGGCACCCGAGCAGATCGAGGTCGCGCACGCAGAAGCCGTGGTGCGCCCACTCCTCGTTCAGCACCACGTGCACGCACTCAAGCACCGACTTGCCCCTGGCGTACGGCGGCCAGCCCCGGCCCGCTGGCACTGGCGCGGGCGCCGACAACTCACCGGGCGTCACGGCCGACAGCCAATGCTCCAGCTCGGCGCCCTGCTCGCCGCGCTCGGCCAGCACCTCCTCCAGGCCCGGGGCCGCCGCCCGGTCCAGGCCCTGCTCCTCCTGGTCGGGGACGAACTCGCAAGCCAGCCCGATCGCGGTGAACGGCTCAGCCGACCCCAGGCAGCAGCGGCGGAACCACGAGTCGTGCACGAACACCAGATGGCGCAGAGTCTCCACCGCCGACCACTCGCCGCCGACACGCTGGTGCTCCGAACCCTCGGGCATCCCCCGCAGCCGCCCGAGCGTCGCAGCCCAGTCCGCCCGAAGCTGCCGGAAGGCTTCCCGCAGGTCGGCCGGCTCGGCCGAGCGGATCAGCTGCCGCACTGGGTGCCGCCGGTCAAGCTCGGCCTCCACGTACGACGTCACCTCGACTCCGTTCACCACCAGGTTCCTGACCAGCCCGTCGATCACAGCGTCCTGCATCACCACCCCGATCAGGCGGGCGCGGGTCAAGTCGCACTCCCGGAATTCGGCATCGGTCAGGTCCTGGTCCTCAAATCGCGCCATGCCGGGCAGTATCCACCGGAGTGCTGACACCCCGTGCCAGGACGGCGGGGTTGCGAATCCCTGTCCTCCCCCGCCGCCGATCCGCTAGCCGCACGCCCTAATGCGCTGATCGGCGTCAGGAAGCACAGAACTGGTTCTATTGCGCGCAGACCACGGCTTAGAGGTTGTCAGCGGAAACGCACCGAGTCGGCGATCTAGCGGCACGACGGAGATCGGCGCTGGTCACGCTGCGCACACGGCCCTGGCCACTCGCGGCGCGCGCCGGATCCGCCTGATTGTGTGCCGCTTCACCGGGGGCCATCCACCAAGGCCACCCGCAGGCCGCGCAGATGGGGTTGATATGCATCCGGCCAGGACAGCGGTTGGCGCACCTCGCGTGTGGCGGGCGGGCAAGGCCGGTGCCTGCTCACCTGCCTACCGCGGGCGGTGCTCGGTGCCTCGCCCGGGAGTGATGAACAAGGCCGAGCCGGGCTCGTGCACGTCAGCGGGCTCAGGCTGCGGCTTGGCCCCCGGGCCTGTCCTGGAAATACCGGAAGCTCACGGCTGCCCACGTTCCAGGCGGGCGGCCTTGCCCGTACCCGACCAGACGCGCATCGCCGCCGGCCGGCGTTCGTGGCTGCGGCCAGGTGCCGGACCGCGCTCGCGCGTTGCAGGTCGTTTGTGCTGGGATGGGCGCCGTCGCTGCGGTCCGTTTTCACTCTGGGGTGCGGGGACTGGCTGATCAGGCGCGGGCGCGCCGGGTCAGCTCGGCCAGTTCGCGGTTGAAGCGCTCGGGCTCCTCCAGGTGCGGGACGTGACCGGTGCCGTCGTACCAGGAGGGCCTGGCGGTGGGGCAGGTGGCGAGGACATGCTCGGCCATGGCTGGCAGCACGACCGTGTCGGCCCGGCCCTGGGTAACGAGCAGCGGTATCTCGAAGGTGGCCAGCACATCGTCGCAGTCGATCTCGCGGGCGGCGAGATGGGCGCGGATCGTGGCTGGCACCACGATGTTCCAGCACACCGCTGTCTCGATGTCTTCGTCTGGTACCGGCTTGATGAGGCACGCCCGGACGAACGAGCGCATGGCGGCGATATTGGTGGGCAGGTCGCTGGCGGTGGCGGCGGCGAAATGGTCGAGGAAGCCAGGGCCGATGAGCGTGCCGAAGGCGGTCTCGCCCAGCTTGACGGCGCCCTCGACCAAGTTGACCGCCGCGATCTGGTCCTGGCCGTAGGTGCGCACATAGTCGCAGATGACGAACGCGCCATAGGACCAGCCGACAAGCACTGGCCGGTTGAGCCGCAGCTGGCCGATGATCGCGGCCACGTCCTTGGCCCAGAGTTTGCCGTCGGTGTAGTGCCCGGGCTCGAGCGGGGCCTCCGACATTCCATGACCGCGCAGGTCGCAGGCGACGAGCCGGAACTCGTCCGCGAGCGCGCTGTCGTACTGCCGGGCCCAGCAGAGGTGGTTCTGCGACCAGCCGTGAATGAACAAGATCGGCGGCCCGTCGAGCTTGCCCCACTCGCGTACGTGCAGCCGCAGGCCGCCGCCGCCCCGCACCGTGTGAGCCTTCATCCGCCCGCTCCGCATCTGATCGCCTTGTGCAATGGTTGTCATCGCTGGTCTCCTTGCCGTTGCCCGGTGGACCAGATCGTGGCCCGCCGGGGAGCGGTGGCGCATCGGGCGGACCGCCCTATCTCCGTGACCGGCCTTGCCTATCTTCGGCCGCTGGAGTGCTTACCAGCGCTCTCCCGGCAGCGGGCGGGCTGCGCGATACTTGCCGGAATGGAAGCTCGTGCGGGCGGGGTGTTCGTCGGGCGTGCCCGGGAACTTGGGGAGCTCGAGCGCGCGCTCGATGCGGCACGGGCGGGCACCGGTGCGAGTGTCCTGGTCGCTGGGGAAGCCGGCATCGGCAAGACCCGCCTCGTCTTCGAGCTCGCAGGCCGTGCCCGGGACGCGGGGTTCGTGGTTCTGCTTGGCCGCTCGATCGATCTGGTTGGCACCGAGCTGCCCTACCAGCCGTTCGCCGAGGCGTTGCGTCCGCTCGGGAAGCCCTGGCCGGCCGCGGGGGAGGCGCCTGGCTCGCAGCTGCTGGTGTTCGAAGAGACGCTGGCGCTGCTCACCGGGTCCGCCGCTTCCGCGCCGGTGCTGCTCGTGCTTGAGGATCTGCACTGGGCCGACGCCTCCACACTCGATCTGGTTGTCTTCCTCGCGCACAACCTCGGCAACCGGCCGGTTCTGTCGCTCGCGACCTGCCGCGCAGATGAGCCCGCATCGGCGGCACGGATGCGCCGGCTCGCCGACGGTGTCCGCCGCTCCGGCTCCGCGCACATCATCGAGCTGGGCCCGCTCGGGCGCGAGGAGCTTGGCGAGCTGCTCGCGGCTCAGGCCGGCCATCCCCTGCCTGCGGCGCTGACGGATGCGATCGCGGCGCGCTCGGAGGGCAACCCTTTGTTCGCCGAAGAGCTGCTCGCAACATCGCCCGTGCAGGGCGGGAAGCTCCCGCAGGCACTGCGCGATCTGCTGCTGCAACGCGTCGCCCGCCTCGACGACCAGGCGCGCAGCGTGCTGCGCCTGGCCGCGGCAGCCGGGCGCGAAGTCGGATACCCGCTGCTCCGCGCAGCCGTGGAGCTGCCCGACGTTGCCCTGCGCGACTCGCTCCGCGCGGCCGTGGAGGGTGGTGTCCTGGTCGCTGAGCCAGACACGGGCAGCTTCCGGGTCCGCCATGCGCTGCTGGCGGAGGCGATCTACACGACCATCCTCCCCGGGGAGCGCGAGGAGCTGCATGCGCGCCTCGCCGAGGAGCTCGCGCGCATCGGAGCGGCGGGGGCGGCGGAGCTGGCACCCCACTGGGCGGCGGCGGGCCGCCCGGCCCAGGCGCTCGTGGCGTCGGTCGAAGCCGCCCGCCAGGCTGAAGCGGTCTTCGGCCTCGCGGAGGCTCACGCGCACCTGGAGCGGGCGCTCGCGCTGTGGCCCGCGGTGCCAGGCGCGGCCGGGCTCGCCGGACTTGACCTCGCCGGGCTCTGCGCCTGGACCGCCGGGCTCGCCAGCCACGTCGGCGCCTCTTCGCGGGCGGTCGAACTCGCCCGGCGTGCGATCGGGCCCGTCGGCGCGGACGACCCCCGCCGCGCAGCGCTCCTGCACGTGGACCTCGGTGAATACCTCTACCAGGTCGGACATGACGATGCCGCGCTCGCCGCGCTCGAGCGCGCGGTCGAGCTCGTGCCAGCGAAACCGCCCTCTGCGGAGCGGGCGTTCGCGGTGGCGTCTCTCGCGGGCGGGATGATGGTGGCCTGGCGCCACGCGGAGTCGCTGCCGATCGGTGAGCAGGCACTCGCGCTCGCCCGGGGTGTGGGTGCACGCGAGGCAGAGGTCCGGGCGATCACCGTGCTCGGCGGCGACCTCGCCTACCTCGGCCGGGCCGAGGAGGGAGTCGCCCACTTCCGCCGTGCCCTGCAACTCGCCGAGGAGATCGGCGATCTTCTGGGCCTGGCCCGTGCGTACACCAATTTCACCGACGCGCTGACGATGCTGGGACGGCCCAGGGAGTCGGTGCGTGTGGGACGGGCGGGCCTGGAGGCGATGCGCCGGTACGGGATCAACAACACCTCGCTGGTCTCGAACCAGATCGAGGCGCTGCACGCGATCGGCGACTGGGACGAGGCCGACAGGCTCAGCGCCGCCGCACTGCGCAGCATCACCTCAAGCTTCCCGTACATCCTGCTCATCTTCCGCGCCGGAGTGCAGATCGGCTTCGGCGAGCCCGGCGCCGCGCGAGCGCACCTCAAGGCCGCAAGCGCCACTCTGCCCGAGGATCACGTGTTCGGCATCTACGATGCCTGCCTCGCTGAGATTGCCCTCTGGGAACGCCGCTGGACCGACGCGGACGCGGCCATCCGGGATGGCCTGGCACGCGCGCGCCGTCGCGAAGCTGCGCAGATCCGCGTCCAGCTGTGCGCCAAGGGCCTGCGCGCACAGGCGGAACTGGCAGCACTCGCGCGCGCCCGCCGGGACGCCAGCGCCACCCGCAACTGGCTCACCAGAGCGCAGGAGTTCATCACCACCGCCCGCCAGGCAGCCGCGGAAGCCTCAGCCATCACGCCGAACGCCGGGGCCTGGCTCGCCGTGGCCGAGGCCGAGTACGAGCGTGCCCGCGGCCCCGCACGGCCCGAGTCGTGGTCACAGGCAGCCAGCGGCTGGGAGCGGCTGGATCGCCCGCCTGTCGCGGCCTACTGCCGCTGGCGCCAGGCCGAAGCGCTCGCCGCGGCCGGGGCCTCCCGCACCGAGGCGGCAGTGCCGCTTCAGCAGGCGCACGTCATCGCAGCCCGGATCGGAGCCAAGCCCTTGCTCCGGGAACTCGAACTGCTCGCCCAGCGCGCACGGCTCGACCTCGCGCCCCCGCAGCCCGCGACCCCCAGCGGGAAGCACGGCCCGGCGGAGATCCTCGGCCTGACCACCCGCGAAGCAGAGGTCCTGGACCTGCTCGCCCGCGGCCACACCAACCGCGAGATCGCCGCCACACTCGTGATCAGCGTCAAGACCGCCAACGTCCATGTCTCGCACATCCTGCGCAAACTCCGAACGCCGAACAGGCTCGAGGCAGCCGCGATCGCTCACCGCCTCGCCCCACCACCTGAGCCCTCCACCCCGGATCGGCCAGTGCCTTAAACACCGCGCCACCGGCACCCAAGAGAAGGCGCACCGCTCCGAACTGGACAATCTGCGCACCCACAGCCTCAAATCGGCTCAGCGCCAGTAAGCGCGTAATCGGCGATCTGACTCGTGGCGATGCACGACAGGCTCGAATGCCCGAACTACGTGCCCGACCTCGAGACCGCGAGTGTGCGTGCTGCTGAGCGCATAACCATGCATGCAGCCAAGTCACGCTATTCGGCAGATCCGAGCGACTACAGGTCGCAGAGCGACCACTTCTGCGCGCCAAGACTGGTGACCGCCGGGGGGCCATTAGCCGCGCCGATCGGCGGATCCGGCGCGCACCGCGAGTGGCCAGGACCGGGTGCGCAGCGTGGCCAGCGCTGGCCTCCGTCGTGCCGCGAGATCGCCGGCTCGGCGCGGCTTGGCTTGTTGCTGGGAGTGGATACTGGTGCGCCCGGATTTGCCTGTTCAGTTTGCCGCGCGGCCTGGGCGGCAGATGCGCGGCCTCACTGCCGCGTCACCATTCCCGGGCTTGCTGTCAGGGCCAGCTGCGTCAGCAGCCGAGCGCGGAGATCCCTGCTGGCGTGGGTGTGCTGCGGCTGCCTTGATGACCGGGCCGATGACGCCCGGGAAACGCCACTCCAGGTCATCGCGGCGCAACGACACGTAGCGGCGCTTGCCGTCGATCCGCGTCCGTGTCAGCCCGGCCTCTCGCAGCACACGCAGGTGATGTGACAGCGTGGGCACGGTCAGGCCGCCCACGCCGTGGAAGTCCGTGCACGCATGCTCGCGGCCGGCCGCGAGCATGCGGACGATCTCCAGGCGTGCCGGGTCGCTGAGACCATGCAGCACGGCCACCAGCGTCAGCTGGCCGCGATCGGGATGCTGCGGCTCACGCATGCGGGCAGCATAGCCATATTTCGATAGTTTGACTATTTTCGAACAGTCTGTGTAGCCTGGGCGCGTGAGCAAGCAGCTCCTCGAGCGCGTCTACCGGGAAGTGTCGCAAGGCAACCTCCAGCCCCTGCTGGACTGCCTGGGCAGCGATGTCCAGTGGACCATCATCGGCTCGACCGGACTCTCCGGCGTCTATCGAGGGAAACACGAGGTCACCAGAAAACTCCTCGCACGCCTGCGCGCCCGCCTGGCAACCCCGGTCGTTTTCACCTTCGAACGATTCATCGCCGACGGCGATTACGTCGTGATGCAAGCCCGCGGCCAGGCCACCGCGATCACCGGACTGCCCTACAACAACACCTACTGCATCGTCGCCCGCATCGTGGACGGCCAGATCCTGGAGATGACCGACTACATCGACACAGAACTGATCAGCGCGGCGCTCTTCGGCACCGCCTCAAGCCAATCAGCTAACGCCGGCCCGAATTAAACCCCACTCCCTGGCCGGTGAGCCACCTCCCCGCTAGCGCCCAGATCACCCCGATCTGTGCACATCGACTCGCGATCACCCACAGGTCGTTAGCCGCGCCGATCGGCGGCTCTCGCGTATTCGCCGGTTACCAGCGCCGATCACGCAAGGTGACGAGCCTCAGGGCTCGTTGCTGCGCGAGATCGCCGATTAGGTACTGATGCTCAGGCGGGAGCGCGCTATGTGGCTGCCGCGCAGATCGTCAAATTCTCGCTGTGATTCATCCAGGCCGTATAGCGGTCAGCCGCAGGCGGTCACACGCATAAGGCTCCGGAGGCAGATGCCCTATTCTGGGCGTTTGTTGGCGTCGGTGCTGGCCGCCAGGCGTCATAGGACCGCTGCAGCTTACCGACGGTCCTGCTGGCTTCGGCGAGGATGCCGCGGGCAACCAGCCCGATCGGTTCATTGGCCTCGGCCCGAGTGTCATAGAACTACGTTTGCCTGCGAACGTGGCAGCAAGGAGGCGCGGTGCCAGCGGGGCTGGTCAGTATCGGGGGGACCAGGCTGTTCGTCGACGACCGCGGTGACCGTGATGCGCCGCCGTTGCTGTTCATTCACGGCGGTCCGGGCCAGAGTTGTTATGACTATATGCACGCGCAGGGTGACTTGCTGTCCGGGCAGTTGCGGCTGATCGGTGTCGACCAGCGCGGCGTGCTGCGGTCCGATCCGCTGCCCGTCAGCCCGCCGCTGACCGAGGAGCTGCTGATCGCTGACTTCGAGGAACTGCGTGAGGCGCTCGGCATCACCCGCTGGGCGATCCTCGGCCACTCGGCCGGCGGCCACTATGCGGTGCGGTACGCGGTCAGCAGGCCGGAGTCGGTGAGCGCCGCGATCTTCGATTGTCCGTGCTTCGACTGTGACCTGACCGACAGGTACCGGCTGCCGGAGATCGCCGGGCGGCTGGAGGCGCTGGGCAAGCCAGCCGAAGCGGACTGCTGCCGTGAACTGGCCGCGCGTCCGGGCCGGCTGACGGCCGCGGATGAGACGCACGTAGCGATGCAGGCTCTCGGGGAGCACTACATGGAACAGTTCTTCCACGACCCAGCCAGCGCCGCGGACTTTGACAAGGTGCTCGAGGACTCGAGGTTCTCAGAGGAGATGTGGTCCCGGGGGGCCTCGCACCTGCCGTTGCTGGCCGCGAACTATGAGCCGGTATTGGGCTTGCTGGGTGGCCTGCGCTGCCCGGCCATGCTGATCCGCGGCCAGGACGACCTGGTTGCGGCGCCCGCCGCGGTGGCTGAGTTCGCCCGGCTGGTGCCCGGTGCGCGGATGGCAGTGCTTTCTGAGTCTGGGCACATGGGCTACATGGAACAGCCGGCCGAGTACTGCGCGGCCGTGACCGGGTTCGTGCTGGCACAGCAGGATTGAAGCGAGCTGGACAGCCCGCCCGGCCGATGACGCAAGGCCGGGCGTCAGCAACTGCACGCGAGCGGTGCCGGCCCGCGGGGTCCGGTTGGTTAGCTACGCTTGATCACGGCCAGCCAGGCCTGAACCTGGGTCGTGCCGTCCATCGGGTTGATCTCGAAGGTGGCGGGGGTAATCGACTCGACCGCCCAGCCGACGCTGAACGCCGCGCGCAACTCCTGCGCCCGGACACGGCGCGGGCCCCAGGTCCCTGGCTGCCGATCGCTGAAGCACATGAGGTAGCAGACGCCACCTAGTCTCAGGACAGCAGCGAGGCTGGCGGCGTACCGGGCCCGGTCGTCATCGCCGAATACATGGAACACCCCGCTATCGATCACGGTGTCGGCAGTGAAGCTGAGGCAGCCGAGATCACGTGCGTCCGCGACCTCGAACCGCGCAGTCAGCCCGCGCTCGGAGGCTTTCGCGCGCGCCCGCGCGATCGCGGTCGGCGCGACGTCGACGCCGGTGACATCGGCGCCGCGACTGGCTGCGAGCAGCGCGTTCTCGCCAGTGCCGCAGCCAGCATCGAGAAGGCGCCCGGTCAGGCAGCCCTCGTCAGCGAGCCGGACAAAAACCGGCTGCGGCCTGCCGATGTCCCACGGCGCCGGCGTGCCGGCCGTGTAGCTGGCGTCCCATTCCGGGTGCGCTTGCCCGGTCATGAGTCAGTGCCTCCGCGCCATCGTGGCCGGGCCGCCAGCCGCGGGCTGCCCTGAAGGCAGGCCGGGGCTCGGCCTCGTCACCTCAGTGAGGGTGGAACTCATCGCTGAACTCGCCTCGGTCCGCTTCCTGGCCACCGATAACCAGCTAGGCCCAGGGACCCTGCCGCCTGACCCCGGCAACGTTATCGGCAAGCCATGAACAACCGCCAGAAAAGGCTGCCTACCGGACCTCCTACCGAGCGCGACCGTGACCCGGACGGCGCAGCCATGCCTGGGGGTACCCAGATCAGCTAGACCGGCGCTCCCGCGTAGGAGTGCTCTGAAATAAGGGTGGTCTGGGGGCGGGAAGAGCGCCGACAAGGCCGTCTGTGCGGCAGTAGGCCAGGCCCTTGCGGGCCGGCAACGTGGTCGCTCTCCCCGCCGCTGCCAGCCTGGCAGGCGCGGTGGGGTGGGGCAAGCGGGTCTGGTGACTGGCGGTGATGAGCCGGGTCAGCCCAGCCGGGCAGGTCACAGTGCCGGCCGTCTCATAGACGGTGAAGTCATCGGTGCTGAACCCGCCCTCCACCGCTGGCTGGAGCGGCCAGGGCTTGATCACCGCCGCATCGCCGGCCACGCTGATCGCCTCCCCCAGGTCCCCGGTGCCATAAGCCGCGTCGCCGTACCACCGGCAGCCCATGCCAGTGCCGGCGGCCTCGCTGGCCACGAACTGGGCGGCGACGGCTGCGTCGCTGTTGTCCTCCCCGGCCGCCCTGGTCAGCTGCTCATCGGTGATGATCCCGGTCTCCGGCTCGGCGGCGACGCGGGCCCGGTAGCCGTCCCGGCGGTTCTCCGCCGACTTACGGGTATGCCGCGCCTGCGGGTCATTGACCGAGATGACGCGGTCTGCGGCGACCCGCCGGGCGATCCGCCACCGCCCGTCCGTGCCGTCGCTGCCTTCGGCGGGCTCGACGTCCTGCCCGGCGACCAGGGCCAGCAGCCCTACCGCCGAGGTGGCCGACTCCTCCAGCTCCTGGCCTCCCAGCGCCATCACAAGCGCGTTCGCGTCATTGACCAGCGTGCAGACCGGCGCGATCCGGCGAAGGGCGAGATTGTCCGCCGCCCGCACCGAACTGAGTGATCGGGCGTTGGCATGCTTGGCTGGGAACGCCTGATCACGCTGGTGGGTGTTGTCTCAGGTGTCCGGGCCGATGTCGGCTCGGGCTTTGATCCACTGGGTCAGTGTGTGGAGGTAGCCGGGTGCCAGGTGTGTGCCGGCATTTGCCTGGATCCGGTGGCTGGCGCCGGGGAACACCGCCACGGTCAGCGTTGCCCGGTCAGGGCGGTCCGGGTGGCAGGCCGCATCGCTGAACAGGCGGATGCTGTCGGGGACGGGGACCAGCTGGTCGGCGCCGCCGAAGACCGCCAGGTGCGGGCAGCGAAGGCGCAGCGCATCCGGGATGGGATCGTGGTCCTGCTTGCGCCTGACGAATGTCCAGAGGCGCTCGTCCATGCCGGCCCAGTAGCCGGCGAACGCGGGCGGATTCCCGGCGGAGTCGATGATTCGCGCCGCCTCGGCGAAGCTGCTGCCGTTCCGGCCCGCCTCAACGAGGCGATCGTAGACGGCCAGGGCGCTGTCGATGTCCTGCTGCGTGGTCCCGCGGGCCTGCCGCAGGTGACTGGCTAGTGCGTGCCGTTCCTGGGCGGCGGGGGTCATTCCCGGGCAGCTGCTGGTGACCACCCAGGGCACGTCGCCGCGGGCGGCGGTGGCGCGCAGGACGACCCAGCCGCCCTCGCTGTGCCCGAACAGCCCCGTCGCCCCCGCCCGCACGTCAGGGTGCGCGCGCAGGAAGTCCAGCGCGGCGGCCGCGTCGGCGGCCAGGTCGTCCATGGTCGCGTCACGCCAGTCACCAGATGATCCGCCGACCCCGCGCTTGTCATAGGAGAGCACGGCGATCCCGGCGCCGGTGAGGTGCCGGCGGATCGGCGGGAAGTAGGTGTCATTGTCGCGATCTGACGGGCCTGACCCGCCCACCATGACCACGCCCGCCAGCACCGGCGCCTCCCGGCCAGGAAGCGCCAGGGACCCAGCGAGCACCACGTTGCCGCTGGAGAACGTGACGTCACGCAGACCCGGGCTGGCAGGCATGCAGCCAGTATCCCGCGCCTTGGCTCCCGCCGGGCACCGGCACCGGCGCGGCACCGCGGCAGCTCTGTGGTCACTGCGCCGCGAGCGGGCATCTTGTGTGAGGCCGGCGGCCTGTGGGCGGCACCCCGGGCCTCCCGGCTGTTGCCTTGGCAAGTTCCGAGTCGGCCATAGTCTGCGCGCTAGCCGGCTGTCGTCCTGAGCGGGAGAACGCTGCCGGATACGGCATTGCCCCATAATGCCCGCTGCCCCGTTCATGTCGATCCCGGCGATCGCGGGAATTCAGCAGAAGCGGGGCCGCGTCGTTGTGTTACCTCGCCGCTGAGCTCGCGGTACCCGGGGTGAACAATCTCCAGTGCCCCTCCGTGACGACTTCGGTGTTGCCGTCGGTCACCTTGATGGCGGTCTGGTCGTCGACCGCGTAGGCCGGCGCCGGTATCCTTGCTGCCCACTGCTGTGCGATGGCCACGTCTTGGTGATCTGCGAAGTCCACGTGCGGGATCATCGCAAAGTCAGCCAGCCCGGCTCCCTGAGCCTTGACCAGGATCATGCGGAGCTCGCCACCGGGTGTATCGAACACGATGTCTTCCGTCGACAGCGCATCGCCGCTGCCGCGGCGCGGTTCACGGTAAATCTCGGCGAAGACGGCGGCGGCTGCGATGCTCCCGGCGCTCACCCCCAGGTAGACCATCTCGCTGGGCAGCGAGGGCAAGACGGCTGCAAGCCCGGACCGCCGCATCCAGTAGGACAAGAACACCGGATCACCGCCCCAGACCAGCAGCGCATCGGTCTCCTGGACCGCCGGGACCCAGCATTCATCGTCGATGCTGGGCAGCACGGAAAGCTCCAGCACCCCCAGCGACTTCCAGCCCAGGCCGGCGAAGGGGCTCTTGCTCTGTCCGCAGATCGCCTCCCATGCGTGGCCCGCACCGCCGGGGAAGGGGTATACCGCGGTCGGGATGACCAGGGCACTGGACTCCTCAACCGGCTTGCCCAGCAGGCCGGCAAGCGCGTCGCGGATGCTCGGGTTCGCGACGCCAGCAGACGTCAGCAGAAGTTTCATGGCGCTTCCCTTCACCGGGCAGCGACATCAGGTCAATATCCACCTTGCCGAAGCCGGAGCCCTGGTCATCGTGCTTGCCTATTTGGTCACGGCGGTTCCCGCCGCCCCTCGCCTCATCTACGAACACCTCGCCCCAGTTCCGACAATCCGCCAGCGGGATTTCTCGCAAGACTTACGCTGTCTGACCGCGCGGGCATCCTGTGACCCGAATCGCCAAGATCATCGCGGCGCCCTCGGCTACGAGCAGACCGACCCGCCGTAACATCGCACACCGCGCACCGAACTGACCGTACTGCGAGTCCAGGCACTGTCGGCCCAGCGCGATCCTTAGTGCGCCAGAGCCGGCGGTCGGGTGCGGCACGTCGGCTGGAGAGCCGGTGACCTGGTGTGACCGTCGTGGTGGGTTTACCGTGGGATTCTCGTCGACCGCTGGGGCCTGGCCGCCCCCAGCCTCCGGGCCTCAGCCTGTCCCCGGAGGTGCCCTATGGCAACCACGTCCCCGTCCGCTGCCCTAATGCCCGTGACACCGGTGTTCACCACTGCCGGGCACCTCGCGTTAGCCGGGTTCCTGGCCGGGTGACGCGGTCGGGGAAGAACTCCTCGATCACTCACCCGCCGTGCACGTGCCAAGGCCGCGGCTGGACGATGAGTCGCACGCTACGGCGCTGGACCGTAACGAGCTGGGCGCGCTGCTGGTCGCCGCCGGGCTGGGCACTCCGGCCGGGCACGCTCTGTCTCGCTGCTGGCCCTGAACGGGCTGCGGGTCTCCGAGGCCACAGGCGCCAACATCGAGGCACTCGGTATCGAGCGCGGGCACCGGACGGTAGTCATCACCCGCAACGGCGGCAAAGTCGTCACCATCCCGCTGGCCCCGCGCACGCTGCGGCATGCGTTCATCACCGCCGCCCTCGACGCCGGGGTGCCGCTGCGGGGCGTGCAGGAAGCCGCCTCGCACGCCGATCCCCGCACGACTATGAGGTATGACCGGGCCCGGGCGTCACTGGACCGGCACGCCACCTAAATCGTCGCCGCCTACCGCGCCGGAGCCGCCCGGTAAGTCGCGTTGCCGCTTGCCCGCCCCAATGTCACCGGGCGGGCGAGCGCATCCACACGGGCTTGGCTCATCGCATTGTTCCGGCAGATGGTCACCGGGCGGTGTTACCGTCTGGCCATGGCCTACCCACTGGCATCAGCCCAGGCCCAGCTGGGCGACCTCGTCGCCGAGGCGCGGCACACCCACCACCCCGTGACGATCAGCCAGGACGGCCAGCCCGTCGCCGCGGTGATCAGCATTGACGACCTCGCCGACCTGCAAGACCGCGCCGCGCTGGCCGCCCACCTGACCGACCAGGCCGCCGGGCGCGTGGGCACCCCTCTCGCCGGCCTTGATGCCGCCCTCGACCAGATCGATGCCCAGCACCTGGCATGAGCCTGACCGTTGTCGTCCGCGACACTGCCCTGCGCAGCCTGGCCCGCCTGCGCAGCGACGACAAGGACCTGTTCACCCACGCCCGCCACACCATCACCCAGTTAGCCGACCAGCCGCGTCCTGCAGGCGCAGTCCCGTGGGGCGGTACCGGCATCTACCGGCTGCGGCCGGCAGTATCCGCATCCTGTACGAAGTCGACGAGGCGGCCGAGACCATCGTCATCATCAACGTCGCCGCCACACGCTAAAGCTGAACACCCATCACACATGCACCACGGGCTGCGATTAGCTCACCACACCGCCGCGAACCGCCGATCGGTGCGGCCGGGCAACGGCTACAGCGCAGTGACAGTCTTATCGGTGAAGGCCGCAGGCCTCGCCACTACGCCCGGAGCGTAAGCTAACGTGGAGTTACTGCCGCTCAGCCAGGAAGAAGCACTGAAATTGCCCGATCGGCGGCATTAGCGTGCCCACAGTCCGGCAGTCAGACCATACAAACACAGCCTGGCTCTGCGTTGCCGACGACACAACAGTGCCTTTTATGACGGCGCCTTTTATGACGGCGCGCTATCCGCCGATCTGGCGCAAGGTACCGGATCGAAACTGATCGCGTCTTCACCGTCAGATCGGCTGTTCGGCTCGCGGCGGGGCAGGCAAGCCTTGCTAGTTTAACCAGCTTGCGCCTGGCCCATGCCAGCATCGCCACTGCCCTGCGCCTTAACGCCGCCGCCCAGATCGCCCACTGCAAACGATCTGTGAGGCTTTGAACGGCCCTTGGCCGGCGCCCAGCCTCCTGCCCCGCCATCCGGCCGACCGTTACCGGCGGCTGAGGGTGACGTGGGTGACACCGCTGGGGCTGCTCACAGCCTCAATCTGGAAACGTTCCTCGAGCCCCTCCAGACCGTCCCACAGCCGCTCCCCGCGGCCCAGCACGATAGGCACCACGACAATGTGCGCGTAGTCGATCAGGCCGGCGGCCAGGAATTCGCGGATGGTAGACGGGCCGCCACCGATGCGGACATCCCCGCCCGCGGCAGCCTGGCGCGCCTGCACAAGCGCCTGAGCAGGGCTGGCGTCGAGGAAGTCAAACGTTGTACCGCCCTTCATCCGGACCGCGGGCCGCGGATGGTGGGTCAGAACGAAGACCGGGGTGCCGAACGGCGGGTCGTCTCCCCACCATCCGTTCCACTCCAGGTCCGGCCAGGGGCCATGATGCGGGCCGAACTTGCCCCGCCCCATGATCTCCGCGCCGATGCCCGGGGCCCACGCGCTGGCGAAAGCGTCGTCGATGCCGGTGCTGCCGCCGGGCTGGCCCTGCATGGCGCGGAACGTACGGGTCGGGAAAAACCACTCGTGCAGCCGGGTCCCCGCATGCCCGAACGGGGCATCCAGGCTCTGCCCCGCGCCGGTGCCGAACCCATCCACCGACACCGAGAAGTTGTGCACCCGGACCTGAGACACGATGACCTCCTGACACGTTGTCCCACAGCGACCGGGACCGGTTGCCGCGGCCCGCCGCCAGCGAGGACGATCCACTGGCCCAAAGTCATCGCCAGCGCCTGGCCGCTGAGCATCATACCTCCGGATCACCAGGCGATTCTGCTCACGATGCGTAACCGGGCTTGGACTCAGATGAGGCACGCACCGCCGCCGATATGGACGGTTCCTGGGAGCCAGTACTTCGCATTCCTGTCCGAGCAGAACGAGGCATCTGTTGTCACCAACATCTCTGGTCCGGGTCCATCACTGCACGACTGCTGGAGGCGAAGCTCTATTTTGTCTACCCCAGGTTGCCGGAGTCCCGCGATGGGCGGTCCATTCCTGGGCGGCAGCCCTCATACCTCCGGATAACTCGTGTGCCGAATGCGTGCCTAAGTGGTCTTGCCCGTAAGTTCGTCGGAGGTCATGCTGCCTGGGCGTGCGGCTGGATCTTGTGGTGGGCGTCGATGCGGCGCAGCAGGTCGTCGGGGTCGGTGCGGGTGAATTTCCAGCCGAATGGCCGGGCGATGGCGTTGTAGCGCTCCTCGAATGCGGCGAGGCGGCAGCGGATCTGGTCCAAGCTGGTGAAGTCGCTGGGCGTGAGCACTTTGCGCTGGACGACGGAGAAGTAGATCTCTGCCTGGTCCAGCCAGGAGGCGTGGGCGGGCAGGTGGATCAGGTGCGCGTTCGGCCAGGCCCTGGCCATCTGTTTGATCGAAGCGGCGCCGCGGTGGGAGGAGCCGTTGTCCACGATCCAGAACACCCGGTCGGCGCTGGCGTAGGGTTCGGCGGTCATGACCTGTTCACCAGGCGGGAGAACGGCGCGATTCCGGTGGTGTGCTCGCACCGGCCGCTGACCTGCCCGCGGTGGACGTCCCAGGCGGCCAGGTAGGCCAGGGCGCCGCCGCGGCGGTAGTCGTGTTCGATGCGCATCGCGCGGGCCTTGCCCGGGGGCAGGGCGGGGTGGCAGCGGCAGCGGGCCTGGATAGAGGTCTTCTCATCCGCGCAGATGACATAGTCGCCTGCGCCCAGCCGTTCGCCGTCCCAGATGCCGGCGTACAGGTCGGGCGCCGCCGCGGCCTTGGCGGCGAATTCGGGGTCGCGGACGGAGATCCAGGATCGGTGCTGCCAGGGTTTGAGGGCATCAGCGGCCAGCCACCGGCCGATGGTGGAGGCTGAGGCCGCGATCTGGCGGCGGGCCGCGAGTTCGCGGGCCAGGTCCGGGCAACTCTACCTGGCCAGCGGCACGCCAGACCCGGCCGGCAGCGCACACGCCAGCGCCACTGCCTCGGCCCGATCCGCGGCGGTGAACACCGGCGGGCGCCCGCTTCGCGGCGCATCCTTCAGCCCCGCCAGCCCGGCGGCGGCGAACCGGCGGCGCCACTTGCGGACCGTGCCGACATGCATACCCACTTGCGCGGCGATCGCGGCGCTGGTGCTGCCCGCGGCCGCGGCCAGCACGATCCGTGCCCGCAGCCGGTCACGGTAGGGGCCGCGCACCGACCGGGCGCGGGCCATTAACACAGGCTCTTCCTCAGCGGACAGGACAATCTGGTACGGACTGATCACAGGCACCTGATCTTTGTGCCGCACCCGCCGCCGCCCGGCGGCAAGACACGCCGGGACCGCCGACGGCAGTCATCGGGGAAGATGGCCATCGTGGCCACATACCCCGACTCCACGAAGACCTCGCTGGAACAGCGCCTGGCCGCCAGGGCCCGTGAACGCTGGCCCCAGATCGCCAGCCTGCACCTGCGCCACCGGGGGGCCTTCAGCTACATCGACGCCACCCTCACCGACGCGACCACACTCAAACTGTGCCGGCTGCGCTACGTCGGCTCGGCACACCACTGGCAGTTCGCGATCTACCGCGCCAGCCACGACGACTACGACGAATCGGTCTTCCCCACCGGCCTGCCCATCGGCACCTGCCAGCAAGCCCTCGACACCGCCTGCGGCCTCTACCTCAACGACCCCACCGCCTGGACCTAACCCCCGACGAACTTACGCGGGAGACCACTAAGTCTTCGACGCCGAAGATGGCCTGCTCAGGTCAGGCGCCTTGGCTTTGCGTTCTTGAGAACCGCTAGTGTGCGCGAGTGCCCTGCTGACCTCACCGCGCTGCCTGTTAGGTTCGTACCGGTGCATCAGCCGACGTCTCGGCAGGGCCAGTACGGAGACCGGTACCGGTGAATATGCGACCGATTATTCACTCCCAGGGATCGCCTCGCCCAGCCGCCCCGCCGACTGGTAGGCGTATGCGAGGTTGTTCCGCGACGCCAGGGTGTCCGGGTGGTCTTCGCCGAGCACCCGCACGGAGTCGGCGAGGGTCTGCTCGTACAGCGGGATCGCCTCGCCCAGCCGCCCCGCCGACTCGTAGGCGCCTGCGAGGTTGTTCCGCGACCCCAGGGTCTGCGGGTGGTCTTCGCCGAGCACCCGCACCCGGTCGGCGAGGGTCTGCTCGTACAGCGGGATCGCCTCGCCCAGCCGCCCCGCCGACTCGTACGCGTATGCGAGGTTGTTCCGCGACCCCAGGGTCTGCGGGTGGTCTTCGCCGAGCACCCGCACGCAGTCGGCGAAGGTCCGGGCGCCCGCGTCGATGGCACGGCCGAGGTCCGCAGCCGCCCGGAACTGCCGCACCGCCCAGGAACGCGCCCTCAGCAGCCGCGCCGCCAGATCCGGGTCCCCAGCCCCGGCCGCGGCGTCAGCGTCCCACACCGCCTGCACCTGGACAGCCAGCCCGGCACCCTCGACGCGCCGGGCCCACGCCTGCCCCTCGGGAAACAGCAGAGGCTCCAGCATCCCCAGGGCCGCCTCTACCGCGCCGGCCCACTGTCCGGCGGCCTGATCCCGCTCGCGCAGCACCCGCCCCAGCAGCCGGTGCATGATCACCGCGTCCCCGGTCACCGACCAGGTCAGCAGCGACCACGCCGCGCACCGCTGCACCGCGGCATCCACTCCACCGCCTGCATCCTCAGCGCCGGCGGGCGCGAGGCCGCCCAGCAGATCACGGCGGACCCCGTCCGGGGACAGCGCCGCTACCACCCGCAGAACCAGGCCGGTCAGCCCGGACGCGTCGCCGTCCTCGGCAGCCTGCACCGACAGCAGCAGCGCCGCCGCAGCCGGCCGCGGGTAATCCCCGCCAGGAGCCCGGCCCAGCAGCCGCTCGACCGGCACCCGCGACAGCAGCTCCAGATATGCCCGGTAGGTCAGGTACCGGCCGCGGATCGTCGCCGCGGCCTGCGCCAGGCCGAGCGGCAGATCCCCCAGCTCCGCAGCAACCTCGCCCGCCCCGGCAGCGTCGTCCGACCCGGTCCGCTCCGCGAGATAACCCACCGACTCGGGCCGGGTGAACACCGACACATCCACCGCCACGCCCATCTCCGCGAACGCCCGATCGGTGCTCGTCACCACGATCTGCATGCCGCCCGCAGCGGGCAGGAACGGCCGCAGGCCATCCGGGTCAGCGGCGTTGTCGAGCACCAGTAAGCTGCTGCCGGCCCGCGTCTCCAGATGCTCCCGCAGCCGCCGCGCCGACTCCGCCGAGTCACCCTCGGGGTCCGCGGCCCCCACCGCGTCGGCGACCCGCGCCAGGCCGCTTAGCAGCACATCCCGGGACTCGGCGTTCACCCACCCCACCAGCCCCCACCCCGCCGCGATACGGTCGCGGGCGTACGCGGCGGCGACCTGAGTCTTGCCCACCCCCCGCAGCCCGGTCACCGCGCACAGCACCGCGACCCGGCCGCTGCCAGCCGCCGCCGCCAGCCGGCCGACAGTCGCCCGGGCCACGAACGCGGGAGGCTGCCGCGGGATCTCGCCGACGACGACCGTACCGGCGGGCAGGACTGGCCTAGGCGCTCCCTGCCCGTCACCAGGCATGGCACCGGGGCGGTCGCGCCCGGCCCAGGAGACCAGCGGACCGCTCAGTGCGGCACTGAGCACTGCCGCCACGGGCACAGCGACCGCCAGCCGGTTCGCACCCGCAGGCGGCAACCCGATGGCGTACCACGCCCACCAGCAGACCGCGAACACCGCCAGGGACCCGGACACCGCGAAGATCCAGCGCGCCACGGCCTGTATCTGGCGGTGATCGTAGCCCACTTTTCACCGCCGTTCCCGTCCGGCCGCCATCGCGCATTTCCAGGTCAAGACTGCCCGATCCATACCCGCAGGGAAGCATGAATCAGCCAGCCCACATCCAGCGGGAGAGGCCGTGCGTTGTCAGCGCATATGACCAGCCTCTCCGTGCTGGACCCGCGAAACAGCCCAACCCGGGCTTATCCAAGATCACCTCGCATACGGCGTCGCCCCGAATGACGACCAGCGAGCGGAGGCAGCCCAGCCACAGCCGAGAGAGCACCCGATCAGACGGCGCGCGCGGCACGGGCACCCCGATGCCCGGCACGCCTGCGGTCTGAACGACGCCTGAGGCCCGGGCACACGGATGACAACCGCCGCACCCGCCGGGACACCCTGGCCATGCCGGATGCGCGCCCAAATTCTCGCCCGAAAATGGCATCGGCGCAGCTCAAGCAGATTCAGGCGGCGGTCTTGAAAACCGCTAAGGCGCGAATGCGCCTTCGTCGGCCACATCCCGGCCTCCCCGCCCGGCTACCAGGGAGAAATTTGCCGACCACTGCCTAAAGCGATCAGGCTCTCCCGGTCTCTCCTTGACCTGGCGCACCGCGGCTGTGCGCGGTTCATCGCAGCCACTTGCCGCTGCTCATGCCGAACGCGCTCCAAAATAAGCTTCGACCGGCCACTCCCCGATACGGCATCCATCCGGGTCGGGCACAGGTGGCCGCACGGGCGCCTGCGCTGAACCGGACAATCTGGGCGGCTTCCGGCGCGCGGCCGATCAGCCATCGAGCCGCGCCGATTCGGCGATAGTTCGCAGCGTGCTTACCGAAGTCCGGCAACGTTGCGTAACAAGTCGGCGTTCTTCAGCCGCGGCACGAGCGGCCAGTGGCGCGACCTCCTCGACGACGCCGACCTCGCCCGGTACGCCGCGCGCGTGCGGGCGCTCGCGTCCGGCAACCTCGTGCCTGCTTACCTTCCGCGGTTATCTGCGGTGCTCATGCGATAGCCAGGACATGGCCGCTGGGTGCATCCTGCGCCGTGGTTGAGCGACTGGGCTGTCTTCACTAATGTTCCCGAAGGGACCTGCTAGCCGCTCGTACGCACGGAAGGCTCACGCTATGCCTGACACCGCAGCCGTCCAGATCCCGGCGGCTGGGACCTACCGGCTCGATCCTGAAGCCTCCTCGATCAGCTTCGCTACCCGGCACATGTTCGGCCTGGCAGGGATAGCCGGCAGCTTCCGGCTAATCTCCGGACAGATCACCATCACCGACCCCCTCACCTCCTCGGCCGCGTCGGCGGTGATCGATGCCGCCAGCTTCCATACCGGCGGTGCCGCCCGCGACAAGGACGTCAAGTCCGCTAACTTCCTGCACGCCAGCGAGCACCCGCAGATCACGTTCACATCCGCCCAGCTGGCCCGCGACCAAGACCGGTGGCTGCTGCGCGGGCAGATCACCGCCCGCGGCACCAGCGCCCCGGCGGA
The DNA here is from genome assembly GCA_036558005.1 of Streptosporangiaceae bacterium. GTDB lineage: Bacteria > Actinomycetota > Actinomycetes > Streptosporangiales > Streptosporangiaceae > DATBGO01. The sequence goes on along the minus strand of DATBGO010000268.1, from coordinate 39,902 downwards.
ACTGGTCATCACCGAGGCGCGCACCGATGAGGATGGCCTTCTTGTCAAGGCAGCGACCCGGATCGACCGGTACGCCCATGGCCTAACCAAGAAGAAGGGCCTGGCTGGCCGCTACCTGGACCTAACCATCACCGCCCGCGCTGCCCGCAGCTAAACGCTGGCCATCCGCGCACTGACTGACTCGCCGGGCCAGGTCACGCCGCACGTCGTGTGAGCGACATCCGACCGCAACAAAACGCACATCGCCGCAAGCCACTTGTGGATCTGGGGGTTTGCGGGTGGCGTAGCTGCCCAGGACCAGGTGCAGGTCCTGGGCACGGCGGCGTTGATGATTGAGGAACTGCAGGAACTCCTGGTGGCGGTGCCGCCGGTAGTGGCTGGAGGCCGCCTGCTAACAAGAAATCGTCTCGGGCGAGAAGACCTCCTGGAAGCTGGTCGCACCGTCCTTGTAGGTTTTACCGTCTGCGTAAAACGGCTCTCCGCAAGGTAGCCCGTTGGGAGTGATGCTGTAATCCCACCCCGTGGTTTGCCCTGGCTGGTCGTAGTCAGGCTGGCTCTGAGCTTTGAGCCTGTCCGGCTGGGCGTCCCGGTAGAGGTAGATGGTCACATGCTGCGGGGCGTTCGATTCGTTGGTATATGTCATGTGAAAATACCAAACATTAAGGGTCGGGTCCTTTTCCGACCTGATGCAGGTCTTGCCGACGCCAGAGCGGCTGGTACAGACCCGGGTCCCGGCAATCGCCGACGACGGCAGGCTGAGGATCACAGTGGCTGCCAGTGCGAGCGCCGCAGTGCAGATCCCGGCAGTTCGCGAATGCCGCATGCTGGACCTCCCGGACAAGACGACAGATGAACGACATGATGTCCCGGCCCGCGCGCTGCGTCCAGAGGTTCGCCGGTCAGGTCTAAGACGAGCAGCCGGGCTGTCAACGGCGATCTCCCCGACGGCGCACTGGCCGCGTGCCGCATCGCGGGAGGCGAGGTACGCCGTCAGGCCCCGGCGGCCAGTTGGCGCGCGATCTCCCATGCCGATGCCCTTGCTGGCGCCGGTGACCAGCGTGACCGCCTATTGGTGCCGTCGAGGTCGCTCAGCAGTTCGCGTATACATAGGCCCGGTAACCGCACCGGAATTTCGTCGACGAGCGAGTACCGCTCGGCCCTCAGCGGGCGTAGCTTCCCCGGCCTGGCACAGTCACTACCAGGCCCTCGTCCGCCAGCACCTTGATCGCGCGCCGGATCGTGCCTACGGCGAGGCCGGTCTCCTGCGTGAGGAACGTGATCGACGGCAGCGCGTCGCCGGACGCTATCTCGCCTGACTCGATGCGGGAGCGCAGGATCGCCGCGAGCTGGAGATAGCTCGGCTCACGCGAGCGCAGGTCGATCTTGATCGGCACAAAGCCAAGCTAGCCGTGCCTGCCATGGTTGCCCTGCTCAGGTCATATCTACCATGCTAACTATGGCAGCCTTGGTAAGTTATCTGCAGAGATGGTACTGACCATCTGGACTGCCCCGAAGGTTGAGGCCATGACGCTCTGCCCGTACTGCGACACGTTCAAGCCGACCACGCTGTGCCTGGTCCCCGGATGCGGCGGATTCGTGTGCCCGAGTGACGGACGGTGCAACCGCGAGTACTTACACCCGCGCTAAAGATCATCGCGCCGGTCATCGGACGGCCGTCCCTCCAGGAGGGTGCCCGGCCAGCGGCAGCCACGGGCCTCGGACAGACGCCACCTCCGTGCAGTGACGGCTGAAGGACCCCTGAGCTGACCCCATTCCCTTCGGCGAGAGAGAAGCATTCATGAGCGTTGCCACATCGTGCGGCATCCCGGACGCCGGCCATGCGCTCGATGAGCGTGAGGTCGCGCGGCTGTACCTGCTGGGACTGACCATGGCCGAGATCGCCGTGATCTTCCGGATGTCGGCATGGGCCGTCGCGGCGCGCCTTGACCGGGCCGGGGTAGTGCGCCGTGCCCGCAGCCAGAAGACGGAATTACCGCTCGACCGGGCCGCTCGCCGCTATTGCGGGCAGCCGCATCTGCTCGGCGAGCTGGCCGCGCAGCTAGGGATCAGCGCCGAGATTATTACCGTGCGAGCGGGAAAGCCGCCGCCGCGATCCCGGGGCGTGTACCGGGCCGACGTGACCGCCGATGAGGTCGCGCGGCTGTACCGCGCGGGACAGACCGTGACCCAGATCGCCGGCCGGTATCGCGTAGCCCCGGCCACTATCTTGCGGCGGCTGGACGCGGCCGGCGTGACCCGGCGGCCTCGCAGCCTGCCGACCCCGTTCCCGGCTGACGAAGCGGCCCGCCGGGTCCGGCAAGAGGGAGTGAGTTGCGCCGAGCTGGCGCGCGTCTACGGCGTCGGGGCTGATGTCGTGCGCAGGCGGCTGGCCGCGCAGGGCGTCCGGCGGTCGCCCGGCGCGCCCCGGCAGTGGCGCGTCACGGCCGCCGAGGTCGCGGACCTGTACGCGCGGGAAGGGCTGACCATGGCCCAGATCGCCGCCCGGCATGGCGTGTCGCGGTGGCTGGTCGCCGCCCGGCTCGATCAGGCCGCGGTGACACCCAGGCCCCGCGGCAAGCCGATCCCCCTGCCCGAGGCCACGGCCCGGTACCGGGACGGCGTGAGCCTGGCCGCTCTTGCCGCCCGGTACTGCGTCAGCACGAAGACGATGTCCCGCAAGCTCACCGCGGCCGGGGTCACCCTGCGCCCGTCCGGCAGGCAGCGCAAGGACATCCCGGTGGATCAGGCCGCGGCACTGTACGCCGCCGGGCAGACCATGAGCCAGATCGCGCAGGTTTACGGGACTTGCGAGACGCTCATCTACAAGCGGTTCACCGAGGCCGGGGTGAGAATCCGCCGCAAAACTGACGTCAAGCAGGTCGACCCGGAGCTGATGGCCTCCCTAGCGCGCCAGGCCGGCCTGGACGGCATCCGGTGACCGGCAAGCCGCCGGGCCCGCAGGACGCCTGGCTGGGCTACACCCTGCACGAGCTGAGCCAGATCCCCCGGCGGGCTGCTGTCTACTGCCGGTGGGGAGACCGCTTCCCCCTCCCCGAGCGTTTCGAGATCGCCTGGGCTGGGGTCGTGGACTACCTCGCCGGCTGCGCTATCGCCCCGGACTCGTTCGAGGTGTACAAGGCGGGCATGCGGGCGATCGGCCGGGCCAGCGACCGGGACCTGCGCGAGCACGGCGTTAAGCGCAGCGATGGCAGCCTGGCGGCGATGCCCCGGTTCGACGCCTACTGGATGACCGGGACCGCGCCTGCCGCCGATACCCGGGTCATCGAGCGGGTCGCGCTGTGGCAGATCTGGGAGATGCTCCGCCCGCTGCACCAGATGGCGCTCCTCGCCCTGGCCGCCCACGGCGACTACGCGCGGGCGGCGCAGGCGACCGGCTACCCTTACACCTCGTTCAGCTGCCTGATCAGGGACGCACGCGCAGAATTCCTCGCCCTCTGGCACGAAGGGGAAAGCCCTTCGCGCATCTGGGCGGCTGACCGGCACGGCGACGGCGATATCGAGGACCGGGTCAGGCGCATCCTGGCCGCCAGGCACAGAAACGGGCCCGGCGCGAGGCAGCGCCCCAGCCGCACTGGGCACTCCCAGCCTGCCTCTCACCAGGGATAGGTTCCGCCCTGTTCGCTGAGGAAGACCCCGCTCTGGCCGTCACCGGCGGTGACCTGGCGGGCGATGTGCGCGCCGCCCTCCGCCGCGGTCAGCTCGCCGGTGTGCCGGTTCAGGTCGGTGGCGCAGAATCCGGGCGAGAGCGCGTTCACCCTGATCCCGGCGTCCCGCAGGCTGGCGGCGTAGATGAGGGTGATCGCGTTCAGCGCGGCCTTGGACGAGTTGTAGCCGAGCAGGCAGGCGTACTGCCGCCAGGGCGAGTCCGGGTCGGTCAGCAGCGCCACCGTGCCCAGCCCGCTGGACACGTTGCCGATGTAGCCGGCCGGCGACTTGCGCAGCAGCGGCAGCATCGCGTTGGTCACCGCCACCACGCCGAACACGTTGACCTCGTAGGCCGCGCGCAGCGCCGTGACCGGCATGTCGGCGGGCTCATGCGGCCGGTCGGTGGAGACGCCCGCGTTGTTGACGAGGATGTCGAGCCGTCCCTGCTCGGCTTCGATCCGCTCGGCGGCGGCGGCGATGCTGACCGGGTCGGTGACATCGAGCTGGACGAAGCGCGCGTCCAGGCCGGCCCCGGTGAGCTGGGCCTCTGCGGCCTTGCCGCGCTCAGGATCCCGGGCGCCGAGGTAGACGGTGTGGCCGGCCAGGGCCAGCTCGCCGGCCGCGGCGAACCCGATCCCCTTGTTTGCGCCGGTGATGAGAACGATCTTGTTATCGCTGGTGGCTGTCATGAGGCCACCATGTCCCCGCCCGGCGGCAGCCGGGAGAGCCCCGCTGAGCCTGGTACTGGCGGTCCTATGGTCGCGGGCCGGCCCGGCGGGCATGCTGGAGGAGTGGGACAAGCCGACCGGGTGGACCGGGCCGAGCTGGCCGCGTTCCTGCGGCGGCGTCGGGCCGCGGTGCGGCCGGCCGACGTGGGGCTGGAGGCCGGCCAGCGGCGGCGGACTCCCGGGCTGCGCCGCCAGGAGGTCGCGCAGCTGGCCGGGATGTCGGTCGACTACTACATCCGGCTGGAGCAGGGCAGGGGGCCGCGGCCGTCACGGCAGATGCTGTCGGCGATCGGCCGCGCGCTGCGGCTGTCCGACGACGAGCGCGCCTACCTGTTTCACCTGGCCGGCGAGGTGCCGCGGCCGGGTTCTGGCCCGGATCGCAGCGTCCGGCCCGGGCTGCTGCAGCTGCTTGACCGGCTGGACAGCACCCCGGCGCTGGTCATGGACGCCAAGTACGACGTGCTCGCGTGGAACCCGATGGCCGCCGCCCTGATCACCGATTTCTCCCGGCTGCCCGAGCGCGAGCGCAACATCATCTGGCAGTTCTTCACCAGACAGGCCGCGCGGGACCGGCACGACGAGGAGGGTGCCCGCGCGTTCGCCCGGGTGTCGGTCGCCGACCTGCGCGCCGCCTCCGCCAGGTACCCCGGCGACGCCGGCCTGCGTGACCTGGTCAGCCGGCTGCTGGCCGCCAGCGCCGAGTTCCGCGACCTGTGGGCGCGGCGCGACGTCGGGGCCCGCCGGTCGATGCGCAAGCGGCTGCGCCACCCGGTGGTCGGCTGGCTCGAACTCGACTGCGAGGCCCTGCACGAGCCGGAGCGGGACCAGTGGGTGGTGCTCTATACCGCGCCGCCGGGTACCGCCTCGCAGGAGGGGCTGCGCCTTCTCAAGATCATCGGAACGCAAGACCTCTCGGTAGCCCGTCCCTGACGCCGGGGCGTCACGGCCCGGCCACCCAGCGGACGATCAGCTGGTCCAGCGTGTAGCCGAACGCGTTGACCGTCGGCTGGATGAAATTGTCCCTGATCGTCCGCGCTGCCTGCGCCTGCGCGGTGCTGATCAGCTCGCTGGTGACCTGGGCCGAGTGCTGGGCCTTGCCGAACGCGATCTGCTGCGCCTGGGCGTAAAGCACCGACTGCGGGAACTGCGGCCGCAGCACCACCCCGCAGGCGAAACCGGGATAGGTCCAGCTGTGCTGGGTGTCGATCGGCTTGGACGGGATGTTGTCGATGGTCACCTGGTGCGCCGTGCGCGGCAACTGCGGCTGGGGCAGCACCATGGTGACGTTCACCCGGCCTGGCTTGCCCCCGCCCGGCTTGGTCAGGATCTGCAGCCGGTAGTGCCCGGTGCCCGGCGCCCACCAGGCCGGCCCGGGGTTCAGGTTCACGGTCGCGGACGCGTGCCCGACCGCGTAGAAAGTGCTGGCGTACCAGCACGGCAGCGGGCCGATGTTCCTGGACACCTTGTGGGTGAAGTAGAAGGTGAAGTTGGCCTGCCCCAGGGCCGGCCGGGAGATCCCCTCAATCTTCTGCAGCACCCAAGGGCCGAGCTGGGTGTTTGACGTCGCCGGGGCGGTGTGGAAGGACTGCCACGGCCAGCCGAACCGGACGCTGGGCAGGTGTACGTTCAGGCCGATCAGGTGCAGGGCTGCCGACAGCGTGAGCAGCAGGATGGCCGCGATCGCCCGCCGGAAGATCAGCACGGCCACCACGATGATCGCGGCCCGGCCAGCCCACCGGGGCGGCCGCCAGCGGCACCGCAGGGCCGGCCGCGGCGGCGGCCACGGTGCCGGACCGCCTGGAGCCGGACCGCCTGGAGCCAGACCGTTCGGTGCCAGACCGCCGGGTGCCTGGCCGCCCAGGGCCTGGCCGCCCGCCGCCCGGCCGGCCAGCTCAGCTGGCTCCGGGCCGGACCCGGCCGGCACCCGGTAGGGACGATAGGGCGGGCCGGTCCGGTTCCCGGTGATGCTCCCGAGCAGCAGGAGCAGGAGACTGATCACGTGTGTACCTCATCTCTGGATTAGCCCGGCCGGCTAGAGGGTGGCCGGATATTTCAGGCTCAGCACGACCGGCACGGCGCCGAACGGCATCCGGAACCTCTTGCCGGGCTTATCTGGCGTCCTGGGGTCGGAGATGTTCGGCCAGCGCATGTTCGTGTGCTGGTCGGTCAGGCCAGCCACGGAATAGGGGAACTCCATCGCCGACGTGTGATGCTGCTTGAGCAGCCCGCCCCAGCGGAACGCCGCGAACACGCTGGCCAGGTCGCCCACCGACAGCGGCTGCCCGGCGGTCAGGTCGACCTGGTAGACCGCCCAGGCCAGCTCGGTCATCTCAGTGCCGCACTGCTCCAGCGCGGCCGACTTGGTGTAGTAGATCTTGCCGCTCGGGGTGAGCGCGCCGAGCTTCTCGCCGTACACCGGCGAAAGGCGCGGCTTGGCCGAGCACTGCATCCAGTCGCAGGCGGCCAGCAGCTGCCAGCTGATGCCCAGCTGGCTGGCCACGTCCTGGTACAGGTGCTGCTGCTTCATCAGCGGGATCCGGGCCATCGCCACGAACGCGTTCTGCACGTGCGGCGGGATCTGGGACCGGTACCGGTTCGGGTCGGACCGGGCCGCCGGCCCGGCGCCCCGCCCGGCTCCGGCGAGCCTGGCCGCCGTCAGCATGGCCGGCCTCAGCCGGGCGGCCGCCAGGCTGGACTCCGTCAGGCTGGACTCCGTCAGGCTGCTAGCCTGCCCGGCGCCAGCGGACGCGGCCGGCCCGGGGCGGTTCAGTACCACCCGCCCGGCACCGTTCACCACGGTCTGGCCGCCGCCCCCCGTCTCCGCCGGACCAGCAGCACCCGGGCCGGCACCGGCCTGGCCGGCACTGGCCTGGCCGGCACTGGCCTGGCCGGCACTGGCCTGACCGAGTCCAGCATCGCCGGCGCCGCCCGACGCTGGGCTGGGCCCGGCAGGCATCGTTGGCGCGGTGTCATTCCGCACCACGCGCCCCGCATCATCCACCACCGTCTGGCCACCGCTGAGGGAGGCACCTTGCCAGGCACCTGGTCCGGTCGGCCCGGCGGCGCCCTGCCCGGGCTGCGCTGCGACCCTCTGCGCGGCCTGCCCCGGCACACCCAGCTGATCCTGTCCAGGGAGACCCAGACCGGGCTGTTCGGCGGCTGCCTGACCGGCCTGGCCATGACGAGCCTGTGCTGATGCCGCCTGGCTGGGCGGCGCGGACACGCTCAGCCCGGCCTGCCCAGGGACACCCAGCCGGCCTTGCGCCTGCGCGCCCAGCCCGGGCTGCGCCGGGATACCCAGCCGGGGCTTCGCAGCGGGCCGGCCCTGCCCGGGGACACCCAGCCCAGTGGCAGCAGGTGCGGTTGTCCCAGCGACCGCACTGCCCGGCTGCGGCCCGGCTCCCGCCTGGGCGCCGGCCGGGCTGCCCGGCCCAGACCCAGCGCTCGGCTGCGGCACGGTGCCGGGCTGCGACGCCGCGGTCGGCCTTGGCGCTGCGCTCGGCCGCGAGGCCGCGTGTGGTTGCGAAGCTGAGCCCGACTGCGGATCTGGGCTCGGCGGCCCCGCCGGACTGGCCTGCCCTGCCGGACTGGCCTGCCCCGCTGGACTGACAGGCGCGGCTGGACTCGGCTGCTCGGCTGGATTCGCGGGGGGCGCCGGGCTCGACTGCGGATGCGGGCTCGACTCCGGATGCGGGCTCGACCGGGGCACGGGGGTCAGCTCGATGAGACCGGGGATGCTGGCGCCCCCGCGCCGCGCCGCGCCAGGCGCCTTGCCCGGCCTTCCGGATGCGCTGCCCCGGCCGGCCCGGCTCCCCTGGCCCGCGCCGGGTGCCTGACCGGCCGGCCCGGCCGCGTCGTACCGGTAGAGGTTGTACTGGCGCATGAGCCCGATCAGCTTCGCGCCGTATTCGGGATCGGTGGCATAGCTGCCAGTCAGCGCGGCCGCGAAGGCGTTCGGGTCCTTCCGGTCCGCCATCGCGCGCCGGTAGTAGGGACTGGTCGCGAGGAGCCGGCCGTGATCATCGATGCTCTCGGCGATGTCCGCGTAGACCCGGAACGCCGAGTCGCGGTTGACCAGGTGGCCGTCCTGGTATTCCTGCGTCGGCAGCGTGTCGCTACCGGCTGGGCCGGTTCCCTTGATCCCGAACAGGTTGTTGTCCCTGGCCGTCAGGCCACTGCGACCCCAGGCGGATTCGTCGATGGCCTGGGCGATGGTTACCGCGGCCGGAACCCCGTACTTGCGCTGCGACGCGGCCGCGGCTGGCGCGATCTCGGCGATGAACGCCTGCTGGGCACTGATGTCAGGCACCGGCGCACCCGACGACGCTGGATCGCGATGCCGCTGATACCGCCGCTGCGATGTCCCCGCCGACGGGCCCGTCGCCGGCTGGCCCTTCGCCGGCCCGGTGCCGGGCCCGCCGCTCGGTGCGGCCGGGGCCGGCGCCTGGCCTGAAGGCTGAGCCGCCGAGGCGGCCAACATGCCGGGAATGGCACTCCCGCCCCGCGGCGCGGCTTGCGGCCCGGCCCCTGGCCAGCTGTAGCCGACTCCCGGCACATCGGCGCTAACGGTACTCGCCGCGCTGGCAGTACCGGCCGCGCTGGCAGTACCGGCCGCGCTGGCGCTGCCGCCAGCCGAGGTCCGGCCCGCCCGGCCAGCCCGGCCAGCTGGTGGCTGGGCCTGCGCGGCCCGGCCGGAGCCAGCACGGCCGGCCTGCCGCGTCCCTCCCGATCCGGAACCGGAGGCCGGCCCGGCAACCCCCGGTATGGCCGCGCCGCCTGCCGCTGGCCCCGAACCCGGGTCGCCGCGGCCGACCCCGCCCTTGCTGACCCCTGCGCCGGCGGTCCTTCCGCCACTAGCCCGCTCGCCCGCCGTGCCAGCGCCCGAACCGGTCCTGGCCTGGCCTGTCCCCGCCTGGTCACCGCCTGCCTGACCGCTGCCCACCTGACCGCTGGTCGCCTGGCCGCTGGTCGCCTGGCCGGGCAGGTCGCCGTTGTTCACGAACCCGGCGACACCGTCGGCCCGCGGCGACCGGTACTCGTGCGCGTTCACCGAGAAGTCCGGCAGCGAGTCCGCGCCCACGGTGTGCAGCACTCCCCCGGCATAACTGGTGACCACCTCGACGTGGCCGTCGAACATCACCCAGTCGCCTGGCAGCGGCTGGTAGCCGTCGCCGAGCGGATGCCAGCGATGGTGCGCCCGCGCGTCCTGCAGCACCGAGACGATGCCCAGCGAATCCGGGTTGGGGTCGACCCGGACGTCCGCCCACTTGTGCAACGGCCACGGATAGGAGGTCCCGCCGGTCACCCAGCTTCGCTGCCCGACGACCTGGGCGGCCGACTCCAGAGTCAGGCTGGCGAAAGCCGCGCACGAGGCGCCATGGTCGGCCCCGTCGACGCTCGCGTGCTGCCAGATGGTCTCCTCCATCTCGGCGGGCGTCTTGCTGGCGGCCATGTGCAGGTAGTAGTTGGCGACGTCGACGATGGCCGAGCGCAGCGTCGCGTCGCTGACCTGGGCCGGGCGGGCGGCCTGCCGGAGCGCGAGCAGCCGTATGTGCAGGCCGGTCGGCGAGGTCAGGTCGGCGGCGGCGTGGGGAACGAAGTTGAACCCGGTGATCACGCCGCTGGCGCTGAGGCTGACGAGTGCCGTCGCCTGCTGCCAGCGCGGCTTGCCGGCCGGCTGCATGGTTCACCTCCGCTCATGGTCGGTCCAACTCCCGCGGCGCGCCGCGGCCGACTGGGCTGGCGTGCTTGGCAGGCGGGCTGGCCTTGCGGGCCGGCTAGGCCGGCGGCCGGGCGCCGGGCACGTGCTTGAGGATCGCCTGGACGCTCGGATTACCCGGGTTGTCTGAATTGGCGAAGAGCACGGCCGCGTCGTGAGCGGCCTGCTTGGTGCTGCCGACGACCCATTTCCGGTAGACGTCCGCCACCAGGCGCGCCTGCCCGGCTCTGGTCGACACCGGCCTGGCGCAAATGTCGGGGAAGCCCGCGCGGGTGATGAGCGCCGCGGATCCGGTGTACCTGGCGCAGTTCGCCGGGTTGCCTTCCAGCCCTGGCTGTACGACGGGCTTGCCGTTGCTGCCGGTCAGCGTCGCGCCGCCGATGATGTTGTTGATGGCGCGGGCGGCCACCTGGATGCTGTCGCCTGGGTGCAGCGGGTTGTAGGGATGGTGCAGGTTCAGCGACCACGCCACCGCGCCGCCCTGGGCGGGAGTAATGGGCTCCAGCCCCACCCGGCCGGTGTTCGCGTCCGCGAAGGCCGGATTGTTACCGCTCATCAGCAGCGCGAAAACCCAGAGGATCTGCCGGGTGGACTTCGCGCAGGCGAAATTTAGCTGGCCAGGCTCGGACTTGACGTCCGGATTCTGGCAAGACCTGGCCACCTGGGCCTGAACCGTGGCCACGCTGGCCGGCCAGGTCGCGTTGCCGCCAGCCAGTTTCAGTGCGGTAAAAGTAATGACCGCGGCAAGGACAGCGGCACCGATCGCGATGGCGCGCCCGCGCCAGTGGCCGGAATGCGCGCTGCCGCGGCCGTGGTCAATCAGCTCACCGGTACTCTCGGACGGCGGTTTGTCCGCACCGGCCGAGCCCGGATTGCCGTCACCGGGGGCGGCCGAATCCGGTCCGGCCGTATCCGGGCCGGAGAAATCAGCATCGGCCAGCCCGCTGACATCGGACGGGTCGCTATAAGACTGGCCGGAGACGGCATAAAGCCCGGATCGGCTCACCTCGGCATGCGTCAGGTCAAGCAGGGCAGTTGTATCGACCGCTAGCTGCCTATCTTGCTCGAAATGCGTTCTCATTCTTCACCCCTTGCCAGTGGCCCGGGCCGGGCCGGTCCAGCTGTCCGATGGCCGTTAGATGGCCCGCCGGGAGGCAGGCCGGGCAATGCAGCTCGGGGGAAGATGCGCCAGCGCCCGTCGGTGCCAGCATTGGCTGGCTGCCCGCTGCGCTTAGTGCGGTCACTGCCGCCTGGGCCGAGTAGTCTCGGCTGTCAGCCCCCCGGCCCGCTGGCCGCGGCCTGGGCCCGCCGTCGCGCCAGGCCGGGCGGTGAGCATCGCCGGCGGCAGGCGCGAGCCGGACGCCGGACGGCCGTGACGGCCGGAACCGGGCGCGTCCGCAGCGGAGCGCAGACCGTGGCCCGCAAGGGCCGGTGAGCTGTGGCATGGATACGATTAGAACACATGTACGAGTCCGCTCTCAAGACCGTTTGATTAGAACATAGATTCGTTACAAACTTCTGGACTGCCTGCTCACAAGGGTTTCGCAGCACGAGGAACGGTCCGGCCGGGGGCTATTCGGACGGCCGGAAGCTCGGCTACCTGCGCGCCCGCGGCCGCTGAACTGTCGGCACCCGCTGCTAGCGTCGCTCGCGGGCAACTTTCGGCTCCGGCTAAAGCCAGGCCGCACGCCTGAACGGCGCGGACCGCTGCCGCCCAGCCCTGCCCCGCCGCGGCCGCGTCAGGGACCGGAGCGGGCGACAGGATCGCGGGCCGGCGCCGTAGCTGGGCCGGCCCATGCACCGCGGCGTGCGCCCCGGACGGTGGTCCGTGCCCCGGGCCGGGCGCCAGCAACCACGCCGGGCGCCGGCAATGCCCATTCCCGGCGGACTTATGCACTCCCGCGTGGACCGCAGGGAAAGATGCCAGTTGTCAGCTTGCTGACCCGATTGCCCACCGGATTCCTGGCGACGGCTGGCCCGGCGCGATTCCGGCTGCGCCTAATCCGGTCTCCCCGTAGGGTTCGCCCGGCTGATCGCAGCGAGGATGCCCGCGCGGCAATTATCCCGCCCAGGCGCGCAGGCTTTCCGCGCATTAACGTCCCCGAATCAGCACGCCCTCCGGCCTGCGGAAACAATCACTGGCTTATGCCCGGACGCACCCCGCTCCCGGCCGGCCCGGCAAGCGAGGTCAGTGCCGGTAACCCGGGTTGAGCACAGCCGGTGTAAAGAGCGGTCAATGGTGGAATAGGTCTTCCCGTAACTGCTCCAACACGGGGGAGATCAATGCCTACGCAAAGCAGGACCCGCACGGCTGCCCGCCGCGTATCGGCGAATGGCGTGCACAACCGGCCGACCCGTAGCGGTATGTCCGGTAACACGACAAGTCATCCGATGGCTCGGACCCGCAGCGCCACGGCCGCTCGGGGCACGCGCAAGGCCAGCAGGACGCCTGCCAGCGCATCCGCCAGCCGGACCGTCTCTTTCGCAGCGGCGAAGGTCACCAACGCGTCCGCCAAGATGACCTCCGCGGCCACCAAGGCCACGGCGTCCGCCAAGACGATGTCCACCGCCCTGCAGGCGATGAACAGCGCGACCAAGGCCATGACCACCGCGGCGAAGGCGCTCACTTCTGCCGCCACCACCGCGTCGGCCGCCACGGCGAAGTCCGCTGGCTCGCCGGCCCGGCGGACCACGAGGATCGTCCGGTCCACCTCGGCCCGGCCTGCCTCCTCTGCTACGGCGATCGCGCGCAAGACCGCGGCCCGCAAGCCGGCCGCGCGCAAGCCGATGGCCGCGTCCAGGAAGCGCACCAGCACCAAGCCGGCCGCGATTCCTGGGGTGCGGGCCAGCCGGCCTGCCACCCGCGCCGCTGCTGCCAGGTAAGCACCGTCCTGACCTGGTTAGAACAGGCTGCCGCCCGTCGGCCAGATGCCCGGTGCGGCATCGCGGCCAGGCGGCGAGCAAGGGGTGTCACGCCGCACAGGCGCCGGCTGGAGCAGGAGTTCCGCTCGCGGGACCGCTCCGGCCCGGCGCCTGCGCGGCGTTCACATCCGGCCGTCGCGCTCCAGCACCGACGCGGCGCTGACGATGCTGTCGTCGCTGCCGAGCGCGACCAGGTTGCCGGTAGCGGCGTCATGGACCGTCCCGCGCCGGAACGCCGGCGTTCCGGCCAGCGAGACGGGCTACCCGTTGCCGCCCTCGCGGAACTGGCGGCCGAACCCGACCATCCCGGCGCCGGTCGGCTTGCCGGAAGGGAACATCTGGATCTGCCCGGGGTGGTGGCCGTGGCGGACCGGCTGCGGCGACACCGACTGGACGCTGTCCGCGCTGCAGATCGCGGCGGCGTCGTTGACCGGCCCGAGCACCTGGCTGCTCTGCGGGATGGCGCCGGCCGGGACCGGCCGCCGCGGCCTGCGCTCCAGCACCTGGCCGAGGTTCAGCGCGTTCGCGTCCCTGGCGGTGAGCGGCTGCAGCCCGAAGGTGGACTGGATCAGCTTCAGCGTCGAGCCGTGCTCGAACGGCCCGCGGTGCACGACCTGGGCCGGGGCCAGGTTGGACACCACGATGGCCGGCACCCGGAAGCCCAGCTGCCGGTAGTCGGGTATCAGCTGGCCGTCGGTGGGCGTGCCGCTGTCGCCGGTGTGGTCGACCGTCGCCGGGTCGGTGTCGTCGATGACCCGCGGCGGCGGCACGTGGTCGTAGAACCCGCCCCACTCGTCGAAGGTCACCATGAACACGGTGTTGTCCAGGTACCCGGCGCTGGCCAGGGCGTGGTAGGCGTCGGCGATGAACCGCTCGCCGAGCCGGATGTCGGCCAGCGGGTGGTCGTCGGCCGAGGTCCCGTTGCCCTCGGTGTCGAACGCCGGGTCGAGGAAGCTGACGTTGGGAAGGTTCCCCGCGGCCACGGTGTCGATGAACGACGGGGTGGTGACCGGGATCCCGAGCGCGTCGGTGTCACCGGCGGCGAACGGATGCCAGAACGGGAAGTACTTGGTGCCCCACAGCGCCAGGAAGGGCAGGTCGCGGAAGAAGTACCCGCCGGTGGGAACGCCCTGGGTATTGGGAATCGGCGACAGCATGTCCCAGATCGCCGGCAGCGCCGAGATCGTGTTGCTGTTGTGGTCGCGGTCGGTCCGCGCGGAGTGCTGGTAAAACCGGTTCGGGAAGGTCTCGCCCGCGAACGAGCAGAAGTAGCGGTCCAGCACGGTGTAATGCTCGGCCAGCGCGCCGATCACCGGCAGGTCGGGCGCGGAATTTCGCCTGCCGTCGTGGTGGCGGTTGGTGTAGTAGCCGACCGGGAAGGTGTTGGCGGCGGCGAGCGTGACGCCGGGGTTGCCGGCCGGCGGGGTGGGGCGCTGCAGGAAGCCGTCCATCCGGCCGAAGTTGTGCTGGACGACGAAGCCTTCCCAGCTGTGGTCGGGGTCGCTGTAGCCGCAGCCCTGGAAGTCGGGGGCCAGCGGGTAGTTCGGGTAGACGTTCCCGTCGGCGGACAGGAAGGTCAGGTCGTGCCGGCCGTCGGCGCCCGGCAGCCAGCCAAGGAAATGGTCGAACGACCGGTTCTCCATCATGAGCACGACCACGTGCTGGATTCCGTTAGAGCCGTTCGGGGTCAGGGCTGGCGAGGCGCTGGCCAGTGTCCGCGACAGCAGCTCCGAACCGGTGACGGCCAAACCGGTGGAAGCGCCCATTAGCTGGAGAAAAGTGCGACGTGTGAGCATGACGCTCATTATGAGCACAACTGGTTAACGGCAGACAAGGAACACATGGCGCCGCAGAAGGAGCGAGGTTACCGGAGGGTATCCGTCAGCCCAGGCAGGCCGCCGCGAAGTCGGCCATGGAGCCGAACTCCCAGTCCGGGGTGACCGGCGCGGCCGGCTGCGGGGTGGCTCCCCAGCCGGGCCGGCCGTGCCGCCGGTTGATCCACGCGGTGGGCAGGCCCGCCTGCTTCGCGGGCACGTGATCATGGAACAGGCTCTGCGCCACGTGCAGCAGCCTGCCCGGCCCGATGCCCAGCCGGGCCGCACCGGCGGCCAGCGCGCCGAAGTTGCGCGGGTCCGGCTTGTACGAGCCGACGTCCTGCGCGGTGATGACGGCGGCGAACGTGGCGCCGAGCCTGCGGGCCGACCCGGCGAACGACGCCCGGTCCACGTTGGACAAGATGATCAGCTGGTAGCGGCCGCTGAGCGCGATCAGCGCCTCGCGCGAGTCAGGGAAGGCGGGCCAGTCCGGCACCGACTGAGCCAGGGCGGCCGCGTCCTGATCGGTGACCTGCGCCCCGAGCGCCGCGCCGAGCCGCCGCATGCTGGCGGCCAGGATGGCGGGGTAAGGTTCGGCCGGGCGGGCAGCTTCGGCCGCGCCCTCGGCGGCCGAGTACCCGGTCAGCAACTCCTCGCTGCTGAGGGTCAGGCCGCGCCGCCTGGCCCACGGGTCCAGCACCGCGCTGAGCCCGGACTCCCAGTCGATCAGGGTGCCGTAGCAGTCGAAGCTCAGCGCGCTGAAGTCAGCCAGTTCCACCGCGTCCTACCCCCGGAAGGTGTCCAGGATCTGCGTGCAGCCCCGCTCGATCTGGCCCGCCCTGGCTGGCCGGAACGTGCAGTTGAACAGGTACTCCGTGGTGCCGCGGAAGACGAAGGTCAGCGACCTGCCGACCTGGGTGCCTCGCACCTTGGCGGTCCCCCTGAATCCGACGGCCGGGAGCCCGTGCACGGTGAGCTGCCTCGCTCCGGCACCGAGGCTACCCCCCTCCTGCCGGAGTGTGCTCTCGACCAGCTCCTGGACCTGCGGGGTCACCGCCGTGATGTTCGCCTTCGTGATCGGGATGTTCACCCGGAACGACTCGAGCAGGAGCAGGTCGGTCAGGTCGACTCCCGGTGCCACGTGCCACAGTTCCTGTGACGACCCGGCTGCGACGGTCACGTGCAGGTCAAGCTGGTGCCAGCCGGCCGGGTAGCGGAAGGAGACGCCGTGCCCCCGGTAGGTCCCTGGACCGCCGGCCGAGTCCACGCTGACCGTCAGCCCCAGGATGAGCGCGACCGACAGCAGCAGCGACGTCGGCAGCGGCAGCCAGCCGGGGGCCTGCCCGGCCCGGGTCACCCGGGTCCGCGCGGCCAGGTCGCCCAGCCGCAAGAGCCGCTCGCCGCTGGCCACCGCGGTGATGAAGCCGGCCAGGTACCCGGCCGGCAGCCAGTCCACCAGGCGCAGCACGGTCCGGACCGCGACCGCCCCGGCCCGCGGCCGGGTCCCGTCGGCGCGGATGACCCGCAGTCCGGTCAGCAGCTTGCCCGGGGTCGCGCCGATGATCAGCTCGAAGACGAAGAAGTAGGCCAGCAGCAGCACCAGGTAGATGGCCAGCAGGCCAGCGCGTAGCGTGACGTGGCCGTAGGTCAGGTACACCGGGCCGGCGTAGACCCGGCCGAAGTCGGAGTTGCTGATGCCGCCGGGGAGCGGGGGCGTCGAGGTGCTCCCGGTCGCGAAGCCCAGGGCGGCGAACACCGCGGTCATCAGCGCGATGTCGATCACCGCCGCCGCGACCCGCAGCCGGAGCAGGGTGACCGGGCCCGGCGCGGGGTCAGGCCCGGCAGGCTGGCTGTACGGCGGCGCCAGCGGCGGGGCGCTCACCTGCCCATACGGCGCCGGTGGCGGTCCGGGCGCGGTCTGGGGCTCGCTGCCGGGACCGGGTTGCGGCTCGCTGCCTGGACCGGGTTGATTCGTCATGGGAACTCCCGCACCCGCTCGCGCGCAGGATGGACGCGAATCGCTCCGGCGCTGCGCTGGATCAGCCGGTTAATAGACGCGTACGTAATGGCCGGAGTGTACCGAAGTGCCCTAGCTGTAACGGTTATGAGACGGATGTGTCACCGGAGCTGGCATTCCAGCGCAGCGGGAGGGCGTTGATCCCGTAGATGCCTTCCACGCCGCCCAGGTCCGGCGGGCCGCCGAGGGCCAGGCCGGGCATCCGCGGGGCGAGGAAGATGAGCGCCTCCTCCAGCTCGGCCCTGGCCAGGTTGGCGCCCAGGCAGAAATGCGGCCCGGCGCCGAACGTCAGCAGCCGGTCGTCGCGCCGGACGGTGATGTCGAACCGCTCGCCATCGTCGTGGCCGGCACCGTCCTGGCCGGCACCGTCCTGGCCGGCACCGGCCAGCTCGCGGTTGGCCCGCTCAGCGCAGATCGCGACGATCGTGCCGGCCGGGAAGATCACCCCTCGGTGCTCGACCTGCGCCGCGCAGATCCGGGCGGTGAACGGGGTGATCGGCTCGAACCTGAGCACTTCGCTGACCGCCTGGGCGGCCAGCTCAGGCCGCCGGGCCAGCAGCTCCCACTGGCCGGGTTCGGCGGCGAACAGCCGCAGCCCGTGCGCGAGCTGGCTCTGGGTGGTGTCGATCCCGCCGGCGATCACGTTCAGCACCAGGTTCACGCACTCGGGGTGGGACAGCCGGTCCCCGTCGGCCTCGGCCGCGAGCAGCGCGCTGATCAGGTCGTCGGCGGGCTGCTCCCGCCGTTGCCGCAGCAGCGCCTCGACGTAGTCGTAGACCTCGACCGTCGCCTGCTCGATCCGGGGCAGCTCATCGGACAGCGCGCGGATGTCGAACTGCCGTTGCACCCAGCCCGACCAGTCGTGCAGCCGGTCCGCGTCCTCGCCGGGCGCGCCGAGCACCGCGGCGATGGTCAGCGACGGGTAGGGCTTGGCGATCGCGGCGACGAACTCGCAGCTGCCAGCCGGGCCGGCCGGCCGCCACAGCCGGGCCAGGAACTCCCGCATGGCCGGCCGCCACCGGTCCGCGGCCCGCGGGCTGAACGCCGGGCCGACCAGCGCGCGCAGCCGCCGGTGCCGGGCGCCGGTCAGGTTCAGGATGTTCGCGTCGATCTGCTCGCGCAGCCGCCCGCTGGTCACGCCGAACAGGTCAGCGAGCTCCCGGCCGGGAAAGACGGTCGCCTTCGACCGGAGGAAGAACTCGCCGGACTCGCGGTCCAGCACCACGACCGACAGCGGCGACCGGGCCAGCCAGCCCAGCCGGCGCACCTCGGCGAGCCGCTGATGGTAGACCTCGCCGGTCAGGTCGGCCGCCATGTTGTCGAAGACGGGCAGGTCCAGGTCGGTGACGACGGTCACGGCGGCTCCTCGGCGCGGTAGCGGCGGCCCGGTAACGATTTCATCCCGGCCAGCTGCCTGGCCAGGTCCGCGCGGGACCTGATGCCGAGCTTGCGGTAGACCCGCGACAGGTTGGCCTCGACGGTCTTCGCGGACAGGAACATCCGCGCCGCGATCTCGTGATTGCGCAGCCCGGCCGCGGCCAGCCCGGCGACCTCCTGCTCGGTCGGGGTGAGCTCGCCGGGCCCGCCACGGCGGCCCGCCGCCCGGCGCAGCTCGTCGCGGGCGACGGCGGCCAGCCCGGCCGCGCTGGCCGCCTCGGCCAGCCCGGCCGCCCTGGCGAGGCAGTCCTGCGCGAGCTGGCGCTCGTTCCTGCGCCGGCGCAGCCGGCCCAGCGCGAGCAGCGTCCGCGCGTGCTCTGCGGGCATGTCCAGGCCCGCGTGCGCGTCAACGGCCCGCAGGTAGTCGGCCAGCGCCGCGTCGAACTCGCCCCTGGCCGCGTTCAGCAGGCCGCGGCTGCGAGCCGACACCGCCAGCAGCCACGGCCGCGGGATCGCCGCCGCGCGCGCCTCCATCCGGGCCACCAGCCGCTCGGCGCGGTCCAGGTCACCGAGCCCGATGACCGCCTCGGCGTGGTCGGCGTGGAACCGCTCGTTGGCGGGCTCGGTGACATGAAGCGCGGTCACGATCTCGTCGCAGCGTGACAGCTGCCGGTCCGCCTCGGTGAGGTCGCCGTCGAGCAGGGCGGCCAGGCCGAGCACGTGCCGGCACATCCCCTCCAGCGCGATGTCCGGATACGCCTCCAGCTGCCGCATGATCTCGGCGCAGGCGGCGCGGCCGCCGGCCAGGTCACCGGACCGTGTCAGCACGTGCGCCCTGGCCCACTGCGCCATCGCGACGAACGTGGGCTGCCCGGTCTGCTCGGCCAGGTCCAGCGCCTCGGCGGCCAGCGGGCCGGCCCGGTCCATGTGCCCGGTCATCGCCTCGATCACCGCGAGGTGGGTGAGCACACCCGACACCGATGCCTCGTCACCGCGGGACCGGAACACCTCGACCATGTCCTCGAACCGCTGCCGGGCGGTGGCGAAGTCGTCGAAGTTCCTGGCCCAGAACGCCGGGACGGTGCTCATCTCCCACACCGCCCCCGCCTCGCACAGCCGGGTGCCCTCCTCGATCGCGTCGTGGTCGGCTCCCCGCCCGGCGTACAGCCGGAACAGCGCGAGGTTGTGCAGGACGAACCCGTACAGCGCGGGGTCGGCTCGCTTGTCCAGCAGGGCGAGCGCCTTCTCGGCGTGCAGGACCGACATCTCTTTGTCGTCGGCGAGCGCCGATATCCGGCTGTGAATCCTGGCCCGCAGCGCGTCGGTCTGCGCCTGCGCCAGGGCCTGCGTCATCAGCTCCTGGCCACGGTCCGCCTCGGCTTGCGCCCACAGCACGCTGCCCAGCTCCAGCAGCACCTGGGCCCGGTCCTCGCCGGGCGGCAGCGCCTGCGCGGACCGCTCGAGCTCCCGCCTGGCCCCGTCGGAGTCGCCGGCGAAGTAGCGCCGGTCGGCCAGCTCGAGCTGGCGCCGGACCACGGACTGCTGGTCCTGCGGCGGGGTGAGCCGGCAGGCCAGTTCCTTCAGCTCGACGGCCATGTCCGCGGCGCCGCGCGCCGACGCGGCCTGCGCGGCCTGGTCCAGTTCCGCCGCGGTGTGCTCGTCAGGACCGGTGGCGGCCAGGGCCAGGTGCCTGGCCCGTTCCTCCAGGCTGGCTGCCCGGCCGGCCAGCTCCCGGTGGACCGCCTGGCGGGCCTGATCGGGCAGCGAGGCGTACAGCACCGAGCCGAACAGCGGGTGGGTGAACTCGACCCGGCCGCCCGGCCCGGCTGCGCCGTCCGGGGTCAGCTTCACGATCCCGGCGCGCAGCGCCGGGGCGAGCGCACCGGCGTCCAGCTCGCTGGCCCGCGGCCGGGTCGCGACGGCGACCTGGGCGAGCGCCTGCCTGGTCGGCGCGGGCAGCCGGCGCAGCCGCAGCAGCGCCAGGTGCCGGTGGTCGTCGGGGACCGGCAGCGGCTGGCTGGCCTGCGGCACGCCCAGCCGCTGGATCTCCCTGGCGATCTCCAGCGCGTAGAACGGGTTGCCGCCCGCGGCCCGGTGCACCCGCACCAGCAGCGGGCGCGCGAACGCGACGCCGAGCGCCTGGCGGAGCATCTGGTGGACCGCGGCGACGGTCAGCGGCCCGACCGGCAGCGTGCTGGTGTCCTGCTGGTCGGCCGCGGCCCGCAGCGTGGTCAGCCCGGCTGGCCTGCGCTGCCCGGCGCCTTCCACCCGGACCGCGAGCAGCAGCCGGACCGGCCACCGGTCGCGCCGCCGCAGCGCGAACGCGATCGCCCGGGCCGACGCCGGGTCCAGCCACTGCGCGTCGTCGACCGCGAGGATCAGCTTCGCCTGGCCGGCCAGCCCGGCCAGCAGCGCCGTCAGCGCGGTGCCGATCGCCCGCGGGTCAAGATCGCCCTCGCTGGCTTCCTCCCGCAGCAGCGCGACCGCGAGCGGCCGCCGCTGCGGGGCCGGGAGCGCGTCGAAATCCGCGCCTGGCACCGGGCGCAGCAGGTCGGCCAGGCTGACGTGGGGCAGCCCGGCGTCCGAGGGCGCGGGCCGGCACGAGAGCACCTGCCAGCCCCCGGCCCCGGCCCGGCGGATCGCCTCGGCCCACAGCGTGGTCTTGCCGATCCCGGGCTCGCCCTCGATGATCAGCACGGCCGGCCCGGGGTCGGCGCCCAGCCAGCCGGCGATCCGGCTCAGCTCGCCGTCGCGTCCCAGCACATCCATAGCGTTCAGGCCTGATCTTTACCGGCCAGCGGCCGGCGGTCGCTGCTGCTCTAGCTGCCTGGCGGTGCGGGGAAGCCGCCAACGACATTCTCGTATGCGCGCGCCACGCGCAGGCACATGTTATCGGCGAAATGACGGCCGACGATCATCATTCCGACCGGCAGCCCGTCGCTCAGCCCGGCTGGAACAGACGTCGCCGGGTGCCCGCTCACGTCGAACGGCGCCGTGTTCGCGATCATTTCCAGTGACCGGGCCAGCTTCTCCTCCCGGCTGGCGTCAGCCGCGGGAATCGCCGAGGCCACGATCGGCAGCGTCGGCATCACCAGCACGTCGGCGCTGGCCAGCGCGGCGTCATAGGCGGCGGTGAGCTCTATCGCGAGGTTCCTGGCCATCGCGTAGTACCAGTTCTCGTACCGGTCCAGGACGTACCGGCCGCACAGCACGGTCAGCTTCAGCGACTCCGACATCTGCGCGCCGTTGTCCCTGCGTCCCCTGGCGTAGTGCGCGATCAGCTCGGGGTCGTATCCGCCGGGCGCGTTCATCCCGTACCCGTTCCCGTCGATCATCTGGCCGGTCGCGCCGTCGGTGGCGATGACGTTCCAGACGTGCAGGCCGTCGCGGTGCCAGGGCAGGCTCACCTCGCTGACCACCGCGCCGCCCCGGGCCAGCGCGTCGACCGCGGCCCGGACGGCGTCGTCCACCCCCGGCTGGGACAGCTCCGGGATGCCGAACCCCTCCCGCACCACCGCGATCCGCAGCCCGGCCACGCCCTCGTCCAGGCCGGCCAGGTAGTCCGCGGACGGCGGGTCGGCGCGCTGGCGCGGGTCCAGGCCGTCCCGGCCGGCCAGCACCCCGAGCAGCAGCGCCGCGTCGCGCACCGTGCGGGTGATCGGGCCGAGGTGATCCAGGGTGTTCTCGATCGGGAACGCTCCGGTGTAAGGCACCAGGCCGTGCGTCGGCTTGTGCCCGACCGTGCCGCAGAACGCGCTGGGGATCCGCACCGAACCGCCCTGGTCGCCGCCGATCGCCAGGTCGGCCTGGCCGGACGCGACCAGCGCGGCGCTGCCGCTGGACGACCCGCCCGCCGATTTCGTCCGGTCCCACGGGTTGCGGACCGGGCCGGTGCGGGAGGTGTGGCTGCCGCCGGAGAAGCACAGGTCCTCGCAGACCGCCTTGCCGGTGATGGTCGCGCCCGCCGCCAGCACCCGGGTGACCACGGCGGCGTCCCGGCGCGGGACATACCCCCGCAGCGTCGCCGACCCGTTCATCATCGGCAGCCCGGCGATCTCGATGTTGTCCTTGATCGCCACGCTGCGGCCGGCCAGCGGGCCCGCCCCGGAGCCGGTGATCGAGGTGGTGACGTACCAGGCGCCCAGCTCGTTGCCGGCCTCGCCGGGCCATTCGCAGGGCCGGTCGGGCATGGCCGGCAGCCGCTTCTGGTACAGCTGTTCCACCGCGTCGTAGGAGGCGAGCGCGCCGCCGATGACCGCGCGGAACGACTCGACGTCCTGCGGGCCGAGCCCGAGCTGGTACCGCTCGGCGATCTGCGCGAGAACTTCGCTGGTGGGAGGCGTGATCGGCATCGGTGATCTCCCCTGCGCTGTGGCGGCTGCGGCAGGTTGCGCCCGGATCGGTCCGCAACGCAACAATTGTCTACTCGGCGCTGCGACGGTGGCTACTGCCGGCGCAGGCCGATGAGCCGGCCGCGTTACCCGGCCGGCTCGGCCACCCGGCGGTACAACTCGGGGCGGCGGTCAGCATGCACGTCGTTGGTCGCGCTGACGGCCTTGTCCAGCGCGTCGTCCAGCCGGCACGGCGCGCTGATGGTGACCGGCCCCGCGGTCAGGGCCGCCCCGGCCAGCGGCCAGCCGTCGGCGTCCACGATCACCGAGCCGCTGACCCACTCCACCCCGCGCTCCTGGCCGGCCCGGTCAGCCACCGCGATGAACATCCGGTTGACGGCCGCGCCGGCCTGCACCCGGAAGATCTCCGACGGCCGCTCGCCGTCCGGGCGCGGGAAGGCCGGCCAGTTCACCGGGGCGCACAGCAACTGGGCGCCATCCAGCGAGGGCAGCCGCACCCATTCGGGAAACTCCAGGTCGTAGCAGATGACCACGGCGAGCTTGCCGAACCGGGTGGCTATCACCTCCGGGGCCGCGCTGCCCGGCGTGAACCAGTAGCGTTCCTGGTCCCACAGGTGGACCTTGCGGTAGACGGTGCGCACCCCGGACCGGTCCACCATGGCGGCGCTGTTGTACAGCTCATCCCCGGCCAGCTCGCAGAACCCGCCGACGATGACCACGTCATGCTCGGCGGCGAGCCTGGACCACGCTGCGACGGCCGGCCCGTCAGCGGGCTCGGCGCACGCTCGCGCCTCGTCCCGGCTCCGGAACACGTACCCGCTGGTCACCAGTTCGGGCAGCACGATGACGGATGCTCCCTGCCCGGCAGCCCGCGCCACCGCATCGGCGGCCAGCTCACGGTTGGCGGCCGCCTCACCCAGCGCGGGCGCGAGCTGGCAGCAGGCCACAAGCGTGTCGCTCATACCGCCAATTCTCCACTCGGAAGCGATGCCATCCTGTGGCGCACCTCGGCGTAGGCGGGATGGTGCAGCCGGTCGAGCGTGCCGGCCGCCTTCTGCCAGACCCGCGCCGCCGCGGGGGCGTCGCCGTCGGCGACATAGGTGTCGCCCAGGCGAGCCAGCGTCATCGCCTCCAGGTAGCTCTCGCCCAGCGCCTGCTTGATCTCAGCCGAGCGGATGAAGTGCTCGATCGCGGCCCGGTAGTTCCCGCGGCCGTGATGTACGCGGCCGAGGGTGTCGTGGGCGGCGCCCGTCCCGTTGACCTCGCCACCCTCGCGGAAGTCGCGCAGAGCTTGCTCGCAGTGGTGCTGAGCGTCGTCGTACCGGCCCAGGTCGGCGTAGCGGACCGCGAGGTTGTTGTGCACCGCCGCGGTGCCGAGCACGCTTCCGGACGCGGTGTAGAGGCGGAGGGCCCGCTTCAGCGTGGCGAGGACGTACCGGTAGTTGCCCTCCTCCGCGGCGATGTCCGCGAGCACCTGGAGTGCCAGCGCCTGCCGGTGCCGGTCGCCAGCGGCGGCGCAGAGGCGGCGAGCCGACAGCAGATGCGCGTTCGCTTCCCGGGTACGTCCCATCTGATGCAGCGCGCGACCGAGCGCGAGGTGCCCGGCCGCCACCGCGACGCGATCGCCCAGGCGCTGCGCCGCGCCCAGCGCCAGCTCCTCCACCCGCAGCCAGTCGGCCCAGTGGCCGACCCGGAACAGGTAGTCGCTGAGGCACCAGCCCAGCCGCCACACGTACTCGTCGTAGCTGCTCGCGCCCTGACCGGCCAGCGCCATCAGCGTCCGGTGCTCGCTGGTCAGCCACGCCAGGGCGTCGTGCCGGTCCGCCATCGGCGCGATGGTGACGCCGTCGGCGGCCGGGCTCATGGACAACGGAGAGCGGCGCGGCTGGAAGAGGATCGCGGCCCGGTGCGCCGAATGCAGGTAGTGGTCCAGCATGCGCCGGACGGCCGCGTCCTGGTCGCCGGGCGGGGGGACCTGATGCGCATACGCCCGCAGCAGGTCATGCATGCCGAACCGCGCTCCGGGCTGATCGGCGGCGAGGCTGGCCTGCAGCAGTTCGTCGACGGCGGCCCGGGCGCACGGCACCGGCATGCCGCACATGCTGGCGGCGGCCTCCACCGACGTGGCCGGAACCGGGTGCGCGCCGAGTGCCCAGAACAACTCGCGGGCCGCCCCGGAGAGCGTTTCGTAGGACCAGGAGAAGGCGGCCGGAATGTCGATGTCACCGTCGCGGTCACCCAGCCGGAACCATTCCGGGCCGGCCGCGCCGCGCAGCTGCGCCACCACGGTGGCGAGCGGGATCGCCGGACGGATCGCCGCACGCGCGGTCACCACGGCCACGGCCAGCGGAAGCCGCGCGCACTCGGCGGCCAGTGCGGCGGCGGCACCGGGCTCCGCGGCAACCCGCCGGCCGCCAAGCCGGGCCGTCACCGCGTCCAGCGCCTCGGCTTCGGTGAAGACGTCGAGCGGGACGAGTGCGGCGCCCTCGGCTGCGACCAGTCCGGCCATCCGGTCCCTGCTGGTGATCAGGACCTCGCAGCCGGTCGCTCCAGGGAGGAGCGGGCGCACCTGCGCCGCGTCTCTGGCATTGTCAAGAATCACCAGCATGCTGAGGCCAGCCACGCGGCTGCGGTAAAGGGCGGCCAGGCCGTCCTGGTCTTCGGGCAGCCGTTCGGCGGGCTCGTCCAGCGTGACGAGGAACTGCCGCAGCACCTCGGCCGGGCGCACGCACCGTGCCGTGGTGTCGTAGCCGTGCAGGTTCGCATGCAGCTGGCCGTCCGGATGGCGTGCGGCGGCGCGGTGCGCCCAGCTGACGGCGAGGGTCGTCTTGCCGACTCCGGCGGTCCCGGTGACGAGCGCGATCCGCGGCGCGTCCGGGGCGCCGAAGATCTGGTCCAGCCGTTCCAGCTCCGCGCGCCGGCCGATCATCGCCGCCAGCGGCCTGGGCGTTTGCATCGGCCGGGACGCCGCACGACGCCGGAGCGGGTGAGCATCGGGCCGGGACGGCCAGCCCGGACCGTCCAGGGCAGCGCTGGCCCGCAGCACGGCGACCTCGAGGTCCCGCACCTCCCGGCCGGGTTCCAGGCCGTCCTCAGACAGCGTCGCGCGCAGCCGGCGGATCGCGGCCAGCGCGTCGGCCTGGCGGCCCCCTCGGTAGAGCGCCACGGCCAGCTGCACGGTCAGGGACTCCCGCAACGGGTGCGCCGCGGCCAGCGCCTGCAGCTCGGTGGTCACCCGGAGATGTCCGCCGTCGCTCAGCTCGCGGTCGAAGAGCTGCTGGCAGGCCTGCAGCCGGCTCTCCTCGAACACCAGCCGCTGCGGCAGCGCGTACGCCGCGGTGACCCCGTCCAGCGCCGGACCGGTCCACAGCGCGAGGGCCGACCGGAGCAGTTCGATCGCCTTCGGCGCGGACGTCGTCTGCGCGGCCCGCCGCACCAGTGCGTCGAAATCGTCCACATCGAGTTCACCGGCAGCGATATCGATGCGGTAGCCGTGCGGGGTGGTGCTGACCGGATCACCCGCGCCGCTGGCGGTCAGGAGGCGCCGCAACCGGGACAGCTCGGTCTGCACCTGGTTGCGGGCGGTGGACGGCCCGGCGCCCGCCCACAGGGCTTCAGCGATCCGGTCGGCCGAGACGGCCTGGTCGTGATTGAGGAGCAGGTACGCCAGGATCGCCCGCTGCCGGCGCCGGGGGATGGCCACCTCGGCGTCGCCGCCGAGTACTTCGACCGGACCCAACAGTCGGTACCGCACCCCGCCTCAGCCACCTTCGCGGGCGCAGCGCGCCCGATCGCTGACCTGCCTGTGGTGATGGTAAGGCGGTGCCGGATACGGCGCCAGCCGATCGCATCACGTGCGCATCATCGGCGCATCATGGGTTCGTCCAGGCTGGTGGCCGGGCGAATCCACAGCGTCGCCCTGATCACGACGCGAGGGAGCGCAGATGAGAATTACTCGCACATGCGATGTCCGGGTACTGGCCGCGGCCGGCCTGATAGGCGCGGCGCTGCTGGCGCCGGGAGTGGCCAGCGCGGCCACGGTGTCACCCGCGCTGGCGGGCAGTTGCACCAAGTCGACGTCCGACCAGTACGCGGTCGCCAAGTGCACGTCGGGCACGGGGCAGTACCGCATCCACGCCTGGTGCGTGAAGGTCGACGACTCGGCGCAGCATTTCGCTGAGGACGGAAACTGGGTCTCCGTCCCGGACAAGTCCCGCGCCTGGTGCCCGGTCGGCACGAACCCGGTGCCGAAGTCGATCGACAAGAGGTGACGCCCGCGGCCCGGCCCCGGATCGACCTCCGGAGCCGGGCCGCTTTCCTGTCGGCGGGCACGTGCGGTTTCTCTGCTGTCAGCAGATTAATTTCGCCGTGGCGGCCGGACGGCCGATGGTGGACCCATGCAGACTCTCCGTGCCGAACCCGCCGCCGCCACCGGCTCGCTCGACGACCAGCTCGCCAGCCGGCTGCTGTTCCAGCGGGTCATCGTCCTGGGCGCCGAGGTCGATGACCAGACTGCGCGCCAGGTGTGCGCCCAGTTGCTGCTGCTGTCGGCCGAGGACCCGCGCGCCGACATCAGCCTCTACATCAACTCGCCGGGCGGCTCGGTCAGCGCCGGGCTGGCGATCTACGACACCATGCAGCTGATCCCCAATGACGTCCGCACGGTGGCGATGGGCCTGGCCGCGAGCATGGGCCAGTTCCTGCTGTGCGCCGGGACGGCGGGAAAGCGGTTCTGCCTGCCGCACGCTCAGGTGCTGATGCACCAGGGCTCGGCCGGCTTCGGCGGCATCGCCGCGGACGTCGAGATCTACGCCCGGCAACTGGAGCGGACCGTGGACACGATCCTCCGGCTGATTGCCAAGCACACTGGCCAGCCCGTGACAACCATCGAGAACGATAGTCTCCGCGATCGCTGGTTCGACGCGGCGCAAGCCCGCGACTACGGCATCGTCGATCACATCGTGGAGCGGATCGACGATGTCCGTCCGGCCCTCACGACCCGGATGGCGGGGCTCTGATCATGGCCCAGTACACGATCCCCACCGTGGTAGAACGCACCCCCGCCGGCGAGCGCGCCTACGACATCTACTCCCGGCTGCTGTCAGAACGGATCGTCTTCCTCGGCACCGAGATCGACGACGGCGTCGCGAACGTGGTGATGGCCCAGTTGCTGCACCTCGAGTCGGTCAGCCCGGACCTGGAGATTAACCTGTACATCAACTCCCCAGGCGGCTCGTACAGCGCGCTGACCGCGATCTACGACACGATGCAGTTCATCCGGCCGGATGTGGTCACGACCTGCATGGGGCAGGCGTCGTCCGCGGCGGCGGTGCTGCTCGCGGCCGGCGCGCCGGGCAAGCGCCAGGTGCTGCGGCACGCCAAGGTGCTGCTGCACCAGCCGTCGAGCCAGGCCCGCGGGGCCATGCCTGACCTCGCCATCCAGGCGAAGGAACTGGCCTGCGTCCGGGCCGAGGTGAATGCGATCCTCAGCCGGCACACCGGTCACCCGATCGCCAAGATCCGGGCCGACACCGAGCGGAACAGGACCTTCAGCGCCGAGGAAGCCGTCGGCTACGGCCTGGCCGACGAGGTCATCGAGAGCCGCAAGGCCGCGACCGCCGCGCTGGCCAGCGCCTGACACGCTGACCTGGCCGACGCTCAGGCGGCCAGCAGGGCCTGCGCCTCGCCGGGCCGGCCCGCCGCGGGCTGCGCGCCGCCCCCGGCTGCACCGCCATCGACGGCGTGCAGCCGGACGACCTGGAACACCCGGGCCCGGTCGCCAGCCAGCTGCCGCCCGGCATCGGCGAGCACGTCAGCGAGTTCGACTCGCAGCGCGACGCAGATGGCGGCCAGCACTTCGGAGGAGGCTTCCTTCCGGCCGCGTTCGAGTTCTGACAGGTAAGGCACCGATACCCGGGCGGCCCTGGCCACGTCGCCCAGCGTCCGGCCCTCCGCCTGCCGGATCTTGCGCAGGACACCGCCGAGCGCTGTGCGCAGCAACGGCCTGGCCCGGTGCTCGCCGCCTCCCGGGCCGGCCACAGCCGGACCTGTCAATGCCGTCGCCTCCCCTGTCCGCGCCGCGGCCATCTGCCGGGCCGTGCTGAGGCCACGCTAACGACCCCTGCCCTGGCGCGGAAGTTCTTTCGCGACAGGCGTAAGGACAGCCGCGGCCCGCCGCGGCAACCCGGTCAGCCGCGCCGTGCGGGCACCTGGCAGCGGGTCAGCACGGGACGGTGGTCGGACCCGGCCGCCCGCAGCGGCTTCGCGCGCATCCGGATGCCGGGCGAGGCGATGGTGTAGTCAAGCGCCCGGCGCGGGAACCTGGCCGGGAAGGTCGGCCGGGCCGGACGGGGCGCGACGACCACTGGCTGGCCCGGCCTGATCCAGTTGCCCGGCGCGGTGTTGAAGTCCCCGCTGATGACCCAGGGCGCGGGCAGGCTCCGGGTCAGCGCGGCGAGCCGGCCGAGCGCGGCGGACCTGGCCTGCTGACCGAGCGGCAGGTGGGTGCTGCCGGCCCACACGTCCGCGGCAGGCAGCCGGATCCTGGCCAGCGCGACGGACCGTGCCTCGGATGGCTCGGTGCCGTGGTAGACCGCCGGCGGCCAGGTCAGCTGCCACTGCTGCACGGCCAGCACCGGCAGCCTGCACAGCAGCGCGTTGCCGTAGCCGCGGGCGGGCTCATCGCCGCCCAGCTCGACCGCGGGGACGAACATCCACCAGTAGCCAGCCCGGCTGGCCAGGTCCCCGATCGCCGCCGGTGCCGCCCACGGCTCGATGACCTCGGTCAGCGACACGACATCGGGCTGCCGCGCGGCGATGAGGCCGGCCACCGCGTCAAGGTTGGGCTGGCCGGCCAGGTCACGCCAGGAGTGCACGTTCCAGTGCAGCACGACAAGCTGATCCCCGCGCTCCCGGCCGCCCCTGGCCCGGCCGTCCCCCGGCTGCACCGCGCGCCGCCCCTCTCCGCCGGGCCGGGCAGCCCGGCGCGCTGACTCGCCCCAAGATCAGGCTAGCCAGCGGCCGGGCCGCGCCGCGCCGCGGGCCGCCCGGCTCAGCCGCGCAGGTGCACGGCGGCGGGCTGATAGGTGGGCGTCACGTCGACGTCCAGGCCCGGTGCCGGGTTGGGCAGGATCACGCCGAACCCGCACTGCCCGCTGGCGTCGCCGGCCACCTGGTCGGGGGTGCCGTTGCCGTCGCCGAGCTCGACCGCGGGACTGTTGCCCTGGCAAGACTGGCTGCCCAGGACGGTGTTGCCGTCCACCTCCATCGAATCCCGCCCCGCGGTGTTGCCGCTGACGGTGAGGTTGCCGCGCACGGTGTTGCGGTGGGTCGCGAACCAGCAGGTGTCGAGCCCGGTCACCGACAGGCTGCCGCTGACCTGGTTGTCCTCGAAGTCGCTGTACTCGGGGAAGCCGACGTACTGCTTGAAGATGCCCACCGGGACGCAGCCGAGGCCGGCGCCGCCGCCGGCCTGGGTGATGTTGCCGCGCACCGTGGTGTTGTGCAGGACCACGCCCAGCGGGCTGTGCGCGGTCACGCTGCCGTCGACCACGTCGTGGGTGCTCAGCGTGGGCGCGGCCTTAGCCGGGTCATCGACGCACGGGAACGAGGGGTGGCTGACCAGGCCCTCGTCGCCGTCAGCCCAGCCGGTGACGATCTTCGGGTAGCACCCGAGCATCAGGCTGCCGCCGCTGGCGACGGCCACGTTGCCGTGCACGGTCAGGTCCGAATTGCCGCTGCCGGTAGCGTCGTCCAGCCCGAAGACGGCGGCCAGCGAACCGCTGCCGGTCACGGTCAGGTTGCCGGTGACCACCGCGGGGCCCGCGTCCACGACGCAGGCGCCGCTGACCACGACGCTGGCGTATGTCCCGGCCAGCGTGCCGGGTGAGCTAGCGGTTCCGGTGCAGGTATAGGCGCCGGCTGTTCCCGCAGCCGCTAGCCCCTGGCCCGCGGTGAGGACGCCGATCACCAGCCCGGCCATTCCTAACAATGACGCCGCGCGCGAACGTGACCCCATGAGCCCCGCCTTTCTCTGACGCCTGCCCTGCCGGGCAGAGCGAGCAAGTCCTGACGCGGGCGATTTTCTCAGGTTCGGTCGCTGATCCGGTAGATCCGGCGGGCGGTCTGGCCGAAGATGGCCGCCTGCTCGGCCTGGGCCAGGCCGGCGGTCAGCGCCCTGGCGGCACCGGTCACCTCGGCGTAACTGGCCCTCAGCGTGCAGACCGGCCAGTCGGAGCCGAACATCATCCGGCCGGGGCCGAAGGCGTCGAGCGCGGCCTGATAGCAGGGCCGCAGGTGCGCGACCGGCTGGCTGCCCGCGCCGCCCGGCCCGCGCCCCGCCGCGGTCTCCAGCCCGGGCGCGGGCTCGCTGAGCAGACCCGAGAGCTTGCAGGCGGTGTTGGGCAGCGCGGCCAGCGCGCGGATCGCGTCCGCCCAGGCCGGGTCGGGCCGCGGGGCGGGCTCGGCGTTGCCGAGGTGATCGAGCACGAACCGGGTCTGCGGCACCGCCGCCGCGGCGGCGACCGCGACGGCCAGCTGCCCCGGCTCGGCGATCAGGTCGAAGGCCAGGCCGGCGGCACCGGCCACGGCCAGGCCGCGGCGCACGTCGGGCCGGGCCAGCCAGCCAGGATCCGGCTCGGTCAGCAGCGGGTGGCGCAGCCCGGCCAGCAGCGGCCCGCCCGGCAGTTCGCGCAGCGCGGCCAGCTGATCGGCCAGATCCGGGCTGGTCAGGTCGGCCCAGCCGACCACCGCGACGACCAGCGGATCAGCGGCCGCGAGCGCCAGCAGTTCCGCGGTCTCGCCGGGCTCGGTGAGGGTCTGCACCACGACGGTCGCGGTGATCCCGGCGGCGGCCGCCAGCGGCCGCAGGTCCCCGACGCTGAAGTCGCGCAGCAGCGGCACCAGGCCGGGATGGCTGGCCAGCCACGGCTGCTCGCGGGCCGACAGGTCCCACACGTGATGGTGCGCGTCCAGGCTCATGCCCGACATTATTCGCGCGGAGCGGGCCCCCGGTCCGGGCGGTCAGCGCGGGTCGGGGCGGTCCACGTTGTAGTGCCTGCCCACCGTTGCCAGCCAGTTGTCCCCTTGCTTGCGCAGGCCCAGCTGGCTGATCACCCGCTGGCCGCCTTCGAAGTCGCCGTAGAGCAGGTTGAGCGTCATCGGCTCCCCGGCGCTCACGGCGGCCGCCACCTTGCCGAATTCCTCGGCATCGGGGTCACGGAACGCGGCGTTCCAGACGTCCAGCTCGCCCGGCGCGACGTAGATGTCCCTGAGCTGGGTGACGAACTCCTCGATCGGCGGATGGCCGCGCTCGGTCCGCATGCCAGGGAGCAGGTGCCAGCCGTGCAGCACCGCAAGCCCGCTGCCGACGTTGCGGATCGACACCGCCAGGTACACCACATCCCGGGTGACCTCCAGCGCCGCCCGGCCGCCGCCGACAATCAGCCGGTGCCCCTCCACGAACATGGTCTTCTGGTCCGGGTCCTGCAGCCGCGAGTTGGCCAGCAGCGGGCGCAGCCCCTCGAGCAGCGACAGCTCGGCGGCGCGGGCCGCGCGGTCGGCCGAGCGCGCGGACCGGTTCGCCGACCGCACCGACGCGAACGTCGCCACCGCCAGGACCAGGGTGCCGCCGGCGGTTCCCAGCTCGGCGACGGTCGCCCAGTCAGCCACGGCGGCCGCCCGCGGGTCCGGGCGCTGGCATGTTGCGGCAGGTCAGCGCGGTCCTAGCTGGCTGCGTCATGCAGCCATCCTCGCATGCGCGCCGGTCCCGCTGATCAGCCCGCGCTGCCGCGAACCGGCCGGTCGCCCGCATCACCGGCTGGCAGCGGCCGCAGATCCGCGCGGGCGGCCCTTAACATCGCTGCTATGTCCCGCCAGCAGTCCGGCTCCCGGGCGGCGGTCCGCGCGCGGCTCGACCGCGGGGTCGCCGAACTGGTCGCTGACCCGGACCGGCCCCGGGCCTGGACGCTGCTGGTGGACGGCACCCCGCAGTCGCACGTCGACCTCGACGATCCGCGGCACCTGGAGTTCGAGTACATGCGGCGGCTCGGGCACCTGATCGACCTGGCGGCGCCAGCCGCGCAGCCCATCCGGGTGCTGCACCTCGGCGCCGGGGCGCTGACCCTGGCCCGGTACGTGGCGGCGACCAGGCCGGGATCGGGCCAGCTGGCCGTCGAGCGGGACGCCGCGCTGGTCGAACTCGTCCGCCAGCGGCTGCCGCTCAGCCAGCCCGGACGGCGGGCTGGCAGGGACCGTGCTGGCTGGGCCGGGCGGGTGCGGGTCCGGGTCGCCGACGCGCGCGACGTCCTCGCCCAGCTCCCGGCCGCGTCCTTTGACCTGGTGATCGCGGACCTGTTCGCGGGTGCGCGCACGCCCGCGCGGCTGACCTCAGCCGAGTTCGGCGAGGCCGTCGCCAGGGTGCTCAGCCCGTCGGGCAGCTTCGCCGTCAACATCGGCGACGGCCCTCCGCTCAGTCACACCCGGGCCCGGGTGGCGACCGCGTGCGCGGTGTTCCGGCACGCCTGCCTCATCGCTGACGCGGCGGTGCTGCGCGGCCGCAGGTTCGGCAACCTGGTGCTTGCCGCGGCGGATCACGAGCTCCCGGTGGCTGGCCTGATCCGGCGCGCCGCCGCCGACCCGTTCCCCGGCGCGCTCGTGCACGGCGACGAACTGCGCCGGTTCTCCGGCGGCGCCAGGCCGATCACCGACGCGCACGCGCAGCCCTCGCCGGCGCCTCCGCCGGACACGTTCCCGGTCAGGCTCCGGCCGCCCGGCGCGGCGCCTCCGGACGCGAGCTGACGCGCATCTGTACCTGCCCTCCGATGGCGTTTACGCTGATCCTGGCGCGCCGCGACGTGGCTGTGCCGCCGGATCGCTCGATGGGGGCACTCCATGATCATCTTCATCATGATCGCGCTGATCGTCGTGGTGTTCTCCGTCAACGTGGTCAGATCGGTGCGGCGCACCCGCAAGTTCAGGAACTCGGCCGAATTCCCCGCCCTCCCCAGGCGCGACGATCCCATGAACATCTGGACGCCCAGCGTGAGCACCGATGACGGCAAGCACCATGGGCATCACGGGCAGCAGGGCGGCCACCACGGCGGGCACCACGGGATCTTCGGCGGCCACGGCGGCTGGGGCGGCGACGGCGGGGGTCACCACGGCGGCTGGGGTGGCGGTGATGGCGGCGGCAGCGGCGGCGGGCACCACGGCTGACCAGCCCCGGCGCCCTGACGAGCCGCTGGCCGCTCCGCCGCCGCTGCGCCTCCGGCCGCCTGCGGGGAGCTGACCGGTCACATCGGCAGCGGGCGGCTGACCGAGACGGACTCCTGCCCGTAGCCGTAACCGAGCAGCTCGTTGAGCCGTCGCATCTGCTGGTTGCCCTGCTGGGTCCAGGTGTAGACCCCGGATATCCCGTGCGCCGCTGCCCAGTGCAGCGTCAGCCGCTTCAGGTAGGCGGCGATGCCGCGGTGCCGCCAGTCCCGGCGCACCGCGGTGAGCGCGTGCTCAGCGCGGCCCGTTTTGTCGGTATCCCGCTGCAGCCCGGCGCAGCCGATCACCTCGCCGTCGTGCAGGGCCAGGAACATCGGGTCGCCGGCCCAGCTGCCGGTCCATTCGGCCCGGCTCACCCGCATCGCGCTGGGCACGGCGAAGTCGGCGAGGACCTGCTGGCCGAACCCGGCGTAACAGTCGTCCCACAGTCCAGGCCGGTCACTGGCCAGCACGATCTGCACGCCGCCGGGCGGCCGGCCCGGGTGCGGCTCAGGCCCGATCTGGCGGGTCTGCTCGACCTGCCGGCCGATCTCGGTGAAGCCGAACCGGTGCGCGAACGCCAGCGACGGCGCGTCATCGACGGTGGCCCGCGCGTCCGCCAGGCCGAGCTGGACCAGATGGCTGGCCAGGGCCCGCAGCAATGTGCTGCCGGTGCCCCGGCGGCGCAGCTCTGGCAGCACCCTCGGCGCCACGAACCCGCCGCCGAGCTGAGACAAGTCCGCGACGCCCGACCCGGCTAGCTCGCCGTCGCTGGTGGCCAGTAGCAGCAGCCGTTCCGGGGTGGCGGCGCGGCGCAGTTCCGCGGCCGTGTCGCAGCGCTCGCCGGGAACGACGGCGATCCTGACCTGCCGCCACGCGGCATAGTCGGCGTCGGACTCGACCGGCCGTAGCTCGGTGCCCATGCTCGGAAGCTATCGCCCCGGCGCAACCGGATTTCCGGCCCGGCTCGCCCGGCCGCGGGCGCCGGGTCAGCAGGCGCGGAAGGACGCGTGATAGCCCGCCGGGGCTGACCCGATCAGGAAGCTGTTCCCGTCGGTTTCCAGGTACAGGGTGATCCGCCAGTTCGTGCAGGCGGTGCGGGTGGCGCTGAGTGCCCGATCCTGATGACTGCGGAACGTGACCCGGGCGGCCCAGCCCGCCGCCGTGGCCGAAAGGCCGGCCAGCCGCTCCCGCGAGTCGGTGGTGGACCGGTAGCCGGCGATGAACTGCTGCCTGGTCGGTGCCGGCTGCCCCTGGCGGTCGAAGAGGCGCAGGTAACCGCGGTAGTTCCGGTGGTTGATCGCGGTGAAGTACCGGTCCAGGAACGCGGCGACCGTGGTGGCGCTGGGCTGGCCGGCCAGACCCGCCCCGATCACCACCGGACCGCCCTGCCCGGCGGGTCCCGGCCCGGCGGGCGCCGGGGTGGACGCGGTAGCTGGTGCGGACGCGGGAGGCGGGGCAGCGGGTCCGGTGGCGGCCGGCGGCGAGCCGGTCGCCAGCGGCGAGGCGCCCGGGGCCGGCGAGCCTGGCGATGCCGCCCCTGGCTGCCCGGCCTGGGCGGGCGGGGAGTCCGCCACCGGGGCAGCAGGCCCGTGCTGGCCCGACAACTGCCAGCCAGCGACGCCGCCCGCCGCGGCCAGCACCGCGACCGCGACGGCTATCGTGATCCGCCCGCCGGGCACCCGCCGCCAGGCGGGCCCCGCCGGCGCCTGCGCGGCCTGGGCGGCCCGGGGCGCGGCCGGGCCCGCGGCTGCCCCCAGCGGTGCGCCGCACCCGGTGCAGAACCTGATGCCGCTGCCTGCCCGGCGTCCGCATCTGGTGCAGAAGTTCATCGCGGTATCCGCCCTAGCTGATCGGGACCGAGAGGCTGCCCGCGAGCGAGAACGGCTCGCCCTCGGCTTCCTGGAGCGCCACCTCGATCCCCTCCAGGGCGCAGGTCTGCACCGCCCCGACGATCGCGCGGACCGACTCGTAGCGAAGTGTCTGGTACATGTCGTTCCCGCGGCCGCCCAGGCTCTGCAGCAGCCGGCCGATGAACATGACGATCAGCCGCAGCGGCGACATGTAGATCCAGAACGTCCAGCTCATGTACAGGTCCCGGCCCTGCGGGAAGCAGCAGATGTACCCGGCGAAGTTGCCGCGGCGCAGTTCGAGATAGGTCCGGCGGCCTTCGCCCGGCAGCGAGAGGACGCGCTCGGTCAGGGTGTCGCGCGGGGTCGCATGCCGGTCCAGCGCCTCCTTGATGCACTCGAACGAGCGCGCGGCCGCCGGCGCCTGGTAGCTGACCAGCTTGCTGTCGTAGGCGAGCATCGCGGGGACCGGCATCAGCGCGAACGCCAGGGTGATCGCGATCGCCACGATCAGGCCCATCACCTGCTCGAACTCCAGCACGCCGAAGGCCCCGAGGAGGAGGAACAGAAGCCCGACGATCAAGATCACGAAAGCGGCCATCAGCCCGCTCAGGGTGAACAGCAGCAGCCGGCGGAAGATCTGGCCGATGAAGCGCTTGTTGCGCAGCGGGTCGAAGGTCGGCTCCCCTACCACGCTGACGAAGCCCTGGCGTGCCCCCGCGGGCAGGTCAGCCGCGGCGGGCACAGCAGGCGCCGGGTCCCGAGGCAGGCCCGGCCCCGCATCGCCGGCCGCCTGCTGGTCAGCGGCCTCCCGCGGGCCCTGGACCCGGGCTGCCCGCGCCCAGGCGGGCACTGCCGCCGGAGCCGTCGGCACCGGCCGTGATGCGGCCGGGGCAGGCACCGCGGCCGCCGGGGGGACCGCCGGTAGCCGGGTCGTGTCCGCCGCGGCCCGCCCGGCCGGCACCGGATCGGTCCCGGCCGCCGCTGGCGTGGCCAGTTCGGTGTCCGGGCCTTGCCCGGCCGTCCCGGACGGCGGCGGCGCCGCCGCGGCCGGCTGGCCGCAGTTGCCGCAGAAGGCGTCGTCAGTGCTGAGCGATAAGCCGCAGTTACGGCATGACGTTGACATTCTCGAGTTCCCCCCTCGGTTCCCGCCCTGAAAGACCGGTAAGTCGCACTCCGCCGATCCTCAACGTTCAGTATGCGATTGGCTACCTGCAGGCGTCAGTAACCGGAAGGAACGATTTCATTACGATAACCCGCGCGTTGCCAGAACGGCCCGGCCGCGGCGCTGGGCGGCGTCAGCCGACCTGCCGCTGCCGCCCGGCCCAGTACGGGGCCCGGAGCTGGCGCTTGAGTATCTTGCCCGACCCGGTCCTGGGCAGCTCGCCGGTGAACGACACCGACCGCGGCGCCTTGTAGCCCGCTAGCTGCTCGCGGGCGAACGCCATCACCTCGGCGGCCGTCAGCGACGCGCCGGGCGCCCGCACCACGGTCGCGTGCACCTGCTCACCCCATTCCGGCGACGGGATCCCGAACACGGCGACGTCGAAGATGCCCGGATGCTGCTCCAGCGCGGCCTCGATCTCGGCCGGGTAGACGTTCATCCCGGCTGAGATGATCATGTCAGTCTTCCGGTCGCAGATGTAGACGAAGCCGTCCTCGTCCCGGTAGGCGATGTCGCCCACGGTGTGGAACTCGCCCTCGCTGGCGGCCGCGTAGCTCTCGGGCTGCTTGTAGTACTCGCTGAACACCTGGGCAGACCGGACGTAGAGCTGGCCGGCCTGCCCGGGCCCGGTCCCGGTCACCTCCCGGCCGGCCTCGTCAAGCAGCCGGATCTCCACCCCCGGCGCCGGCCGGCCGCAGGACCCGGGCTTGCGGAGCTGGTCGGCCGGGGCCAGCACGCAGTTGATGCCGAGCTCGGTGGACCCGTAGACCTCCCACAGCGAGCCGGCCGGGAAGTCGGCCAGGTACTGCTGCTTCAGCGCCATGCTCCACGGCGCCGCGTTCGCCACCATCCGCCGCATCGACGACCGGTCATAGCGGTCCTTGACCGAGGCGGGCAGCGCGCACACCATCCGGATCGGCGGCGGCGCCGAGAACGTGGAGCTGACCCGGTAGGTGTCCACCAGGCGCAGCCAGTCCTCCGGGTCGAACTTGCGCTGCACGACGACCGTCTGGCCGAGCGCCAGCGCCAGGCCCATGAAGGCGCCAGGCCCGCTGTGGTAGAGCGGGCCGGAGGTCAGGTAGACGTCGTCGGGCGTGTAGCCGATCAGCCCTATCAGCGCCAGCGCGGCGCCCTCGTCGGTGCGGGGGCGGAACGCTCCCTTGGGCTTCCCCGTGGTCCCGGACGTGTAGATCATGGTGGCGCCGCGGCCGGCCGCCTGATCGGCGCCCGCGGGCGGGCTGTCCGGCCTGGCCGCGACGAAGTCGCCGCCCAGCAGGCCGGACGGCGCGGGACCGCCGTAGACGATGACGTGCCGCAGGCCGGTCTCGCTGCCCGGGGCGCCAGCCAGGTGCGCGTACCCGGCGTCCATGTAGGCGACGCGGGCATCGCTGTGCTCGATGATGTGGCTGGCTTCCGCCCCGGTGAGCCGGTAATTCAGCGGGACCGCCACCGCGCGGGCCTTGCGGATGGCGGCCATCGCGGCAACGATCTGCGGCGAGTTGGGCCCGCACCAGATGACCTTCTGCCCCGGGCCGGCGCCGAGTTCGGTCAGCGCGTGCGCGAGCCGGTTCGCGGCCAGTTCCAGGTCGGCGTAGGTCCACCTGGTGATCTGCGGCCCGCGGTCATCGACGACCGCGAGCTTGTCCGGCTGGCTCGCCGCGTAGGCAGTCAGGATGTCGGGCATGCGCACCTTCAGTTTCCGCTGGTCGCCTGCTAACGCCTAGCCTGACTCGCCCCGGCCGGGTTGTCTGTGCTTTGCGCGGGTTAAATCCAGCCCCCCAGCTGGTCGCGGCGGCGTGTCAGGTAGGCGGTCTCGGCGGTGTTGCCCGCCAGCTCGATGGCCCGGTCGTAGGCCGCGCGCGACTTCTGCGGGCGGCCCAGCCGGCGCAGCAGGTCGGCGCGGGCCGCATGGTAGGCGTGATAGCCGGCCAGCTTGTCGTCAAGACGGTCGACGGCCGCCAGTGCCACCTCCGGGCCGTCAAGCTCGGCCACCGCGATGGCCCGGTTGAGGGCGATGATCGGCGAGGGGTCGAGGCGGACGAGCTGGTCGTAGAGGGCGACGACCTGCGACCAGTCAGTGTCACGTACGTCGCGGGCGGAGGTGTGCACGGCGCTGATCGCCGCCAGGACCTGGTAACGACCCGGCGCCACCCGGGCGGCCAGGCGCTCGCGCACCAGCCGGTGACCCTCGGCGATCAGCGCCGCGTCCCAGGTCCCGCGGTCCTGCTCGGCGAGCGTGACCAGTTCGCCGCTCGCCGAGACACGGGCGGTGCGGCGGGCATGGGTGAGGAGCATCAGCGCCAGCAGCCCGGCCACCTCGCCGTCGTCGGGCATGAGCGCACGGATCAGGCGAGTGAGCCGGATCGCCTCGGCGGTCAGGTCGTGACGTACGGGATCGGTGCCGGGGCCGGTCGCCAGGTAGCCCTCGTTGAAGACGAGGAAGAGGACGGCCAGGACGCCGGAGACGCGTGCCGGGAGATCCTCCGCGGACGGCACCCGGTAAGGGATGCGAGCCGCCTTGATCTTGGCCTTCGCGCGGGTGATCCGCCGCCCCATGGCGGTCTCGGCCACCAGGAAGGCGCGGGCGATCTCGGGCACGGTCAGGCCGGCGACCATGCGCAGCGTCAGCGCCACCCGGGTCTCCATCGCCAGCGCCGGGTGACAGCAGGTGAAGATCAGCCGGAGCCGGTCGTCGTCGATGGCGCCGGGCGGCTCGGGCGGGCTGTCGTCGTGCGCCAGCCGAGCTTCCTTCTGCTTGTCGTCACGCTTGTTCTCGCGCCGGATCCGGTCGATGGCCTTGCGGTTGGCGGTGGTGGTCAGCCAGCCGCCGGGGCTGGGCGGCACGCCGTCGGCCGGCCACCGCTGGACGGCGGTCGCGAACGCCTCGGCCGCCGCCTCCTCGGCGATGTCGAGGTCACCGAAACGCCTGGTCAGGGAGCCGACCACCCGGGCCCACTCCTCGTGATGCGCCTGGGTGATCGCGTCGGGGACCCCGGTCACGCTCACCGGAGCGGTCGCGCCTCGACTTTCGGGTTGTTCACC
>DATBGO010000267.1:0-1679 GCA_036558005.1 Streptosporangiaceae bacterium | reverse complement strand
CTGCCCGCCGGGCCGGAACGCGGCCGTGCCGGTGCTGACGGTCAGGCTGCCGCAGGTGAGGTGCTGGCCGGCGAGCGCGGAGGAGGCGACCGCGGTGGCCTGGGCATCGGCGGTGGCCGGGTCGCGGGCCAGCGAGGCGGCGCGGGCGGCCTGGGCGGCGGCGCTGGCGACTTCCAGCCTGGCCTGGACCAGCCGCCCGGCGGCGACGACCAGAAGGAGCAGCAGCACCAGCAGCGGGGTGACCAGCGCCAGTTCCACCGCGGCCGAGCCGCGATCCGTGTGCTCGCGGCGGCGCGGGCGGCCGGCCAGCTGTGGGGGCATGGGTCACCTCTGGGTGGCGGGGACGAACCGCTCGACGGGGCCGGTGACGGTGACCGTGACCGGCAGGGCGAGGCCGGGCAGCGGCAGGATCCGTTCGGCGTCAGCGGTGATCGTCACCGTGACGGTGGTGGCGGTGCGGGTGATGGTCACGTGCGGGCTGATGAGGATGGCGCCGCCGATCTGGCCGAGCGCCTGGCTGGCCCGGTTTTGCCCGGCGGCGGCGGTGCCGCCTTGGACGCGGGCGGCGGCGAGGGCTTCTTCGGCGGTGGCCTGGGCCACGTGGGTGGCGTGCGCCCAGATCCCGAACTGGATCACCAGCAAGATCAGCAGCATCAGCAGCGGGGTGGCGACCACGAGTTCGGCCGACCCGGCCCCGCGGTCGCCGGCGAGCCGGCGGCGGGCGGCCCGCGCCAGGCGGGTGCCGGTTGCCAGCGCGGTCATCCGAGGTTGAGGCCGTTGGCCTTGGCCAGCACCTTGGCGGCGATGATGGCGATCGCGGCCAGGGCCATGGCGACCAGCAGCGCGATCACCACCACCGTCTCGGTGGTGTACCCGGCATCTTTGCTGCGTTTCAGCTCCGTGACGGCGGCGGCCCGGTGGGCGCGGATCAGGACCCAGATGGCGCGCGGCGGGCCGGTACCGAACACGGGTCATCCCTCCTTAATGGCTGTGTCACAGGCCGGTGAGGACGTGGACGATGGCGGGGAACCCGACCAGCAGCAAGAACCCGGCGAACAGCAGCACCAGCGGCAGGCTCATTCGCTCGGTGGCGGCTTGGGCCTGGGTTTCGGCAGCGGCGAGCTGATGGGCGCGCAGCGTGGCGGCCTTGGCGGCCAGGCTGGTCTTGACCTTGGCGCCTTCGGTGCCGACCAGGGTGATGCTGGCTGCCAGCTCCGCTATCTCGCTGACGCCCAGGTTCTGTCCGAGGGCGGCCAGGTGAGACCAGGGTGGCTGGCGGGTGATCCGGGCGGCTTCCAGCGCGCCGCGCAGCCGGGCGAACGCGGGTCCGGTGCCGACGGCGGCGGCGCTGGTCAGGGCCTGCTCGATTCCGGCGCCCCCGGCCAGGGAGATCACCACCAGGTCCAGGAAGGCCGACAGGGCGTGGCGGAAGCCGTCGCGGCGCCGGGACGCCTCGGCGTGCACGCTCAGGTCGGGCAGCAGGAACCCGGTGGCGCCCAGGATCAGCGAGGCGGCGGCGGGCAGCTGCCAGCCCAGGTTCACCCCGCCCAGCGCGAGGACGGCGGTGGTGGCCGGGGGGAGGAGCAGCCCGGTGATCGCGGCGGTGGCCTGCTCGGCGAGCTGCCGGCCGGGCGGGCGGCCGAGCACGGCCAGGTCGGACCGGACCCGGTCGCTGGGCA
>DATBGO010000266.1:0-22494 GCA_036558005.1 Streptosporangiaceae bacterium | reverse complement strand
GATCAGCCCCGCGGCCCGCTCCAGGTTCGCCGGCAGGAAGAGCGGGTTGGCCCCGCGGACCCGGTTAGCCGGAAGATGACCGCGGTGGTAGCGGCCGGACAGCAGGCCCTGGGCCAGCGGGCTGTAGGCGATCACGATCCGCCCGGCCTGCTGCGCGAACGGCAGCAGGTCCCGCTCCGGGGAACGGGCCGCCAGGCTGTAGGAAACCTGGTTGCTCAGCACCCGGCTGCCCAGCGCGGCCTCGGCGGCCTGCCACCGGTCCAGCGAGTAGTTGCTCACGCCGACCTCGCCGACCAGCCCGACCCGCTGCAGCGCCCGCATCCCGCGCATGATCGTGGTGTCCCGGACCAGCGGGTTGGGCTGATGAACCTGGTAGAGGTCAAGGTGCCGGGCGCCGAGCCGGTCGGCGCTGGCAACCGCGCGCTGCTCGACCACCGGGGCGACCGGCAGCAGCGGGAACAGCTTGGTGGCCAGGAACGCCGGGGCCTTGTCCGGGCCGAGCGCCCGGCCCAGGATCCGCTCGCTCCGGCCGAACCCGTAGATCTCGGCCGTGTCGAACAGCGTGACCCCGAGTTCCAGCGCCCGGCCGACGATCGCGCGGGCCTCCTGCTCGGCGTAGGGCTCGCCGTAGCCCCATTCCCTGGACCCGAACTGCCAGGTCCCCAGGCCGATCTTGGAAATCTTCTTGGCAGTGTCTATGCCCGCATAACGCATACGTCCAAGTCTCCGCCCCGTTCCGCCATCCGGGTGCCTGATTGCGGCAGGGGCCGCGCCCCGGCAGGTCCTGGATTCGTGCCGGGGCGGCGGCCGGTCAGTAGTGGCGGCGGCGCGCGTCCGCGCGGCGCAGCAGCAGGAACGCGACCAGCGCGATCAGCAGCCAGGGGATCCACAGGCCGTGCAGCGCGTTCGAGATGAAAACCACGATCGCGATCGTCGCGAGCAGGATGACCACGCTGCGCTGGTGCCGGCGGCGCCTTCCATCGTGCCGCTGGCCGGCCGCGGGCGGCTCGGGCGGCTCGCCGCCGGGCAGGTCGGTGAGCAGGCCGTCGAGGTCTGCCCGGGTCTTGGCGTTCATCGCCTGTTCGAGCCGGCGGTCGAACTCGGCCTGGTCGAGCCGCCCGTCCGCGTAGTGCCTGGACAGCTGGTCGGCGACCTCCTGGCGCTCGGCGTCGGACACCCGCATGCCGGGGTTGGTGTGACCAGAGCTGCCGGGCGCGGAGTCGCGCCGGGATCGCTGGCCGCTAGGCACTGTCATGTTCGTTGCCTTTCTGACTGTATTTTCCTGATTTACTGTTCGCCCCGATATGCCGTGTACCTGGTCAGTGCGACCGGGCTTGCCGGGAACCGACGTACTGGCTGGCGATGGACTGCTCGCTGCCCTCTTCCGGGATCAGCAGCCAGCCGGCCAGGTAGAGCGGCACGCCCGCGCCGCCGATGACGGTGAGGACCGCGATGGCGATCCGCACGATGGTCACGTCGACGTCGAGGTAGCGGGCGATGCCCGCGGCGACGCCGGCGATCATCCGGTCGTCCAGCGGCCGGGTCAGCTGCTGCCTGCCGGTCTCGGTGCTTTCCTGGTCGTTCACCGGGCTCTGGTTCGCTGTCGTGGTGTTCATGGCTCCAGCGTGCGGCCATGCGCGCGGGAAAGTAATCGGGAAGCACCCGGACCCGACCCTGATCGTCGCGGCGCCGGATCAGGGTCGCATCAGGGATCGCCCGGGTAGCCGGCAGTCGCCAGCTGCGGCGATGATGGACAGGTGCGGAAACGAACCGGAACCACCAGCCAGCCGGCGCCGCCGGCCAGCACGTGGCCGCCTGTTAGCGGCCAGGCGCCCGGGCGGCCGCGGCGGCGCCGGCGGTGGCGCGGC
Organism: Streptosporangiaceae bacterium; assembly: GCA_036558005.1. Taxonomy (GTDB): domain Bacteria; phylum Actinomycetota; class Actinomycetes; order Streptosporangiales; family Streptosporangiaceae; genus DATBGO01. The sequence continues at coordinate 20,626 of DATBGO010000266.1, read as the reverse complement.
CCGCCAGGGCACGGGCCGCTGCGCCGCACCAGTGCGGGCCGCCTGGTCGGCGGGGTGGCGTCGGGGATCGCCGCCAGGACGGGCGTCGACGTCACCACGATCCGCGTCATCTTCGTGGTCACCGCGCTGGGCAGCGGCTTCGGCCTGGCCGCCTACGTGCTGATCTGGCTGCTGGTGCCCGGCCCCGGCCAGGACACCAGCATCGCCAGCAAGGCGCTGACCGACCGCCGGGGCATCGCGCTGGCCGCCGCGGCCGGCTCGCTGGTGATCGTGCTGCTGATCCTCGGCTCGGCGGCCCGGATCGCCTGGCTCGGCTCGCTGTCCTGGCCGCTGGTCACCAGCCTGGCCGGGCTGGTGCTGATCTACCGCAACGCGCCCGAGGACGAGCAGGCCATCATGCGCCGGCTGGCCGAGCCGGTGCTGAAGCTTTCCGAGCCGCCGCGGCGGTCCAGGTTCGTGCTGCGGCTGCTGATCGCGGCGCTGCTGCTGGCGGGCGGCCTCGGGGTGCTGGTGTCGGGCAGCCGGAGCATCTCGCTCCTGCGCCCGCTGGCCGGGGTGGCCCTGGTGATCGCCGCGATCGTGATCGTCCTCGGGCCGTGGTGGCTGCGGGTGGCACGTGACCTGGTGGTCGAACGGCAGGCCAGGGCCAGGGCCGAGGAGCGCGCCGACATGGCCGCGCGGGTACACGACTCGGTGCTGCAGACCCTGGCCCTCATCCAGCGCAGGGCCGGCGACCCGCAGCAGGTCGCCCAGCTGGCCAGGGCGCAGGAACGGGAACTGCGGTCCTGGCTGTTCGACGGCCAGGCGCCAGGCTCGCTGGCGGGCGACGGGCTCACCCTGGCCGGCGGGGTGCGGCTGATCCAGCAGGAGGTCGAGGCCAGGCACGGGATCGCGGTCGAGGCGGTCACCGTCGGCGACTGCGAGCTGGACGACGACCTGACCGCGCTGCTCGCCGCCGCCCGCGAGGCCACCGTGAACGCGGTCAAGTGGTCGGGCGCCCAGGTGGTGTCGGTCTTCGCCGAGGTCGAGCCAGGACAGGTGTCGGTGTTCGTGCGCGACCGGGGACGCGGGTTCGACCCGGACTCGGTGCCAGCCGACCGCAAGGGCCTGGCCGAGTCGGTGCGGGCCCGGATGGCCCGCCGCGGCGGGCAGGCCAGGATCCGCAGCGTCCAGGGCGAGGGCACCGAGGTGTCGCTGACGATGCCCCGCGGCGCCGGGCAGCGGCAACCGAGCCGGGCATGACCAGTCCGGCCGCCCAGCCAGCCAGCGGCGAGCCGCCGCGGGTGTTCATCGTCGATGATCACGGCCTGTTCCGCGCCGGGGTCCGCGCTGAGCTCGGTGATCACGTGCGGGTCATCGGCGAGGCCGACGACGTGGAGCCCGCTATCGCTGCGATCGCGGACTGCGAGCCGGATGTCGTTCTGCTCGATGTTCACCTGCCCGGCGGGGGCGGCCAGCTCGTGGTGACCGCGATCAAGGGCGAGCACCCGCTGGTGCGGTTCCTCGCCTTGTCCGCCTCGGATGCCCCCGAGGACGTCATCGCGGTGATCAGGGCCGGCGCGCGCGGGTACGTGACCAAGACGATCTCCAGCGCCGAGCTGGTGGACGCGATCCGGCGGGTGGCCGCGGGGGACGCGGTGTTCTCGCCGCGGCTGGCCGGGTTCGTGCTGGACGCGTTCGCCGGGCTGCCCGCGGCCGCCGCGGACAAGCCGTCGTTCGACCCGGAGCTGGACCAGCTCACCCCGCGCGAGCGGGAGGTGCTGCGGCTGATCGCGCGCGGCTACACCTACAAGGAGATCGCCCGCGACCTGTACATCTCGGCCAAGACGGTGGAGAGCCACGTGTCCTCGGTGCTGCGCAAGCTGCAGCTGTCGACCCGGCACCAGCTGACCCGGTGGGCGGCCGAGCGGCGCCTGACCTGAACGGCAGGCCGGAGATTGCCCGGTTCGGTGGCGGGGAAGCTAACCTGAGGCCCGCGGCACCGCGGGACGTCGTCGGGGAGGTCCACATCATGCAGCTGAGCGCGCGGAATCAGATACCGGCGCGGGTCACCAGCGTCAACAGCGGAGAAGCGATCGCCAACGTCGAGCTGGACGCCGGCGGAGTGCGGCTGGTCGCCTCCATCACGGTCGAGGCGGTCCGCCAGCTCGGCCTGGCTGAAGGCAGCCAGGTCACCGCCGTGATCAAGGCGTCGGACGTCATTCTCGCGACCGGGAGCTGAGTCTCCGCCCGCCCCAAGCCGGGCGGAGACCCGCGGTTGCCGCGCGCGTACGCGCGTCGGCTGGCTATGGCCGGGCCCAGAACGACTTGGTCCGAAGGCCCGTGCCGCCGTTCCAGATCTCGAAGCCGGCTTCGATATTGAGCAGCCACCACCGCGGCTTGATCAGGTGCAGCTGCTCGGCCTTCTTTATGAACGGCCACAGCTTCAGGCCGCTAACCCTACTCGTCCGCCTGACCCGGCGGAACTGAATGTAGTGCCAGGTTTTACCGTGGCCGCGCGCCTTCCAGTGCGCCAGGTACCACCAGGTGCCGTCGATCCGGACCCGCCGGGTGCTGGACCTGGGCAGGTTCCTGGTGTTCAGCCAGATCATCAGCTCGGCGCCGTTGGCCTGGCCGGTCTTCATGTCCCGCTTGCCGAACCAGGTCTCCAGCGAGGCGTTCCACCGGCCGCGGGCCCGGGCGAAGACGCGCCAGCTGGCTTCCGGCTTGCGCAGGCTCCGCACCCGGGCCGGCAGCCTGCTCTTCGGCGAGCAGACCCCCCAGCTGCAGCCCCGCAGGATGTAGGGGAACGACATGACCTTGCCGTGGATGGCGTTACGCCGGGTCCTGGTCACCCGGAAGTTCGGCCGCAGGCCCGAGTTCTGCAGGCAGACGCGCCTGGTCCCCCAGAAGTCGTTGCGCACGACGAACGCGGTCCCGGCCCTGGTCGTCACCGTGACGTGCTGGTACCTTCCGCAGAACGCGCGGATCGGCGCCGCCCCGGCCGGCGGGCCATCGGCCGGGACGGCCACCGCGGCGAGCGCGGCAGCCAGCACTAAACCCACGATCCGGTGCCCTGAATTCATCCTGCTGAAGACCCGGTTAAACCCCCCGGAAAACATCATTTTAGCTGCATTCACCTCGCCCGGTTATTGGCCAGGAATACGCTAAACTGGCCAGCCGCATATTAGCATTCGGGCCACCGCGCCAACGACGGTACCGGCCGTGCTAGTCAATTCAGAAAAGAATTGAGATGAAAAGAGATAAACCGTCCTGCGGCAGCCGTATTCATTTACTTTGAATGGTTTGGCGGCTTGACCTGGTCGCGCCGGGCCCGCCCCGGGTCTACGCTGGGCCGGTGGCCAAGACGCCCGACGACATGATGAGCGCGGTCAGCGCGTCACTGTCCGCGCGCACCGGCCGGTCGCTGGCCGAATGGGTGGCCCTGGTCAGCGCCTCCGGCGTCGACCCGCTCGACCAGAACGCGGTCCGCCGCTGGCTGCGCGCCGAGCACGGGGTGCCGCAGAACAGCCAGTGGGCGATCGCCGACGCGGCGGCGCGGGCGGCAGGCTGGGTCCGGCCGACGGTCGATGAGTACATCGACAGCCAGTACCAGGGCCCGAAGGCGGCGCTGCGGCCGATCTACGACGCGCTGGCCGCGGCGATCACCGGGCTCGGCGACGACGTGACGATCGAGGGCCGCGGCAGCTACACCCCGTTCGTGCGCGGCAGGCAGTTCGCCGCGGTCGCCCCGGCCGCCCGCGACCGGGTGGACCTGGGGCTGCGGTTCACCGACCCGCCGCCGGGCCGGGCCCAGCCGGCTACCGGGCCGGGCCAGGCGACGCACAAGATCTCGCTGCGCAGCGCCGCGGAGGTCGACGACGAGGTGCTCGGGCTGCTGCAGGCCGCCTACGACCAGAACGCCTGACCGTCCGGCCGCCCCGGGCCGGCGGCCCGGCAGCTCACCTGGGCGGGGTGATGACACCGGCAGGCCGCGGTGAGCCAATGACCGGGTCCGCTGATCCGGTCACCGTCGCGAGAAAGGGGCGGCCAGGCGGCGCGGCCCTGGCGGCGGGCCGTGCCCGGCGCGCTGATGAGCATCCCCGACTTGGCGATCGTCGCGGCGCTGGTGTTCTGCTGGGGCGCGGTGTCGGCCCGGCTGGAACGCTACGACGTCACCGCGCCGATCATCTTCCTGCTGGCCGGGATGGTGCTGACCCACGGGCCGGTCGCGGTGCTGGCCGCCCGGCCGAGCCACGAGCTGGTGAAAGGCCTGGCCGAGGCGACGCTCGTGCTGCTGCTGTTCAGCGACGCGTCCCGGGTCGGGCTGCCCGGCATCCGCGCTGATCCTGGCCTGTACCTGCGGCTGCTCGGGATCGGCCTGCCGCTGACGATCGGGCTGGGGATGCTGGCCGCGCTGGCGCTGTTCCCCGGCCGCGGCATCTGGGTGGCGCTGCTGATCGGCGCCGCGCTGGCCCCGACCGACGCCGCGCTGGGCTCGGGCATGATGCTCAACCCGGCGGTCCCGGCCCGGATCCGGCGGCTGATCAACGTCGAGAGCGGGCTCAACGACGGGATCGCGACGCCGGTGGTCACGGTCGCGATCGCGGGCATCGCCTCCGGCGGCGAAGGCTCGGCCGCCGGCCCCGGCGTCGCCGCCGCCGGGCTGGTCGCCGGCGCGCTGGCCGGCGGCGCCATCGGCGCGGCGGGCGGCTGGCTGGTCCGGCGCGGGCGCGACCGGGGCTGGGCCGACGACAGCTTCAGCGGCGCGGCCGTGCTGGGCCTGGCGGTGTGTGCCTACGCGGCGGCGATCGCCGCGCACGGCAACGGGTTCGTCGCGGCCTTCGCGGCCGGGCTTACCTACGGCAGCGCGGCCGGGCGGCCCGGTGAGCGGCTGGTGCCCTTCGTCGAGGAGAGCGGCGCGCTGGTGTCGCTGCTGACCTGGCTGGCGTTCGGCGCGGTGGTGGTCATCCCCGCGCTGGAGGACCTGACCTGGCCGGTGCTGCTCTACGCCGGGCTCAGCCTGACGGTGGTCAGGATGCTCCCGGTGGCCGCCGCGCTGACCGGCAGCGGGCTGCGGGCGGGCACGGTGGCGTTCGTCGGCTGGTTCGGGCCGCGCGGGCTGGCGTCGGTCGTCTTCGCGCTGCTGGCGCTGGAGGAGCTCGGCCCGGCCGCGTCCCGGCCCGCCATGGCGGTGATCACGCTGACCGTCCTGTTCAGCGTGCTCGCGCACGGGGCCAGCGCGCAGCCGCTGGCCCGGCGTTACGGCGCCCTGCTCAGCTCAGGGCAGGCCGGCCGCGGCGCGGCCGCTGAACTGCCGGTCCGGCGGCTCACCCGGCGCGGCGGCGGCCCCGCGGGCGGCTGATCCGGGACGCGGCCCGCCGGGTTGCTGCGGGCACGGCCGGGTTGCTGCGGGCACGGCCGGGTTGCTGCGGGCACGGCCGGGTTGCTGCGAGCATAGCCAGGTGAGCGAACGGATCGAGCGGATCAAAGCCTGCCTGAACGGGCGCCGCGGCCGCGGCGATCACCCGGCCCTCCCGGTCACCCCGGCGCAGCTCGCCGGCTCGGGCCGGGCCGCGGTCGCGGCCGGGGCCGAGGCGCTGCACGTGCACGCCCGCGGCGGCGACGGGGCCGAGTCGCTGCGCGCCGCCGACGTCGGCGCCGCCGTGGCGGCGATCCGCTCGGCCTGCCCGGGCACGCCGGTCGGGGTCTCGACCGGCGTGTGGATCACCGGCGGCGATCCGGAGGCCAGGCACGCCGCGGTGACCCAGTGGGCGGCGCTGCCCGGCGGCTCCCGGCCCGATTTCGCCTCCGTCAACCTGGCCGAGCCGGGGCTTGACGACCTGCTCATGCTGCTCGAAACGGCGGGGATCGCGCCGGAGGCGGGGGTCTGGACGCTCACCGACGTGCCGATCCTGGCCCGGGTGAGCAGGGCCGTCCCGTGGCTGCGGATCATGGTCGAGCTGGGCGGCCTGCCCGGGGCGGACGCGGTCGCGACGGCCGGGGAGATCCTGACCGCGCTCGGCGGGCTCGGCCTGGACCTGCCGGTGCTGCTGCACGGCGAGCAGGCGTCCTGCTGGCCGCTGATCGCGCAGGCCGGGCGGCTGGGGCTGGCCACCAGGATCGGCCTGGAGGACACCCTGGCCGGCCCGGACGGCGAGCCGGTCAGCGGGAACGCCGAGCTGGTCGGGCTGGCGCTGGCCCGCTGGACCGCCGCGGCGGGCTGAGCAGGCACGCCGCCCAGCCAGGTCAGCCGGGTCAGCCGGGCAGGAGCAGCAGCTTGCCGGTGCTGCGCCGGGCGGCCAGGTCGGCGTGGGCCGCGGCCGCGCCGTCCAGCGGATACCGGCCGCCGATGCGCACCGTGAGCTGGCCGGACTCGATCCAGCCGAACAGGTCACCGGCCCGGCTGAGCAGTTCCTCCCGGCTGGCCAGGTAGTTCCCGAGCGTGGGCCTGGTGACGAACAGGGATCCGGCGGCGGCCAGCCGCTGCAGGTCGAACGGCGGCACCGGCCCGCTGGCCGCCCCGTACAGGACCAGGTAGCCGCGCGGCCGCAGCGCGCCGAGGCTGGCGTCGAAGGTGGCCTGGCCGACCCCGTCGTAGACCACCGCCGCGCCCGGCCCTCCGGTCACCTCGCGCAGCACCGCGGCGAAGCCGGCGTATCCGGCCACCCGGTGCGCGCCTGCCTGGCTGGCCAGCTCGGCCTTGGCCGGGGTCGAGGTGGTGGCGATCACGACGCCGCCGCGCGCGGCGGCCATCTGGGTGAGCAGCAGCCCCACCCCGCCCGCGGCGGCGTGCACCACGACCGGGTCGCCCGCCGCTACCGGGTAGGTGCTGTGACACAGGTAATGCGCGGTCGTCCCCTGCAGCATGACCGCGGCGGCGGTCTCCAGGCTGACCGCGCCGGGCACCCGGACCGCCTGGCCGGCGGGCAGCACGACCTGCTCGGCGTAGCTGCCGCCCACCCCGGTCCAGGCGACCCGGTCGCCGGCCGCGAACTCACCCGCCCCGGGCCCGGCCGCGGTGACCGTGCCCGCGCCCTCGGCGCCCGGCACGTACGGCCCGCCGCCGCCACCATAGGGCGGCCGGCCTTCACGCTGGTAGATGTCCATGTAATTGACCCCGGCGGCGGCCACCGTGACCAGCAGCTCGCCCTCCCCAGGTACCGGGTCGGGCCGGTCACCGGCCGTCAGCACCTCCGGGCCGCCGTGCTCCCGCACTATCACCGCGCGCATGAGACCATCCTTTCGTAACTGCCTTACGGGGGGGCCATTCCGGGATCACTCCGGCACAGGAGGTAACGCATGGCCGCGACCGGCACAATGACCGCCGCTGACCTCGCCAGTCTTTACCGTGATCTGCACGCTCACCCCGAGCTGGCGTTCTCCGAAGTGCGCACCGCCGCGATCGCGGCCAGCCGGCTCAGCGCGCTGGGGTTCGAGGTGGCGACCGGGATCGGCGGCACCGGCGTGGCGGGCGTCCTGCGCAACGGCGCCGGGCCGGCCGCGCTGCTGCGCGCGGACATGGACGCGCTGCCGGTCCAGGAGCAGACCGGCCTGGACTACGCCAGCACCGATACCGGTCCGGGCGCGGACGGCAGCGAGGTGCCGGTGATGCACGCCTGCGGTCATGACATGCACGTGACCTGCCTGCTCGGCGCGGCCGCGGAACTGGCCGCGGACCGGGCGTCCTGGCGGGGCACGCTGCTGCTGGTTTTCCAGCCCGCCGAGGAGTCCGGCGGCGGCGCGCAGGCGATGGTCGACGACGGGCTCTATGACCGGTTCGGCAAGCCGGACGTGGTGCTCGGCCAGCACGTCACCCCCATGCCGGCCGGCGTCATCGGGCTGGCGCCAGGGCCGGCCTTCGCCGCGTCGGACTCGCTCCGGGTGCTGCTGCACGGCCGCGGCGGGCACGCGTCGCGGCCCGAGACCACGGTCGACCCGGTGGTGATGGCGGCCGCGACCGTGCTGCGGCTGCAGGGCATCGTGTCCCGCGAGGTGGCGGCCGGCCAGACCGCGGTGGTCACGGTCGGGTCGATGCAGGCCGGCAGCCGGGAGAACATCATCGGCGACGACGCCGAACTGCTGCTGACCATCCGCACCTTCGACCGGGCGGTGCGGGACAAGGTGGTCGCCGCGGTGGAGCGGATCGTCCGGGCTGAGGCCGCCGCGTCAGGAGCGCCGCGCGACCCGGAGATCACCGTGGTCGACTCGTCCCCCGCCGTGATCAACGACCCCGCCGCCAGCGCCCGCACCAGGGACTTCCTCGAAACCTGCGTCGGTGCCGGGCTGGTGGTCGATCCCGGGCCGCTGACCGGCAGCGAGGACGTCGGCGTCCTGGCCACCAGCGCGGGGGTGCCGTGCGTGTACTGGCTGTTCGGCGGCTCGGACCCGGCCCTGTTCGCGGGCGCCACCGGGATCCAGGACCTGGAGGCGATCGCGAGCGCGCTGCCCTCCAATCACTCGCCGCTGTTCGCCCCGGTCCTCGAGCCGACGATCGGCACCGGGGTCGCCGCGCTGGCCGCGGCCGCCCGCGGCTGGCTGCCCGCCGCGGGCTGAGCGCTTCGCGCGCCCCGGCAGCGGCATGACAGCGGCGTGAAAGCGGCCCGGTAATAGCGTGCGGCTCGGCCCGGCTCACCGCACGGGCCGGCGTCGCGCTGGGGGTACCTCCAGCCGGTCAACGGAGGAGGCTCATGTCATTCATCACGCGTCCGAGGGCTCGCGCCGGGATCCTGGCGGCGGTGCCGGTCATGGCGCTAGGCGCGCTCAGCGTCATCCCGGCGAGCGCGAGCACGCCGGCCGGCACCGTCCAGCCGGGCCCGTCCGCCTCGTCGCGGCCGGTGACGCTGGCACACCCGCCCGCGCTGGAGCACGTGCCCGCCGCGGTGCGCCCTGCTTCGGTGCCGGCCGGCGCCACCCTGGAGGAGCACAAGTGCTCGGTCATCTTCGAGACGGCCAGCCATAGCGAGGAGTCGGTGCACTGCGCCGACGTCTGGCGCACCCACGTTTCCGCGACGATCGACGATGTCTACGGCGGTAACGAGGTTCTCTGTCAGACCCCGGGCGGCACGCTCATGGACTGCCTGTCCATCAGGGAGCAAGCCCAGCTGACGTCCCCGGGCTTCGCGACGCAGACCGAAGCAGGCACCTGCGGGCACGTTCTGGGCCACAGCGACTGCGGCACCCGCCGGGTCGAGAACGTCGCCACGCCCGATCCGGTCCAGCGAGCCAGCACGTTCGGGTGCAGTTTCACCGGCGTCGCCAATGACGACATCGTCGAGACCAGCGACGGCACGACCGCGGCCGGGACCGTGTCCACCGACATCTACTTCACCCACTGCTAACCAGCCGCTGGCGCCAGCCAGCCCCGGGGCCCGCCGCCGCGGCGGCGGGCCCGGGGGGTAGCCGGATGGGATCCGCTGCGGGAGAATGGATCTTTCTGGCCGGTAGGTCCCGGTAGCTCAGCTCAGGTAGCCACCTGGCTGTCCAGAGAGGCGGCGGACCAGTGCCCACGACACGCGCTCGCTCCCTGATCACCGCGGCGGCAAGCCTGGCGGTCGTCGCGACCAGCCTGGCGGCCAGTTCCCCCGCCCTGGCCAGGACCACGAGCGCCGGGCAGGGCGTCACGTCCGCGCACGCCCGGCGCTGCTCCCCGGGCGCCCGGACCCTGTCCGGCCCGGGCGCGCACGTGTATCCCGACACCGGCAACGGCGGCTACACCAGCCTGCACACCGACGTCCACATGCGCTACGACGCGGTCGCCAACCGGTTCCTGCCGGGCAACCACGTGGTCCTCACCGACCGGGCCACCCAGTGCCTGACCAGCTTCAGCCTGGACTTCGAGCGCAAGTCGGAGGCCAATGTCAGCATCGGTCCGGACATGAAGGTCAATTCGGTATCGGTGAACGGCACGCCCGCGGCGTTCCGGTTCGTCCAGCCGACCTACCCGGGCGATCCCAGGGGCCAGAACGACCCCGACCCGCGCGCGCACGAGGCTTCGCAGGTCAGCCCTGTCGGCGGGCCCGCGCACAACCCGCTGCCGCCCGCCTGCTCCCCGGAGCTGTCCGCGGCCAAGCCGGACGCGCAGGACGGCCAGCAGTGCCCGGCTAACAAGCTGGTGATCATCCCGGCGCACCCGGTCAGCGCCGGGGCGAGGTTCACCGTCACCGTGTCCTACACCGGCCGGCCCGGCGTGCACACCGACGGCGACGGCAGCACCGAGGGCTGGTTCCGGTCGGACAAGCCGGCCGGCGACGGCGGGTTCGTCACCACCGAGCCGGTCGGCACCGAGGACTGGATGCCGCTGAACGACTACCCGGCCGCCAAGCCGACCTACGACTACTACGACACCGTCAGCGCGGGCCGGGTCGTCCTGGCCAACGGCATCCTGGAGTCCAGGACCAGGCACGCCCCGGACGCCCAGTTCCCCGGCGGCTCGGTGACCTTCCACTGGCACATGGCCTTCCCGGTCGCCAGCTACCTGGTGGAGAACAGCGTCGGCCACTACGACCTGACCGAGCGGACCGCCGACAACGGGGTCCGGTTCTACCAGGCGCAGGCCAGTTCACTCAGCGCGGCGCAGAAGAAGAAGAACCGCGCGATCATGAACATGCAGCAGGACATCACCGAGTTCGAGAGCCTGTTCAACGGGTCCTACCCGTTCACCTCGGACGGCGTCGTGGTCGGCAGGCCGAGCGCCAGCTTCGAGGAAGAGATGGAAACGATGATCACCTTCGCCGGGGGTGAGATCGACACCGACACGCTCTACCACGAGAACATGCACCAGTGGTGGGGTGACAATGTCAGCGAGGGCAGCTACAGCCTCACGTTCTTCAAGGAAGGCCTCGCCACCCTCGGCGAGTACCTGTTCGACGCCAGGACCGCGAAGTCAGCGGCCGGCGGGCCGTTCTCCAAGGCCGGCCAGCGCGCGTTCCAGCAGAGCCTGGTCAAGCAGTTCAACTCGGTGTACGCGCGCGGCGGCAGCTTCTGGACGCTGGCGCCCTCCGACCCGACCTCGGCCTCGCTGTTCAACGACAGCCCGACCTACACCCGCCCGGGCACCGCCTACATCGCGCTCCGGCAGATCCTCGGCCCCGGTAACTTCACCCAGGCGCTGGCCCACATCCAGCGCCAGTTCGGCGGCGGCGCGATCACCGAGGCGCAGCTGGAGGCCAGCTTCGGCCGCTGGCTGCCCAACCGCAGCGCGGCCTGCCAGGACCGGCTGCGGCAGTTCTTCCGTGAGTGGTTCGACACCGCCTACCCGGCCGGCGGCGGCGCGAGCAAGCCCCAGATCACCGCCCCCGGCCTGGCCGGGCCCGGCTTCTACACCCACGGCCGCAGCTGCGCCGCGTAGCGTTGGGTAAGAACCTGGTGACAGGCAGAGACAGGTTCTCAAGGGGGGATCGTAGTGTTCGTTCAAGTTATCCGCGGCGAGGTTTCCGACCCTGAGCAGATGCACCGCGTGCTCGACGAGTGGAAGGATCAGCTCGCGCCCAGCGCGCCGGGCTGGCTTGGATCGACGGCAGGGGTGACCGAGAACGGGAAGTTCGTCGCGCTGGCTCGCTTCGAGTCGGCGGAGGCTGCCCGGCGAAACAGCGACCGGCCCGAGCAGAGCCGGTGGTGGGCGAGGGCGTCCAGGCTCTTCAGGAGCAAGCCCACATTCCGCGAAAGCAGCGACGTCACCATGGATGTCAGCGGCGATCCGGATGCCGCGGGTTTCGTGCAGGTGACGCAGGGCCGCGGCACCGATCCCGAGCGTGCCAAGGAGCTCATGGAGCAAAATCCGGACGAGTGGGCCGCTTTCCGGCCCGACGTCATCGGCAGCGTGGCTGTCGGGCACGAGGGCGGGGCCTACACCATGGCCATGTACTTCACCTCGGAGCAGGCGGCACGCGAAGGCGAGCGCAAAGAGCCGCCGCCCGAGCTGAAGGCACAGATGGACGAGATGAGCAAGCTCAGCGCCGGCGAGCCCGAATTCCTCGACCTCAAGGAGCCATGGCTCTACCGTCCGTGACCCGGGTGCGGGCTGAGCGGTTATCGTCCGCGCAGCCAGCCCGCCGCGGCGCCCGGCCGGGAATAGGTGGCCTGGCCGGGTCGGCTGGGTAGGGCGGATGAGAGATGACCGTGAGGAAGCAGGTCCGATGAGCGAGATTGCCGGGATCGACCCGTCCGCGATGCCGTCGGGGACGGGCTGCGCTGAGTGCGATTCGGCCGGCGGCTGGTGGCTGCACCTGCGCCGGTGCGCTCAGTGCGGGCACATTGGCTGCTGTGACACCTCACCCTCGCAGCACGCCAGCAAGCACGCCAGTCAGGCCGGGCACCCGCTGATCAGGAGCTTCGAGCCGGGCGAGTCGTGGTTCTGGAGCTACCAGACCAGCGAGTTCTACGACGGCCCTGAGCTGGCCCCGCCGCTGGCGCACCCCGGCGGGCAGCCGGTTCCCGGGCCCGCCGGGCGGGTGCCCGCCGACTGGCGGCAGCACCTGAACTGACCTGCGGCGGGCCCGGCACCGGGACGAGGAGAGGGGCCATGGGAACCGTATCGCCGGGGTTTTCCGGCCGCAGGCGGCCGGCCGGCCAGCAGCTGCCGCCGGGCCAGTACCTGGTCACCGACTTCCCGGTGCTGTCGGCCGGCCCGACGCCGAAGGTGGACACCGGCCGCTGGCAGCTGACCATCACCACCGAGACCGGCCAGGCCCGCAGCTGGGACTGGACCGCGTTCCTGGCGCTGCCCAGCGAGGACATCACCGTCGACCTGCACTGCGTGACGAAATGGTCCAAGCTGGGCACCCCCTGGCAGGGCGTGGCGCTGGACACGCTGCTGGACGGGCTGGCGACCCGGGCCGGGCACGCGCTGATCCGCAGCTACGGCGGGTACACCACCAACCTGCCGCTGGCCGACCTGGTCGGCGGGCAGGCCTGGGTCGCCTACCGGTACGAGCACGCGGACCTGGCGCCCGAGCACGGCGGGCCGGCCCGGCTGCTGGTCCCGCACCTGTACCTGTGGAAGTCGGCCAAGTGGATCCAGGGCATCCAGCTGGCCGAGGCGGACGAGCCCGGGTTCTGGGAGAGCCTCGGCTACCACAACTACGGAGACCCATGGCGCGAGCAGCGGTACTGGGGCGACTGACCTGGCAGTCCGGCACGGTCACGGCGATCCGGGAGGAGACCGCGACCGCCCGGACCATCACGGTCGAGCTGCCCGGCTGGCCGGGGCACCTGGCCGGCCAGCACGTGGACGTGCGGCTGACCGCGCCGGACGGCTACACCGCGCAGCGCTCGTACTCGATCGCCTCCGCGCCCGGCGGCTCCCGGGTGGACCTGACCGTGCAGCGGCTGCCCGACGGCGAGGTGTCGTCGTACCTGGCGGAGGTGCTGGAGGTCGGTTATCCGCTGGAACTGCGCGGCCCGGTCGGCGGCTGGTTCGTCTGGCAGCCCGGGGCCGGCGCCGGACCGGTGCTGCTGGTCGCCGGGGGGAGCGGAATCGTGCCGCTGATGGCGATGATCAGGGCCCGGGGAGCGGCCGGCAGCAGCATCCCGTTCCGGCTGATTTACTCGGTCCGCGATCCGCGGTCGGTCATCTACGGCAGCGAACTCGCCAGCCCGGGACCCGGGGTTGAGGTGCGCTACGTCTACACCAGGACGCCGCCGCCGGGGGCGGGCGCGGCAGCCGGGCGGATCAGCGAGGCGGTGCTGGACGAGGCCGGGTGGCCGCCGGCCGCGACGCCCGCCGTGTTCGCCTGCGGGCCGACCGGTTTCGTGGAGACAGCCGCTGACCTGCTGGTGAAAATGGGTCACCAGCCGGGGAAGATCAAGACTGAACGATTCGGACCTTCCGGAGGCCAGTCATGACCGCCGACCTGGACGGGAACGTGCTCGCTGGCGCGATGAGCGAGCTGTTCGCGATCGACATCACCAGCGCGACCGCGCAGTGCGCGTCCTGCGGTGTCACCGGCCCGGTGGCGCAGGCCCGGGTGTACGCGGACGCGCCCGGGCTGACCGCCCGCTGCCCTGCCTGCGGCCAGGTGGTGCTGCGGCTCGTGCGCGCGCCCGACCGTGCCTGGCTCGACCTGCGCGGCATCACGTTCCTCGAAGCGCAGATGGCCGGGCAGTGACCGGCGCGCGCCGCCGCTAGCGCGAGGCCCCGATGGTGGCGGGCGCGCCGTGGCGCTGCAGCACGCCGGGGACCGCCACCGTGCCGCCTTCGTCCTGGAAGTTCTCCATGACCGAAAGCAGCGCCCTGGCGGTGGCGCCGGTGCCGTTCAGGGTGTGGGCGAACTCCAGCTTGCCGTCCCGGCGGAACCTGATGTTCAGCCGCCTGGCCTGGTAGTCCGTGGTGTTCGAGCAGGAGGTGATCTCCCGGTACCGCTGCTGGACCGGGAACCACGCCTCGATGTCGTACTTCTTGGCCGCGGGCGCGCCGAGGTCGCCGACCGCGATGTTCATCACCCGGTAGGGCAGGCCAAGGTTCTGGACGATCTCCTCTTCGTTTGCCAGCAGCTGCTCGTGGAAGCCGGCTGACTGCCCGGGCAGGCAGTAGACGAACATCTCGACCTTGTCGAACTGGTGCACCCGGAACATGCCCCTGGTGTCCTTGCCGGCCGCGCCGGCCTCGCGCCGGAAGTTGGTCGTGAACGCGGCGTACTTGGCAGGCAGGTCCGACTCGTCCAGCCGCTCGTCGGCGTGGATCGTGGCCAGCGCCACCTCGGAGGTGCCGGTGAGGTACAGGTCGTCCTTCTCCAGGTGGTACAGGTTGGATTCCTCGGTCGGCAGGAACCCGGTCCCGTACATGGCCCGCTCGCCGGCCAGGATCGGCGGCAGCACCGGCAGGAAGCCCTTGGCGGCCAGGGCGTCGATGACGTAGCGGTACAGCGCCATCTCGGTCAGCGCGACATCGCCGAACCGGTAGCCGAACCTGGATCCGGCGAGCCGCGCCCCCCTGGCCATGTCGATCCAGCCGGCCGGCGACCCGAGGTCGAGCGCGTCCCTGGGCGCGAAGCTGAAGGCGGGCGGCTCGCCGACGGCCCGGATAAGTTCGGCGTCCTCCTCGTCCATGCCGTCGGCGGCGGTCGGGTCGGGCAGGTTGGGGATCCGGGCCAGCAGCTGGTCGCGCTGCTGCGCGGCGTGCACCTGCTCCTGCTCGGCCTGGGTGAGCTCTTCCTTGAGCTGCCGCAGTTCGGCGATTTCCGCTGGTCCAGGCGGCCGGCCCTTGGACGACTTCTTCTGCGCCGCCCGCAGCGCCTCGGCGCGCTCGGTGTGCCCGCGCCAGCTGGCGTCCGCTGCCATCAGCGCGTCGAAGTCAGCCGCCGCGCCGCGCCGCGCCAGCGCGGCCCGGTAACGCCCGGGCTCTTGTCGTGCGGCCTTCAGGTCAATCACCCGCGCGAGTCTAGTCTCCGTGCGGCGCGCACGGCGCAGGCGTCGCGCCGCCGGATCCGGCCCGCACCCGGACCGGCCCGGACTGCGGCGCCAGCCCAGGTTCCGGCGCCAGCCCGGTCTGCTGACCGCGCCGGGCGCCTGGGCGGGTGGCGAGCACCGACCCGCCCAGGATCAGCGCGAACGCCCCCGCCATGGCGGGGGTGAGCCGCTCACCGAGGATCAGCACGCCAAGCGTGACGGCGACCGCCGGGTTCACGTAGGTGATCACCGTCGACCGGGCCGGGCCGATCTCGGCGATCAGCCGGAAGAACACCAGGAACGCCGCGGCCGTGCAGATCACCGCCAGGACCCCGAGCGCGATCAGCACCCGCGCCGACGGCATGGCCGACGGCCAGGTCAGCGCGGCGGCGGGGGCGTACGCCACGGCGGCCAGCGCCAGGCACACCGCGGTCAGCGCCACCGGCGGCGCCTGGCTCAGCTTCCGGCCCGCGATCAGCGGCCCGGTGGCGTAACACACCGCGACGATCATTATCTCGCCGATCGACAGCGCGTCCCCGCCCGAGGCGCCCGGCCCGACCAGCAGCGCCACGCCCGCAAGCCCGGTCAGCAGCCCGGTCCAGCGCACCAGGGTCAGCCGGTCGGCGTCACCGGTCAGCCGGGCCAGCACCGCCCCGATGATCGGCACCGACGCGACCAGCAGCCCGCTCATCGAGCTGGTCAGCTTCCGCTCGGCCTCCGACAGCATCAGCCACGGGACGATGATCTCGACGGCCGCGAACACGATCAGCCACCGCCAGTAAGGCCGGAGCTCGCCGAGCTGACGGCGCCGCAACGCGACCGGCAGCAGCAGCGCGGCACCGATGGCGACCCGCGCGAGCACCAGCACCGGCGCCGGAACCCCGCCCACCGCCACCTTGATCAGCAGATAGGGAATGCCCCAGATCACGCTCATCGCCGCGAACAGCACCCAGCCACGGCGGCTCACGCTCGTCTCCCTCCTGCCCTTAGCCCGCACTCGCGCACGGCCTGGCGGGTCCGCTCCGATCCGGCGCCGCCCAGCCCGCTCCGGGTCGTTCGGGCGCAGGTTCGCCGCGACGCTACTGGACTTTGACCAGTTAGGGACAGGGAATATTCCGCCGCCCCCGGCCCGCGCCGCAGCCGCGGCAGCCGCCTACCTGAGGCACACCCCCAGCGAGCCGAGCTCCAGGCACATGCCGGTGGCCGACGGCGATGGGGACGGGGCCGGCGTGGGCAGCGGCACGATGGTCGGCGGATCGTCTGGCAGCGGCTGCGGCGATGCCGGCGACGTCGGCGTCGGCCGTAAGGACGGGCTGGGCCCCGCCCCCCTGCCCGGGGCGTGACCCCGGCTCCCGCCGCGGCCTGGCTTGACCCGCCCGCGGGCGCCGGCGGGCTGGCGCGGCCGGGCCGGGCCGCCGCCCGGGCGGGCGGCGGGGGTCAGCCGCGAGTACCCGGGGACCACCCTGATCAGGTCGTTCGGCTGCGGCACCGGCCCGGCGCCCGGCGGCTCGTGAAGCTGGATGGAGACCGATGCGAGCAGCACGTACGCGACGGCCACCGACGCGATGACCACAGCGGCGGGCACGAAGAACGCCGGGTTGAGCCGCAGCGCCTTATAGCCGTTGCCCAGCGTGGTGCGGATCTGGTCGGCGGCCATGGCCGCCGCCATGGCGCCCGCGGGCAGCCGCGGGCCGTATCCGACCCGCGCGTTACTCCGGGCGCGGCCGATGGCCGACCGCCGCTCAGCCGGGGTGAGGCCTGGCAGCAGGTAGAGGATGGTGTGCCGGCCCTCGACTGCCGTCCGGACGTGAAAGCCGGCCGGCAGGTCTGAGTATCGAATCTTGATCACTGCCGGGAGCCCTCGTAAATGTTCCCTTAAATACGTATACAACCGTTCACTGCTCAACAAGCAGTGACGAGGCTATCACGTTAGATAGCTGCAATCCCACGAAAGGTTCAGAACTGTCCTCCCCCGCATCGCCACCCCGGCCCGCCGGGGCACTGCCGGGCGGGGTGGGATGGGCGGCTTGGGTTTCCCGGCTACGCTCACATGATCAGAGGGTTCTGGCCCCAGGCAGGAGGAGCGGTGCAGCTGACCGGCTCAGGCGGCGAGGCGAGCGGGGCCGCTGAGCCCGGCCTCGGGGCCGGGCCCGGCACGGCCGGCCCGGCCGCTGCGGGCCCGTCCGGGCCGGGCGGCGGGCTGCCGGGGCGGCTGGCTTTCCCGGTCGCCGCTGCTGGCGGGCTCGCGCTGGCCGCGGCGTTCCCGCCGGTGGGTGCCTGGCCGCTGGCGGCGGCCGGGCCCGCGTTGCTCACGGTGTCGCTGTGGCGGCGCAGCTGGCGGGGCGCGGCCCTGGCCGGGCTGGTTTTCGGGCTCGCGTTCTTCGTCCCGCTGCTGGCCTGGCTGATCAACCTGGCCTGGTACGCGTGGATGGCGCTCGCGGTGGCTGAGGCACTGATCTTCGCCGTGCTCACCGTTGGCCAGTGGCTGCTGCTGCGGCTGCGGGCCTGGCCCGTAGCCGTGGCCGGATGGTGGGTGCTGGCGGAGGCGATCAGGGACCGCTGGCCGTGGGGCGGGTTCCCGTGGGGCAGGCTGGCGATGAGCCAGGCCGGGACGCCCACGGTCCGGTGGGTGTCGGTGGCCGGCCCGCCGCTGCTGACCTTCCTGCTCGCGCTCACCGGGGCGGCCCTGGCCTGGCTGCTGCTGGGCCGGCCCGGGCCGGACGGGAACGAGTCAGCCGGGGACGGGCGGGTGCGGCGGCGGGTGGTGCCTGCGCTGGCGCTGGCGGGCGCGGCGGGGGTCGCCCTGGCGGGCGCGGCGCTGCCGCTGAGCCCGGCGTCCGGGGGCCAGCACGCGACGGTTGCCGCCGTCCAGGGCAACGTCCCGCATTCGCGCAGCCTGCAAGGCGTGCTGCGGGCAACGACGGTGACCGGCAACCACGCCGCCGCGACCGAGCAGCTGGCCCGGCAGGTCCGGGCCGGCACCCGGGCCGCGCCCGACCTGGTGGTCTGGCCGGAGAACTCGACCGACATCGACCCGAACCAGGACCCGGTCGTGTACGCGACGATCGCCGCCGCGGTGCAGGCCATCGACCGGCCGGTACTGGTCGGCGCGGTGCTGCAGGATCCGGTCAGGAACGCCGGCCTGCTCTGGCTGCCTGGCCAGGGCCCGGTCGCGACCTACCTGAAGCGGCAGCTGGTGCCGTTCGGCGAGGTGATCCCGTTCCGCGGTTTCCTGTCGACGTTCGTCCCGCTGGTCAAGCTGCAGCCGCGCGACTTCACCCCCGGGCACCGGGCGGTGGTGTTCCGGCTCGGCAAGCTGCGGGCCGGCGACGTGATCTGCTACGAGGTCGGATTCGACAACCTGGTCAGCTCCCAGGTGAAGGCCGGCGCGAACCTGCTGGTCGTGCAGACTAACGACGCCACCTTCGAGGTCGACGGGCAGACCGGCGAGACGCTGCAGCAGCTCGCGATGGCGCGGATCCGGGCGATCGAGAACGACCGCGCCGTCGTGGTCGCCTCCACCACCGGGGTCAGCGCGATCATCGCACCGGACGGGTCGCTGATCACCCACAGCGGCACCTGGCGTCGGGCGGTGCTGGAGGCGCGGGTGCCGCTGCGGGCCGGCACCACCCTGGCCGGCCACCTCGGCAGCTGGCCCGAGCTGGCGATATCGGCGCTCACCCTGATCGCGGTGGCATGGGCGGCCGGCCAGGCGGTCCGCGCCCGCAGGCAGCAGGTCCGGGCCGCCCGCGGGTAGCAGTTCGCGCCGCCGCGGCAGCAGAATGAAGGCGTGGCATGGTGGCGTGCCTTCGCTCAGCCTCTTCGCTACGCCGCGCTGATCGCGGGCGGCGTGCCCGTGCTTGCCTTCCCCGCGCCCAACCTGGAGTACCTCGGCTGGTTCGGGCTCGTTCCCGGGCTGCTGCTGATGCACGCCGCCGCGGACCGCCGGGAGGCGGCGATCAGGGGCTGGTGGTTCGGCGCCGGATTCCTGCTGGCCGCGCTGTACTGGCTGGCCCCCAACCTCGGTCCTGGCCTGCTGCTGATCGCGGTGCTGCTCGGCGCGCTGTGGTCGTGCGTCGGCGCCGCGGCCTGGTCCCTGCTGCGCCCGCCGGTCACCGCCTGGCGGGCGCTGGCCGCCCTGGCCGTCGTGCCCAGCTGCTGGGTAACGGTGGACTGGGTCCGGTCCTGGCAGGGCTTCGGCGGCCCGTGGGCGGTGCTCGGCGCGAGCCAGTGGCAGCACCCGGCGGTGCTCGCGCTGGCCGCTGCCGGCGGTATCTGGCTGGTCAGCTTCGCGCTGGTCGCGGCCAATACCGGGATCCTGATCGCGCTGGTGGCCAGCCGGAACTGGGTGCGGCTGCTCGGCGCCGCGGCGGCGCTGGCCGCGATCGCGGCGGGGCCTGCCGGGTACGCGCTCACCCCGGCCGAGCCCGCTGTCCGCCAGGTCAAGATCGCGCTCGTCCAGCCCGGCGTGGAGCAGAACCCGCTGCTGCGGGTGGACGCGAGCCAGCGGATCACGGCCGGCCTGCGCGGCCAGGACGCGGACCTGATCGTCTGGGGCGAGAGCAGCGTCGCCTACGACCTGACCACCGACCGGGCACTGCGCGATCAGATCCGCGCGCTGGCCGCCGCCAGCGGCGCGCAGATCCTGCTCAACCAGGACTCCGTCAGCCCCGGCGGCAAGAAGTCGAAGGTCGCGCTGCTGGTCGGCGGCAACGGCATCGACGGGCGGTACGTCAAGACCAGGCTGGTGCCGTTCGGCGAGTACATCCCGTTCCGCCAGCAGCTCAGCTGGCTGACCAGCATCAGCAAGGCGGCGCCGCAGGACATGCTTCCCGGCGCCGGCGCGCACGTGCTCACGGTGACCCCGCCGGGGTCGCCGCCGCTGAAGGCCGGCGTGCTCATCTGCTTCGAGTCGGCGTTCCCGGATATGTCCCGGGTGGATGCCGAACGCGGCGCGCAGCTGATCATCTACCAGACCTCGGACTCCACCTTCCAGGGCAGCTGGGCGCTCGCCCAGCACGCCGCGCTCGGCGCGGTGCGCGCGGCTGAGACCGGCCGGCCGGTCGTGCAGGCCGCGCTGACCGGCGACTCGGCCGCGTTCGACTCGCGCGGCCGGCTGCTGGCCTGGGCCGGCCAGGATTTCCGCGGGGTGACCGGGGTGCGGCTGAGCCTGCCCCCGGCGTCCGCGCAGACCCCCTACGACCGGTTCGGCGACTACCTCCCGTGGACCGCGGTCGCGATCGCGGGCATCGCGGCCGCG
>DATBGO010000265.1:0-15655 GCA_036558005.1 Streptosporangiaceae bacterium | reverse complement strand
CGCTGGCTTACTGCCGCCCGCAGGACCGGATCAGGTCCCGGTACGCGCCGAACGCGGGCTTGGGCGCGTAGTCATCGGTCATCAGGCCGAACTGGCAGAAGAGGCCCGTCCTGGCCGTGCAGGCGTCACGAAGCGCGAAGTGGCTGTACCCGGTGATGTTGAGCGCGGCGGCGTGGCCGACGATCGTCTCCACGACGGCGCTGAGGACCTGAGCCTGGCGGCCAGGCGGCCGTCCCGGGCCGGTCGGCCAGCCGTGCTCGGTGATGACCAGCGGCAGGTGCCCCAGCCCGGCCGGGGCGAGGACGCGCCCGCGATGATCGGCCAGCAGGCCCGCGACCACGTTGCTCAGCTGCGGGACTGGTACCGGCCGGAAGACATCGGGGAAGAAGTCCAGTCCCACGTAGTCCAGGCTGGCGATGAAGCGATCCCGTCCGGCCGCTGTCAGCTCAGCCAGGAACGTCCGCCCTGGCCCGGCCAGCGGGGTGGTGTTGATGCCCACCGTCAGCCCAGGGAAGCGGCGGGCCCGTGCCTTCGCGGCGGCCACCCCGCTGACGATGGCCTCGGTAACCCGGGGGTACCACCCGTCCAGGCTGGGGTTGCCCGTCACGTTGGGCTCCTCGCCGACCTGCAGCGACCCGATGCGGTCGCCGTAGCTGTCAACGAGTTCCTCGAGGAACGCGCAGTAACCCGGCACGTCCCCCGCGGCCGAGTGATACTGCGCGACCAGATCGAGGACCCGGCCGCGGCCGAGGTAACGGCCGAAGCCCGCCGGGGTCTCGGGCAGCGCGGACTGGCTGCTGTCCGCCGGGTCGGTGAAGATGCGGTAGGCGCGCACGGCGAACGCGCGCCCGGCCGGTCCCTGCAGTTCGTCCAGCGCGTCGTCGATCCGCCGGGGAACGTCCGGCGGGCCGGTCACGATACGCCCGGCGTCGTCGCCGGTCGCGCTGCCCGGGTAGACGCCGAAGAGCAGGCCGCCGCGCGGTGCCGCGGCCATCAAGGCCGCTCCTGCCGCTGCCCCGGTCCCGCGGATGCCGGCCCGGCGGATGGCGGTCCGGATGGCTGCCGGGCCGGCCAGCCGAGCGAGCCATCCTCGATCTGGCCGATCACCTCGGTCACCCAGGCCAGTTCGGCCCGGTCCATGTGCAGGGCGTACTCGGCCTCGATGACGAACAGCCGGGGCACCGTTCCCGAGGCCAGCGCCTGCGCCAGCCGCTGGCGGCCTGCGCCGGCCCGGGCGGCCAGCCGGTCAGCGCGTTCGCGCAGGGCGCTGGCGGCCCCTTCCTGGCCGAGCAGGCCCAGATGGCTGACTGCCCCGAGGAACTGCGGGAACTCCCGAACCGGCACGCGGATCTGCTGGTCAAGACGACGGGACAGCTCGGCCCGCCCGCTGCCGGTGAGCGCGTAGGGTATCCGCCGCGGGCGGCTGCCTTGCTGCTGCGGCGGCTGGGCCGTGACCCAGCCTGCCCGGGACATCGCCTCGACGGTGTCGTACAGCGAGCCGCGGTTCACCGGTACTCCTCGTTCGCTGAGCGCGGCGGCGAGCTGGTAGGGGTGCATCGGCTGCTCGAGCAGCGCGCCGAGCACGGCGACCACCGCCGGGTTCGCCAGAGCATCACGTGGCATAGCAGAATTCTACTATCAGATTTCTGCTAAGTGGATCCGCTGGCGGTGTATCAGCGAACGGGGCACGCCCGGCGCAGGACCATACGGGCGGGGCTACTCGGGGCGGACCAGCGGGAACAGGAACGTCTCCCGGATGCCCGCACCAGTCAGCATGATCAGCATCCGGTCGATGCCCATGCCCATGCCGCCGGTCGGGGGCATGCCGTACTCCAGCGCGCGCAGGAAGTCCTCATCGAGCTGCATCGCCTCCGGGTCGCCGCCGGCCGCGCGCAGCGACTGGGCGGTGAGCCTGCCGCGCTCCTCTACCGGGTCGGTCAGCTCGGAGTACGCGGTCGCGATCTCGGTGCCGAAGGCGACCAGGTCCCATTTCTCCGCCAGCCGGGGGTCCTGGCGGTGCGCCCTGGTCAGCGGCGCGGTCTCGACCGGGAAGTCGCAGTAGAAAGCCGGCTCGACGGTCCTGGCCTCGACCAGGTGCTGGTACATCTCCTCCAGCACCTCGCCGCGGCCCCAGGCCGGGTCGAGCTCGACCGACGCCTGTGTGGCCAGCTTGCGCAGGCCCTCCTCGCTGGTGTCGGGGGTCACCTGCTCGCCCAGGGCCGCGGAGACGGCGTCGTGCACGGTCCGCAGCGGCCACTCGCCGCCGATGTCGTACTCGGCCCCGCCGGGCCTGCGCAGCACCGTGCCGCCGAGCGTGGCGCGCGCGGCCGCCTGGATCAGCTCCCTGGTCAGCGTGGCCATGGTGGTGTAGTCGGCGTACGCCTGGTAGAGCTCGAGCATGGTGAACTCGGGGTTGTGGGTGGCGTCAGCGCCCTCGTTGCGGAAGATCCGGCCGATCTCGTAGACCTTCTCCAGGCCGCCGACGACCAGCCGCTTGAGGTACAGCTCCAGCGCGATCCGCAGGTACACCTCGCGGCTGTAGGCGTTGCTGCGGGACACGAACGGCCGGGCGTTGGCGCCGCCGTGCAGGATCTGCAGCACCGGCGTCTCGGCCTCCAGGAAGCCGCGGTCGTGCAGCTCCTCGCGCAGCGACCTGGTCGCGGCCGCGCGCCACTCGGCCATCTGCCGGGCGCCCGGGTTGATGATCAGGTCAACGTAGCGCTGCCTGACCCGGGCCTCCAGGTCACTCAGCCCGGCGTGCTTGTCCGGCAGCGGCCGCAGCGCCTTGGCGGTGATCGCGAACGAGTCGGCGAGCACCGACAGCTCTCCGGTGCGGGACGTGATCACCTCGCCGTGCACCCCGACGTGATCACCGAGGTCGACGTCGGCCTTCCAGGCGGCGAGCGCGCCGGCGCCGACCCGGTTCAGCGAGATCATCACCTGGATCTCGCCGGTGCCGTCCTTGATCGTGGCGAAGCAGAGCTTGCCGCTGTTGCGGCTGAGCATCACCCGGCCGGTCACCCCGGCGAGCTCGCCGGTCGAGGTGTCCGCGGCCAGGTCCGGGTGGCTGGCCCGCACCTGGGCGATCGTCGCGGTGCGCGGGAAGCCGGCCGGATACGGGTCGATGCCCGCGGCGCGCATGCGCTCCAGCTTGGCGAGCCGGACCCGCATCTGCTCCGGAACGTCATCGCCCGGCGTGGCTGGCTCCTGGGTGCGCGCCTCGTCGTCGGTCATCTGCCGAGATTACCGGCGCGGCGGGCCCGGCCGCACACCAGTATCCGCGGCCCCGGGCCGGTCAGGCGGCGGCTGGCCAGCGGGCTGGCGGCAGCGGGAACAGGCACCCGCCAGGCTGGGAGGTTCCGCACCTTCCAGGCGAGCTGATTGCTTGATCTCGGCAATGAACTGCCCGGATGTCGGCCCAGGCCATGGCTTTCACTGCACTCATGTCGCAACTAGCCTGGGGTTTCGCCGGACGGCCGGGGGTGACCAGGGAAGCAGGGGGGGCAGATGACCGTCGCGTGGTGGGTGTGGCTGCTGACCGTGCTGGGCTTCAGCGCGGTCGTCGCCGTGGACCTGCGCGTCTTCAGCGGGCCGCACCCGGTCGGCCTGCGCCTGGCGGTCACCTGGTCAGCCGTCTACGCCGGGCTGACCCTGCTGTTCTGTGCCGGGCTGCTGCTGTTCGCCGGGGCGACCCCGGCGGTGGAGTTCCTCACCGGCTTCGCGGTGGAGCGGGCCCTGTCGATCGACAACGTCTTCGTGTTCATGGTGGTGATCGCCAGCTTCGCGGTGGCCGAACGCAATCAGGCCCGGGTGCTCAGCATCGGCATCCTGGGCGCGCTGGCGCTGCGGGTGGTGCTGCTGGCCGTCGGCGTCGAGGCGGTCGAGCGGTTCTCGGTCCTGTTCCTGGTGTTCGGCGCGTTCCTGGTGGTGGTCGCGGTCCGGTTGCTGCGCTCGCACGGCGCGCCGCCGGACGTGCGCGGCGGCCGGCTGCTCCGGCTGGTCCGCCGGGTGGTGCCGGTCGCTGACGACGACGACTCCGGCGCGCTGGTGGTGCGGCGCGGCGGGCGCCGCGCGGTGACCACGGCGGCGCTGACGGTGATCGCGATCTTGTCGGCGGACGTGGTCTTCGCGCTCGACTCGGTCCCGGCGATCCTGGGCATCACCCAGGACCTGTACCTGGTGGTCTGCGCCAACGTGTTCGCGCTGCTGGGGCTGCGGCCGCTGTACTTCCTGCTGGCCGCGCTGCGGGACCGGCTGGTGCACCTGCACTACGGGCTGGCGATCGTGCTGGCCCTCATCGGGGTGAAGCTGTCCCTGCACTACCTGCACACCGTGCAGCCGGCCATCCCGGAAATCCCGACCCTGCTGTCGCTGCTGCTCATCGTCGGGGTGTTCGCGGTGACCACGCTGACCAGCCTGCACGCAGGGAGCGGTCAGCGGAACCAGGCCAATGAGGACCAGCACAATGAGGACCAGCACAGCGGGGACCGGCACAGCGGGGACCAGGGCGACCAGGACAGCCGGGCCAAGGTCGCGGCCCGGCCCCGCTAGATGTCGGCGGTGTTGCGCTCGAACACCAGCCGCAGCCCGATCAGCGTCAGCCACGGCTCATACGCGTCGATGACGCTGACCTCGTCGATGATCACCGGTGCGAGGCCGCCCGTAGCGATGATGGTGACCGCGTCGGGGTCGTCTGGCGAAAGCTCCTTCACCATCCGGCTGGTGATGCCCTCGATCTGGCCGGCGAAGCCGAAGATGATCCCGGACTGCAGCGACTCCACGGTGTTCTTGCCGACGACGTGACTGGGCCGGGTCAGTTCCACCTTGAGCAGCTGCGCGGCCCGGCGGGACAGCGCGTCGACCGAGATCTCGATGCCGGGCGCCAGCACCCCGCCGACGAACTCGCCGCGCGCGCTGACCGCGTCGAAGTTGGTCGAGGTGCCGAAGTCGACCACGATGGCCGGCCCGCCGTACAGGTGCACGGCGGCGAGCGCGTTCATGATCCGGTCGCTGCCGGCCTCCTTGGGGTTGTCGGTCCGGATCGCGATGCCGGTCTTCACCCCTGGCTCGACGATGACCGCGGGCACGTCCCGGTAGTAGCGCCGGACCATCTCGCGCATCTCGTGCAGCACCGACGGCACGGTCGAGCACAGCGCGATGCCGCTGATGTCGGATTCCTTGAACAGCGTGCTCTGCCCCAGCAGCCCCTGCAGCAGCACGGCCAGCTCATCGGCGGTGCGGACCGGGTCGGTCGCGATCCGCCAGTGCTCGACCACCTCATCGCCGTCGAAGACACCCAGGACGGTGTTGGTGTTCCCCACGTCAATCGTCAGCAGCATGGCTCTCCCGCGGTCCAGGTAAGGCTACTGCGGACGGGCCGGTGCCGCCGCTGCCAGCGGGCGGGCCATCAGTCCGGCCGGCCGAGCGGTACGACCTCGTTGTCGATCAGCCTGGTCGCGCCGATCTTCGCCGCGACCAGCAGCAGCGCCGGGCCGGAGATGCCGCCTGCCACCTCGGCGAACGTGCCGGGGTCGACGAGCGCGAGGTAGTCCAGCCGCAGCGGCGGGTCCGCGGCGGCAGCCTCGTCCAGCACGGCGCGGGCCGCGGCGCGCACCGTGGCCGGGCCGCCCGCCGCCGCCCGCTGCCCGGCCCGCAGCGCGCGCGGCAAGGCCAGGGCGGTCGCCCGCTCGGCCGCCGACAGGTAGGCGTTCCTGCTGGAGGCGGCCAGCCCGTCGGGGTCCCTGACAGTCGGCGCCTCGGCGATCTGGACGCCCAGGTTGAGGTCGGCGGTCATCCGCCGGATCAGCGCCAGCTGCTGGGCGTCCTTCGCGCCGAACACCGCGATGTCCGGCCTGGTCAGCTGGAACAGCTTCAGCACCACGGTGAGCATGCCGGGGAAGTAGCGCGGCCTGAGCTTGCCCTCGAGGACCTGGCCCATCACCCCTGGATCGACCATGACCAGCTGCTCGGCCGGGTACACCTGGGTCCGCCCTGGCGCGAACACCAGGTCCGCGCCCTCCTGCGCGCACACGGCCCGGTCGGCGTCCAGGTCGCGGGGATAGCGGTCGAAGTCCTCGCCGGGACCGAACTGCAGCGGGTTGACGAAGACCGACACGATCAGGCTGCCGGCTGGCCCGGCCAGGTCCCTGGCCCGGCGCAGCAGCACCCGGTGGCCGTCGTGCAGCGCGCCCATGGTCGGCACGAGCACGGCTGGTGCCCGTAGCTGCCCGCGGGCCGCCGCGAGGGCGGACCGGGTTTCCGCCAGAACGGGAATCACTGGCCGGACCCGGCGAGCACGCCAAGCAGCCGCTGGGCGTCGGGGGCCGCGAGCGTGCCCGCGGCGAGCGCCCGGTCCGCGGTGAGCCTGGCCATCGCCAGGTAGGCCGGCAGCGCCTCCGGCGAGACGGCCCGGATCGCGCCGATGTGGCTGGCCACGGTCTGCGCGTCACCGCGGGCGACCGGGCCGGTCAGCGCGGCGTCGCCCAGCCGCAGCGCGTTGTCCAGCGCGGCGGAGAGCAGCGGCCCGAGCATCCGCGCCGGGTCGGCCACCCCGGCTTGCCTGAGCAGGTCCAGCGCCGACGCGATGAGCGTGACCAGGTGGTTGGCGGCGCTGGCCAGGGCGGCGTGGTAGAGGGCCCTGAGTTCCTCGGCGATGAATACCGGCTCCCCGCCCATCTCCACGACCAGCGCCTCAGCGACCGGGCGGAGCTGATCGGGCGCGGTCACCCCGAAGCTGACGCCAGCCAGCTTGTCGATGTCATCGGGCCGCCCGGTGAACGTCATCACCGGGTGCAGCGCGAGCGGGATGGCGCCCAGCCTGGTGGCGGGGTCGAGGACGGCCAGCCCGTGGCGGCCGCTGGCGTGCGCGAGCAGCCGCCCGGCCAGCTCCGCCCCGGTGGCGGCCAGTCCCGCGACCAGGCCGGGCAGCACGTCGTCGGGGACGGTGAGCAGCACCAGGTCGGCCGCCGCGACCACGTCGGCTGGCTGGCGGACCGGCACCCCGGGCAGGATCTTGCGCAGCCGGGACAGGGACGTCTGCGACACCGCGGAGGCGGCCACCACGCGGTGGCCGGCCCGGCTGAGCGCGGCCGCCAGCACGGTGCCGACCCGGCCGGCTCCCACCACGCCCACCTGAAGCTGGGCTGGGTGGATCGCAGCGGGCATGACGGGGCCGTCCTCTCCGGTAGCGGCGATCTGCGTCCTGGCCAAACCCTACGCGCTGGCCCAGGCGGCCCCGGCCTAGTCCTGGCCGCCGCGGCGCGGCAAGCCGTTCTCGTCCTCGTCGGGCGGCTCGGGCGCCCGGCAGCAGTGCTCAAGGTAGAGCGCGGCCGCGGTGAGCACGATGGCCGAGGCCAGCGTCGCGCCCGAGGCGAACGCGTCACCCCGCGGCACCGGCTTCTCCAGCGAGGCGCTCACATAGGCGAGCAGGCCGGCCGCGAACCCGCCGATCGCGGCGGCGGCCGCGGAGCTGGCCTTGGCCAGGACCGCCATCCGCGCCACCGCGAGCGGCGCGACCGGCTTGGTCCCGGGCCGGCCGCGGATCCTGGCCTTCAGGTTCCGGCCGCTCACCCCCTCGCCGAGCGCCAGCAGCAGCAGCGCGGGCACCGAGGTGAAGGGCAGCGGCGGCAGCGAGGTGAAGGTGGCGCGGACGATCAGCCACGCGGCCAGCGCGCAGCCGATGGCGATGGCGGCCAGCGTCCAGGGCCTGGTCGGCCTCATCGGCCGGCTCGCTGCGGCCCGGGCGGGCGGAGCGCGAGGTCGGTCAGCCTCCGGACGCCGTCCGTGCCCGCCGCGGCGAGCAGGCCGGCCACCGGGCCGCGGCCGGGCAGCTGGGCGGCTGGCTCCAGGTCCAGCCACGGGGCGAGCACGAACGCCCGCTGGTGCGCCCGCGGGTGCGGCAAGGTCAGCTCGGGGTCGGCGCTGATCTGCGCGCCGCAGACGATCACGTCGACGTCGAGGGTGCGCGGGCCCCAGCGCTCGGTCCTGGTCCGGCCCAGCGCCTGCTCGGCCTCCCTGGCCAGGCCCAGCACCGCGGCGGCGGGCAGCGCGGTCTGCGCGATCAGCACCGCGTTCAGGTAGTCGCCCTGGGCCGGGCCGCCGACCGGCGCGGTCTGGTAGACCGGCGACACCGTGACCTGGTCCAGGCCCGGTCCGGCGGCGAGCACGTCCAGGCCGGCCTGCAGGCTCGCCAGCCGGTCACCGAGGTTGCTGCCCAGCGCGAGGACGACCCGGCCCCTGGTGACCGTCACGGTGATGTCCTGCACCGGCTGGCCGACCGGCGCGTCCGGCTTGTGCACGGTGACCTGCGCCTCGTGCACGGCGGGCTCGGCCAGGCAGGCGGCCGCGAGCCGGGCGGCCAGCGTCTCGATCAGGGCGGCCGGCTCGCCGGACATGATCGCGGCCAGCCGTCCCGCCAGCGCGGCGTAGTCGGCGGTGCGGGACAGGTCGTCGCCGGCCGCGGCGGGCCTGGTGTCCACGGCGAGCACGGCGTCCAGGAAGAAGTCCTGGCCGGCCGCCCGCTCGGCGGGCAGCACACCGTGATACCCGTACGCGTACAGCCCGCGGATGGTGATCCGGTCCAGGCTGCCCAGAGGCAGCACGCCCAGGTCCGGGCCGTCAGGCGAAGGACTGCCCTGGCGGGGGCTCACCGGCCGCCGCCAGGGCCGGGCGCGGCCGCCCGCCAGCGCGCGGCGACCCGCACCGCGTCCGCGTTACCAGGGACGGAATGCACTCGCACGCACCACGCTCCGCTCATCGCCGCCAGTGCCGAGATCGCCACCGTCGCGTCATCGCAGCCGGTGAACGGCCTCGGCGTGCCGTCTCCGGCGGCCAGCAGCCTGCCCAGGAAGCTCTTTCGCGACGCGCCGGCCAGCACCGGGAAGGGCGAGCCCGCGCCGCCGACGCGGCCGACCTGGTCCAGGCTGGCCAGCAACGTCCAATTGTGCCCGGGCAGCTTGGCGAAGCCGAGACCGGGATCGAGCACGATCAGCCCCGGGTCGACGCCCGCCGCGGTCATCGCGTCCACCCGCTGGCGCAGTTCGGCGCGGACCTCGGCGACCACGTCAGCGTAGACGGCGCGGTCCTGCATCTGGCGGCTGTGACCGCGCCAGTGCGCGAGCACGACGGGCACCCGCGCGGCGGCGATCAGCCCGGCCATGCCCGGGTCGGCCAGGCCGCCGCTCACGTCGTTCACCAGCACCGCGCCCGCGGCCAGCGCGGCCTGCGCCACGCTGGCGCGCATGGTGTCGATGCTGACCGGCAGGCCGGCGCTGACCAGGCCGGTGACGACCGGGCCGACCCGGCGCAGTTCCTCCTCGGGGCCCGCCCGCAGCGCGCCGGGCCTGGTCGACTCGCCGCCGACGTCGATGATGTCGGCGCCCTGGGCGGCGAGGTCGAGGCCGTGCTTGATGGCGGCATCCGGGTCGAGCCAGGCACCGCCGTCGGAGAAGGAGTCGGGCGTCACGTTGACCACGCCCATCACCAGGCAGCGGTCCGCGGCGGGCAAGCCGGGCGGGGCCGGCCGGTGGTCGCCTGTCATAGGCGACAATCTACGAGCTAGCGGCCGGCCCGCGGCGCGCGGATGGCACGGCGCAGCCGGCCCGCCACCGGGGTGAGCCCGAGCTTGCGGGCCAGCCTGCGCAGCTCCACCTTCGGCCAGACCAGGAACGCTTCGGCTTCCAGGGCCGCCAGGCCGATCCGCGGCGTGTCCCTGGTGCTGGGATAGACCAGGAACCTGGGCACCCACAGCGGGCAGAACTTGGCGTTGAACTTATACAGCGACTCGATCTGGAACCACCGGGACATGAACACCAGGATCCGCCGCCAGGCCCGCAGCACCGGCCCGGCGCCGATCCGCTCGCCTCGTTCCAGCGCGGACCTGAACACCGCGAAGTTCAGTGAGATCCGCTTCACGCCCAGCGCGGGCGCCTGCTTGACGGTCTCCACGATGAGGAAGTCGTTGAGCCCGGGCTGCGATCCCCGGTCCCGGCGCATCAGGTCCAGGGACAGCCCGTCGCTGCCCCAGGGGACGAAGTGCAGCAGCGCCCGCAGCACGCCGTCCTCGGTCGCGGTCGCGACCACGCACTGGTCGTCGCCGCGGCCGCCCACCCGGCCCAGCGCCATCGAGAAGCCCCGCTCGGTGGGGCTGCCGCGCCAGGAGTCGGCCTGCCGGACCAGGTCCCTGATCTCGGCCTCTGGGATGTCGCCGACCCGGCGCACGGTGGCGGCGTAGCCGTGCCGGGCGACCCGGGTCACCATCTGCCTGACGTTGCGCATCGGCCGGCCGGCCAGGGAGAAGTCAGCGACGCTGACGACGGCCTCGTCGCCGAGTTCCAGTGCGGTCAGGCCGCCCTCACGGCACCAGATCTCCGCGCCGAGTTCGCTGCAGCCGATCACCGCGGGCACCCAGGCGTGCCGCGCCGCCTCGTCCAGGAACGCGTGCATCACCCCTGGCCAGGCCTCGGCGTCACCGATCGGGTCGCCGCTGGCCAGCATGACACCGGAGACAACCCGGTAGCCGATGCACGACTTGCCGCTGGGCGACCAGATGATGCTCTTGTCGTCGCGCAGCGCGAAGTACCCCAGCGAGTCCCGGTCCCCGTACCTGCTCAGCAAGTCCCTGATCCTGCCGGTGTCGCGGTCAGCGGGCCGGATCGAGGACACCGCCGGCCGCAGGAACACGTAGGCGGTGACCACCAGGGTGAAAAGGCCGAGCCCGCCGGTCAGGAAGCCGAACCTGTCGTTGTGGATGTCGTGGGTGAACCGCACCGGGCCGGTGACCCCGGCGAGCCCGTAGAGCACCGACTGGATGCGCTGGGCGGGCGAGTAGTCGCCGTCCAGGCCGCGGGCCAGCGAGATGTAGGACAGGCCGATGACGACGTCGGCGATGGCGAGCCCGGCCAGCACCCACAGCGCACGCCACCGGGTCCGCGGGTCGCCGATGGCGTAGAACTCACCCCGGAAGCAGGCCAGCGCCACCAGCAGGGCGCCGGACACGATGGCGGGCCCGAAATGCCGGTCCCGCACCAGCACCAGCACGTGCAGCAGCACGCTGGTCGCCAGCAGCAGGATGACCGCTTCCCAGGCGCGCTTCTTCCGCCTGCGCAGCGCGTGCGAGAGCATCAGCAGCATCAGGCCGATGAGCACGTCCGCGGTCCGGCTCAGGTTGGACAGCGTGCCATTGGCGATCTCGGCCAGCCGGTGCAGCCGCTCATGGTAGAGGCCGGGCCTGGCGCCGCCGATGATGTCGCCCAGGCCGATCAGCAGGGCCAGCCAGCCGGCCGTGATCGGCACCCAGCGGCGGTGCTGCCTGCGGTCAGGCGGCCGCACGGCCGGTGACTCGGACGGCTGGCCAGCCCGGCCCGCGCCGGGCTGGCTCGGGCCCGGCTCGCCGCGGCTGGCCAATTCAGACATGTTGGTCACGCCCTGGATCACGGGGCTTCAGCGTAGTCACCGGCGGGCGGGCACGGGGCCAAACCAGCGCAACGCCGCATAACCGGCCGCGCCCGTGTACTGAAACAGTCAACGTGCGTCCTGCGGCGGTTAAAAACCCGGTGAGCTTGTCCATTGCCATCAAGGCTTTCTCCCGGTCGCGCCGGATCTGGCCGGCCGGATTCCGCGAGCTTATCCGCGCTTTTAGCGGCGGCCGATGAGCAGGCTCATGGCCTCGGCGCGGGTGCGGTCGCTGTCCCGGAAGGAGCCGCGAACCGCAGAGGTCACAGTCTTGGCACCGGGCTTGCGCACACCGCGCATGCTCATGCACAAGTGCTCCGCCTCGACCACCACGATAACGCCGCGGGGGTCCAGGACGTGGACGAGCGCGTCAGCAATCTGGCTGGTCATGCGCTCCTGAACCTGCGGCCTGCGAGCGTAGATATCAACCAGCCTGGCAAGCTTGGACAGGCCGGTGATCTGGCCTTTCCCGTTCGGAATGTAGCCCAGGTGGGCATAGCCGAAGAACGGCGTCAGGTGATGCTCGCAGGTCGAATACAGCTCGATATCGCGGACCAGCACCATCTCGTCATGATCGGCGTCGAAAACCGTGGTGAGCACGTCCTCGGGCTTGCGGGCAAGCCCGGAGAACTGCTCTGCCCAGGCACGCGCCACCCGGGCCGGGGTGTCCTTCAGCCCGTCCCGGTCCGGGTCCTCCCCGATGGCCAGGAGCAGTTCGCGTACCGCCCGCTCGATTCGCCCCTGGTCGACCGGGCTGCTACTCAACGATTCCCGCCGGAGTAGCCATCATCGTGCTCACCCTGCGAGCCGCCGAGGCCGCCAGCCGGGCCGATCGGGCCCGAAGAGCCGATCGGCCGGATGGGGCTGGCCTGGGTGGACGAGCCGCCGGCCTGCGAGCCGTCCGCTGCCTGGCCCAGCGCCTGGCCGTTACCGGACGCGGGCAGGTCCTTCGGGTCGGCCGCCGCGGTCAGCGCCATCTCCTTGGGCGTCAGCACCGGCGGGCGGTCCGATGGCAGCCGCTTGCCGTAGCCGGTGTAGGAGCCGCGGGCAGGCCGCTTGTGCACGGGCGAGAAGACCTTCAGGACCTCGTTCCTGGACAGGGTCTCGTGCTCCATCAGCTGCAGCACCAGGTTGTCCAGCACGTCCCGGTACTGGACCAGGATGTCCCACGCCTCGTCGTGCGCGGCCTCGATCAGCCGGCGGACCTCGTCGTCGATGGCCGAGGCGATCTCCTCGGAGTAGTCCCGCGAGTGCGACATCTCCCGGCCCAGGAACGGCTCGCCGTCGCCGGTGCCGAACTTGCGCGCGCCGAGCCGCTCGCTCATCCCGTACTCGGTGATCATGCCGCGGGCGATCTGGCTGGCCTTCTCGATGTCGTTGGCGGCGCCGGTGGTCGGCTCGTGGAAGACCAGCTCCTCGGCGGTCCGGCCGCCGAGCAGCATCGACAGCTGGTCCATCATCTCGGCCCGGCTGACCAGGAACTTGTCCTCGGTCGGCGCGGCCGCGGTGTAACCCAGCGCCCGCCCGCGCGGGATGATGGTGATCTTGTGGACCGGGTCGGCGTTCGGCAGCGCGTGCCCGACCAGGGCGTGCCCGCCCTCGTGGTAGGCGATGATCTTGCGTTCCTTCTCCGAGAGCAGCACGCTCTTGCGCTTGGGGCCGGCCGTGACCCGGTCGATCGCCTCCTCCAGCGAGGCCATGTTGATCTGGGTCCGGTTGGCCCGCGCGGTCAGCAGCGCGCCCTCGTTGATCACGTTGGCCAGGTCGGCGCCGGTGAACCCGGGCGTCCGGCGGGCGATCATGTCCAGGTCCACGTCGGGGCCGAACGGCTTGCCGCGGGCGTGCACCCGCAGGATGCCCTTGCGCCCGGTCAGGTCCGGCTGGGCCACCACGATCTGCCGGTCGAACCGGCCCGGCCGCAGCAGCGCCGGGTCCAGGATGTCGGGCCGGTTGGTGGCGGCGATCACGATGACGCCGCCCTTGGTGTCGAAGCCGTCCAGCTCGACCAGCAGCTGGTTCAGGGTCTGCTCGCGCTCGTCGTGGCCGCCGCCGAAACCCGCGCCGCGGTGCCGGCCGACGGCGTCGATCTCGTCCACGAACACGATCGCCGGCGCGTTCGCCTTGGCCTGCTCGAACAGGTCGCGCACCCGGGAGGCGCCGACGCCGACGAACATCTCGACGAAGTCCGACCCGGAGATCGAATAGAACGGCACCCCGGCCTCGCCGGCCACCGCCCGGGCCAGCAGGGTCTTGCCGGTGCCCGGCGGTCCGTACAGCAGCACGCCCTTGGGGATCTTCGCCCCGATTGCCTGGAATTTAGCCGGGGTCTGCAGGAATTCCTTGATCTCCTGCAGTTCCTCGATCGCCTCATCCGCGCCGGCCACGTCCGCGAACGTGGTCTTCGGAGTGTCCTTGGTGATCAGCTTGGCCCGCGACTTGCCGAAGTTCATCACCCGCGAGCCGCCGCCCTGCATCTGGTTCAGCATGAACAGGAACAGCAGGATGATCAGCAGGAAAGGCAGCCACCCGAGGATCAGGCCCCAGATCGAGCTGCCCTTGGGCACCTCGACGTTGTAGCCCTCGGGCAGCTTGCCGGCGTGGTACTGGGCCTGCAGCGTGTTGGCCAGCGCCTGGCCCTGGTTGCCGACCCAGGACGCCTGCAGCGGCTGGCCCGACTTCGGGGTGATCTGGATCGTCTGGTTGGAATCGATCAGCAGGGCCGACTTGACCTTGCCCGCCTCGATGAGGCTGATCACCTGCGAGGTGTCTGCCGACTTGTACGACGTACCCGAGCTGGCGTACCGGTACAGGAAGAAGAACACCAGCAGGACCACGAGGACGGCCACGAACGGCCCGCGGAAGTAGCGCTTCAGATCCATCGATGAACGGCCCAGTGTCCTGGGGCCGATCCCTCCTGCCGAGCCTCAGGTCCCGCCGACCCCCGGCAGGACTGCCATGCGTCCCAGCGTCCGCGCGGCTTCCTTCCAGCGCGCCCGAAACACGGGAACAATCGACGTTACACCGCTGAAGTTACAGCTGGCACGCAAGAGCATCGCCAGGCGCCACCGCGGGTACCTGACAAACCCTTACCCAGCTGAACGTGTTTCATCTCGCATTGTGTTCCCGCCATAGACGTGCGCGGCAAGCGTGCCGATAAAGGGAAGGTTACGGTACCGCTCGGCGTAGTCCAGCCCGTAGCCGATGACGAACTTCTCATCTATGTCGAAACCGGTGTAGGCGACGTCGACCGCCATCCGCGCCGCGGTGGGCTTTCGCAGCAGGACGCACACCTTCAGGGACGCGGGCTGACGCGACTGCAGGTTCTGGACCAGCCAGGACAGGGTCAGGCCGGAGTCGACGATGTCCTCGACCACCAGCACGTGCCGGCCGGTGATGTCGGAGTTCAGGTCCTTGAGGATCCGGACCACGCCGGAGGACTTGGTGCCCGAGCCGTAGGAGGAGACCGCCATCCAGTCCATCTCGACCGGCAGCCGCATCGCCCTGGCCAGGTCGGCCATCACCATCACGGCGCCCTTGAGCACGCCGACCAGCAGCAGTTCGCGGCCGGCGTAATCGGCGTCGAGCTGGGACGCGAGCTCGGCGATCCGGCGCTGCAGGCGGCCGGCGTCGATCAGGACCTCCTCGAGGTCAGCGCCCATGTCACTCGCGTCCACCTGGGTCCTCCTGCCCTCGCGCGCCACTGTCCGGGGCAGCGGCGGTGAACGTCAGCTTGCCACACCCGCGGATACCCCGGATGCCGCCGGGCAGGTCGGTCCAGCGCTGGCCGTGCCACCGGGTCACCAGCTCGTCCAGCGCTGTGACGTGCCGGGAGGTCAGCGAGCCGGCCGGGCACCCGGCCTCGATCGCGGCCATCCGCAGCACCCGGGTGCGCAGCGCGGCCGGCAGCGCCGCGACCGCCTCGGCTGACAGGGCTGGGCCGGGGCCGGCCAGCTGCCGCAGCCGCGCGGCGGCCAGCTCGTCCAGGTAGTCGGCGTCGGCCCGGAGCGCGGCGGCGGTGCGGGCCAGGGCCGCGGTGACGCCCGGGCCGAGCGCCTCCGCCAGCGCGGGCAGCAGCTGGTGCCGGATCCTGGCCCTGGTGTAGGCCGGGTCGCTGTTGTGCGGGTCGTCCCAGGGCCGCAGGCCGAGCGCCGCGCAGGCGGCGGTGGTCTGGGCGCGGCTGACGCCCAGCAGCGGGCGCAGGTAC
>DATBGO010000264.1:0-5470 GCA_036558005.1 Streptosporangiaceae bacterium | reverse complement strand
GGCGGAAGCCAGCGGCATGACCGGTCAGCTCAGCGACCGCGACCGGGCCCGGATGGAACGCGGCGGGGCAGCCGCGCTGACCGCGGCGCAGGGCCTGGCCCTGCTCGACGCGGCGGCCGGCCGGGACGAGCCCCTGCTCATACCCGCCCGCCTCGACCTCACCGGGCTGGTCGCCGCGGCCGGGACCGTGCCGGCCCTGCTGCAGCGCCTGGTCCGGCCCGGCCGTCCGTCCGCCGCGACGGGACATCCGCAGGCACACGGGGCGGAGATGCTGCGGCGCGAACTGGCCGGGCTGACCACCGCCGAGCAGGACCGGGTGCTGCTGGACCTGGTACGCACACAAGTCGCCCGCGTGCTCGGCCACGCCAGCGCCGAGGCGGTCGAGGCGCTCGGACCCGGGCAAGCCTTCACCGACCTCGGATTCGACTCGCTCACCGCGGTGGAACTGCGCAATCAGCTGCACGCCGCGACCGGGCTCCGGCTGCCCGCCACCCTGATCTTCGACTACCCGTCACCGGCGGTGCTCACGGCGTTCCTGCGAGCCGGGCTGACCGGGGACACGGCCGGGACAGCGGCGCAGCCAGTGGCGTCGCTGCCGGCCGGGGAACCGATCGCGATCGTGGCGATGGGCTGCCGGCTCCCCGGCGGGGTCCGCAGCCCCGAAGACCTGTGGGAGTTGCTGGCCGACGGCCGGGACGCCATCTCCGGGTTCCCCGAGGACCGTGGCTGGGACATCGACGGCGTGTTTGATCCCGATCCGGATCACGCCGGGACCACATATGTGCGGCAAGGCGGGTTCGTATCGGACGCGGCAGCGTTCGACGCGGGCTTCTTCGGCATCAGCCCGCGCGAAGCGCTGGGCATGGACCCCCAGCAGCGGATGCTGCTGGAAGTCTGCTGGGAAGCGCTGGAACGAGCCGGGATCGACCCCGGCTCGCTGCACGGCTCCCCGACGGGGGTGTTCGTCGGAGCGTCCCCCTCCGGATACGGGCCAGGCCTGAAGGGACTCGAAGGGCACCTGCTGACCGGGACCGCATCGAGCGTGCTGTCCGGCCGGGTGTCGTATGTGCTCGGCTTGGAGGGCCCCGCGGTGACCGTGGACACCGCGTGCTCCTCCGCGCTGGTCGCGCTGCACCTGGGGTGCGCGGCCCTGCGCGCGGGTGAATGCGACCTGGCGCTGGCTGGCGGCGTGACGGTACTGGCCACTCCCGCCGGGTTCGTGGGTTTCTCCCAGCAGCGCGGGCTCGCCGCGGACGGGCGGTGCAAGTCCTTCTCGGCGGCGGCGGACGGCCTCGGCATGGCCGAAGGCGCGGGAATGGTGGTGCTGGAGCGGCTGGCCGACGCCCGCCGCC
Organism: Streptosporangiaceae bacterium; assembly: GCA_036558005.1. Classification (GTDB taxonomy): domain Bacteria; phylum Actinomycetota; class Actinomycetes; order Streptosporangiales; family Streptosporangiaceae; genus DATBGO01. The sequence goes on along the minus strand of DATBGO010000264.1, from coordinate 4,118 downwards.
GCGGCCACCAGGTGCTGGCCGTGGTGGCGGGCAGCGCGGTCAACCAGGACGGTGCCAGCAACGGGCTGACCGCCCCGAACGGCCCGTCCCAGCAGCGCGTCATCCGGGCCGCACTGACCTCGGCCGGCCTGTCGGCCGGGGACATAGACGCGGTGGAGGCGCACGGGACAGGGACCACCCTGGGGGACCCGATCGAAGTCCAGGCGCTGCTGGCGACCTACGGCCAAGACCGCGACCCGAGCCGGCCGGTGTGGCTGGGGTCAGTGAAGTCGAACATCGGCCACACCCAGCAGACCGCGGGCATAGCCGGCGTCATGAAAATGGTCCTGGCGCTGCAGCACGGCGTCCTGCCGGCCACGCTGCACGCGGCGGAACCGTCGCCACACGTGGACTGGTCGTCGGGCGCGGTCCAGCTGGCCACACAGCCGGTCAGCTGGACCGCGAACGGGCGTGCGCGGCGGGCGGGCGTCTCCTCGTTCGGATTCAGCGGCACCAACGCCCACGCGATCTTGGCCGAACCGCCGGCCGGAGGAAACGACGGCGGGACCCGGGCCACCGGGCCGGACCCGGAGCGGGCTCCGGGGGACGGGCATCTGGACGGCGGGGCGCCGCTGGTGCTGGCCGGTGGCGCGGCGCGGTGTCTTGCCTGGGTGGTGTCGGGGCGGACCGCGGCCGGGCTGGCGGCGCAGGCGGGCCGGCTGGCGCAGTGGGTGGCGGCCCGCCCGGGCCTGGCTCCGGGCGATGTGGGCTGGTCGCTGGCGACCACCCGGTCGGCGTTCGAGCACCGGGCCGTGGTGCTGGGGTCTGACCAGGCAGAGCTGACCGCCGGGCTGGCCGCGGTGGCGGCGGGTGAGCCGGCGCCCGGTGTGGCGATGGGGGTGGTGCCGGCGGCGGGGGCGGGCCGGGTGGGGTTCGTGTTCGCGGGGCAGGGCAGCCAGCGGGCCGGGATGGGCGCGCAGCTGCACGCGTGCTCGCCGGTGTTCGCGCAAGCGTTCGACCGGGCCTGCGCGCTGCTGGAAGCCGAGCTGGGTGTCCCGGTCGCCGAGGTGGTCCTCGGCTCCGGGGAGGACGACCGGGCGGATCAGACCGTGTATGCGCAGGCGGGGTTGTTCGCGGTGGAAGCGGGCCTGGTCGCGTTGCTGGCGGCGTGCGGGGTCAGGCCGGACGCGGTGGCCGGTCACTCGGTCGGTGAGATCACGGCCGCGTACGCGGCCGGGGTGCTGACTTTGGAGGACGCGTGCGCGCTGGTGGGTGCGCGGGCCCGGCTGATGCAGGCGCTGCCTGGCGGCGGGGCGATGACCGCGGTCGCCGCCACCGAGGCCGAGGTGACGCAGGCCCTGGAAGGGGTCGCCGGGGTGTCGGTGGCGGCGGTGAACGGGCCCTCCTCGGTGGTGGTCTCTGGTGACGCTGAGGCGGTGGGGCAGGTCGCGGGGGTGTTCGCGGGCCGTGGGGTGCGGGTGCGGGGGCTGCGGGTCAGTCATGCGTTCCATTCGCACCGGATGGACCCGGTCCTTGGGGACCTCGCCGGGGTGGCTGGCGGCCTGGCGTACGCCGCGCCGCGGGTGCCGTGGGCGGGGGCGCTGACGGGTGAGCTGGTCAGTGAGCCGGGGGCGGGTTACTGGGCGCGGCAGGCGCGGGAGCCGGTCCGGTTCGCGGACGCGGTGATGGCGCTGGCCGCTCAGGGTGTGAGCGTCTTCGTCGAGGTGGGGCCGGACGGGACGCTGTCGGCGCTGGGCCCGGCCGCGCTGGGCGAGCGGGACGGTGTGTTCGTCCCGGTGCTGCGGCCCGGCCAGCCCGCAGCGGCCAGCGTGCTCGGCGGCCTGGCGGAACTGCACGCCCGGGGCGTGCCGGTGGACTGGGCGCAGGTGCTGGGCCCTGGCCGGCGGGTGGAACTCCCGACTTATGCGTTCCAGCGCCAGCGGTACTGGCCCCAGCCGGCCGGAGCAGGCGCGGGCGATGTGACGGCGGCTGGCCTGGGCGCGGTGGCCCATCCGCTGCTGGGCGCCGCGGTGGAAATGGCAGCAGGGGCGGGATACCTGCTCACCGGGCGGCTGTCGCTGCGATCTCAGCCCTGGCTGGCTGATCACGCCGTGGCGGGCACCGTCCTGCTGCCCGGTACCGCGTTCGTGGAACTGGCCGTCCAGGCCGGGGACCCAGCGGGCTGCGGGCGGCTGGAGGAGCTGACGCTGGAGGCGCCGCTGGTACTGCCCGCCGAAGGGGCGGTGCAGGTCCAGGTGGTCGTCGGTGATGCGGGCGCCGACGGGCAGCGGCCAGTCGGCGTGTACGCCCGGCCGGAGGACGCCCCGGCTGGCGCCGCCTGGACCCGGCACGCGAGCGGCCTGCTGGCCCCGGCGGACCTGCCCGGCACCGGGCAGGCAGACGAGTTCGCGGTGTGGCCGCCGGACGGGGCAGTGCCGGCCGATACCAGTGACCTGTATGACCGCCTGGCGACAGGCGGATATGGCTACGGGCCGGCCTTCCGCGGGCTGCGGGCGGCCTGGCGGCGCGGGGCCGAAGTGTTCGCCGAGGTGACGCTGCCGCCAGACGCCGCGGCCAGCGCCGGGTCGTTCGGGATCCATCCGGCCCTGCTGGACGCGGCGCTGCACGCGGCCGGGCTATCCCCCGACCCCGCCGACGCCGGGCAGGCTGACCGGGGCACTGGCGGAGTGCGGCTGCCGTTCGCGTGGACCCGGGTGTCGCTGCACGCCTCCGGTGCCGCGGCCCTGCGGGTCAGGCTCACCCGGGCCGCCGACGGCTCGTGGTCGCTCATCGGAGCCGATGCGGCCGGCGCCCCCGTGGTCTCGGTGGGGTCGCTGGCGCTGCGGCCGGTGGCGGCCGGGCCGCCGCCGGAGGCCAGGGACGGCGGCGTGCCGGACGCCATGTTCGCCGTGGAGTGGGTCCCGGTCGCGTCCGCCGGCCCGGCTTCCAGCCGGTACGCCGTGGTCGGCGAGGACCGGTGGCAGCTCGCCGAGGCGCTGGCAGCAGCTGAGCTGGAGGTCCGCGGTTATCCGGATCTTGCGGCGTTGCTGGCCGCGGCGGCCGGGGGCGAGCGGGCGCCTGAGCTGGTGCTTGTGTGCGCGGGGGACACGGCCAGCCCTGGCGGGACGGCCGCGTCGGCGCGTGCTGAGGTGGGCCGGGTGCTGGGGGTGGTGCAGGGGTGGCTGGCTGATGAGCGGCTGGGGGAGGCCGGGCTGGTGGTGGTGACGCGGGGGGCGGTGGCGGCTGGTTGTGGTGAGGGTGTGGGTGATCTGGCGGGTGCGGCGGTGTGGGGTTTGGTGCGGTCGGCGCGGTCGGAGCATCCGGGGCGGGTGGTGCTGGCGGATTTGCCGGCCGGGGGTGTGCTGGGGGCGGCGGCGGGGGTGCTGGCGGGGGGTCTGGGGTCGGGTGAGCCGGAGCTGGCGGTGCGGGATGGGGTGGCGTATGGGCGGCGGCTGGTGCGCCCGTCGGGGGGGCTGGCGCGGCCGGCGGGGGGCGGGGCGTGGCGGCTGGAGCCGGGTGGGGGCGGGACGCTGGACGGGCTGGCTTTGGTGGCGTGCCCGGGGGCGGCGGCGCCGCTGGGGGCGGGGCAGGTGCGGGTGGCGGTGCGGGCGGCGGGGCTGAATTTCCGTGATGTGCTGATCGGCCTGGGCATGTATCCGGGCGGCGGGGAGATCGGGGGTGAGGTCGCGGGGGTGGTGACCGAGACCGGCCCGGGGGTGGGCGGCCTGGTCGTGGGTGAGCGGGTGGCGGGCCTGGCCAGCGGGGGGTTCGGGCCGGTGGTGGTGGCCGACGCGCGGCAGCTGGCGCGGGTGCCGGCGGGGTGGTCGTTCGCGCGGGCGGCGTCGGTGCCGGTGGCGTTCTTGACGGCGTGGTATGCGCTGGTGGACCTGGCGGGGGTGCGGGCGGGTCAGCGGCTGCTGGTGCATGCGGCGGCGGGCGGGGTGGGGATGGCGGCGGTGGCGATCGCCCGGCATCTGGGCGCGGAGGTGTACGGGACGGCGAGCCCTGGTAAGCACGGGGTGCTGGCGGGGCTGGGCCTGGACGGCGCGCATGTCGCCTCGTCGCGGGATGGGGGGTTTGAGGATGCGTTCCTGGCCGCGACGGGCGGGGCGGGGATGGATGTGGTGCTGAACGCGCTG
>DATBGO010000263.1:0-2907 GCA_036558005.1 Streptosporangiaceae bacterium | reverse complement strand
CTTGCCGACCCCACCCGGCCCGGTCAGCGTCACCAGCCGCACTCTCGGCTCTGCGATCATTTCGGCCAGCTCCCCGATGGCCTGCTCCCGCCCGACCAGCGAGGTGGTGCTCACCGGCAGCGGGCGCGGGCCGCGCTCCGCGCCAGTGCGGATCGGCGGGAAGTCGGCCGGCAGATCGGCGTGGGTCAGCTGGTAGATCAGCTCCGGCTCGGCCAGGTCGCGCAGCCGGAACTCCCCCAGCCGCTTCAGCCCGAAACCGCCGCCCAGCCGCCCCGCCACCAGATCGCGGGTGGTCTTGGTGGCCAGCACCTGCCCGCCGTGCGCGGCGGCCTTCACCCGGGCACACCGGTTGATCGGCGCATGGTCGACATAATCGCCCCCCTGCACATGCGCCTCCCCGGTGTGCAGCCCCATCCGCACCCGCAGCGCCGCCCCCGCCGGCCACACCTCCCTGGCCAGCCCCAGCTGGCATGCGCCGGCCGCCTCGACCGCGGCAACCGCGCTGGGAAAAACGGCGAAAAAACTGTCCCCCTCCCCGCGGGAGGTGACCACCACCCCGCCATGCCCCCCGATCACATCGCCGAGCAGGCGGTCGTGCCGCCCCAGCGCCACCTCCATCGCGTCCGGCACCGTCTCCCACAGCCGCGTCGAACCTTCGATATCGGTCAGCAAGAACGTGACCGTCCCGGCCGGCAGCTCCGCACCCCCTCGCTCGCCCGCAAAGCGCTCGCTCAAAAGAACGGCAAGATCGTCGGCCAGCAGCCGCTCCAGCTCCCGCGGCGTGGCAAAGATCCGGTACGACGCGGCGCCGGCCGCGCGGATGGCGTCGATCATCGCCGCCAGCTGCGGCTCGAGGCCGGGAGCCGGGCTCTTGAGGTACAGCAGCATCGGCTTGCCGGCCGCCGCCGCCAGCCGGTACTCATCCTCCAGCCCGGAGATCTCCATCCCCGGCGCCACCCACCCGTACCGCTGCCAGTAGATGCCCACAAACACCTGGCTCTGCTCCAGGTACGCCCGGTACATGCTGCGCGGCGGGTGCGGGCGGGCACCGGACTCATACCACACCGGAACCAGGTGCAGCCGGGCGATCGCCCGCCGCGCCGCCGCCCGCTCCGGTGCCAGCTCGCCCAGCGTCGAGGAAATGAAGACGCGCAGCCGCTGATCCGGCGTCAATATCACGTCCGCCCGCTCCGCCGGCGATTCCTTGCGCGGCGAAGCGGCCGCACCCGCCTCTTGCGGCTCTCCCATGTCCGCTCCTACTCGCCGCCGAACTCGGCAAATGGCGCAAGGGCCGTCGTCCTGCTAAATCGACGGCCCAACGACTTTCAGGAGCCGCATCTCCACCAAGCCAACATCTGTCGGCGCCGCCACTGCCAACCCCTGCATTTGCAGGTATTGATCTCCAAGGCAATCATCACATCTGGCTCGGCTACGGGAACAGACGTTGGCGCTTGCGGGACGGTTCTGCTTACCGCGCAGGCAGCAATGACCAGGCACCTGAGCCCGTAAGGCATCGGCGTTAGGCACGCCGATGACTGTGCGGGCTGGCGGAGTACTCACCTCCAGGGAGCCGGGCTGCGCCGGCGCCTGAGATCCGGACACGGCCAGATCAGGCACCGGCTCTGGTATCTGGCTGGCGCTGCGCGGAGTCCTCCGGTAGCCGACAGTGGCGTTGGGGGTGCGGACGGGCGCGGCTTCGCCCATCATGGTGAACCGTGCCATCTCGACAGGGGAGGTGGGGATGGTGCCGAAGCCTGCGCTGGAGCCGCTGCGCCGCTGGGATCCGGAGCGGATCGGACCCTACGCTGTGCTCGGCCGCCTCGGAGCGGGGGCCATGGGACGGGTGTACCTGGGCCGGTCCACGGCCGGGCGTCTTGTCGCGGTCAAGACGATCAAGATCGAGCTCGCTGACGAGGCCGGGTTCCGGGCTCGCTTCGCGCACGAGGTTGCCGCGGCCCGGCGGGTCAGCGGTGTGTTCACGGCGGCGGTCGTCGCGGCCGATCCCGAGGCGGACCTGCCCTGGCTGGCCACGGCCTATGTTCCCGCACCGTCGCTGAGCAAGCTGGTGGCCGAGTGCGGCCCGCTGCCGGTTCCGGCCGCCCGGTGGCTGGCGGCCGGGTGCGCGGAGGCGCTGGAATCGATCCACAGCGCCGGGCTGGTGCACCGGGACCTGAAGCCCTCCAACGTGCTGGTCTCACCCGACGGGCCCCGGGTGATCGACTTCGGCGTGGCCAGGGCCACCGAGCGCATCCAGCTGACAGTCACCCGGGGGGCGGTCGGCACGCCCGCTTACATGGCCCCCGAGCAAGCACGGGATACCCGGCAGGCGTCGGTGGCGAGCGACATGTTCTCCCTCGGCGCGACTCTGGCGTTCGCCGCCACCGGGCATGCTCCCTACCGGGGAGAGACGGTCATGGACGTGCTGGTGAGGCTCGCGACCGAGCCGCCCGACCTGGCCGGGCTGCCCGCGGAGCTGGACGGCATCGTCACCGCCTGCCTGGCCCGGAGCCCGCGGCAGCGGCCCACGTCGGCGGCGCTGCTCGACCAGCTGGGGGACTTTACCGCCGCTGCCGGCCCTCGCTCGGCGCACGCCTACCTTCCCGCACCGGCCATGGCCGTGATCAGCGGGTACCAACACGGCCCGCGGCAGGCCGCCCGCGCCCCGGCCGACGGCGGCGAGGACACCAGCGGCGGCGCCGGGGCAGGCACCGGCAATGGCACCGGCGGTGGCACTGGCGCCGGCGAGGCCACATTCGGCTCGCATACGGCACTGCCGGTATCGGTGCCCGCCCGGCCCGGCCGCCAGCTGCCCCAGCACGGCGCCGACGGTTCTGGTCGGGCCGACGGCGGCGCGGTCATCCCCACCCAGCGGCCGGCCCGGCGCCGGCGTCGGCGCCGGGCCCTGAT
>DATBGO010000262.1:0-2464 GCA_036558005.1 Streptosporangiaceae bacterium | reverse complement strand
GGCATCGTCTGGTTGCGCGCAGAGCGGCTTGTTCTGGCGCGGTCTGCCGGTGCCGTGGTGGCTGGCCTGGCTGACGGGGAGTTTCCTGGGCCGGAAGACCGCATCCAATGTGGCAAAGGTGACCAGGCCTGCACGGTGTTGGTTGCGCCCCGGGGGGTGGCGGGAATGACGGCCCGGCCTCGTGGCCTGGCTGGCCTCGCACGGCCGGGCGCTGGATGCCGGCGCGGGTTAGGCGCTGGGTGCAGCCTGGTGGCGGCGGGCGGCGCGGGCCCGGTCCAGGAGCACCGCGGCGGCGGCGGCCACGATCGCGGCAGCTATGGCGATGAGGGCGATCTGCCAGCCGGGCATGCCGCCGGCGACGACGGTCGGCACTGTGGGCGGCGTCCCGCCGCCGCCCCCGGGGGGCTGGGGGAGGGCGAAGGCGGCCGGGGCGGCGGCGGTGGCGGCGGCCAGGGCGGTGGCCAGGGCGGCCAGGGCGGTGGCCAGGCGGCGGATGGGCCGGAATCGGCGGGTGCGGTTCATGGTGACCTCCTAGTGGTCGTTGGGGTGGGGGTGGCCGGCGGTGGCCGGCGGTCACTGATCGGTGGCGGTCTGGGCGTGGAGCTGGGCGCGCAGCCGCTGGGCCTGGCGGGCGGCGCGGCGCAGCCGGCGTTCGGCGCGCTCGGCGCGGCGGGTGGCCCGGGCCAGCGCGAGCGCGCGCTGCGCGGGGCGCTGGGCCTGGGCGGCGGCGAGCCGCTGACGCTGCTGGGCGGCGGCGAGCTGGGTGAGCTGGTACATAGCGGGCCTTCTCCCGTGCCGGTGGTGGCGGGCTGGTGGTTGTGCTCCCACTGTCACGGGCGGGGTGGGCGGTCACCATACGTAGCCGGGCACAGGACAGGCACAGGATTAGGCTGGGGGGAAGCCGGCCGGCGCTCGACCCGGGTGGGGGCTGGTGCCGGGCGGGCGGAGGGGGCAAGGGTCCTGTGGGCGATGAGCCGGCAGCGGAGCAGGCCGGGCTGAGGTTCGGCGGGCTGCTGCGGCAGCTCAGGGTCGTTGCCGGGCTGACCCAGGACGAGCTGGCCGAGGCCGCGAAGGTGAGCCAGCGGGCGATCAGCGACCTGGAGCGCGGCATCAACGCCACCGCCCGCAAGGACACCGCGGTGCTGCTGGCCGGCGCGCTGGGCCTGGACGGCCCGGCCCGCGACCTGTTCGTCGCGGCGGCCCGCGGGCGGGTACCCGCCAGCGAGGCGCTGGCGGCGGCGGGCGAGGCGGGGGCGGGGTGGGTGGCGGCGGCCAGCCGGACCCTGCCACGCGACATCGCCGGCTTCACCGGCCGCCAGGACGAGCTCGGCCAGCTGATGGCGCGGTGGGCGCAGGCGGCCGCGGGCGATGGCGGCGGGGTGGTGTCGGTGCACGCGATCGGCGGGATGGCCGGGATCGGCAAGACCACCTTCGCGGTGCACGCCGCGCACCAGCTGGCCGGCGGCTTTCCGGATGGGCAGTTCTTTCTGCCGCTGCACGCGCACACCCCGGGGCAGCGGCCGGTGGACCCGGCTGATGCGCTGGCCAGCTTGCTGCTGACCGCCGGAGTGCCCGCGCACCAGATCCCGCCGGGGACCGACGCGCGGGCGGCCCGCTGGCGTGACCACTCCGCCGGGAAGAAGATTCTGCTGGTACTCGATGACGCGGCCGGGCACCAGCAGGTCCGGCCGTTGCTGCCGGGCACCCCGGGCAGCCTGGTGCTGATCACCAGCCGGCGGCGGCTGGCCGCGCTGGAAGACGCCGCCGTGGTCAGCCTGGACACCCTGACCCCGCACGAGGCCGCCGCGTTGCTGGCCCGCCTGGCCGGGCGGGCGGACGTGACCGCCAGTGATGCCGGGGTGGGCGAGCTGGCGGGCCTGTGCGGGTACCTGCCGCTGGCGATCGGGATGGCCGGCCGGCAGCTGGCCCACCACCCGGCCTGGACGCCCGCGGGCCTGGCCGCCGAGCTGGCCGAAGCCAGCGACCGGCTGGAGCTGATGGCCGCGGAGAATCTGTCGGTCGCGGCCGCGTTCGGCCTGTCCTACGCCGACCTGGACGACGGCCAGCAACAGCTGTTCCGCCGCCTGGGCCTCCACCCCGGACCCGACATCGACGCCTACGCCGCCGCCGCGCTCGACGGCACCCCCCTGGACACTGCCCGCCGCGGCCTGCAGGCCCTCTACGACCAGCACCTGATCACCGAGCCGACCCCCGGCCGGTACCGGTTCCATGACCTGATCCGCGAGCACGCCCGGACCTTGGCCGCCGCCGACGACCCGGCCGCCCGGGACGCCGCCGCGACCCGGCTGCTGGACTACTACCTGCACACCGCCCGCGCCGCCAGCAGGCACCTGCCCTCAGTTCTGGATGCCGAAGGCCCAGCGCCGCCGGGCCGCCCGCGGGCAGCGCGCCGCCGGTCTCTACGCTCGGGCAGGCGGCCGGCTGGCTGGAGGCCGAGCGCGCC
>DATBGO010000261.1:0-8059 GCA_036558005.1 Streptosporangiaceae bacterium | reverse complement strand
CCCGCCACCCCCGCCTGCGGGTCCCGGGCCGCGGCCCGCGAGGTCAGCTCCGCGACCGCGGCCAGTTCCCCGGCCTGCGCCCAGGCGGCCAGCCGCCGCCACCCCGCCGCCACATCCGCCAGCGCCCCCTCACCCAGCCCCCCGGCCGCCTCAGCGGCAGTAGCCAGCCACGCCGCCAGGCCCGGCCCGGGCGGCAGCACCCCCGCTACCCGCCCGGCCACCGGCAGGCACCTCCCGCACCCGGCACGACAAGATCTCATCCAGCACCACATCCTGATCCCCCCGATCCCACCCGCACGCGGCTTCGCCCATCACCCCGGCGGGCTCACCGGGCCCAGCAAAGCCCGAACCAGCACCTCGCCCGCCCAGCCCAGCCACGCCGGGACCATCGGTACGCTCACCCGGCCCGGGATCGGCACCGCGGCCAGGACTCGCATCCGGCCCCGGATCCTCATCAGGAGCAGCGCGGCTACCCTGGCCTGCCGGGGCATGCCCGGCCGCGGGCACGGCGTGCCCGGTGAACGCATCCCGCGGCGTCCGGCGCTTGCCGCCTGCCCTGGTGCCGGGCTCAGGCTCATTCAGCGCGGCAACCAGCTGCGCGTAATCCAGCTCCCACGACCAGCACAAGCCCTGCGTGCCACCGCCATCACTGCTGCCCATCACGCACCCGAGGCCATGACCCGGGCCTGAGCTGCCGAGATCGCCGGAACCAGGCTCCGCACGCTCTGCGGCTAGAGATTCACGAACTACCGGCGAATCGGGTAGGGGCGGGGAATCAGGGAGACATGAGGAGTCAGGAATGGCCGACGAGTCAGCAGTTTTCGCTAAGCCCTGACGATCGGCCGGCACTCCGCTCACCTCCCTGATAGCGAAGGGTTTGGGACCTTTCTCGCTCATAGTATCGACTGGCACTGACAAAGCGGAGTCTAGATAGCTGTCAGATTCGAACAGTGAATGGATTGGTGAGGCGAATCTGGAGTTGAATATATGTGTAACAATCGCCAGCCGGTGACACGCCAGAGCCGTTCCTGGGACTCCGCTCTCACCGGCTAACCCCAGGTCACCGCGATCTGGGCGCACGCCGGGCCAGACCGGGTAACCGTCCTCGTCACGGCGGCGGAGAAGGCGGCGCGACTAGCGCGAGACTGGACGACGCGGTCGGCCAGCTCATTTGCTGCGGTGCCCGTCAGGGCTGGCACCCGATGACGTGCGGTGACCTGGTGGCGGCGCTGATACCAGCGCCAGTGACACTTATCTGATCACCGTGAGAAAGCGGTGTGCGAATAAAGAATATGTCGTGAAAGAGGCCGCCTGCGTGGCAGAGCGTGCGCGGCTGGCCCGCCGACGTCCTCGGGCCGGCGGGCCAGCCGCGGCGCACGCGGGAGGTTAGCGCCGGGCAGGCAGGCTCGCGCCGGGCGGTCAGGCTCGCGCCGGTGCCGAGTCGGCCCTGGCGGGCTAGCTCGTGGCGGGGCCGGGCTCGCTGGTGCCCGAAGGCGGAAACGGGCCCGTCGTGGCCGGGAACTGGCCAGTGGCCGGCGGCGGGTACTCCCCGGTCGGTGACGCCTGGGTGCTCTCCGCCGGGTACTGCGACCCGACCGTCGGGAACTGATCGGTCCCGGAAGGGAAGCTCTCCTGCGCGGAATACTGGCCGTGGCCGAGTCCGTCCCACGGCTGCGGCCCGACCTCCGTCACGGTCGCCGCGAACCGGCCGAGTGCCAGCGCCGCGAAGAACACGATCAGCACGCCGATGCCGGTGAAGAACCCCATGCCTTCCAGGAACTGCCGCAGGCTGGCGGTGCTGGCGGGCACCCCAGGGTTGATCGAGCCGCTCTTGATGAACTGGTGGGTGACCGCGGTGCCAACGACGAACCACGCCCCGCCGAGCGCGGCCACGAACGCGGCCAGCCCGCCGAGGGCCCGGCTCCTGGTCGCCAGCACGATCAGCCCGGCCAGCGCGGCGACCCCGCCGGGCACGATCTCCAGCCACAGCCGGCCCGTGGTGTACGCCCACGCCCGGTCCGGGGTGTAGGCGAAGTGAAAGTAGGGGCCGACAAACGGGACCAGCGCTCCCCATGCACCGAGCAAGATCAGCAGCAGCCCGGTCACCCCGCCACGGCTGCGCGGGACGCCTGCGCCTGCTGTATCTGCCATCACAATCACTTCCTAAGTAATAGGAGCACTAAGACTTCCACAACTCGCGTACCCGGTGAACCTGCTGTTATGCAAAGTACTGGTAAATGGGCACAGATGGGGACCACATGAGGGCATCGCTGCATTCCGGCGGCAGGTATGGTCGCGCTCGTGGACGTCCGCAGGCTAGTCCCGCGCACCGATGCGGTGCTCGCCGACCCGCGCCTGGCGAAAGCTGAGCAGCGGCTCGGCCGCGACCTAGTGCTCGCCGCCGTCCGGCAGGCGCAGCAGCAAGCCAGGACCGGCGCCATCGGGCCCGGGCAGGTCGCTGACGCGGCGGTGGCGGCGCTGCCCGCCGCGGCCGTGACCCTGACCCCGGTGATCAACGCCACCGGGGTCGTGCTGCACACCAACCTGGGCCGGGCGCCGCTGTCAGCGGCCGCGGTCGAGGCGATCGGCGTCGCGGCCGGCTACACCGACCTGGAGTTCGACCTGGGGACCGGGTCCCGCGGCAGGCGCGGCGCGGGCGCGCTGGCCGCGCTGGCCAGGGCCGTCCCGGCCGCCGAGGCCGTGCACCTGGTCAACAACAACGCCGCCGCCCTGGTGCTGGCCGCGACCGCGCTGGCGGCCGGCCGGGAGATCATCGTCAGCCGGGGCGAGCTGATCGAGATCGGCGACGGGTTCCGGCTGCCCGAGCTGCTGGAGTCGACCGGCGCCCGGATCCGCGAGGTCGGCACGACGAACCGGACGACGGTCGCCGACTACGCGGCGGCGATCGGCCCGGACACCGCGTTCGCGCTGAAGGTGCACCCGTCCAACTACCGGATCGAGGGATTCACCGCGAGCGCGACGGTCAGCGAGCTGGCCGCGCTGAGCGTCCCCGTCGTCGGCGACATCGGCTCTGGCCTGCTGGCCCCGCACCCGCTGCTGCCCGGCGAGCCGGACGCCAGCAGCTGGCTGCGCGACGGCGCGGCCCTGGTCACCGCCAGCGGCGACAAGCTGCTCGGCGGCCCGCAGGCCGGCCTGCTGCTCGGCTCCGCGACTCTGGTCAGCGCCCTGGCCAGGCACCCGCTGGCCCGGGCGATGCGGCTGGGCAAGCTGACGATCGCGGCCCTGGAAGCGACGCTGGCCGGGCCGCCTGCCCCGGTGATGCAAGCGCTGGCCGCCCCCGCCGCGCTGCTCCAGGACCGGGCCGAACGCATATCCGGTGAGCTGGCCGCCGCCGGGATCGACTCCAGTCCGGTGCTCAGCACCGCGGCCGTCGGCGGCGGCGGTGCACCCGGCGTCGGGCTGGACAGCGCCGCGGTGAGCCTGCCCGCCGAGCTCGCCGCGCCGCTGCGCGAGCAGGGCCGGCGGGGCAGCCTGCCCGCCGTGGTCGGCCGGATCGAGAATGGCAGGCTGCTGCTCGACCTCAGGTCGGTGCCGCCCGGCTGCGACGAGCAGCTGGCGGCCGCGGTGATCGCGGCGGCGGGGTAACGCCATGCAGGTCATCGCCACCGCCGGGCACGTGGACCACGGTAAGTCAGCGCTGGTGCGGGCGCTGACCGGCACCGACCCGGACCGCTGGGAGGAAGAACGCCGCCGCGGCCTGACCATCGACCTCGGCTTCGCCTGGATGACCCTGCCCTCGGGTGAGCGGCTGGCGTTCGTCGACGTGCCCGGGCACGAGCGGTTCGTCCCGAACATGCTGGCCGGCATCGGCCCGGTGCCCGCGGTGCTGTTCGTGGTGGCCGCCGACGAGGGCTGGATGCCGCAGTCGGCCGAGCACCTGGCGGCGCTGTCCGCGCTCGGGGTCCGGCACGCGGTGCTCGCGGTCACCCGCACTGACCTGGCCGACCCCGGCCCGGCCGCGGCTGACGCGGTCCGCCGGATCGCGGCGGCCAGCCTGGGCCCGGTCGAGTGCGTCGCGGTCAGCTCGGTCACCGGCGAGGGCATGCCCAAGCTCATCGCCGCGCTTGACCACCTGGCCGCCGGGCTGCCCGCGGCCGACCCGGCCGCGCCGGTGCGGCTGTGGGTGGACCGCTCGTTCAGCATCTCCGGCAGCGGCACGATCGTCACGGGGACGCTGCCCGCGGGCACCATCAGGGCCGGCGACGAGCTGGTCCTCACCCCGTCGATGCGGCCGGTCCGGGTGCGCGGCGTCCAGTCGCTGGGCGAGCCGGCCGAGACGGTGACCGGGGTCAGCCGGGCGGCGCTGAACCTGCGCGGCGCCAGCCAGGATTCGGTCAGCCGGGGGATGGCGCTGGTGCAGGCGGGCCGGTGGACCCTGACCGACCTCATCGACGTGCGGCTCATCCCGGCCCTGGAGCCGGCCGCCGCCCAGGAGGGCGACACCGCGCCGAACCTGCCGCGCACGCTCACCCTGCACGCCGGCTCGGCCCGCACGCTGGCCCGGGTGCGGCCGCTGGGCGACGGCGGGATCGCCAGGCTCAGCCTGGCCGACCAGCTGCCGCTGCACGTCGGCGACCGGGTGCTGCTGCGCGACCCGGGCGCAGCCAGGCGCGGCCGCGGCCGCCAGGGCCAGCCTGCCCAGCCGCCCGCCGGCTACCGGGCGCCGCTGGCCGGCGCGGTCGTGCTCGACGTCACCCCGCCGCCGCTGGTGCGCCGCGGCGCGGCCGCGGCGGCGGCCCGCCAGCTCGGTTCCTGGCCGGACCAGCCGGCCGCGGCCGACCTGCTGCGCCGGCACGGGCTGCTGCGGGCCAGCGCGCTGCTGGCGATGGGGGTCACCGAGCATCCCGAGCCGGCCTGCGGCGAGTGGCTGGCCGATCCCGGGCACTGGGCGGAGCTGACCCAGGCGCTGGCCGAGGCGCTGACCGCGCACGCGGCGCGCGCGCCGCTGGCCCCCGGGATGACCCTGGAGGCGGCCAGGGCGGCGCTGCGGCTGCCCGACCGGCGGCTGGTGGAGGCGCTGGTGAAGCCGCCGCTGAGCATCCGCGACGGCCTGGTGTACGTGGCGGTCCCCGCCGCGCTGCCCGGCGCGCCCGCGCTGCCGGCCGCGGTCAGGTCCGCGGTGCGGGTGATCAGGGCCGAGCTGGCCGAGGCGCCGTTCGCCGCGCCGGACGCGGACCGGCTGCGGCGGCTCGGCCTGGACGTGCGGGCGATGGCCGCGGCCGAGAGGGCGGGGATGCTGCTGCGGGTCAGCGATCAGATCGTGCTGGCGCCCGGCGCGGACGCGGTCGCGGCCGGCATCCTGGCCGGGCTGCCGCAGCCGTTCACCGCCGCGCAGGCCAGGCAGGCGCTGCACACGACCAGGCGGGTGGTGATCCCGCTGCTGGAGTACCTGGACCGGGCCGGGGTCACCAGGCGGCTGCCCGACGACCGCCGGACCGTCCGGCCGGGTCCGGCCAGCGCCTGACCGGCCCGGTCAGCGGCTGAACCGGTCGGCCGCCCAGGTGGCGGGCTCGGCGGGCGGCTTGTCCGCGGCGATCCACCGGGCCAGCACCGCGCCGGTGGCCGGCGCGTTCAGGATCCCGGTGCGGAAGTGCCCCGAGGTCAGCCAGGCGTTGTCCAGGCCGGGGATCCGGTCGATCACCGGCCGCCGGTCGGGGTGCCGGGGCCGGAAGCAGCACCACTGGTAGGCGACCGGCAGGCCGGCCAGCGCGGGCAGCGCGGCGGTCAGCCCGTCCATGATCGACTCGATCACGTCCGGGCGGATCGCCGGGCTCTCGTCGCCGACGTCGAAGGTGCCGCCGGCCAGCAGCCGCCGGTCCTCGATCTGGGTGGCGATCGGCGCGACCACCCCGGGCAGCTCGACCGGGGCCGGCTCGGTCACCAGCAGGTGGCCCTTGACCCGGTCGGAGGGGATGTTCAGCGGCAGGCCGTCGAGCACCGGCGGCTGGCCGGTCGCGAACACCACGTAGCCGGGGCTGACCGGGCCCGCGGAGGTGGTCACGGTGGTGATCCGGCCGGACCGCACGCTCACCCCGGTGGCCGCGACCCCGGTGCCGACCGCGGGCAGCCCGGCGGCCAGCCGGGCCACCGCGCGCAGCGGGTTGATCCGGGCCTGGTGGCGGATGAGCGCGCCCTCCATCGGCCGGGCCAGGCCCGGCACCAGCTGCTCCACCTGGCCGGGGGCCAGCCACTCCACCGCGGGCGGCTGGTGGGCGGCGAAACCGCCCGGGTGCGGGGCCAGCCCGATCCAGTCGATCTCCACCAGCCCGACCCCGCCGGGCACGCTGCGCTCCAGCTCGCGCCAGCGCTCCAGGCTGGCCCGCTCCAGGTCGACCAGCGGCTCGGGGTCGCTCCACTGGTGCGGTTCGGGGATCAGCAGCCCGGTGGCGCCGCCGGTGGCGCCGGTGCCGAGCCGCCCGGTCTCGATCAGCGCCACCGTGCCGAGGCCGGCCTCATGGCAGGCGGCGGCGGTGGCGACGCCGACGATGCCGCCTCCGACGACCAGCACGTCAGGCCGCTCGTGCGGGATTTGACCGTCGCCGCGGCCGAGCGTGGCCCGCTCGGCCTCAGTGAGCTGATCACGCCAGATAGCGTTCTGCACGGTCATCGATGCCACCCGTAGGTCGAGAGTCGGCTGGGGCCAGCGGCGGCCGGCGTGACCAGATCGTATCGGGGTCAGGGCCCGTCGCCGGCGGCCGGCAGCGCGCCGGACTGGATCGCCTTGGCCACGGCCGCGGTCCGGCCGGCCACGCCGAGCTTCGCGCAGGCCCGCAGCAGGTGCGTCTTCACCGTCGCCTCGCTGACGTACAGCACGGCCGCGATCTCCTGGTTGGTCAGCCCGCGCGCGGCCAGCGCCAGGACCTGGGTTTCCCTGGGCGACAGCTGGCCGGGGGCAGGCTCGCGCATCCGGTGCAGCAGCCGCCCGGCGACCGCGGGCGCGAGCACCGTCTCGCCCCGCGCGGCGGCCCTGATCGCGGCCAGCAGGGCGTCGCGCGGGGTGTCCTTCAGCAGGTAACCGGTCGCCCCTGCCTCGATCGCCGGCAGGATGTCGGTGTCGGTGTCGTAGGTGGTCAGCACCAGCACCCTGATCCGCGGCAGCTCGGCGCTGAGCCTGGCGATCGCGGCGGCCCCGCCGCCGCCTGGCATCCGCAGGTCCATCAGCACCACGTCCGGGGCGCACCGCCGGGCCGCGGCGACCGCCTCGGGCCCGGAGCCGGCCTCGCCCGCCACCTCGATCCCGTCCGCGCCGGCCAGCATCCCGGTCAGGCCGGCCCTGACCACCGGATGGTCATCGGCGATCAGCACCCGGACCAGGCCGCCCGCCCGGTCAGCGCGGCCCGTCCCGTCAGCGCGGCCGGTCATCCGGGCACCGCCACCCGGACGGTGGTGCCGCGGCCCGCCGCGGTGCGCACGGCCAGCCACCCGCCGGCCTGCTCGGCCCGTGACCGCATGCCGCGCAGGCCGTAGCCGCCGGTGCCAGCGGCCGGGTCGAACCCGGTCCCGTCGTCGCCGATCTCCAGCGCGACCTCGCCGTCGGCGTAGTCGAGGCAGACCGACGCGCGGGTGGCGCCGGCGTGCCTGGCGACGTTGGCCAGCGCCTCCTGGCACACCCGCAGCAGCACCACCTCGGTCGCGGTCTGCAGCGGCCGGGGCGTGCCGCGGACCTCGAACCCGGCCCCGCCGGGCAGCCCGCCGCCGGCCTGGCTGGCCAGCCTGCGCAGCGCGTCGTCGATGGTGCCCGCGGCCAGCTGTGCGGGAGTTAGCCCGGCCACCAGCCCGCGGGCCTCCACCAGGCTGTCCCTGGCCGCGCCCGCCGCCAGCGCCAGGTGCTCCTTCGCCCGGGCGGGCGCGGCGGGGATGGCGCTGTCCGCCGCCTGGATCAGCATCAGCACGCTGGTCAGCCCCTGCGCGATCGTGTCATGGATGTCGCTGGCCAGCCGGGCCCGCTCGGCCAGCGCGCCCGCCTGCCTGGCGGCGTCGGCCAGGCTGGCCCTGGTGGCTTCCAGCTGCTCGATGAGCTGGCGGCGCTCGGCGCTCT
>DATBGO010000260.1:0-14949 GCA_036558005.1 Streptosporangiaceae bacterium | reverse complement strand
TCGTGGTGGATTCGGGGCGGATAGCACACCAAATCAACCACGATCATGGAACGGCGGTGCGCCGGACCTGCGGGAGCGGCTGGCCGCGATCGCCTCCGGCGCCGGGATGCAGCTGTGCGGAGCCGGCTGCATGGGCTTCGTCAACGTGGCCAGGGGCCTGCGCGCGATCGGCTACACCGAGCCGGACCCGCTCCCAGCTGGCCCGGTGGCGCTGGTGACCCACTCCGGCTCGGTGTTCTCGGCGATGCTGCGGCTGCGCCGCCAGGTCGGTTTCACCCTGGCGGTCTCCTCCGGCCAGGAGCTGGTCACCGCCGCGCCCGGCTACCTGGACTACGCGCTGAGCCTGCCCGAGACCAGAGTCGTCGCGCTGGTGCTGGAAGCGATCAGGCAGCCAGCCCAGCTCCGCCACCAGCTCGCCCGGGCGGCCGAACGCGACATTCCCGTCGTCCTGCTCACCGTCGGCAACTCGGCTTCAGGCGCGGCGCTCGTCGCCGCACACTCGGGTGCGCTCGCCGCGGCCGACGGCGGCTGGGAAGCGCTCAGCCGGGCGCATGGCCTGCACCGGGCCGGTGACCTGGCCGAGCTGACCGACACCCTGGAGCTGTTCGCGGCCGGCCGCCGCCCCCCGCCCCGCCCCAGGCCCCCGGGCATCTTGTCCGCACGCAGCCCGCTCGCCGACCCGACCACAGCCAGCCCGACCACACGCAGCCCGCCGGCGGCGGCGGCCGGCCGTGAGCCGGTCCACGGCATCGCCACCGTGCACGATTCGGGCCTGGAACGGGCTCACGCCGCTGACCTGGCCGACCAGCTCGGCGTCCCGTTCGCCCAGATCAGCGACGACACCAGGAGCCGAATCGGCGACCTGCTCGACCCGGGCCTTGAGCCGGGCAACCCGCTGGACGTGTGGGGCACCGGCGCGGACACCAGGCAGCTGTTCGCCTCGTCCCTCACCGCGCTGGCCGGCGACCCGTCGGTCGACGCGGTCGCGCTCGCTGTTGACCTGGTCAGGGAGCTGGACGGGGACGAGTCCTACCCGCAGGCGGTGCTGGACGCGGCCGGGCAGACCGCCAAACCGGTCGTGGTGCTGGCCAGCCTGCCGAGCGCCATCGATCACGAGTACGCGACCCGGCTCCGCCAGGCAGGCGTCCCGGTCCTGGAGGGCCTGCGCACTGGCCTGCTAGCCCTGCGCCACCTCCTCGACCACGCCACCCGCCCGGCCACCCCCACCCAGCCCCGCCCCGCCCCCAGCCAGCCAGCCGCCACCCAGCCCAGACCCGCCCCCGGGCAAGCCCAGCCCGCCCCAGCCCAGCCCGCCGGGCTGCCGCGCGGGCGCGGCGTCCCGCCGCTGGCCCGGGCCCGCCCGCTGCTCGCCAGGGACAAGGATCGCTACCGGCGCGGCAAGGCCCTGCTCGCGACCGGAATGGCCAGCGGCGCGGCGCTGCTGGAACTGCTCGCCGGCTACGGCATCCACACCGCCAGGGCGGTCCCGGCCAGTTGCACGGCCGGCGCGCTGACCGCGGCGGACGCGATCGGCTACCCGGTCGTGCTGAAGACCGACGAGCCCGCCATCAAGCACAAGTCCGACTCAGGCGGCGTGCTGCTCGGCATCCGCTCCCCGGGCGAACTGGCCCTGGTGTACGAGGACCTCGCGGCCAGGCTCGGCCCGCGGGCGCTGGTCTGCGAGACGATCCCGGCCGGGGTGGAGCTGAACATCGGGATCGCCCGCGACCCCGCGCTCGGCCCGCTCGTCGTGGTGGGCGCGGGCGGCGTGCTGGTCGAACTGCACGCCGACCGGGCGGTCGCCTTGCCCCCGGTCAGTGCCGACCTGGCCAGGGAACTGCTCTCCGGGCTGCGGATCGCCCCGGTGCTGGCCGGCCTGCGCGGCGCGCCGCCTGCTGACATCGACGCGGTCGTCGCGGCGATCACCGGGGTGTCCGCGCTGGCCACCGAGCTTGGCGACGAACTGGCCGCGCTCGACATCAACCCGCTCATCTGCGGCCCGGCTGCCGCGGTCGCCGTAGACGCCCTGGCGATCCCGCGCCACCCTCACACCAGCCCCGCCCGCTAACTCCCAGCCCCGGCCCGCCATCCCCCGGCCTGGGCAGACAGCGCGCCGGGCCCCCGAGTGACCGGGGCCCGGCGCGGGCGGGCTTGGCCGGCGGTCAGGCCGCGGCGGCGTTGTTGTGGTGCGGCGCCTGCAGCGGCGAGTGCGGGTGAATGGCCGGCAGGGTGCCCGGGTCGACGAACGTGCTGCCGTCTGGCTCCGCGACCACTGCCTTGTGCAGCGCGCTGCCCTTGAGCAGGTGCTTCCAGCTCAGGAACCACTCGGTGTACCCGTTGTCCCACACGCCCGAGCGCGGGCTGCCGATGACGGTCACCGGATCGCCGGGCAGTTCCATCTTGTAGTAGGTCTCCGCGTGCCCTGGCGAGGTGTTCACGCAGCCGTGGCTCACGTTCGTGAACCCCTGCTCCCCCACCGACCAGTACGCGTCGTGGATGTACACCCCGCTCCAGGTGAACCGGACCGCCCACGGCACCAGCAGCCGGTACCCCGGTCCCACCATCAGCGTCGGGTTGCCCTTCTCGATGGTCACGTAGGTCCCGTTCGGCGTGTCGTCGCCCGGCCGGCCGGTGCTGATCGGCCAGTTGCCGAACAGGTGATGCCGGTAATACACCTTCATGTAATGCGTGCGGGTGCTCGCGACCACGATCAGTGACCGCCCGATGCTGAATGTCTGGTGCAGGTTACGCACCCCGTAGACGCCTTTGGCCCCTTCGACCCCGTCGAACCGGCCGGTGAAGTGCACGACGGTGTGGGTCGGCCAGTATTTCCTTGGCCGGAACTCGACCGTCTTATTGCCATCCCAGTACCAGGCCCCGACGACCCGCTTGGAGGTGCGCAGGCTCAGCGCCCGCTCGACCGCCCGGCGGTGGGTGATCGGCCGGTTGAAGGTCAGCATGATCGGCATGCCGACGCCGTAGGCCTGGTGAGCGCCCTCGATGATGGTGGCCGAGAAGGTCTTGCGCGGCTTCAGCGTCTGGAACGAGCTGGTCGCGGTGACCTTCTTGCCGCCGGCGCCGACCGCGATGGCCCGCACCATGTAGTCGCGCGAGGGCTTGAGCAGGCCCTGGCTGTGCCAGACCGTGCCCTTGTCGGTGAGCACGCCGGTCAGCGGGTCCCGGCCCGAGGTGACCACGACGTCCTTCAGCTTGCCGTGCGCGGCGGTCACCGTGATCCCGGCGTTCGGCTTGACCGCTTGGGTGCCGGTGACCGGCGTGATCGTCACCTGCGCGCCCGGCGGCGGCTTCGCCGCCGACAGTCCTGAACAGGCGGCCGCTGACAGCGCGACCGCGACCCCTGCTGCCGTTATCGCTATCCGGCCTCCGCCCATACGAGCAGAACCGGCAACACGCAGATTCACCCCGAACCCCCCGGTCTTTCCCCCCGTGACCTCACCCCCCGATGAGGCCGGCCGTTCTCGGTGGAGGGGTACCCTTTCGGCGCTACCGACATGCACGCCGAGCACCGGCATCTTGTGATTGCGGGTGCTCCTTCATGGCAGGGGTGCCGTTATGGGTTCGGATGCCTTTCTCCGTCGTTACGCCACCAGCGGACGCTTCCGGCTGGGCGTGCCGCGGGATTTCACCGTGTCACCCGATGGCCGGAGGATCGCGTTCCTCCGCTCCGCGGGTGGCACGGACCCGGTGACGGGGCTGCACGTGCTCGACCTGGACACCGGCGAGGAGCGGCTGGTCGCCGACCCCGCCGTGCTGCTGGCCGGGCATGGCGAGGACATACCCGCTACCGAGCGGGCCAGGCGCGAGCGGAGCAGGGAAGCCGGCGCGGGCATCGTCGGCTACTCGGCAGATGAGCAGGTGCGGCGGACCGCTTTCGCCCTGTCCGGCCGGATCTGGTGCGCCGACCTGGTGACCGGGATCGTGACCGAGGTGCAGGCGGGCGGCGGGGCGGTCGACCCGCACATCGACCCGGCCGGCCAGCGGGTCGGATTCGTCAGCGGCGGCACCATGAAGGTGGCGAGCATCGGCCAGGATTCCGTCCTCGACCTGGCCGCCCCCGAGGGCCCGGACGTCAGCTACGGGCTGGCCGAGCACGTCGCCGCCGAGGAGATGCGCCGTTCCAGGGGATTCTGGTGGGCCCCGGACGGGCAGCGGCTGCTGGTGGCCAGGGTGGACAACAGCAAGGTGCAGCGCTGGTACATATCGGACCCGGCCGAGCCGGGCAAGCCGCCCCGCGAACTCGCCTACCCGGCGGCCGGCACCGCCAACGCGGACGTGTCGCTGTGGATCATCGGCCTGGACGGCGGCCGGACGCAGGTGCAGTGGGACCGGGCGGCGCTGGAGTACCTGGTCGCGGTGAGCTGGGTGGCGCAGCCGCGGATCATGGTGCAGAGCCGGGACCAGCGGCTGGTCGAGATCCGGCAGGTTGATCCCGCAACCGGCGAGACCAGCCTGATCCGGGCCGAACGCGACGACTACTGGGTCACCATCACCCCGGGCGTGCCCGCCACCACGAGCTCAGGCGGCGAATTGTGGGTGGCCGCCGACACCGCCGCCGACAGCTACCGCCTGCAGCTGGACGGCGAGCCGGTCACCCCGCCCGGGCTGCAGGTCGCCGAGGTTCTCGACGTCGACGGCGACACCGTGCTGTTCGCCGCCAGCACCGAGCCGACCGAAATGCACCTGTGGACCTATCACCCGCAGGCCGGCCTCGCCCAGCTGACCACCGAGCCAGGCGAGCACACCGGCCGCCGGGCCGGCGGGGTGACCCTGGTGGCGTCCCGCTCGCTGGCCTGGGACGGGCTGCGGGTCAGCGCCGGCCGGGACGGCCAGCCGCCGGCCCGGATCGCCGACCGCAGCGAGCGCATGGGCCTGGACCTGCGGATAAAGCTGATCAAGGCCGGCCAGCGGGAGCTGAGAGCCGCCCTGCTGCTGCCGTCCTGGCACCAGGAGGGCTCGGGCCCGCTGCCAGTCCTGCTCAGCCCCTACGGCGGCTCGGCGATGCAGCTCGTGGTCAACGCGAGAGCGCCCTGGTTCGGGATCGACCAGTGGTTCGCCGAGCAGGGCTTCGCCGTGCTCGTCACCGACAACCGGGGCACCCCCGGCCGCGGGCCCGCGTGGGACCGGACCGTGCGCGGCGACATCGGCGGCCCGGTGCTGGAGGACCAGGTCGCGGCGCTGCACGAGGTGGCCGCCCAGCACCCGGACCTGGACCTGGGCCGGGTGGCGATCAGGGGCTGGTCGTTCGGCGGGTTCCTGGCCGCGCTGGCGGTGCTGCGGCGGCCCGACGTGTTCCACGCCGCGATAGCCGGGGCCGCCGTCAGCGATCAGCGCCTGTACGACACCTACTGGCGGGAACGCTTCCTCGGTGACCCCAACACCGAGCCGGAGAACTATGAACGCTGCTCCCTGCTGACCCTGGCCCCCGACCTGACCCGCCCGCTGATGCTGGTCCAGGGCCTGGCCGACGACAACGTCTTCGCCGCCAACACCCTACGGCTCTCCTCGGCCCTGCTGGAGGCCGGCCGCCCGCACACCGTTCTGCCCCTCAGCGCCGTCACCCACATGCTGTCCCAGCCCGCCGTCACCGAGAACCTGATCCGCCTAGAACTCGACTTCATCCGCCGCGCCCTGAACATCTCCTAACCCGCCCCTCCCGCCCCTCCCGCCCCGCCTGCCCCGTCCCTCCCGTCCCCGCCGCCCCTCTCCCTCCAATCCGACATATGCCGGCTTACCGGCGGTTTTGCGCACCTCCGGGCCAGCGCATCCCTCAACCTGCCCGGGGCGGGACGGGGCGGGCGCAGCCGGGACAGGCGGGGCGGGCGCAGCCGGGGCGGGACGGATGGGCGTAGCCGGGGCGGGACGGGGCGGGGCGCGGCTAGGCGGGGTGGCGGCGGGGCCAGCGGTTGGTGTGGTGATCGGCGCGGATCTGGCGGACCACGTTGCGGCCGGGGATGCCGGTGACCCCGCCGCCGCCGTGGGTGGCTGAGCCTGCCTGGTACAGGCCGCGCACCGGGGTGCGCAGGTCGGCGTAGCCGGCCGCGGGACGGGCGTGGAACATCTGGCCCAGGCTCAGCTCGCCGTGGAAGATGTTGCCGCCGACCAGCCCGTACTCCTCCTGCATCTGATGCGGGCCGATCACCTGACGGTGCAGCACGGAGCTGGTGAAACCCGGCGCCAGCGTCTCCATCCTGGCGATGGCCCGGTCGGCGTAGGCGTCGAGCGCCCCCTCGTCGGGCTTGTCGGCGTAGCTGTGCGGCACCCACTGGGTGAACATCGACATGACGTGCTGCCCCGGCGGGGCCAGCGAGTCGTCGAACACGCTCGGGACGCAGATGTCGGCGAACGGCAGCGCGGACGGCGTCCCGCTGGCGGCCTGCTGGAACGCGGTCTCGATGTCGTCGAGGCTCTCGGCCAGCACGATCGTGCCGCCGTGCACCTGGGGGTCGGGCTCGGGGTGACTGGCGAAGACGGGCAGCCGGTCCAGCGCCAGGTTGATCTTCACGGTGCCGCTGCGGGTCTGCCAGCCGCGGATGTCGGCGACGAAGCCGGGCGGCAGTTGCGCCGGGTCGAGTAGCCGGAGGAACGCTATCTGCGGGTGACACGTCGTCACCACGACCGGGGCGGCCACTTCCTCGCCACTGGCCAGCGTCACCCCGGTCACCCGGTCACCGCTGGTCCTGATCCGGGCCACCTCGGCGCTGGTGCGCAGCCCGGCGCCGAACGAGCGGGCCGCGGCCGCGAGCGCGCCGGTCACCGCGCCCATCCCGCCGCGCGGGAACCCCCACCCGCCGGCCTGCCCGTCGACGCCGCCGATGTGATGGTGCAGCGTCACGTAGGCGGTGCCGCCCGAGCGCGGCCCGGCCCAGCCGCCGATCACGCCGGACACCGACAGCAGGCCGAGCAGCGCGTCGCTCTCGAAGTACCGTTCGATCAGGTCGGCGACGCTGCCGGTCAGCAGCCTGGTCAGGTCGACCGCGCCGCGCTCGTCCAGCTTGCGCAGGTGCCGCAGCAGCAGGCCCTGGCGCCACAGCTGGCCGGGGCGGCGCGAGCCGAGCCGCGGCGGGATCTGGCCGAGCAGCGGCGCCAGCACCGCCGCGAGCCTGGCCAGGTGCGCCTCGTAGTCGTCATAGGCGGCCGCGTCCCTCGGCGAGAACTTGCCGATCTCGGCCCGGCGCTGCGCCGGGTCGTAGGGCAGCCGCAGGTACCGGCCGTCGGCCCGGGGCGCGAAATACGGCCCCTGCGGGTACACGTGATAACCGTGCCTGGCCAGCCGCAAGTCGGCGACCAGATCGGGAGGCAGCAGCGAAACCACATAAGACAGCGAGGTCACGGTGAAATCGGGCCCGAATGGCCGCTCGCTGACCGCCGCGCCGCCGAGCACAGGACGCCGCTCGCAGACCAGCGTGCGCAGCCCGCTCCTGGCCAGGTAGGCCGCCGCGACCAGGCCATTGTGGCCGCCGCCTATCACCACCGCGTCCTGGCTCGCCGTTGTCAAGCGCTGCTCCTCTCCGCCGGTAAACGCCAGTGAAACGCGCCGCCGCCATAATGAGGCCGCAGCGATTCTCATTTGTTACTGATCACCCTGAGATCGGAGTTTAGGCTCGGCTCGTGCCTATGCTCCGGACTCGCGTTCTTCTCGCATTGTGCGGCGTTGCCGTGGCCATGGCCAGCCTTCCGTCGATGGCGGCCGCCACCCCGAAGCCGCGGGCCACGTTCCCGGCGATCACCAGCGCGTCCGGTGTCGGCGCCCCGGCCGGGCCGGCCGCAGGTCCTGGCTCGCCCGCGTTCCCCGGCCTGATCACCGGCCGCGTCCTGGGCCTGAACCAGGCACCGCTGTCGGGCGCGTGCGTCACCGTGTCCGCGGTCTCCGGCGCGGCCGCCGGTCCCGCGCCGCTGCCCGGGCCCGCGGCGGCCGGGCTGCGGGCCACCGGGCAACTGCCGGCGGTGACCACCCGGACCGGCACAGACGGCCGGTTCGTCATCACCGGGCTGCGGCCGGGCCGGTACACGGTGGCCTACCGGGACTGCTCGGCGGCCGGCGGCTACTTCCCGCTGTGGTACCCGGACGCGACCCTGGCCAGCGGCGCCGCCCGGGTGCTGGTGACGGCCGGCCAGCGGACCCTGCTGCGGCCGGTCACGCTGCGGCCGACCAGCCCGATGGCGATGGTCCGCGCGTCCATGGCCTACCAGCGCAAGCTGGCCGGGCAGGCGGCGGCCAGCCCGGCGGGCCCGGCCGCGGCGGCGAGCACCAAGTTCGGCGTGATCTCCGGCGCGGTGACCGGGCCCAAGGGCAACAAGCTGTCCGATATCTGCGTGATCGGCACGACCGGCTCTGGTGACAGCACCTACGCGATCGCGACGATCACGACGAACGGCAGCTACCAGCTGACCTTCCTGATCCCGGGCAGCTATCAGGTGCTGTTCCTGAACGGCTGCGGCAACACCGGGAACTTCGCGCCGCAGTGGTGGAAGCACTCGCTGACCGTGACCGGCCAGACCCTGGTCAAGATCACCACAGGCGCCAAGGTCTCGGGCATCAACGCGGCCCTGGCGACGGGCGCGTCGATCAGCGGAACGGTCCGGTTCCAGAGCAAGACCGGGCCGACCCTCAGCGGGATCTGCGCCATCGCCACCGGCGAGGGCGGCGTGCTCGGCATCCAGACCGAGACCAGCACGGACGCGTCCGGCAACTACAAGATCACCAGCCTGGGCACCGGCAAGTACCAGATGGACTTCTTCCCCGGCGACTGCGGCAACGTCGGCAACTTCCTGCCCGCCACCCTGGCCAAGCCGGTCTCGGCGCAGGACGGGAAGACCACCACGCACGTCGACGCGGTGCTGCAGGCGGGCGGGATCATCCGGGGCGTCGTCACCGACACCGCGGGCACCCCGCTGAACGGCATCTGCGTCACGATCGACGGCACCACCGCCGGAGTGGAGACGATCACCGGCCTCGACGGGAGCTACGAGGTCAACCAGCTGCCCAAGGACAGCTACTCGGTGGCGTTCGCCGGCGGCTGCGACGCGATCGGCGGCCCGGCGGCCAGCTACGCGCCGCAGGTGTACAACGGCCAGGTCAACGACGCCGCCGCGACCCTGGTCGTGATCAGCAAGTTCGGCCAGGTGGTGCCGGGCATCAACGCCAGGATGCGGCCGGGCGGCGAGGTCTCCGGCGAGGTCACCGACACCGCGGGCGACCGGCTGTCGAACGTGTGCGTCGGGCTGACCACGCCCGAGTTCGACGCCGGGCTGGGCCAGGGCCCGCTCGCCCAGGCCGAGCTCCTGGTCGGGTTCGGCGCGGTCACCTCGGCGTTCAACGGCGGCTATGAGTTCGACAACCTGCCGCCTGGCCAGTACCAGGCCGAGTTCTTCAACTGCGCGGAGCCTGACATCTTCGCCTCCCAGTGGTTCCACGGCCGGCCAGGCCAGCCCGCCAGCGACCTGATCTCGGTACGGGCGGGCGTGCGGACCACCGGCGTGGACGCGGTGCTGGCACTCAGCGGCAGCATCAGCGGCGTGGTCACCGGGAAGAACGGGGCCAAGCTGACCGGCGTGTGCGTGACGACCACGAACCTGTCCGACCACACCCAGGACGAGGCGCAGGCCACCTTGCTCAGCCCGTTCACCAGCGGCGGCAGCTACACCGTCACCGGGCTGCCCGCCGGGACCTACGCGGTCCAGTTCACCAGCTGCGAGGGCCAGCCGTACGCCAGCCAGTGGTACCACGCCTCAGCCAGCCTGGCGAAGGCCACCGCGGTGAAGGTGACCAGCGGCAAGACCACCAAGAACATCAACGCGGCGCTGACCGCGGGCGGGTCGGTCTCCGGCAAGGTCACCGTCGCCGCCACCGGCAAGGCCAGGGCCAACGTCTGTGTCCTGGCCTCCGACGCCGCCGACGGCTCCAGCGGGGTGGCGATCACCTCGGCCAGCGGCGGCTACACCATCAGTCACCTGGCCGCGGGCAGCTACACCGTGGACTACTTCTCCTGCGTGGCCGACTCCGGCGGGCTCGCCGACCAGGCCAGGACCGGGGTCACGGTGGCCGGGGGGAAGGCCACCACCGGGGTGAACGCCGCGCTCGGGGTCAGCGGCACGATCTCGGGAACCGTCCGGAGCGGCAGCCAGGCGGCGGCTGAGCCGGGCATCTGCGTGGAGGCGTCGCCGAAGACCGGGCACGGGGTCAGCGAGTTCGGCATCTCCGGGCCGTCCGGTGCCTACGCCGTCGAGGGCCTCGCGCCGGGCAGCTACCGGCTGCTGTTCACCCCGGTGTGCGTGGTCGGGACCGCCTCGCTGGTGCCGCAGTGGTTCAACGGCCAGCAGGCCGAGGCGGCCGCGACGCCGGTCACCGTCACCGCCGGTAAGACCCGCAGCGGGGTGAACGCGACCCTCACCGCCGACGGATCGATCGCCGGGACGGTCACCAGCGCAACCCCCGGCGGCCCCGACCTGACCGGCATCTGCGTCCGGGCGGTGCCCGCCGGCGGGGCCGGCCAGCCGGTGATCGCGATCAGCGGCAACGGCGGCTACCAGGCCAGCGGCCTCGCGCCGGGCAGCTACCAGGTGGAGTTCAGCTCCGGCTGCGGCATCACCGGTTACGCCACCCAGTGGTTCAACGGCCAGTCCGCGCAGGGCTCGGCGACCACGGTCACGGTGACCCAGGGCGCGGTCACCCCCGGCATCAGCGCCGTCATGAAACCCTGATCCGCTCGGGGGCACGGCTAACCCGACATATGTAGGATTGGAGAGCTCGAGCCAGAGCTACATATGTCGGGTTAGCCATGCGGCATATGCCCTCTTTGTGAAGCTTGGCGCAACTCGGCCGGGCTGGCTTTTAGCGGCTATGTCACGCCGCCGGTAAGACAGTGCCGGCGGCGTGACATAGCCGCTATACCGCGGGCCCCGAGCATCGCTGACCCGCGCCGGGACCACGCTGGCGAGAGTTCAGCCGGGCCCGCGGTGCCCCCCACGGCAGCGCTGGCCCAGCGCTGCCGCTGTTTGCGCAGCGGCGGGCCAGCGCATCCGGTGGTGGTGGGCCTGCGAGCGCCCCGGGGCCGGCCTGATAGCCGAGCCGCCTGGCCCGCGGACACGTCAGGAGAACTACATATGTCGGGTTGGGATTCTAGCGACATGGTGGGCTGTTCGCGGTGGATGGGGCCGGGGGCCGGTCTCGTATCAGTTGTGCTTGCCCTCGTGTCCTGTCAGGTTGGAGTGCTCGGTATTTGCTGAGGGAGCGGCAGTAGCCCGGGATTCGGCCGGGGATCTCCTCGGCGCTCTTGTGCCAGGTAAGGGGTCGCGATGCCAGGGCCGACCGCGGGAAGCGCCGTGCCGGTGGGCAGGGCGCGCACGCTCGCTCAGGTGTACCGGCACTTCGGTGAGGTCGACGCTGCCGGAACATCGCCGCTGTACGAGCGCGTCGCCGTCGCCCTGAGTGAGTCCGGCGATGCGCTGCGCGCCATCGAGGCGGCGCCGGCCCGCAAGCGGCATCCCACGGTGATCCTCGCCGCGCTGCACGACCTCGCCCTCGCCGGCCGCGCCCCGGCGCTTGCCGCAGCCTATGCAGCCGCGGACGGCGACGCTGCCGCTGGCGCGGCGGTCGACACGCTGCTGCGAATGACCGAAGCGGTCGTGGCCATCGCCGTGCGCCGGCCGGCGCGGACCAGCGAGACCGGGCACTGCGCCGTGCTGTATCCGGCCATCGCCGAGGCGGCGCGCCGGGTAGGCGCGAATGCGGTCGGGCTGATCGACGTGGGCTGTTCGGCTGGGCTCAATCTCCATGTCGACCGCGTTGGCATCACCTACAGCAACGGGCAATCGCTGGGCGACCCGTCATCTCCGGTGCAGCTGTCGTCTTCGATCGCAGGAGACCGGCCCATCCCGGCGCGGGCCATGCCCGAGGTCGTCGCCCGGATCGGCATCGGCCTCGATCCGGTCGACGTGACCGACGCGGATGAGGCCCGGTGGCTGCGCGCCTGCCTGTGGCCGGATCAGCCAGAGCGGACAGCCAGGCTCGAAGCGGAGCTGGCGTTGGCGGCGACGGCGCCTCCGCTGCTGCTGCAAGGTGACGCCGTCGATGTGGTGCCCGGCGCCTTCGCCCGGGTGCCCGCGGACGCCCTGCCGGTCGTCACCACGACGTGGGCGCTGTCGCACTTCCCGCTCGAGGGCCGCCTGCGCTTCCTGCACCGCCTCGGCGATGCGGCGGCCGGGCGGGCGGTGGCGTGGGTGTCAGCGGAGGGCGTCGGGGTCGGGCCGGCGATACCGACACTTGGTGATCGCCGCGCCTCTGGCCACAGCATCATCGGGCTGGCGGTGTTCGACCGGTCGGCCCTGCGTGCCGAGGCCATTGGCCGCTGCTGGTCGCGGGGCCGTTTCCTGGCGTGGCTGGCAGGCTCTTGAGGCGTGCCCCGCGGATCGGGCTGCCGGTGGCGCCGAGCGAGCGCGCCGCCGCGGGTTCCAGGGCCTGATTCAGGTGGCCGATGCGGCCGCTCAGCGCCTCCCCTGACGCGCGGCGCATGCTTTCTAGCGGGTACCCGTCGCAGTGCGCTCGGGGAAGGGGAGGGCGACCGGGTCGGTGGGCAGGCGGCTGGTGCCGTGGTCGTCGAACCGGTCCAGGCCGAGTTCGGCGGTGTCCACCACGTCGGACGAGCCGGTCAGCGCGAGGTCGGCGGCGGCGCGGGCTACCCCGGGGCCCCACATCATGCCGGCGCCGCCGGCGCTGGCGACCGTTACCCCGCCGACGGGCCCGTCTGGGCTCAGGGCCGGGCCGATGATCGGCAGGTGGTCGGGGGTGTAGTCGATGGTCGCCGCCCAGACCCGGCGGATGCCGAGCCCGGCGGTGACCGGGACCAGCCTGGCCAGCCGGGCCCGCATCGCGGCCAGGTACTCCTCGTCGACCGCCGCGGCCGGGCCCGGCGGCTCGTCCGGGTTGCTCATCCCGAACAGCAGGCCGCCCTCCTCCGGCCGCCAGTACAGCCCGGCTGACAGGTCGAAGACCATCGGTACCCGGGCCGGGGCCAGGTCCGGGTGGGCCTGGGTGACCGCGACCTGGTGCCTGACCCCGCCAGCGGGGATCCGCACTCCGGCCAGCTCGCCCACCTCGGCCAGTTCGGGCCCTCCGGTGAGCACCACCAGCGGCGCGCTGACCAGGCCCGCGCTGGTGGTCACGCCGGTGACCTGGCCGCCCGCGGTGCGCAGCCCGGTGAAGCTGACCCGCTCGCGGACATCCACGCCGCCGCGGGCGAGGGCCACCGTGTAGGCGACCACGTTGCGCGGCGGGCTGAGGTACCCGTCGTGCGGGCAGAACGTGCCGCCCAGGGTGGCACCGGGCGCGAGCGTGGGGTTCAGCTCGTCCACCTCGGCCGGTTCCAGCCAGCGCACGTCCAGGCCGAGGCCGGTCTGCATCGACATCCTGGCCCTGGCGGCCGCGACCTCCCCGGCGGTGAAACACGGCAGCAGGTACCCCTGCGGGATGAAGCCCGAGTCGGTGCCCAGCTCGCCGCGCTGGGCCAGGTAGAACCGGCGGGACCACTCGCCCAGCCGGACCGCCCAGGGCGTGCCGCCCTGGGTCCGCACCACGCCGGCCGCGCGGCTGCTGGCGCCGTCGCCGAGACAGCGCTTGTCTACCAGGATCACCCGGTCCAGCCCGGCCCGGCGCAGGAAACAGGCACACCACGCGCCGACCGTCCCGCCGCCCACCACCACGGCGTCGGCGGTCGCTGGACCGCTGGCCGCACCCATTGGCACGGACCCGATGCTCGCATAGACTGAACGTTCAGTCAAGGAGTGCTGATCGCCGGACGCCGGACCCGGCCGGCCGCGGGTAAAGGGGCGCGCCATGTACCGCCTGTCCGATGACGATCTCGACATCCAGGCGCGGGCCCGGTCCTTCGCCGACGAGGTCATCCCGTTCGAGGTCACCGCTGAGCTGAACGACGGCGAGCTGCCCGGCGGCGTCGCCGCCGGGCACGCGGCCAGGGCCAGGGAGCTTGGCCTGCACGCCGCGAACATGCCCAAGGAACTGGGCGGCGGCGGCGCGACCACGCTGCAGCAGGTCCTGATCCAGGAGCAGGTCGGCCGGGTCACCAACGCGCTGGCCTGGGCCTGCGGCACGCCGCCGTCCTGGCTCCCGGCGGTCGCCACCCCTTACCAGCTGGACCGGTACGTGATCCCGGCGATCCGGGGCGAGGCCGAGGAGTGCTACGCGATCACCGAGGAGGGCGCGGGCTCGGACGTGGACGCCATTGCCGCCACCGCCCGCCGCGCCAATGGCGATTACCTGCTGACCGGCGAGAAATGGCACGTGACCTCGTTCAACACCGCCACGTTCGCGTTCTTCCAGGGCAAGCTGGCCGGCGGCCCGCAGGCCGGCGAGCACGCGATGTTCCTGGTGGACCTGCCCAGCCCCGGCGTGCGGGTGGTGCGCACCCCGGCCTACTCGCACACGATCAGCCACCACCACCCGGTGGTCGCGTTCGACAGCGTCCGGGTGCCGGCCGCGAACCTGGTCGGGGCCGAGGGCGACGGGATGAGCTTCGCCTATGAGTGGTTCCGGTTCGAGCGGCTGATGGTGGCGGCCCGCTGCGTGGGTGCCGCGCACCGGCTGGCCGAGGAGATGACGGCGTTCGCCACCCAGCGCAAGGTGCAGGGCCAGCCGATCAGCGGGTTCGGCACGGTCGCGGCGATGCTGGCGGACAGCCTGACCGAGCTGTTCGCCGCCCGGGCGCTGGTCTACGAGACGGCCCGCGGCATCGACGCTCTGCGGGGCGGCGCCGACGTGAAGGTGTCGCACGCGCAGTGCTCGATGGCCAAGCTGTACGCCTCGGAGATGGCCGGCCGGGTGGCCGACCGGGCGGTCCAGATCTTCGGCGGCCGCGGCTACATGCGGGAGAACGTGGCCGAGCGGTTCTACCGCGAGCTGCGGGTGGAGCGGAT
>DATBGO010000259.1:0-16579 GCA_036558005.1 Streptosporangiaceae bacterium | reverse complement strand
CTCGCACCGAGCTGACCGGCCGGCCGGTGATGGGGATGAGCGACTGCCTGTGGGGCCTGCTCGACGGGATCAACGACGCGGGCCTGAGCATGTCGCTCGCCTTCGGCGGCCGGCGCGTGACTGCGCCCGGCTTCGCGATGCCGCTGATCGTGCGCTACCTGCTCGAGCTGTGCGCGACGACCGAGCATGCCGTCGCCGTGCTCGCCCGGCTGCCCGTGCAGGCGT
This sequence comes from Streptosporangiaceae bacterium, assembly GCA_036558005.1. Taxonomy (GTDB): domain Bacteria; phylum Actinomycetota; class Actinomycetes; order Streptosporangiales; family Streptosporangiaceae; genus DATBGO01. The sequence continues at coordinate 16,354 of DATBGO010000259.1, read as the reverse complement.
CCTACAACCTCACGATCGTCGACCGCGACGGCCACGCCGTCACCGCGCACGTCGCGCCCGACCGCCCGCTGTGGATCGGCGAGGCGCTGGTGGCGACCAACCACCAGCACACGGTCGAGTGGCCCGAGCACGCCGAGGCGGTCCGTTCCGAGGAGCGCGAGCAGTGCATGCTCGAGCTGCTGGAAACCGGCACCCCGGAAGCGGACTTCGTCGCGGCGTTCCTCGAGCCGCCGCTGCACAGCACCGACTACGCCGACGGCTTCGGCACGCTCTACACCGCGGTCTACCGGCCGGCGTCCGGCGCGGTGGAGTTCCGCTGGCCGGACGCCGGCTGGCGTCAGTCGTTCGACGCGTTCGAGGACGGGACCCGGGAGGTCTCGCTCACTCCCCGATCGCGCTCATCACGTGCTTGATGCGCGTGTAGTCCTCGAGCCCGTACGCCGACAGGTCCTTGCCGTAGCCGGAGTGCTTGAAGCCGCCGTGCGGCATCTCGGCCACCAGCGGGATGTGGGTGTTGATCCAGACGCAGCCGAAGTCCAGCCGCCTGGCCATCCGCATCGCCCGGCCGTGGTCGGAGGTCCAGACCGAGGAGGCGAGGCCGTATTCGGTGCCGTTGGCCCAGCGCACCGCCTCGTCCTCGTCGCTGAACTGCTGCACGGTGATCACCGGGCCGAACACCTCGCCCTGGATGATCTCGTCGTCCTGGAGCAGCCCGTCCACCACGCTGGCCTCGAAGAAGTAGCCGCGGTCGCCGGTCCGCCCGCCGCCGGTCAGCAGCCGGGCATGATCGGGCAGCCGCTGGATGAAGCCGGACACCCGGTCCAGCTGGCTGGCGTTGTTGAGCGGGCCGAAGTCCGCGTCCGGCACGTCCGGGCCGGCCACCGTCTGGCCCCTGGCCTGCTCGACCAGCGCGTCGACGAAGTCCTTGTGCACCCCCGGTGAGGTCATCACCCTGGTCGCCGCGGTGCAGTCCTGGCCGGCGTTGAAGTACCCGGCGATCGCGATCGCCTCGGCGGCCTTGGCCGGGTCGGCGTCGTCGAACACGACCACCGGCGCCTTCCCGCCCAGTTCCAGGTGCACCCGCTTGAGGTCGCCCGCGGCCGCCGCGGCGACCTCCTTGCCCGCCCGGATGCTCCCGGTGATCGAGACCATCTGCGGCACCGGGTGGGCGACCAGCTCGCGGCCGGTGTCCCGGTCGCCGCACACCACGTTGAACACCCCGGCCGGAAGGTGGCGGCTCATCAGCTCGGCCATCAGCAGGGTGGAGGCCGGGGTGGTGTCCGACGGCTTGAGCACCATCGTGTTGCCCGCTGCCAGGGCCGGGGCCCACTTCCAGACCGCCATCATCATCGGGTAGTTCCACGGCGTCACCGCGGCGCACACGCCGATCGGCTCGCGCCGGATGAACGAGGTGAAGCCGGACATGTACTCCCCGGCCGACCGGCCCTCCAGCATCCGCGCCGCCCCGGCGAAGAACCTGATCTGGTCCACCATCGGCGGGATCTCTTCGGACAATGTCAGCGCGATCGGCTTGCCGGTGTTCTGCGCCTCGGTGTTGACCAGCTGCTGGGCATTCGCCTCGATCTCGTCGGCGATCCGCAGCAGGGCCAGGCTGCGCTCGGCCGGGGTGGCGTCGCGCCAGCCCTCGAACGCGTCACTGGCCGCCGAGAACGCGGCGTCGATCTCGTTGCCGCCGGAGATCGGCGCGGTGGCGAAGACCTCGCCGGTGGCCGGGTTGATCAGGTCGGACCGGCGGTCATAGGAGATGTCCGTCCATTGCCCGCCGATGAAGTTACGCAGATCGTCGGCCATGAATCCTCCCGTTCAGGTTGTTACCTGGGTTACTTACTCGCGGCCGTCCGGTCCTCGCAAGCCCACGGCGAACCGTAGTCGGTGAGCAGGTCGAGGAACGGCGCGGCGGGCAGCGCCTCCGGGCCGAGCACCCCCGACCCGGCCCAGCCGCCGGAGTCGATCAGCTCCAGCGCGGCGACGGGGTTGACGGCGGTCTGCCAGACGACCGCCTGTGACCCGTACTCGGCCATCGACCAGGCGTTGTCGACCACGTGGTACAGGTAGACCTCACGCGGGCGGCCGTCGGTGCCGGTCCCGGTGACCCAGGTGCCCGCGCAGGTCAGGCCGGACATCTTGTCGCCCAGGGTGGCCGGGTCGGGCAGGCAGGCCGCGACCACATCCCGCGGCGACACGCTGACCCCGCCGGCCCGGACCGGCTCGACCGAGTCGAGGCCGAGCTTGTGCAGCGTCTGCAGCACGTCGATGAACTCCGACCCCAGGCCGTACTTGAAGGTGACCCGCTGCGCCCGCACCCAGCGCGGGATCAGCAGCACCTCCTCGTGCTCCACGTTGACGCACTCGACCGGCCCGATCCCGGCCGGGAAATGGAAGATCTCCGGCTCGCTGAACGGCGGCGTGGTGTACCAGCCGCGGCCCTGCTCCCATATCACCGGCGGGTTCAGGCACTCCTCGATGGTGGTCCAGATAGAGAAGGTCGGCGCGAAGTCATAGCCGGCCACCTCCAGGTTGGCGCCGTCGCGGACGCCGATCTGGCTGATCTCGCTGAACATCGTGTCGGCCGCGTGCCGGGCGAACACATCCGAAAGCCCGGGCTCGACCCCCATCCCCACCAGGGCCAGCTTCCCGCGCTCCTCCCAGCGCGCTGCCAGTGCGAACTGCTCATCTCCGAGCTTGACACCAGTGTTGCTATAGGGGTCATCCTGGTCTGGATGAGACAGCGACATGGCCATGTCCAGGTAGTGCGTGCCTGCCTGCAGCGCGGCCCGGAACAGCGGCATCACGAACCGGGGATCGGTCGCGTTCATCAGCACGTCGCACGAGTGCTCGGCCAGCAGGCCCGCGGCGGCCTGCTCGTCCCGCGCGTCCAGCGCGACCGCCTGGTACCGGCCGCTGGCCGCGGCGGCCCGCTGCGCCCTGGACAGGTCATAGTCGGCGATGACGAGATCAGCGAACTCGCGACGGGCGGCAATGCGGGCGAAAGCCGTGCCTACACCGCCGGCGCCGACCAGAAGGATGCGCATGGCCCGATCCTAGACTGAGGGCCTGCAACTGACGGGACCGGCGGTGTTGCTTAGCAATTACAACGGAAATCGTCGCTAGGGGGCACATTTCATGCTAGAACCGTCGTCATACCCGTGTGTTGGCCTAACCGCCGCCGGGTATCAAGATCGCGGAGGCAGGCCTTGCCTGTGCCGGGAGCACATTCAAGATCCGATCTGGTCGGACTTCCGCCAAGAGGGGTGAGCGATGGCCGCCACCGATATCGCAGGTCAGCAGGAGCAGGTGGCCGACAAGGGCCTTAAGTCAGGTGCCCTTGGCCTAATTTCGACGACGATCATCGCCACCGCATCGGTAGCGCCCGCCTACAGCATCGCCGCGACGCTGGTGTTCATGGTCGGCGCGGTCGCGCTGCAGTCGCCGATCGTGGCGATCCTGGCGTTCGTCCCGATGCTGCTGACGTCGATCGGCTACAGCGAGCTGAACAAGGCCGACCCGGACTGCGGCACCACGTTCACCTGGGCCACCCGGGCCTTCGGGCCCAAGACGGGCTGGTTCGGCGGCTGGGCGATCGTGGTCGCCGACGTGCTGGTGATGGCCAGCCTGGCCCAGGTCGCCGGGCAGTACGGGTTCCTGCTGTTCAACGCCGACGGCATCGGCAAGAACGCGACCAGCGGCTGGGTGCTGCTGGTCGGCGTGCTGTGGATCGTGGTGATGACCTATATCTGCTACGTCGGCATCGAGGTCTCGGCGAACTTCCAGAAACTGCTGCTGGGCATCGAGCTGATCATGCTGGTGGTGCTGTCGGTCACCGCGCTGGTCAAGGTCGGCGGCGGGAGCGCGCCGCCGGGCCACCTGACGCCGTCCTGGGCCTGGCTCAACCCGTTCCACATCGCCAACTTCAGCGCCTTCGCCAGCGGCATCATCCTGATGGTCTTCATCTACTGGGGCTGGGACACCGCGGTCGCGGTCAACGAGGAGACCAAGGACCGCAACAGGACCCCGGGCCGGGCGGCCATCCTGTCCACCTTCATCCTGGTGGCCACCTACACGCTGGTGATCTTCTCGATGCAGTCGTTCGCCGGGATCGGGACCTCGGGCAACGGCCTGGGCAACGTCGACAACGCCGGCGACGTGCTGTCGATCCAGGGCGGGGCGGTGTTCGGTACCTCCGGGTTCGGGTCGTTCCTCACCCACCTGCTGCTGCTGATGGTGCTGTCCTCGGCCGCCGCGTCCACCCAGACCACGATCCTGCCGACCGCGCGGACCACCCTGTCGATGGCGGTGTACAAGGCGATCCCGCCCTCCTTCGCCAAGATCCACCGGCGGCACCTGACCCCGACGGTGTCCACGATCGCGATGGGCGTCATCTCGATCGCGGTCTACGTGGCGTTCAACTACGCCTCGAACGGCATCGGGGTGATCGGCGACGCGGTGATCGCGATCGGGCTGTACATCGCGTTCTACTACGGCCTCACCGGCTTCGCCTGCGCCTGGTACTACCGCAAGAACCTGACCAGCAGCATGCGCAACCTGTGGATGCAGGGCATCCTGCCAGCGCTCGGCGGGCTGATGCTGTTCTTCCTCGGCGGCTGGAGCGTGTGGCTGGACTACGACGTGGCCACCGAGAACGACTACACGATGTGGACGGTGCCGGGCATCCACTGGCAGATCGGCGGCGCGTTCGTGATCGCGGTCGCGTCGCTGCTGGCCGGCGTCGCCTTGTTCGTGTTCTGCCGGTTCGCCTACCCGGCGTTCTTCAAGAAGCAGACACTGACCAGGAGCACCGCGACCCTGGTCCCCGACGACTGAACCCCCCCTGTCGGGGGGAGCGCCTAGGCTTAGCGGGTGACTACCGCGACGGCTGCCGATGCCTTGCTGGACGGGCTCAATCCGCAGCAGCGGGCAGCCGTCGTGCACGAGGGCGGCCCGCTGCTGATCGTGGCGGGTGCGGGCTCGGGCAAGACCAGGGTGCTCACCCACCGGATCGCCTACCTGCTGGCCGAGCGCGAGGTGGCGCCGGGGCAGATCCTGGCCATCACGTTCACCAACAAGGCGGCGGGCGAGATGGCGAGCCGGGCCGCGGCGCTGACCGGGTCGCGGGCCCGGGCGATGTGGCTGCTGACCTTCCACTCGGCCTGCGTGCGGATCCTGCGCCGGGAAGCGTCCAGGTTCGGCTACCCGTCGTCGTTCTCGATCTACGACCAGGCTGACTCGCAGCGGCTGATGGCGCTGGTCTGCCGCGAGCTGGACCTGGACGCCAAGTACCATCCGCCCAAGGCGATGGCCGCCCAGGTGTCCAACCTGAAGAACGAGCTGATCGACTACGAGACCCTGGCCGCGCAGGCGTCCGGGTACCGGCAGAAGGCGCTGGCCGAGGCGTACGCGGAGTACCAGCGCAGGCTGGTCGCCGCCGGGGCGATGGACTTCGACGACCTGATCATGGTCACGGTCCACCTGCTGCAGGCGTTCCCCGAGGTCGCGGCCACCTACCGGCGCAAGTTCCGGCACGTCCTGGTGGACGAGTACCAGGACACCAACCACGCGCAGTACGTGCTGGTCAGGGAGATCGCCGGGCGGCCGCACGACCGGGCGGCCAGCGCCGGCCCTGGCGAGGAGGAGATCCCGCCCGCCGAGCTGTGCGTGGTCGGCGACGCGGACCAGTCGATCTACGCCTTCCGCGGCGCGACGATCAGGAACATCGAGGAGTTCGAGCGCGACTTCGCCGGCGCGACGGTGGTGCTGCTGGAGCAGAACTACCGATCCACGCAGAACATCCTGGCCGCCGCGAACGCCGTGGTGTCCCGCAACCCGGGCCGGGTGCCGAAGAACCTGTGGTCGGATGCGGGCGCCGGGCCGCCGATCACCGGGTACGTGGCCGACAGCGAGCACGACGAGGCGGCCTTCGTGGCCGAGGAGGTCGACCGGCTCGCCGACGACGGCGAGGCGACCCCCGGCCAGGTCGCGGTCTTCTACCGGACCAACGCGCAGTCCCGGGTGTTCGAGGAAGTGTTCATCCGGGCCGGGGTGCCCTACAAGGTTGTCGGCGGCGTCCGGTTCTACGAGCGCAGGGAGATCCGGGACCTGCTCGGGTACCTGCGGCTGATCGCGAACGCCGACGACGAGGTGTCGCTGCGCCGGGTGCTGAACGTGCCCAAGCGCGGGATCGGGGACCGGGCCCAGGAGTGCGTCGCCGCGTTCGCGGCCAGGGAGCGGATCGGCTTCGCGGCGGCGCTGGCCCGGCCGCAGGACGTGCCAGGGCTGGCCACCAGGTCGGTGAAGGCGATCGAGGCCTTTAACGAGCTGATCTCCGGGCTCCGTCAGCTCTCGGCCGGGCCCGCAGGCGACCTCGCCGAGGCGGTGCTTGACCGGACCGGTTACGTCGCCGAGTTGCAGGAGTCCTCTGACCTGCAGGACGAGAGCCGGATCGAGAACCTGACCGAGCTGGTCTCGGTGGCCAGGGAGTTCGACGCGCGCAACCCGGACGGCACCCTGCTGGACTTCCTCGAGCAGGTGTCGCTGGTCGCCGACGCGGACCAGATCCCCGAGGGCGAAGAGCACGGCGGGCTGGTCACGCTGATGACCCTGCACACCGCCAAGGGGCTTGAGTTCCCCGTGGTGTTCCTGACCGGGCTGGAGGAGAACGTGTTCCCGCACGAGCGCTCCAGCGGCGATGACCGTGAGCTGGCCGAGGAGCGGCGGCTGGCCTACGTCGGGATCACCAGGGCGCAGCAGCGGCTGTACCTGACCCGCGCGGTGGCCAGGGCCTGGTTCGGCCGGCCGGCCTTCCACAAGCAGTCCAGGTTCCTGTCCGAGGTGCCGGCCGAGCTGATCGACTGGCGCAGGGACGCGGCGGCGGCCGCGCCGCCCGCCTCCGAGCGGCTGGCCCGCAGGCCGGGCGTGCAGGCGCTCGGCAACCGCCCGGTGCCCGCGCTCGCACCCGGCGACCGGGTCACCCACGACTCCTATGGCCTGGGCCGGGTGCTGTCGGTCGAGGGCCGGGGCGACGACCCGGAAGCGAAGATTGACTTCGGCGGCGATTACGGGATCAAGCATTTGGTATTGCGTTATGCGCCGATTGAGAAACTGTAGCTTGCGGGTAGCTCTAGGGCAGGCCCGGCCCAGGCGGGCCTGATAGGAGGCATGACGTGAGCAGCATCCGGGTTGTCATCGCCAAGCCCGGTCTCGACGGGCATGACCGCGGCGCGAAGGTGGTCGCGCGGGCGCTGCGGGACGCCGGGGTCGAAGTTATCTACACCGGGCTGCACCAGACACCGGAGCAGATCGTCGCCGCGGCGCTGCAGGAGGACGCCGACGCGATCGGCCTTTCGGTGCTGTCGGGAGCGCACATGACCCAGTTCACCCGGGTGCTGGAGCTGCTGAAGGAGCGCGGCGCCGACGACATCACGGTGTTCGGCGGCGGCATCATCCCGGCCGCCGACATCGTCGAGCTGGAGCAGCTCGGGGTGGCGCGGATCTTCACCCCTGGCGCGCCGACCAGCGAGATCGTGGAATGGGTGCGCAGCGCGCTGGGCACCGGGGCGGCTGAGCCCGCCGCCGGGGCCGCCCAGCAGCCCGGCGGCTGACTGGCCCGGCCGGCGAGCCGCTTGGCCAGCGCGGCTGGCCGGGCGGGCGGGCCGGGTGACGGCCGCCAGCGGGAGGAGGCCGGCTCGGCGGGATGGCGCTGCCTGCAGGGCGTTAGGCTGCCTGGTTGGGCGCTGGCCGGCGGCCGGCCGTGGCACGGGTCAGGCACGGCCCGGCGACAGCTAGCGTAAACAGGAATATAACCCACCAAAATAGGACGGACCCGAGTGGACCTGTTCGAGTATCAGGCGAAGGAACTCTTCGCCGAGTATGACGTCCCGATTCCGGCGGGCCAGGTAGCTCACACTCCGGAAGAGGCCCGGGCGATCGCCGCGGACTACGCCGCCGCCGGGAAGCCGAGCGTGGTGATCAAGGCGCAGGTGAAGACCGGTGGGCGCGGCAAGGCCGGCGGCGTGAAGCTGGCCAGCGGGCCCGACGAGGCCGAAGCCAAGGCGCGGCAGATCCTCGGCATGGACATCAAGGGTCACACCGTCCACAGCGTGCTGGTGGCAGCCGACACCGACATCGCGCAGGAGTACTACCTGTCCTTCCTGGTCGACCGCTCCGACCGCAGCTTCCTGTCGATGTGCTCGGTGCAGGGCGGCGTCGAGATCGAGGAAGTGGCGGCCACCAGCCCCGAGGCGTTGGCCAGGATCCCGGTCAACCCGCTGACCGGCGTGGACGGCGCGAAGGCGGCCGAGATCGTGGCGGCAGGCGGGCTGCCGCCCGAGGCGCTCAGCGGCGCCGCCGCGCTGGCCGAGCGGATGTGGGCGGTGTTCGCGGACGAGGACGCCACCCTGGTCGAGGTCAACCCGCTGGTGTACACCGGGGACGGCCGGGTGGTCGCGCTGGACGCCAAGGTCACGCTGGACGACAACGCCGCGTTCCGGCAGGACTTCGGCCGGTTCGCCGACCCTGACGCGGGTGACCCGCTGGAAGTCCGGGCCAAGGCCAAGCACCTTAACTACGTTAAGCTCGACGGCCAGGTCGGGATCATCGGCAACGGGGCCGGCCTGGTGATGTCCACCCTCGACGTGGTCGCGTACGCGGGCGAGGCGTTCGGCGGCGTCCGGCCGGCCAACTTCCTCGACATCGGCGGCGGCGCATCCGCCGAGGTGATGGCCGACGGGCTGGAGATCGTGCTGTCGGACCCGTCGGTCCGCAGCGTGCTGGTGAACGTGTTCGGCGGGATCACCGCGTGCGACGCGGTCGCCAACGGGATCGTGTCCGCGATCGGCATGCTGGCCGCCCGCGGCGACCAGGTCCGGCGCCCGATCGTGGTGCGGCTGGACGGCAACAAGGCGGCCGAGGGCCGACGCATCCTCGACGAGGCGGGCATCGCCGTGGTCGAGCAGGTCGCGACGATGGACGATGCGGCGCGGCGCGCTGCCGAGCTGGCCGCTGCGGCCCCGACGGGAGCATGAGATGTCAATCTTCCTGACCGGCGACAGCCGGATCATCGTCCAGGGCATCACCGGGTCGGAGGGCCGCAAGCACGGCGCCAGGATGCTGGCCGCCGGCAGCAAGGTGGTCGGCGGGACCAACCCGCGCAAGGCGGGCCAGAAGATCGAGCTGGCCGGGACCGGCGTCCCGGTGTTCGGGACGGTGGCCGAGGCGATGGCCGCCACCGGCGCCGACGTGTCGGTGGTCTTCGTGCCGCCCGCGGGCACGAAGCACGCGGTGATCGAGGCGATCGACGCGGGCATGCCGCTGGTGATCGTGATCACCGAGGGCATCCCGGTGCACGACACGGCGTCGTTCTGGGCGTACGCGACCGAGCGCGGCAACGCGACCAGGATCGTCGGCCCGAACTGCCCCGGCGTCGCCTCGCCGGGCAAGTCGAACGCCGGCATCATCCCGGCCGACATCACCACCGAGGGCCGGATCGGCCTGGTGTCCAAGTCCGGCACCCTGACCTACCAGATGATGTACGAGCTGCGGGACATCGGGTTCTCCACCGCGGTGGGCATCGGCGGCGACCCGATCGTCGGCACCACGCACATCGACTGCCTGCGCGAGTTCGAGGCCGACCCGCAGACCGAGGCGGTCGTGATGATCGGCGAGATCGGCGGCGACGCCGAGGAGCGGGCGGCGGCGTTCATCGAGCGCAACGTCACCAAGCCGGTCGTCGCGTACGTGGCCGGGTTCACCGCGCCGGAAGGCAAGACCATGGGCCACGCGGGCGCGATCATCTCCGGCTCGGCCGGCACCGCGCAGGCCAAGAAGGAAGCGCTGGAGAAGGTCGGCGTCCGGGTCGGCCGGACCCCCAGCGGGACCGCGCAACTGGTCCGCGAGGTCATGCAGGGCCGGTAACAGCCCGGCCCGCAACAGTCTGCCCGGCGTCACAGTCTGCCCGCGGTCACAGTCTGCCCGCGGTCACAGTCTGCCCGGCGTAACGGCCTGTCCGGCGTAACGGCCTGTCCGGCGTAAAGCCTGCGGGCGTAACAGCCCGCCTCGGCGCGCCTGCGGGCCTGCGGGGCGGGTAATTGCCAGGCTTGGACCTTGTGACTGGTTCCGTCCTGCGTACCCGTTCCCCGGCGCCGCCCGCGGGCGGCGGCCAGCCGCTTTCCGGCAGCCCGCTGGCGGTCCGCGGCGCGGTCGCGGCCGGCGCCGTAGCCGGTATCGGCCTGGTCATCCTGGTGCTGCTGGTGGTGGTCGGCTGGGTCGCCGCGCCGCACGACGGGCTCGGCCTGACCGGAGTGCTGCGCACCGCGGCGACCGCCTGGCTCATCGGCAACCATGTCGGCTTCGTGCTGACCGGCACCGGCCCGGTCGGCATGCTGCCGCTCGGCCTGGTGCTGCTGCCCGGCGCGCTGCTGTGGCGGGCCGGGCGGTGGGTGGTCCGCACCGGCGGGGTGACCAGGCTCCGGCACGTCGGTTCCGCCGCCCTGGCGGTCGCCGTGCCGTACGCCACGCTGTCGGTGGCGCTCGCGGCGGCCGGCCGGTCCGCCCAGGCGGCGCCGTCGATCCTGCAGGCGGCGGCGTGCGGGTTCTTGCTCGCGCTGACCGCGGCGGGCCTGGGCGGTGCCCGGGCCCTGGCGCCCTGGTCCCAGCTCACCGGGCTGATGCCGGCCAGGCTGCGGGCGGTGGTGACCGGGGCGGCCGGCGCGCTGGCCGTGCTGGCCGGGGCCGGGGCGCTGCTGGCGGGCGGTTCGCTCGCCGCGCACCTGGGCCAGTACGCGGCGATCAACAGGGCGCTGTCACCCGGTTTGATCGGCGCCGGGCTGCTGATCCTGGCCCAGGTGGGCTACGTTCCCAACGCGATCGTCTGGGCTATCGCGTTCACGCTGGGCCCCGGGTTCGCGTTCGGCAATGGGACTGTCATCGCGCCAGGCGGGTCCATGCTTGGCCCGCTGCCTGAGTTCCCGATGCTCGCCGCGCTGCCGGCCGGCCCGCATCCGGCGGTCCCCGCGGCGCTGTCGGTGGCCATGCTCGCCGTGCCTTACCTGGCCGGGGCGTTCGGCGGGCTGCTGATCGCGCGGGCCGCGCCGACCCCGGTGCTCGAGGCGGCGCCGCTGTGGGGGTTCGGCGCGGGCGCGCTGGCGGGGTGCGTGCTGGCCGTGCTGGCCTGGTTCGCGGGCGGCCCGCTCGGCAACGGCCGGCTCGCCGCGGTCGGGCCGTCGCCCTGGCAGACCGGGGTGGTCGCGGTGCTCGAGGTGGGGGTGGCCGCCGCGATCAGCGCCGGGGTGGCGAACTGGCTGCGTTATCGCGGCACCCGGCTCGGCGTTACCCGGTTTGACGGCCTGCTGCAGGCCACTGGCCTGCTGCGGGCCAGCCAGCCGCCGGATGAGGACGAGCACACGATCTACCTGAACCAGTGGGACGAGCCCGGGCCGGGTGACGACGGCCCTCCGGCCGGCTACGGGCCAGCCTCGCTGCCCTGATCCGGCCCGGCCGCGGGCTGGCGGCGGCCAGCGGTTAACGACGGCCAGCGGCCAGTGCCAGCGGCCTCGCGGCCCGGGCGTGCGGCTCGCCCGGCTGGCGTCAGCCGCCGCTGCCGAGCTTGGGTAGCTGGCTCTTCACCGAGTTGTTGAGCTGCGTCGTGCAGGCATGCTGGGCGGACAGCGTGTTCGCGCTGTCCAGGCACTGCGAGAACCGGGTGAGCTGCGGCCAGATCAGGGTGAACAAGATCAGCAGCATCATGCTGAGCAGCGCGCCGATCGCGCCGAACACGATGCCGAAGATCGCGCCGCGGGGCCGCCAGGTCTCGCCGCGGCGTGACTGGCGCAGCGCCGTTATCCCGAGCCAGCACGCGCCGACCCCGACCAGCAGTGCGAAGACGACCAGGTAGATGCCCCGGGAAGTGAACTTGTCGTCGATGCCGAGCAGGGCGACCACGCTGACCGTTCCCAGCAGCATCGCGGCCAGGCCGCGCTGGCGGACCGCGGGCTCGGGTGGCCGGGGGGTGCCGGGATCACCAGGCCGAGGCCGCCGGGCTGGCCGGGTCGGCTGGGCGGGCCGGGTCGGCTGGGCGGGCCGGGCAGATCCCGGCGCGGGCGCTGACCCGCTGCCCGCTGATCCGCTGCCCGCGGGTCCGCTGCCCGCTGACCCGCTGCCTGCGGGTCCGCTGCCCTGTGGTCCGCTGCCCAGTGATCCGCTGCCCGGGGGCCCGCTCCCCGGCTGGCCGTAACCGCCTGGCTGACCGGTGTCTGGCTGCTGACTGTGTGGCTGGCCGCCATCTGCCGGACGGCCCCGCTGGCTGGGATCAGGCTGGTCGCTGCCCTGGCCGACGTCCTCTTGCCGGCCGTCCTCTTGCCGGCCGTCCTCTTGCTGGCCGCCGCCACGTGGCTGGCTGCTGTCGCCCGGGGGAGCGCCGTCGGTCGGCCGGGCCCGGCCGTAGCCCTCATCCGGCGAACCGCGCTCACCTCGCGAACCGCCGTCATCCGGCGATGCGCCCTCGCCCGCATTGCCGCCGTCTCCCGGTGTGCCGCCGTCACCTGGCCTGCCGCCGTCACCTGGCCTGCCGTCGTCTCCCGGTGCGCCGGCCGGCCCCGGCCAGGAGCCGCCGCCGGGCGCAGGCGCCAGTCCGCCCCCGTCAGGGCGCTCGGGGAAGTGCAGCCGCGGCAGCCCGGGGAACTTCCCCGCAGGCTGCTCGGGAGCGCTCGGCGGCGGTGACGGTGTCTGTTCGGCAGGCAGGACCGGGTCCTTTCCTAATGATCATCGTTGCTGGCCGCAACCTTCCTACCCCATCATCCTCCGTGCGGCCAGCCATCCGCACATGCACGCAGCCGCCCTGGCCCGGATCGGCGCCGGCCGGCCACTCCGCTAACTTTGACCACGTGCCGACCTTGTCTACCCACCAGCGCCCGATCATGCGGCGCTGGACGACACCGGGCCGGATCACACGGTGCTCGATCAGGCCGGGCCGGATCAGGCCGGGTTGGCCGGCGCTGAACGGGACCTGGCCCGGATGAGGCCGGCCGAGGCCACCGCAGCGCGGCTGGTGGTACTGGTGTCGGGCGCCGGCACCAACCTGCAGGCGCTACTCGACGCGTGCGCGGACGCCTCGTTCGGCGCGCGGGTAGCGGCGGTCGGCGCGGACCGGGCCGGCATAGCCGCGCTGGCCAGGGCGGAACAAGCCGGGGTTCCAGCGTTCACCTGCCCGGTCCGGGACTACCCCGGGCGCGCGGACTGGGACAAGGCGCTGACGGCGCACTGCCAGCGGTTCGATCCCGACCTGGTGATCCTGGCCGGCTTCATGCGGCTCGTCGGCCCGGCGTTCCTGGCGGCCTTCGGCGGGCGGATCATCAACACGCACCCGGCCTTGCTACCGTCGTTCCCCGGCATGCACGGCGTGCGGGACGCACTGCGGTACGGGGTGAAGGTGACCGGCTGCACCGTGTTCATGGTGGACGCGGGGACCGACACCGGGCCGATCATCGCGCAGACGACGGTCGCGGTGCGCGACGATGACGATGAGGCCAGCCTGCATGAGCGGATCAAGGTAGCCGAGCGGGCGCTGCTCACCGGCACCGTGGGGGAGATGATCCGCTCCGGCTGGTCCGTCCGGGACCGGAAGGTGAGGATCGGCCAGTGACACAGCAGCAGCCAGAAGCCAGGGTGCCGATCCGGCGAGCGCTGGTCAGCGTCTACGACAAGGCCGGCGTCACCGAGCTGGCCACCGCGCTGGCCGCGGCCGGGGTCGAGATCGTCTCCACCGGCAGCACCGCGGCGGCGATCTCCGCGGCCGGAGTCCCGGTGACCAGGGTCGAGGACCTGACCGGGTTCCCCGAGTGCCTGGACGGGCGGGTCAAGACCCTTCATCCGCGGGTGCATGCCGGGCTGCTCGCCGACCTCAGCCTGCCCACGCACCGCAGCCAGCTCGCTGACCTGGGGATCGAGCCGTTCGAGCTACTGGTCTCGAACCTATATCCGTTCGAGCAGGCGCTGGCCAGCGGTGCCGGCCACGCCGAGTGCGTCGAGCAGATCGACATCGGCGGGCCCGCCATGGTGCGGGCCGCGGCCAAGAACCACGCCACGGTCGCGGTCTGCACCGACCCGGCGAGCTATCCGGAGGCTGTCGCGGCGGCGGCAGGCGGCGGGTTCACGCTGGCGCAGCGGCGCCGGCTCGCGGCGAGGGCGTTCGCGCACACGGCCGCCTACGACGCTGCGATCGCGTCCTGGTTCGCCTCGGCCTACGCGCCGGACGAGACCGCCGCGCAGACCGGCTGGCCGGAGACGATCAGCGCGGCCTGGACCCGCAAGGAAACACTCAGGTACGGGGAGAACCCGCACCAGCGCGCAGCGCTCTACCTGCGCGGCCCGGCTGGCGGTGCGCAGGCCGGGCTTGCCGGGGCTGAGCAGCTGCACGGCAAGGCGATGTCCTACAACAACTACGTCGACGCCGACGCCGCCCGGCGGGCTGCGTTCGACTTCGCCGAGCCGTGCGTGGCGATCATGAAGCACTCCAACCCGTGCGGCATCGCGGTCGGCACCGACCTGGCGCAGGCGCACCGCAAGGCGAACGACTGTGACCCGGTCTCCGCGTACGGCGGCGTCATCGCCGCGAACGCGGCCGTGACCGCGGCGCTGGCCGAGCAGATCGCGGCGGTCTTCACCGAGGTGCTGGTCGCGCCCGGGTTCGAGCCGGCTGCCCTGGACATCCTCACCACCAAGAAGAACCTGCGGCTGTTGCGCTGCCCGGCCCCTGCCCCGGCCCCGGCCCCGGCCAGCGGGCCGCACGGCGCAGGCCCGGCTGTCGAATGGCGGCAGATCAGCGGCGGCCTGCTGGTGCAGAGCGCTGACCAGATCGACCAGGACGGTGACCAGCAGCGCAACTGGCGGCTCGCCGCCGGGCCGCCCGCGCCCGACGCCCTGCGTGACCTGGCGTTCGCCTGGCGGGCCTGCCGGGCGGTCAAGTCGAACGCCATCTTGCTGGCGGCCGGCCAGGCTTCGGTCGGGATCGGCATGGGCCAGGTCAACCGGGTCGACTCAGCCCGGCTCGCGGTCGGCCGGGCGGGCGACCGGGCCAAGGGCGCTGTGGCGGCGAGCGACGCGTTCTTCCCGTTCGCCGACGGGCTGCAGGTGCTGGCCGACGCCGGAGTGCGGGCGGTGGCCGAGCCCGGCGGCTCCATCCACGACGACGAGGTGATCGCCGCCGCCCAGGAGGCCGGCCTGTCCCTCTACTTCACCGGCGTCCGCCACTTCTTCCACTAGCGGCGGTGCCGGGCCTGCGGGCTATCGGTTAGCGGCGTCGGCGTAGCTCTGCTGGAGGACCCAGCGGTTGCCATCCGGGTCGGCGAAGGTCTTCCAGCGGCCCCACGACGCGGACTGGATCTCGCCCTCGGCGAACGTCACGCCTCGCGCGGTCAGCTCGTCCAGAGTCTTCTCCAGATCCTCGCAGCCGAGCACGGCGCCGTTCAGCGAGCCGGGCGGCATGGTGTCGAACCAGGTGACCAGGGTGATCGCAGTGCCGCCGCCGGGCGGGCGGAGCATCACCCAGCGCATTCCGTCGCCGAACGAGGTATCGATCTCGGCGCTGAACCCGAGCCCGCCCGCGTAGAACTCCTTCGCCCGGTCCTGATCGCTGACCGGAACCGAGACGACCTGAAGCGTGCTCACTGCCATGGTGATCCTCCTCAGACTTTGCCGTGTTAGCCAGTCGCCAGCGGGACCGCCAGCGGCGCAGCGCGCCCAGGTACGCGCGCCAGCCCTCGGCGCAGTGCACCGGCACCGGCGCGGCCGGCCGGCCAACTGCCCTGCCAAGGTAGCCGGGCAGCCGCTGGCCGAGGATGCGCGGGTAGCCGCGGGCCAGGATCGGCCGGGTGAGCTGCGCGGACATGCCATGGAAGCCGGCCTGGCGCAGCCGCAGCGTGGTCCCGTCCTGGCCGTCCGGGGTGGGGTGAACGTCACGGTGGTGTCGATGCTCCCGCCCGCCCAGGACCAGGGCATCCGGTGCGGCGGGTCGATGTCCAGCACCTCACAGCGGGACATATGTAGGATTCGCCGGGCGGGCGTGGTTCCTCAGCCGGCATATGTGGTTCTCCTGACGTGTCCGCGGGCTAGCCGGGCTGGCTGCCGGGCTCTGGGCCAGGGGCGCCTGCGAGGGTCACCGCCATCGGATGCGCTGGCCCGCCGCTGCGCAAACAGCGGCGGTGCCGGGCCAGCGCCGCCATATCCAGCCAGCACCTGGCCCTAACTCGACATATGTCGGATTGGGTAGCGCGCCGGCGCGGCCCGGCCATTCGGATGCGCTGGCCCCCTGCTGCTGAAACAACGACAGCGCTGGGCCAGCGCTGCT
>DATBGO010000258.1:0-3687 GCA_036558005.1 Streptosporangiaceae bacterium | reverse complement strand
TCGGTCACCGCGAACGCCCCCCGGAGCTCGCCGTCCCAGGCCGCCAGCACCGCGGTGCACCCGGCCTGCTCCCGGTCCCGGCACCAGGCGGCGAGGTCCGCGGGGATCGCCAGGCCCCGGTCGGCGAACAGCGCCGCGCGGCCGACGGTGACCTCGCGGCCGTGCACCACGCCGCGGGCTCCCAGGCCGGGCAGGGCGGTGAAGTCGTCGGCGGCGGCCAGGGGCACCGGGCCGGCGCCGGGCGGCGGGGCGGTCCCGGCGGGTGCCGGGAAGGGGGCTTCGGCGCGGGCCAGCGCGGTGATGGCGGCGGCCACGGCGTGCTCGGAGGCCTGCTCGACCGGGCCGGCGAAGCGGAGCAGGTCGGTCCGGCTGGTGCCGGGGACGGCCCGCACGGCGGTCACGGTCATCTGGCCGGTGGTGACCGTGCCGGTCTTGTCCAGCACCACGGTGTCGATGGCGCGGGAGGACTCCAGCGCCTGGTAACCCTTGATGAAGATGCCGAGCTGGGCACCCCGTCCCGAGGCGACGACCAGGGCCGCCGGTGTGGCCAGGCCCAGCGCGCACGGGCAGGCGATGATCAGCACGGCCAGCGCGGCACTGAATGCATGACTGGCCGGGCTCCCGGCTAGCATCCAGCCGGCCAGCGTGAGGCCCGAGCAGGCCAGCACGACCGGGACGAACACCGCGCAGATCCGGTCGGCCAGCCGCTGGATGCCGGCCTTGCCCGCCTGGGCCTGCTCCACCAGCTTGATCAGGTGCGCCAGCTGGGTGTCCGCGCCCACCTTGTCGGCCCGGACCACCAGGCGACCGGTCAGCGCGATGGTGCCGCCGGTGACCGCGTCGCCCGGGGCGGCGTCGACCGGGACCGACTCCCCGGTCATCATGCTGCGGTCCACCGTAGACCCGCCGGACAGCACCTCGCCGTCGGCGGCAATCCGTTCCCCCGGCCGGACGACGAACCGCTGGCCCACCCGCAGCCGGGCGGCCGGGATCCAGTGCTCGGTCTCGTCCTCACCGAGGACGCATACGTCCCGGGCGCTGGCCGCGGCCAGGTCCCGCACGGCCTGCCCGGCGGCGCGCCGGGCGTGCGCCTCGTACAGCCGCCCGGCCAGCAGGAACGTGGTCACCGAGGCGGCCACCTCCAGGTAGATGCCACCGCCCGAGCCGTGCAGCAGGTTCGACAGGCCACTCAGCCCGCGCTGCTCGCGGTCCAGCACGAACATCGCGTACACCGACCAGCCGCAGGCAGCCAGGATGCCCAGCGACACCAGCGTGTCCATCGACGAGGACAGGTGCCTGGCCTGCCGCAACGCCGCGGCGTGGAACGGCCACGAGGCCCAGATCGCCACCGGCGCGGCCAGCGCGACCAGCAGCCACTGCCAGCCGGGGAACCGGGTCCACGGGAAGACCGACAGCATCAGCGAGGCGTCGGTGAGCGGGACGAAGAACACCAGCGCCAGGATCAGCCGGCGGCGCAGCCGCCGCACCGTGGCCTCGTCGGCCGTCTGGCCGGCCTTCGCCCCGGCAGCTTCCGCCTCGGTGGGGCGGGCCAGCTCGGCTGTGTAGCCGGCCGCCTCGACCACGCCGATCAGGTCGGGCGCGGAGACGGTCGCAGGGGCGGAGATGTAGGCCCGTTCGGTACTCAGGTTGACCGAGGCGGTGACACCGGTCACCTTGTTCAGCCTGGCCTGCACCCGGGCGGCGCAGGCGGCGCAGGTCATGCCGCCGACGGCCAGCTCGACCTGGGTGATCTCGGGGGCGGCGGTCATGGCGTGCCCGGGCCGGTGACGGACGCGTCGATGGTGACGGTGCCGGAGTGGCGGAAGGTCAGCGTGAGCGGCACGGTGGCCCGGGATTCGTACGGGGATGGCTGCTGGAGTACCAGGTCGTCACCGAATGGGGTCAGCGTGAGGGTTCCGTGCGCCGGGATGACCAGCGGGCCGCCGCGCTGCCGGAGTACTACGCCTCGGGCGAGGGGGCTGCGCGCGGCGACGAGCTCGTCGGGGGCGCCGCTGAGGTTCTGGATGGTCAGGAACGTGGTGGCCGTGCGCACCGCGGCGGCGGCCTGGGGGGTGAACGCGCGCATCGGGACGGCGGCCTGGGTGACCTGGAGCCTGACCCGGGTCAGCGTGCCGCCCCCGCCGG
The DNA here is from genome assembly GCA_036558005.1 of Streptosporangiaceae bacterium. Taxonomy (GTDB): domain Bacteria; phylum Actinomycetota; class Actinomycetes; order Streptosporangiales; family Streptosporangiaceae; genus DATBGO01. The sequence continues at coordinate 1,542 of DATBGO010000258.1, read as the reverse complement.
TGCCGGCCCAGGCGGCCAGCAGCCCAGTCACCACGACCGCGCAGATCAGCGGGCCGGCGACGGCGCGGAGCAGGTCACGCACGGCTCTGCTCCCTTTCGGCGCGGGGGCGGAAGCGGCGCAGCCGCAGGCTGTTGCCGACGACGATCAGCGAGCTGGCCGACATGGCGACGCCGGCGAACAGCGGGTTGAGGTAGCCGAGCGCGGCGAGCGGGATCGCGACCAGGTTGTAGCCGGAGGCCCAGGCCAGGTTGGCGCGGATCACGGCCATGGTGGCGCGGGCCAGCTCGATCGCAGTTACGATCGCCAGCGGGTCGCCGCCGGTCAGGGTCAGGTCGGCGGCGCCGATGGCGGCGTCGGTGCCGCCTCCGTTCGCCCCGACGGCCATGCCCAGGTCGGCCTGGGCCAGCGCGGCGGCGTCGTTCACCCCGTCGCCGGCCAGCGCGACCGCGGTCCCGCCGGCCTGCAGGCTCCGGACGGCCTCCACCTTGCCCTCGGGCTCGACCCCGGCTAGGACGTCGGCGACCGGGATGCCCAGCTCGGCGGCGACCGAACGGGCGGCGTGCTCGTTGTCCCCGGTGACCAGGAGCGGCCGGATGCCCAGCCGCTTGATCCGCGCCACCGCCGCGGCGGCGTGTGGCTTGAGCTGGTCGGCCACCACGAACGCGGCGCGCGCCTGCCCGTCCCAGCCGGCCAGCACCGCGGTCCGGCCGCTCTCCTCGGCGGTCCGGGCGGCCTGCCGGAGCGGGGCGGGGATGACGAGGTCGAGGTGGGTGAACAGGTCGAGGCGGCCGACGGTGATCTCGCGGCCCCCGATGGTGCCGCGCACCCCGGCACCGGGCAGCGCGGTGAAACCGGTCACTGGCGGCAGAGCACCCAGGCGGGCGCTGGCGGCCCGGGCCATGGCCTGGCCGACCGGGTGCTCGGAGGCGTCCTCCACCGCGCCGGCCAGGCGGAGGGCCTCGTCCTCGGCAGCACCGTCGGTGATCACCTCTAGCACGGTCATCGTCCCGGTGGTCAGGGTGCCGGTCTTGTCCAGCGCGATGGTGCGGATCCGGCCCGCCGTCTCGATGGCCTGCGCGCTCTTGACCAGGATGCCGAGCTCGGCGCCGCGGCCTACCGCGGCCAGCAGCGCGGTCGGGGTGGCCAGCCCGAGCACGCACGGGCACGCCACGACCAGGACCGCGACCGCGGCGCTCCACGCGGACGCGGCGGGCAGCCCGGCGCCCAGCCAGAAGCCCAGCGTGGCGGCGGAGACCGCGATCACGCACGGGACGAACACCGCGGCGATCCGGTCGGCCAGCCGCTGCGCGCTGGCCTTGGTGGCCTGCGCCTGGCTGACCAGCCGGGTGATCTGCGCCAGCAGGGTGCCGGAGCCGACCTGGGTGGCCCGCACCACCAGGCGGCCGCTCATGTTCACCGTGGCCCCGGTCACCGGGTCGCCCGGGCCGACCTCGGCCGGCATCGACTCGCCGGTGACCAGCGACGCGTCCACCGCCGAACGGCCCTCGGTCACGATCCCGTCGGTGGCGATCTTCTCCCCC
>DATBGO010000257.1:0-29887 GCA_036558005.1 Streptosporangiaceae bacterium | reverse complement strand
GGCGTTCGCCGTCCTCGGTGTAGCCTGCGCATCGTGACCAGGAAACTCGACGCTGAGATCGCGGTCCCGGCCCAGTGCGAGCTGGCCGAGGGACCGGTCTGGGATCCCGCCCGCGCGCTGCTCCGCTGGGTGGACATCCTCCGCGGCCAGGTGCACGCGCTCGACCCGGTCACCGGCGCACACAGCTGGTTCGATGCGGGCGACAAAGTCGGTACCGCCGGGCTGACCCGCGGCGGCGGGCTCGTCCTGGCGCTGTCCGACCGGTTCGCCCTGTGCGACCACGACGGCCAGAACCTGAGGCGGCTGGACGGCTTCACGGTCGACGGCTCGGTGTTCCGGTTCAACGACGGCAAGCCCGACCCGTGGGGAAACTTCTGGGCAGGCACCTGCACGCTGGCTGAACAGGGCCCGCCGTGCACCCTGTACAAGCTCAGCCCGGACGGCGCGGTCACCACGCTGTTCGGGGACATCGGCCTGTCCAACGGCCTGGACTGGTCCGAGGACCGGAGGACGTTCTACTTCGCCGACAGCTACGGGGGAGTGGACATGTTCGGCACCGACCCGGACACAGGCGCTCTCGGTGCCCGCCGGCGCTTCATCGAGACGTCCGGCGGCCTGCCCGACGGCCTGACGCTCGACGCCGAAGGCGGCCTCTGGCTCGCCATCTGGGGCTCGGGTGAACTGCGGCGCTACCTGCCGGACGGCCGCGTCGACGTGGTGGTCAGCCTGCCGGTCGCGCAGGTCACCTCGGCCGCGTTCGGCGGGGCAGACCTGAGCACCCTGTACATCACGACCGCCCGGGAGAATTTCACTCCCGCCGACCTGGCCGCCCAGCCGCACGCCGGCGACATCTTCGCCTGCATCCCCGGCGTCAGCGGGCGCCCGCCATACTTGTTCGGTGGCTGAGCTGACCGCGCGCCTGGATCGTTACCGGCCGGAAGGCGACGCCGAGACGGCCGATATCCAGCGGGTGCAGGCCCTCCTGGAGGCCTCCGGCGACCCCTACCGGCGTGACCTGCCGCTGCACGTCACCGCGTCCGCGCTGATCGTGCACCCGCCCACCAGCCGGATCCTGCTCCGCTGGCATCAGCGGCAGCAAGCCTGGCTGCAGGTCGGCGGGCACGGCGACCCGGGTGAGTCCGACCCGCTGCGGATCGCGATGCGCGAGGCGGCCGAGGAGACCGGGCTGGCCGACCTGGTGCCGTGGCCGGACGCTTCGCTGCGGCACGTCGTGATCGTCGACGTGCCCGCGTCCGCGCGCGAGCCCGCGCACGAGCATGCCGACCTGCGGTTCGTGCTGGCGACGTCGGACCCGGCCGCGGCCAGGGCGGAGAGCCCGGACGCGCCGCTGCGCTGGCTGTCGCCGCAGGAGGCGTTCGCGGCCACGTCCGAGGCCAACCTGCGCGAGACGATGCGGCGGGCCGGCCAGCTGCGCGCGAGCAGCCAGCACGGCGCCAGCGGCCAGCACAGCGCCAGCGGCCAGCACAGCGCGGGCGGCCAGCACAGCGCGGGCGGCTAGCACAGCACAGCCCGAGCGGGTGACCTGACGGTCCGGTGACCGCCGCGGGAGGCGGCCGGCTTATCGTGGACCATGGCCAGCTGGGAGGACGTGCGCCGGACCGCGATGGCGCTGCCGGAGGTCACCGAGCGGCCCAGCTACGGCGAGGCCGCCGCGTGGCGGGTCAGGGACAAGCTGTTCGCCTGGGAACGGCCGCTGCGCCGGGCCGACCTGGACGCGCTCGGCGACGCCGCGCCGGAAGGACCGGTCCTGGCCACCAGGGTGGCCGACGCCGGCGTGAAGGAGGCGCTGCTGGCCGCCAGCCCGGACGTCTACTTCACCACCCCGCACTTCGACGGCTACCCGGCGGTGCTGATCCGGCTGGACCAGATCTCCGCGGCCGAGCTCACCGAGGTGGTGACCGAGGCCTGGCTGAGCCGGGCGCCCAGGCGGCTGGCCGCGCAGTACCTGGCCGCCCGCGGCGGTGACGCCGCCAGCTGACACCAGCTGACGGCGCGGGCTGAGCGCCGGCTGCCGGTACGGCACAGCGCCGGCTGACAATGCGGGCTGAGGACGGCGGGCGCGCGGGCCGGCGGCGTGAACCCAGGCCGGGAGTCAGCCGAACGAGGGCCAGCTGATGCCGCGCTCGGTGACCAGCGCGCCCTCAGGTCCGGTGAGCGGCGCCCGGCCGGTCCCCTTGGCGATCAGCGTCAGCTGGTCCCAGCCCAGCTCGGCGCGGAGCCCGTCGGCGGCGGCCGCGGGCAGCAGCAGGTCCGCGACGACGACGGCGGCCGGGCCGGTCAGCCACGGCTCGCGGTCAAGCCCGGCCGCCAGGTCCAGGCCGTGCACCGCGACCTCGGCCACCCGGGTGCGCAGGAACTCGGTCAGCAGCATGTAGTCGCCGTGCCTGGTCCGCACCACCCGGTCCGGCGAGGTCGCCTGGACCTGGTCCAGCACCGCCCGCCAGGTCTGGCCGAAATCCCGCACCAGCGCGGCGGGGCCGGCGCCGTCCGGCGCCGCCGCGGCCGCCCCGGCCTGGGCCAGCGTGATCCGGCCGGTGTTGGTGCTCGCTGAGAACCGGTGATCGTCGCGGTAGTAGGCGCCGGCGCTGGTCAGCGGCACGCTGCCCGGCTGCGGGGCGGGGCCGGCCAGCGCGGCGGGCAGCCGGCCGACCGCGATCCGCACATGATAGAGCAGCTCGCCGACCGTCCACGGCGGGCACGGGCTGGCCTGGCTGAAGCTGGCGTCATCGGCGCTGGCCAGCTCCCGGGTTAGGCGTTCACACTCGGCGCGGAACGCATCCTGGACGGCCAGCGCCGCTTGCCGCGGCTCAGCCATCCAGCGCGCCGGGGTCGGCGGGCACGTCCACCGCGTGCTCGCGCAGCACGGCCAGCGGGACGATCTGCAGCGCCAGCTCGTGCGTGGACGCGAGCACGACGTGCGCGGCCGCGCCGTCGCGGTGCGCGCGCAGCCAGTTGGCCGCGGTCACGCACCAGCGGTCTCCCGGCACCAGCCCGGGAAACTGGTACTGCGGCATCGGCGTGGTCAGGTCGTTGCCGATCCGGCGCTGATGCTCGAGGAACTCGGCGGTCACCACCGCGCAGATCGTGTGACTGCCCAGATCCTCGGACCCGCTCCGGCAGCACCCGTCCCGGTAGAAACCGGTCACCGGATCCATGCCGCACGGCTCCAGCTCACCACCCAGCACATTGCGCTCGACCATCTCAGCAGTATCGCGCACCGCGTGCGCCCGGCTCGCCAGCCGTGGCCGGCCAGCAGTCGCCCGCGACGGCCGACACGACCGGGTAGGGCAGGTACCTGCTGGACACCAGCAGCGCCCTGGCGACCTGGCGGACCGCCAGCCGCAGCGGGGTCAGCAGTTGCTCGCTGTGCCGCCACGCGGCGACCTCGTCGGTGCCGAACCGGGCCCGGATCGCCCGGCGGAACCGGGCCGCGTCGCCGCCGTCGCGCACCCAGGCGGCCAGCCACGCGCGCAGCTCGTCGTCGCGTTCGAGCATGGTCCAGTCACGCAGCCGCTGCGCGATCTGGCCGGCCGCGTCGATGACGAACGCCTGCCCCGCGCCGGACCTGATGCCGTGCACCCGGCCCTCGGTGCCGCGGCCGTGATGAATGCTGGCCGAGCTGAACCTCGCGCCCACCGCGAGCGCGGCCACCGCGTGCCCGGCCTCGTGCCAGGCCGTCAGGACGACCGCCCGCCGGGCCGGGCCGTAGCTGGGATAGCAGCCGCAGTCGTAGCGCTGCCTGATCCACTTGTCGTGCACGACGGACTCGTCGTCATAGCGGGTCACCCGGCTCAGCTCCGCCCGGATCTGGTCCAGGGTTCGCTGCTGGGCGGGCTGCATGCTCCTATCCTGGCGGATTCACCGCGCTCCCGGCCCGCGCGTGCCCGGCCACCAGGATGTCGATGCTCAGGGCCAGCACCCACAGCGGGAACAGCAGCTCCACCCAGGGCGTGATGCCCACCCCGATGAGCAGCAGCACCGCCGTCGCGATCCCGGCGGGGCCGAGCCACCTGGCCAGGATCCTGACCCGGCGGGAGATCGTCACCGTGGTGAGGGTGAACACCGCCGCCATCCGCATCGCGTACACGTTCAGCAAGGTGGCGGTCGCGTTGCGGCCCGCGGCCAGCGTGTCCGTGCCGGGAACGCCGGAGGACCGGGTCACCGCCGCGAACAACCCGCCGGCCAGCGCCGCGGCGACGAACAGCATCCCGACGAAGAGCAGGCCGCTGCCCAGGAACACGGTCGCGAAGAACCGGTCCTCGTGCCCGCCGATCCGGTCCCTGACCACGCCGATGAACCACAAGAACGCGATCCCCGCGAACGGCACCAGGTTCAGCCCGGCCGCCACCGCGGTCCGGCGGGCCGAGTCGTGCAGCCAGGCTCCTGGGCTGTGCGGGTCGGCCGGGGTGGAGAGCCGCAGCAGCACCAGCGCCGCGATCAGCAGCACCGAGAAGATCAGCCCGGCGACGGCCGCCGCCCGCGGTGTCTTCAGCGGGTCGGCGACCGTCATCCCGGCCCGGGCCGGTGGCGGCGGCGCGGGCGCGGGTAGGAAGACGACGACGGCGTGCCTGCCATGTCAGCTCCTTGCGTGCTCCGGGACAGGTTCAGCATTCGTCCGGGCTGGCCTGGACGGCATCACCCAGGCCGGGTGAGCCGGGCGGCCCCCGCTTGGCATAGCTCGCATGCGCTTGATAAAGTTAGCAAGACGCAGAGAGCACGAGGAGACGTGATGATCGACACCCGCAAGGTCAGCAAGGAAATGCAGGACCTGATTACTGGCCGGATCCGGCGGAGCCAGGAGCAGGTGCGCAAGGGCCAGCAGAACGTGCACGAGGTCGTCAGGACCTGGCTGAGCACGGCCCAGTCGGCCCGACCCCCGCTGCCGCAGCTGCACCGGCCCAGGCCGGCCGAGCTGCCGGGACGGGATCAGCTGGTCGCGGGCGCGCGTGAGCTGGCCGAGCAGGTCTGGGCCGCGCAGCGGCGGCTGACCGGGCAGCTGCGGCAGGCCACCGAGCCACTGGCTGGCCAGCTGCGGCGCAGCGGCGGGCAGGTCCGGCAGGCGGCCGAGCCGCTGGCCGGCGAGATCCGCAGGGCAGCGGTGCCGCTGGCCGAGGAGCTGCGCCGGGCCGCCCGGGCCGGCGGCTTCGGCCCGGCCCGCAACGGCACTCCGGTCACCGGCACGCCGCAGACTCACGCCGCTAAGGCCGGCACCGCCAAGGACGACACCGCCAAGGACGGCCCAGCCAGCGCGGCCAAGACCAGTACCGCCAAGACCGGCACAGCCAAGAGCGGCACGGCCAAGACCGGCACAACCAGGACCGGCACAACCAAGAGCGGCACCGCCAAGAGCGGCACCGCCAAGAGCGCCGCGAAGGCCAGCCCTGCGAAGACCGGCACCGCGAAGACCGGCACCGCCAAGACCGGCACCGCGAAGACCGGCACCGCGAAGCCCGCCGCGGCGAAGACCGGGAAGGCCGCGCAGGCTGGCAAGCCGGCGAAGGCCCGCCCGGCCGGGCGTCCTGGCAGCGGCAAGAACTAACCGCCCGCGGAGCCGGGGCCGGCCAGCCGCCAGCCCCGGCCCTGCCCGCAGTCCGCCGGGATGGCCATGAAAGATCAGTGGGACTCGCAGATGGAGCTGCTCGGCTCCTTTATCCGCAGCCAGCGCAAGCGCGCGAACCTGTCGCTGCGCCAGCTGGCCGAGCGCACCAGGCTGTCCAATCCCTACCTGAGCCAGATCGAGCGCGGCCTGCACCAGCCGTCGGTCCGCGTGATCAGGGCGATCGCCGACGCGCTGAACGTCTCGGTGGAGACCCTGCTCGCTCAGGCCGGCCTGCTGCAGAAGGACGAGCTCTCCGGGCTGGCCAGCCAGCAGCCGCCCGGCGTGCAGGCCGCGATCGAGGCCGAGGACCGGCTCTCGGCGGAGCAGAAAGCCGCGCTGATCGCGGTCTATGAGAGCATGCTGGGGTCGCGTTAACGCAAATATGGGGCCGCCACGTGAAGTCTGGGCGCAACATCCCGGAAGTGGCGATCATGCCCGGTGAATCCCGATTACCATACCTCAGCGTGACCAATTCCAGCCCGGAGCCGATGCAGCTGCCCCGCCGCACTGGTGGCCGCAGGCTGCCGCCCGGCCGTCACCGCAGCCCGCACCGGCTGACACTGCCCCCGGACGCCCCCGCTTTGGTGCTTGCCGTGCCGGGTTCCGCGTCGGCTCCCAGCGCCCAGATCGTCGCCCAGATCGCCGAATCCGCCGGGGAATCCTGCAGCGGCGCCCAGGTCCGCGTCGGCTACCTGGAGGGAAGCACCCAGTCGCTGGCGCAGGCCCTGCTGTTTGACGAGGCGCCCAGGTCAGCCACGGCGCTGCAGGGCGTGGTCGTGCCGCTGCTGGCCGGGCCGCACCCGGTCTGCGACCCGGCGATCGAGGACATCATCAGCCAGGCTGCCGCGCCGCTGCTGCTCGCCGCGCAGCTGGGCCCGCACCCGCTGATGGCCGAGGCGCTGCACGCCCGGCTGGCCGAGGCCGGGCTGGCCAGGGAGAGCCGGGCCAGGGGGCTGAGCATCGTGGCCGCCGCGAACGGCGTCCTGGTGCTGGCCGACCGGGGCGAGGAAGCGGTCCAGGCGGCGGCGGTCAGCGCCGTGCTGCTCGCGGGCCGGCTCGCCGCGCCCACCGCCGCGGCGTCACTCGGCGACCAGGCCAGCATCGAGTCGGGGCTGGCCCGGCTGCGCGACGCCGGCGTCAGCAAGCCCGCGTTCGCGCCGTGCGTGATCGGGCCCGAGTCGGACCCGGCCGAGCTCACCGACCTGGCGGGCAGCCTCGGCGCGCTGTGCTCCAAGCCGCTGGGCGCGCACCCCACGGTCGCCCAGCTGGTCGCCATGCGCTATGGGGCCGCCCTGGCGGGCCTGCGCCTCGCGGGCTCGGCTGGCTAACCGGGCCACCCGCCCTTCCGGCAGTTCGGCCGCGGGTGTCCGCGGGCCGGTTCCGCCGTCATTGACAAACGAATCGCCGTACGCTGGGGTTCGTTCTGTGAGCGCACCACAGTTCGTTATGTGAGCGGATCTGGCCTCACTGTCATCTTCTGCATCAAGTGTCCGGGGAAAGGTGGAGGCATGACCGAGTGGAACGCCATGACGTACGCGGGCAAGGACACGATCCTGCGCGTCGTGCGGGCTGAGGCAGAGCGGATGTTCGCGCTGGCCGAGGCCCCCGGTGCCTGGGAGGCGCCGACGGCGTGCGAGAGCTGGCAGGTCAGGGACGTGATCGGGCACCTGGTCGACACCACGGAGGGGTACTTCAGCGCGTTCGAGACCGCCCGCAGCGGCAGCACCGCGCCGGACGCCTACGGGCTCGCCGGGATGCACGAGCGGGCCGGCCAGACCGCGCAGTCGTTCCGTGAGCTGTCCCAGCCCGAGCTGTTGTCCAGGGCCCGGACCGACCTGGACAAGATGATGGGCATCCTGGAGCCGCTCAGCGAGCAGGAGTGGACCGGGCTGATGGTGCCGCACTTCTACATGGGCAGCGTCCCCGCCTTCATCTACGCGGCCGGCCAGCTGATGGACTACGGGGTGCACACCTGGGACATCAAGCAGGGCAGCGGGCAGGCGCACGGCATCTCCGGCGACGCGGCCGACCTGCTGGTGCCGTTCATGTTCATCATCTGGCAGTCCACCATCAAGCCGACCGCCGACCTGAGCCCGTTCACGATCGGCGTCACGGTCAGCGGGCGCAACGCCGGCCACTACCGGGTCTCGGTCAGCGACCAGGGCATGTCGTTCGAGCCGGGCAGCGTGGACGACCTGCCGGCGGTCATCGACTTCGACGCGGGCAGCCTGGTGCTGACCACGTTCGGCCGGATGAACGCCGGCACCGTGCGCGGCGACGAGGACCTGGCCGACCGGTTCCTGAACCTGTTCTTCCGGATCTAGTCAGCTGACCGGCTGCGCCGGCTCCGCCTCCTGGGCCGGCGCGGCCGGCATCCGGAACCGCGGCACCGGGGTGGGCAGCAGGAGCAGCACCCCGGCGACGCCGCCGATGACCGCGATCCACAACGTGAGCCGCACCCCGGCCAGGCTGCCCAGCGCGCCTGCCGCGAGCGCCCCGGCCGGCCTGGTCCCGTAGTTGACGGCCTGGAATGCCCCCATCACCCGGGACCTGAGCTGGTCGGGAATGACCGCGGCGAAGATCGAGCCGATGCTGATGTCCAGCATCATCACCCCGAACCCGGCGAGGAACTCAGCCGCGAACAGCATCGCCAGCACGGTCGGCCTCGGCCCGCCGGCCAGCGGCACCAGCAGCAGCGGCGCGGTGAACAGCAGGCAGCCGAGCGCGAACGACCAGCCGATGCCGATCCGCCGCGCCAGCCCGCTGGTCAGGACCGAGCCGAGCACGCCGCCGACCGCGCCCGAGCCGAGCACCAGGCCGAGCAGGCCGGGCCGGATGTGCAGGTCGCGCGTCACATACAGCAGGACCAGGGCCGAGAACATGAAGTTGAAGAAGTTCACCGTCGCCGCGGTGAGCAGCGACGCGCGGACGATCGCCGAGCGGCTGATCCACTTGACGCCCGCGCTCAGCGCCCCCTTGCCGCCAGCCTCCGACGGCGGCTCTTCCGGCCGGATCCTCGCCAGGAAGAACGCCGAGCCAAGGAACGACAGCGCGTCGGCGGCGAGCGTGAACGGCGCGGACAGCAGCTGGACCAGGATCCCGCCCAGGCTCGGCCCGCCGACGAAGGACAGGGCCCGGCTCGAGTAGACCAGGGACTGCCCGGAGACATAGGACTGCTCGGGTACCAGGGAGACGAACAGGGTGCCGTCCGACACGGTGAACAGGATGCTGAGCACCCCGACCGCGAACGCTACGCCGTACAGCTGTCCCAGCGTCAGCGCGCCGAGCGCGTAGCACACCGGGATGCTGGCCAGCAGCGCCGCCCGGCCCAGGTCCGCGGTGATCATGGTCATCCGGCGGTGCCCGCTCCGGTCCACCCAGGCGCCGGCGTGCAGGCCGAACAGCAGGCTCGGCAGCCACTCCAGCGCGGTCAGGTAGCCCATCTGCGCCGGGCCGGCGTGCAGCACCAGCACCGCGGTCAGCGGCAGCGCGATCGAGGTGATCTGGTCGCCGAACATCGAGATGGTCTGCGCGCCCCAGTAGCGGCGGAACGGCCGGTCGGTCAGCAGTTCGGGCAGCCGCCACAGCCGCCTCGCCGGCCGGCTGGCCGGCACCGGGCTGGCGGTCATCGCGGCTCTCCCGGTGCCGGGGATGCGCCGCTGATCTCACCAGGGAAGGCCAGGTGCAGGTAGGTGACCGGGCGCGAGCCGGGCGGCCGCAGCTCGGGCCGGATCAGCCGGTCCAGGAACCGGTCCATCAGCGCCTGCTCCTGCTCGGCCAGCTCGGCCAGCTCGTCGGCGGTGACGTAGATCATGGTGTCGCCGAAGTGCGCGGCTTCCTGCCACTCCCGGCTTTCGCGCGGCTTGGCCTCCAGCCAGCGCATCAGGTACTCGAAGTAGCGCTCGGCGAACAGCTGGGTCATCAGGCTCGTGGCGGCGGCCAGTTCCGGGTCCTCGGTGTAGTCGGGAATGCCGGTGAACATGGTGGTGGCCCGCCACGGCCGTTCCCGGCCGTGGCCGCCGCCCGCCTCCTCGACCAGCCCGTACTTGGCCAGCTGGCGCAGGTGGAACGAGCAGCTCGCCGAGCTCTCGCCCAGCAGCTCACCCGCCTTGGTGGCGGTCATCGGCCCGTCCCGGCGCAGCAGCCCGATCAGCGACACCCGCAGCGGGTGGGCCAGCGCCCGCAGCGCCCGCGGATCGGTGAGGAGCCTGACGACCCGCTCGGGACGGGCCTGGCTGGCATCAGTCATGGATGCAAAGATATCTTTCGAAAGCTTCCTTGGGAAGGTCAAAAGATAGCTTTCCAAAGATACCTTTTGATTGAGGCTGAGTCGCTGGCGGAGCCGGGGGCACGGAAGGTTGCGCGTTCAGGCTGGCCCTGGCTGTGCCCTGGACCGGGCGGGGGCGGGGCCGGCTAGCGCGGCCGGGCGGCCTCGGTGTCATATTCGCCCGGCCGGTGCCCGGCCGGCAGCTGGTGCTTGGCCACCCGCGCGGTCGGCGTGCGCGGCAGCTCGTCGATCAGCTGCCAGTACCTGGGCACCTTGAACGCGGCGAGCCGGCCCGCCGCGAACTCGGCGAGCTCGCCGAAATCCACCTCCGGCCGGCCGTCACCGTCGCGGCGGGCCGGCACGATGAACGCCTTGACCTCATCCTCGGACAGCTCCGACTCGACCCCCACCACCGCGCACTCCAGCACCGCCGGGTGCTCGGCCAGCACCTCCTCGACCTCGAGCGGAGAGAGGTTCTCGCCCCGGCGGCGCAGCACCTCCTTCTGCCGGCCGGCGAAGGTGTACGTCCCGCCGGCCCCGGGAGTGACCAGGTCCCCGGTGTGCAGCCAGCCGCCGGTGATCGCGGCCGCGGTCTCCTCCGGCATCCCCCAGTAGCCGGGCGTCAGCACCGGGTTGCGCAGCAGCAGCTCACCGGTCTCCCCCGGGCCGAGCTCACGGCCGTCCGCGCTGACCACCTTCGCCTCGTTGACCACGCCGAGCACCGGGTGCTGGCGCACCGACCCCAGGGTCCCGAACGGCCGGGTGCCGTGTGCCCAGATCAGCCCGTACGGCGACTCCGACATCGCGTACCCGACCACGATCCGGATGCCGAGCCGGCGCTCCATCTCCTCCTGCCGGTCCCGCTCGGGGGCCGGCCCGGTGTAGCACAGCCGCAGCGGCGTGCTGGCGTCGTCGGGCCGGGGCGGCTGCCGCATCAAGATCTCCAGCATCGCCCCGATCGCGTTGAACTCGGTCGCGCCGTGCCGCCGGGCCGAATCCAGGAACGTGCTGGCGGAGAAGCGTTCCAGCAAGATCAGCCCGGCCCCGCAGGCCAGCGAGCCCATCACCGAGTAGGCGGGCGCGTTGATGTGGAACAGCGGCAGCGAGGTCATCAGCCGGTCCGCGGCGGTCAGCTCCATCCAGAACGGGAAGCCCTCCCCCGCCATCGCGTAGGCCCGGTGCGTCTGCATGACCAGCTTGGACCGGCCGGTCGTGCCCGAGGTCGGGATCAGCACCGCGAGGTCATCGGGCGTCACCCCGGCGGCGAGCAGGTCCGCGTCGGCGCCCGCCGGGTCGGCCCGGCCGGCCCCGAGGCCGGTCACGTCGAGCACGCCGAGTTCCGGCGGCGGCAGGCCAGCCTCCGCCGCGCTCGCCAGCGCCGGGCCGGTCAGCGCGGCCAGGCTGGCGTCGCTGATCAGCGCGCGCGGCCTGACCTGCCCGAGCAGCCCGGCCAGCTCGGCGGGCGCGCCCCGCGGGTTGACCGGCACGGTCACCGCGCCCAGTGAGGCCAGCGCCAGCCAGCACAGCAGGTAGTCAGGAGTATTGCGCGCGGTCACGACCACCAGGTCGCCCCGGCCGATCCCGGCCCCCGCCAGCGAGCGCGCGGTGACGGCGGCCCGGCCCAGCGCGGCCGCGAAGGTCAGCGCCCCCGAGTCGGTGCGCAGCCAGGTGCCGTCCGGGTCACGCTGCGCGGCCGCCGCGAGCAGCCGCGGGATCGTGCCGGAGTAGGCGGGGCCGCCGGTCATGCCTGAGACGATACGTCCGGCTGTCCTGCCTCCGGCACCGGGGCCAGCCCGCGGGCCAGCACCGACATCAGGTCATCCAGCACGTCGTCGGGCACCCGGCCGCCGGCCGTCCACTCCGCCCAGCGCATGCCGACGAAGTTGCCCAGCCCGGTGTAGACGTAGCCGATCACCTCGGGGTCATACCGCGGGTCGACGTCGCCGGCCAGCTGGGCGATCCGCACGCCGCGGGCGTAGCCGCGGACCAGCCGCTCGTAGTACTCCTTGAACTCGCCCGGCGCGACGAACTCGGCCTCGCGCACGATCCGGTAGATCCACGGCCGCTTGGACATCAGGTCGAAGTAGGCCCGGAACGAGGCCCGCTCCCTGGCCCGCTGGTTGCCCGCCGCCTGTTCCAGCGCCGCCCGCATCGCGGCCCGCAGGTCGGTGTTGATCTGCCGGATGACCGCCGCGAAGATGTCGGCCTTGGAATTGAAGTGCGCGTAGAAGCTGCCGGTCGCCATCCCGGCCCTGGCGCAGATCTCGGCCACCGTGGTCCGCCGGTAGCTGCGCTCGCCGAACAGTTCCTCGGCCGCTGCCAGCAGCCGTTCGGCGGGCGGGCGCTCGTCGTTGCCGGCCGGTCTGCGGCCGGTCGCGATGCTCATCTGCGCACCCCCCTCCGGAGCCGGTGACCGGCCGGCCGCCCGCGATGCGCGCCGGCGGCCGGCCTGTCACTTCTGGTCAGGGTGAAGGCACCCCGCTGGCGGGGGCTGCGGGCTGGCTGGTCGTGTACGGCGAGACCGCGCCGGTCGCGGTGGTGTCGGTCACCAGGATCGGCCCCTTCTGCACCAGCTGGCCATCCTTGATGATGCCCATGTAGGCACCGGTGATCCCGTCGTGGTCGCTGGAGGAGTACGCGTAGGGTGCCACCGACACGCCCTGCGGCAGGCCGCCGTTGATGGCGTTGACCAGGTCCTGCCGGGTCGGGTTCCGGCCGGCCTTGAGCATCGCCTGGACGAAGGTGTAGCCGACCGCCTCGCCGTAGAGCACGTTGCCGTCGAACGGCAGGTTCGGGATGTACTTCTGGTGGATCTTCTCGAACAGCGAGATCCAGCTGTTGCTGGCGTCGCCGAGCGAGGGCAGGTAGCCGTCGGTGATGATGCCCTGGGTCAGCGAGTTGCCGAACCCGGCCTTCTTGTTCTTGGCGAACGAGGCCAGCAGGCCGGCCAGCGTGATCGGGTCCGACCCGACGTCGCTGACCACCAGCTGCGGGCTGTAGTTCAGCTGCAGCTCAGCCAGCCGCAGCAGCGCGGTGAACGCGGGCACCGAGAACGACACCACGATCTGGGCCCCGGCTGCCTTCAGCTTGGCGACCTGCGGGCCGATGTTGGTGTTGGTGGGCGTGTAGCTTTCCCGCGCGACGACGTCGGACTTGGGGATCTCGTAGTCGAGGCCCTTGACGCCGTCCTGTCCGAACTCGTCGTTCTGGAAGAAGTAGCCGATCTTCTTGCCCTTGAAGTTCTGCTTGATGTAGTTGCCGAGGATCTTGCCCTCGCGCACGTAGTCCAGCTGCCAGCCGGTGGTGTAGGGCAGGGTGGACGTGGCGTCCCAGCATTCGCAGCCGGACGCGACGAAGACGTCGGGCACCTTCTGCGCGTTCAGGTACGGGGCGACCGCCAGGTGCGTCGGCGTGCCGAGCCCGTTGAAGATCGCGTACACGTTGTCCTGGAGCACCAGCTGGTGGACGACGGTCGAGGTGTTGGTCGGGTTGTACTGGTCGTTCAGGAACCTATAGACGATCTTGCGCCCGAAGACGCCGCCGTTGTCGTTGACGTACTGGAAATAGGCGTTGGACGCGGGGGCGATCTCGTCGTAACCGGGCGCCGCTACGCCGGTCAGCGGCTGGTGGCTGCCGATCGTGATCGTCGAGGTGGTGATCCCGGGCGCGGACGCGGTCAGCTTCGTGCTCGATGAGCCGGACGAGCCCGACGATTTCGACGAGCCGCTGGAGCCGCAGCCGGCGGCTACCATCGCCAGGGCTGCCAGCCCGGCGATCGCCGCCATGTTGGCTCGGTGTGTTCTCTTCATCTAGTGCCTTCCTCCTGGTGATCGGTTGCCGGCCGGTGCCGGCGCAAGGCGCTGAACGGGGCCGCTACGGTCGGCGCGGTCGGCCCCAGCAGGCGGCGCACGCCGCCCTGGATTCCTGCGGGGAAGACGAGCATGACGACGATGAGCACCACGCCGTACGCGGCGATCGGGATGCTGGAGCTGGCCGCGCTGGACAGGCCGTGGCTGCTGGCCACGTTGGTCAGGTAGGTGGGCACCAGGACGAACAGCAGGCTCCCCCACAGCGCGCCGGCCAGGCTGCCCAGCCCGCCGATCACGGCCGCGGTGAGCAGCCCGATCGACAGCGTCAGGGTGTAGGCGCCGGGTGAGACGATACCGGTCACCACCGCCAGCAGCGCCCCGCCCAGGCCCGCGCACGCGGCGCTGACCACGAACGCGAGTACCTGCATCCGGGCCACGTTCAGCCCGGACAGCGCCGCGGCGGCCTCGTCATCGCGGATCGCCCGCCAGCTGCGGCCGACCCGGCTGCGGGTCAGGTTGGCCAGCAGGACCAGGGCGATCAGGGTGGCGGCGGAGGTCAGCCAGGTCAGCCACCGGGTGGGCGGGAAGGTCGCGCCGAGGAAGGCCGGCGTGGTGATGTTGACGCCCAGCCCCTGGTCGCCGCCGAACGCGCTGGAGTACTTGTCGGCCAGCGACGGCAGCGCCACCGCGAGCATCAGGGTCGCGCCCGCCAGGTACGGGCCGCGCAGCCGGGCGGCGGCGACGCCGACCACCGCGCCAGCCGCCGCGGTGATCACGACGCTGGCGACGAAAACCAGCTCGAGCGGCCAGTGCAGGTGCAGCAGGATCAGCGCGGTGGCGTACGCGCCGATCGCCATGAACGCCCCGTGGCCGATCGAGATCTGGCCGCTGAGCCCGATCAGCACGGTCAGCCCGGCGACCGCGATCATGTACGCGGCGACCTGGGCCATCTGGTACTCGCGGTAGCTGCCCAGCTTGATGGATGCCACGACTATCACCAGGGCGGCGAGCACCGCGATGCCCAGATGGCGGGCCAGAGTCATGATCACACCTGCCGGGTGGCTGTAGTGGAGAACAGGCCCGACGGCCGCACCATCAGGATCAGGACCAAGACGATGAGGCCGAACACCTGGACCAGGTCGCTGCCCAGGTAGCCGCCGACGTAGCTGAGCACGATGCCGAGCAGGACCCCGCCGACAACCGACCCGGCCGGGCTCTCCAGGCCGCCGATCACCGCCGCGGTGAACCCGAGCACGAAGATGGAGTCCATGCTGTTCGGGTAGAGGAAGGTGGACGGCGAGACCAGTACCCCGGCCAGCGCGCCGAACAGGCCGGCCAGCGCCCAGCCGAGGGTCAGCACCCGGCCGACCCGGACCCCGAGCAGCCGGGCCACGCTGGTGTTGAACGCGGTCGCCCGCAGCCGCAGCCCCACCGAGGTGTACCGGAACACCACGGCCAGCGCCAGCGCCGCGACCAGCACGGCGGCGGAGGTGAAGATGTCGGTCGCCGACACCCCGGTGGTGAAGCCGCCGATTCTCAGCCCGTTGACCGAGAACGCGGGCGGGAACGAGCGGAACTGGCCGCCGTAGATGATCCCCGCGACGCCCTCGATCAGGATCAGCAGGCCGATCGTGACGATGACCGCGTTCAGCGGCGGCTTGCTGGCCACCGGCCGGACCACCGCCCGCTCCAGCACCGCGCCGAACACCAGGCCGGACGCGAGCGCGGCAGCGAATCCCAGCCAGTAGTTGCCGGTGTGGTTGTAGACGATCAGCGCCACGTAGGCGGTGAACATCGCGATGCCGCCCTGGGAGTAATTCAGGATCCTGGTGCCGCGCCAGATCAGCACCAGGGACAGGGCGATCGCGGCGTAGACCAGGCCGACGCTGATCCCGCCGAGGGTGAACTCAACGAACTCCTGCACCAGCCGCCTCCCCTAGAAGCCCAGATAGTGACGGCGCAGCGAGACGTCGGCAGCCAGGTCGGCGGCGTCAGCCTCCGCGGCGATCTTGCCGAGGTTGAGCACGATGCCCTGGTCGGCGATGGCCAGGGCGCTGCGGGCGTTCTGCTCGACCAGCAGGACGGTCAGGCCTGACTCGTCGCGCAGCTGCCGGACCAGGTCCATGACCTGGGCGACCATCCGCGGCGCGAGCCCGAGCGACGGCTCGTCGAGCAGCAGTACCCGGGGCGCGGCCATTAGCGCCCGCGCGATGACCAGGATCTGGCGTTCGCCGCCCGACAGCGTGCCGGCCAGCAGCCGCCGCCTGCTGGCCAGCAGCGGGAACCGCTGGTAGGTCTCGGCCAGCGCGGCCACGCGGACCGCGCCGCGCGGGCGGATCAGCGCGCCGAGCCGCAGGTTCTCCTCGATGGTGAGCTCGGTGATCACGCCCTGGCCCTCGGGCACGTGCGCGACCCCCGCCCTGGCGATGTCCTCGGGCCGCCTCCTGGCCACGTTGACTTTGTCGACCAGCACCCGGCCGCGCCGGGGGCGGACGAACCCGCTGATGGTGCGCAGCAGCGTGGTCTTGCCCGCGCCGTTCGCGCCGAGCACCGCGGTGATGGTCCCGGCGGGCACGGTGATCGACAGGTCGCTGAGCACTGCCACGCCGCCGTACCCGGCGACCAGGTCCTGGGTGGCGAGCGCGGCTGCCTCACTCATCACTCATCGCCGCTCCCCGCCGTCTCCAGGCCCTCGATCTTGTCCGCCGGGGCCTCGCTCTTCTCGTCCAGCCCCAGGTAGGCGGCGGTGACGGCCGGGTTAGCCTGCACCTGCGCCGGGGTTCCGACGGCGATCACCTTGCCGAAGTCCAGCACGGTGATGGTCTTGCAGACCGACATCATCAGGTCCATCCGGTGCTCGATCACCACCACGCCCGCGTCCGCCGCCAACTTCTCGATGAAGCCGCCCAGTTCCTCCAGCTCTTGCCCGGACAGCCCGCTGGCCGGCTCGTCCAGCAGCAGCAGCCGCGGCCTGGACGCCAGCGCCCGCGCCAGCGCGACCCGTTTGCGCAGGCCGTACGCGAGGGTGCCGGGCATCCGGTCGGCGAGATCCGCCGCGCCGACCTCTTCAAGCGCCTGCATGGCCGCCTCGCGCAGCCTGCGCTCGTCCCGGTCCGACCGCCCGATCAGCGCCAGCAGGAACCCGGCTCGCGCCTGGCTGGTCGCGCCGACCATCACGTTCTCCAGCACCGACAGGCCGCCGAACAGGCCCACGCCCTGCAGCGTGCGGGCGATGCCCAGGCCGGCCAGCCGGTGCGGCCTGAGCCCGGTCAGCTCGCGGCCGTCGAAGCTGATGGTGCCGGACTCGGGCCTCACGAACCCGCACAGCACGTTGAGCAAGGTGGTCTTGCCCGCGCCGTTCGGGCCGATGATGCCCGTTACCTGGCGTGAGGCAGCGGTCAGCGATACGTTGTCAAGCGCGGTAAGGCCGCCGAAACGGACAGTCACGCCCTGGACGTCCAATGAACCATCATTCATCGGGTGATCCCTTGCTCCGGGACGTCTAACTACCGCGTAATGAACCTAGGTTCATGGCAGGACGCGCACATCGCAACCAGGATCCGCATTCGTGGCCAAACCGAGACCACTGCCGTCAGCCCGCCCAGGATTCCGGGTACTGCCCGGGCACCGTGCGGTAGCTGCGGCCATGCGGGAGCGTCCACACCAGGGTGCCCGGGCTCGGCTGCCAGAGCCCCCAGCCGGCCGCCTGCTTAGCCTGATGATGTGTGCGGCACAGCGGCGCGCAATTACACTCGCACGTCCGGCCGCCCTGCTGGTAGGCGATCGTGTGGTCGTCGTCGCACCGGATGGCCTGCCGCCGGCACGTCGGGTAAGCACACGTGCGGTCGCGGATCTTGATGAGGTGCCGCAGCAGCGGTGACGGGCGATAGCCAGGGGTTTCCCTGGAATGGCCGCACGGGCCCGTCTCCAGCAGGCTGATCTTGATTGCCCGCAGCCATCGCGCCCGGTCGCTGCCCGGCGGTCCCGGTCCGGCCCGGGCGCAGCCGTGCGCCATGGCCCGCCCGTCCGGGCCGGTCAGCGTGACGCACCAGCGGGCCGAGGGACCAGCCGCCAGCCTCGCGGCCAGTTCCCTGCAGGCCGCCGCGTCCAGCGGACCGAACCCGCCGGTCTCACCAGGCAAATCGCTCAGGCCAAGCCAGGCAGTCAGCGGCATGATCAGCTGGACTGATCCCGCCAGCCCGGCCAGCCCGGTCGCCTCACCAGCACCAGCCCTGATTCCGGGCCCGCCACCGGGCCCAGTCCGGATGTCCGCGTCCGTGCCGGTGCTGCCACCGCCAAACCCCGCCGCTCCGGGCAGCAGCTCCTGCGGGTCGCGCCCGGACAGCAGCGCGGTGAACACCCTCGCCCGCAGCTGAGCGAGCGTGCCCTCGGCGCCGCTCCGCTTGAGCCAGCGGGCGATCGTGTCGATGCGCCGGTCGGCGGCGATCGCCTCAGCAGGCGGCAGGTCCCGCCCGGCGATCGCGCCGGTGCCGGCGGTCTCCGTCCAGGTCTCGACCCGGGCGTCCTGCTCGGCCCGCTTCCGCCGCTTGATCGCGGCCTGCGGGTCGGCCGCTAAAGCGGCCCGCTGGCAGGCCGCGCGCAGCTGCCCGGTGGTCTGGCCTGGCGCCTCCGGCAGTACCCGCTGCTCCACCGCGGCCGCGGCCGCGTCGTCGAGCACGCTGGTCTCATCGCAGATCACCGCCGCCCGCGCCGCGTCGATCTGGCCCGCCTTCAGCGCGGCCGCGCTGCCCGGCAGCCGGGTCAGCCCGGCGGCCAGATCGACCAGCCGCGCCGCGGCCCGGCTGGTCAGCGTCAGCGCCGCGGCGATCTCGGTGTCCAGGTGACTATCCGGCTCCCCCGTCGCCCGCCGGGCCGCCAGTTCGGCGACAACGGCCAGTTCACCAGCGGCGGCCCAGGAGGCCAGCCGCCGGAAGCCGCACAACAGCCCGATCAGCTGGTCATCGTCCAGCCGGCCCAGCCCGCCCGACCAGGCTCGCTCGGCCCGGCTGGCCAATTGCGGCCCGGGCGCCATCCGGCTGGCCGCGCCGCCGTCGGCGAAGTCGCCGTCGCCATCAGGCGGGCCTCGATGCCGGGAATCCCCGGTCAGCCCGGCCAGCCACGCCTCGGTCCTGGACGGCCAGCTGACGTCCGCGCCGGAGAACGCGCCGCACCGCTCGTCCCGCCCCTGATTCCCGTCCCCAGGCGGCGGGACCGGCGGCGGCGCGACAGGCATCGGAACCCTCCAATCCGCCCCGGGCTTACTGGCCGGACAACACTTTCGACAACGCTATCGACAGCCGCCGACAGTCCGCCTACGCTCGACTGCCGCCCAGCGCCCGCCGGGAACGCGGTCGTCAGATGCCAGCACCGGGCGGCCATGCCCACGGCCGCCCGGTGCCGTGCGCGGGCGGCAGGGTGCAAGCCGCCCGCGCTTCTACTGCTGCCAGGTGTCGTCGATCTGCTGACCGGTATTCGCGTCGATGAATTCCCACTCGATGCATGGATTGTCCGGCAGTGCCTGCATGTCAGGGTTCCTGGATACCGGGCAATTGGACCAGCTGAATCCGTAGGCCAGCTCGTCTTGGGCCGCGTAGGTCTCGGCACCCTCGGGCCCGGTCGGGCCGATCGGCAGTGTCAGGACGCCAAGCTGCATGGTGACATCAGGAGGAATCGCTGCGCTGACGTCGCCGCTGTCATTCTGCGCTCCTGCCGCCCATGCCTGCTGCGGGGTCAACGTAGGCGCGGCGTCGGGCGGAGCCGCTCCGAATGTCTCCCCTACCCCTGGATCAATCGTTATCGTGCTGGTCACCGCGGACACGCTGCGCGCATGAAGCGCAGCCGGGGCGCCGCACCCAGCCAGCAGCAAACCCGCCCCGAGTACCGCAATGGTAATCACCGGGACCATGATCCGCCTTGTGAAGTGCGTCATTTAACCTGCTCCTATCCGGCGTTCCGAGGGTCCCAGGTGTCTATGCCATTGCTGGTAGACGCGGCGGAATAGTCTGAGCTGCAGCGCGGGGAAATCAGGTCCCAGGCGCGAGGGCCCCACGTAGCGCCATTGTTGCCAACAAGGCGCCAGTTTGAATTGCCAAAAATCACTTTGTCTGAGGTGGCGCCCAGCATGAACGACGCACATCCGTGGTCAGTCTCGGAGACCGTCTCGCCACGGGCCGAGCCAAATGCGGCCTGGGTGGCGTTCTCGGTCGTGCAGTTACTGAAGTCGCCTCCGGTACCGCAATCCTGTATCTTGTAGAGACTACTGGTACCAGCTTGAAAACTTTCTATCTTGAAGAAGATAGACGTGTCATCCGCGATCTGTTTGCAGTTGTAGTAATGCGGGAAGCCGGTACCAATTGCCCAGAACCGGCAGAAGATCGGGTTTCCGTCCTTGTTATAGTGGTGATCGAAGCCGATCTGGGCGAGGTGATCGCCATGCATTTGCCCTATGCCGATCCATATCGCTACGAATGAATCGTGTTGCGTATTAGAGCAGAGCAGGCCGTCCTTGCGTATTTTTATCGGAGCGCGGACCCCGGCCACGACGCCATTACTCGGCTCCCAGTTGCCACCCGAGAAGTCGTAGTCCACGGCGGGGCAGGGCGGATTGCCTGGCTGCGCCACGGCCGCCGGCGCGGGCAGCACCACGCTGACTAAGGCAGCTGCGGCGGCCAGCAGCGACATGGCTGCTCGACGAGTTCTCATATCCCACCTTATCCTCTTTAGTCAGGATTTACCTAACCATACGACAGGCCCCGCTGTCCAGGCCCACGGCATCCAGGCGGTCCCGGGTTACCGTCAGAACATGCGCAACCAGAACCCGGACGTGACGGTCATCGGCGCCGGGGTATCCGGCCTGACCACGGCGCTCTGCCTGGCCGAGGCCGGGCTCACCGTCAGCGTGCTCGCCGCCGAGCCGCCGCTGGCCACCACCTCCGCCGTGGCCGGCGCGCTGTGGGGGCCGTACCTGGTCGGCCGCGACGAGCGGGTCGAGCGGTGGACCCAGGAAACCCTCGCCCGCTTCCTCGGGCTAGCCGGCGACCCGGCGGCCGGGATCACGCTGACCAGCGGCATCGAGGCGACCAGGACCGCGCCAGAAGGCCCGCCGGACTGGATCACCACCGCGGACGGCCAGCCGCCCCGGCCCGCGACCGCGCTGCCCGCCGGGTACGCGGCCGGCTGGCGGTTCAGCGCGCCGGTCATCGCCATGCCCGTCTACCTTGGCTACCTGCTCACCCGGCTGGAACGCGCCGGAGCGCAGGTCAAGGACGGCTGCCGGTTCAGGTCACTAGCTGAGGCCGCCGCGCAGACCAGCGCGCCGGTGATCGTGAACTGCTCCGGCGCCGGCGCGCACCACCTGGTACCAGACCCGGCGGTAACGCCAGTCCGCGGCCAGGCGGTCACCGTCACCAACCCCGGGATCCACGAGTTCTTCGTCGGATCCGGGACCGACCCCGATGACCTGACCTACCTGTTCCCGCACCGTGACACCGTCGTCCTCGGCGGCACCAACCAGCCTGGCGACTGGAACACCCGGCCCGACCCGGCGACCGCGGACCGGATCGTCCGCAACGCCGTCGCGGTCGAGCCCAGGCTGGCGAGCGCCCGGGTGCTCGGGCACCGCGCCGGGCTGCGCCCGGCCCGGCCGTCGGTGCGGCTGGACGCCGAGGACCTGCCCGGCGGCCGGCGGATCGTGCACAACTACGGGCACGGCGGCGCGGGCATCACGCTGTCCTGGGGCTGCGCGCTCGACGCCGCCGGGCTGGTCAGAACCCGGGAAACACCGCCCGCAGCCGGTCCAGGTCCGCGGGGTCGCCGCTGACCTGCGCGGGCGTGTGCCCGGCGTCCAGGCGGCCGTAGGAAAGCCGCAGCAGCGCCTCGGCCGGCATGCTGACCTGCCTGGCGCTCTGGCCGCCCGCCCCGCCGGGCCACGCCGTCATCGCGACCGCGTCGGTGACGGTGAGCAGGTAATCCCGGTCCGGGCCGGTGGTGATGATCCGGTACCGCAGTTCCTCGCCCTGCGGCTTGCCCAGCCGCGGCGCGATGAACGCCGCCACGTTGTCGACCAGCAACTCGGCCGCGTCCGGCGCGACGGCCGCCGCCGGATCAGCCGTCACCGCCACGTCCCAGCTGTGCAGCGCGTGCTCGCCGAGCCGGAGCCGGACCAGGCCCGCCGCGTCCAGCTCCAATCCGAGGAACGGGAAGTTCACGCCAGCCAGCTGCGCATCGCTCAGCTGCTCAAGCGCCAGCACGTGCTTCTCGTCCGCCTGCAGCGCGTCGGCGACCTGGTCGTCGGGGCTCTTGCCGTTCCAGACATCCCACACCGGCTGGAACGCGCCAGCCCCCAGCGGCTCCGCCTCGCCCAGCGCGACCGGCAGCATCATCAGCGCGATCTCCGCGCCGCTGCCCAGGTGGGACATGACCTGGGCGATCGTCCAGTCCCGGCAGTACGAGGGCCCGCGGACGGCGCTGGCGTCCAGCGGCCGGATCAGCGATACGAGCCGGTCATGCGACCGGCGCAGGGCGGCGATCCAAACGTGCGGGTCGGATTCCATTGACTGCCTCCGGTGAAGGGGCGGGCATGCGCGGGACGGGCTACCGGCAGTCTAGGGTGATCAGCATGAAGATCGGTTTCGGCGCCCCCGTCTCTGGCGCCTGGGCGACCCCGGAGAATCTCGCCGCCTTCGCCGTGCGCGCCGAGCAGTCGGGTTACGCGTCGCTGTGGAGCTTCCAGCGGCTCATCGTGCCCGAGGGCTCGGGCATGGAACCGGTGTACTCCAGCGTGCTCGACCCGATGGCGGCGCTGGCCTACGCGGCCGCCGCGACCGCCAGGATCAGGCTCGGCGTGGCCGTGATCAACCTGCCGTATGTCTCCCCCGCCTACCTCGCCAAGCAGGCCGCGTCGGTGGACTTCCTGTCTGGCGGGCGGCTGGAACTGGGCCTGGGCATCGGCTGGATGCCCGAGGAGTTCACCGCGGCCGGCGCCGACATGGCCCGCCGCGGCGCGCGGACCGCGGAGTACGTCGCGGTGCTGCGCAACCTGTGGGCGGACGGGGTCAGCGAGTTCAGCGGCGGGTTCTACAGCGTGCCGAGGAGCCGGATGCTGCCCAAGCCGGTGCAGCCAAGCGGCCCGCCGATCCTGCTCGGCGGGCTGGCCCCCGCGGCCCTGGAACGCGTCGGACGGATCGCGGACGGCTGGGTGACCTCCAGCCGCACCGACCTGTCCCGGATCGGCGAGGGCATCGGGATCGTCAGGTCAGCCGCGGCCGCGGTCGGCCGGGACCCGGATGAGGTGCGGATCATCTGCCGCGGCGTGCTGCGGGTCGGCGCGGACGCGATGGCCCGCGATGGCAGCGGCAGGCTGCTGCTGTCGGGCAGCTTCGACCAGATCCGCGAGGACACCCGGTGGCTGGCCGAGCGCGGCGTCACCGAGATCTTCTACGACCTCAACTGGGACCCGCTGATCGGCTCGCCGGACGCCGACTTCGCCACCGCGACGGCCCGGGCGACCGAGATACTCGACGCGCTGGCCCCGGGCCAGGCCGCGGCGGGCTGACCCTGCAGGCCCGAGCCGACCGGCCGGGCCAGCCGGGCTGATCCGATGCTAGCCGCGGCCAGACGACCGGCCGGGCCTGGCCGCCGGGCGGGTGCCAGCCGAGCCCCGGTTCGCCGAGTGCCGCGGCGGCCTGATGCCAAGGCCCTGGCCGTGCGCGATCGCGGCCGCCTCGGTGCGGCTGCCCGCGCCGAGCTTGGCCAGGATGTTCGACACGTGCACGCTGGCGGTCTTGGGCGCTATGTAAAGCTCGGCGCCGATCTCCTTGTTGCTCTGCCCGGCCGCCAGCAGCCGCAGCACCTCAAGCTCCCGTTCGGTCAGCCCGGCCAGCGGCCCGCGGTCCCGCCCCGCGCCCGCGTGGCTGCCGCGCTCGTGCCCGCCGCGCGGGCCTTCCCCGAACCTGGCCCGGCGGCCCAGGTCAGCCAGCGCGGCCCGCAGCGGCGCCGCGCGGAGCCGGTCCGCCGCCTCCATCGCGGTCTCCCAGACGGGCTCCGCCTCCTCCCTGCGGCCCGCCTCGAGCAGCGCCTCGGCCAGCCGCAGCCTGGACCGCGCGGATTCATAGACAAAACCGCTGCCGAACGCGGAGACGACGGCCTGCCACAGCTCCGGATCGTTATCCCCGTCCGCACGCCGCCATTCGGCCTCGGCCCTGGCCAGCCAGCCTCTTCCCTCGACGCCGAGCGGGCTGTTCGGGGTCAGCGGCCAGGCGGTGCCCTGCCTGGCGATCTCGATCAGGCCGCGGGCGGCCTCCACCGCCGCCGCCGCGGCCTGCTGGTCGCCGCTGGCGCGGGCCTGCCTGGCCCGGTCGGCGTAGGCGCACAGCCCGATGGCGGCGGCCCGGATGACCGGCGGGCCGAACCCGCCGCCCCACGCCGCGATGGCCTTGATCGTCGCCTCGGCCTGCCCGGCCGCGGTGTCGGTGTCGCCGTGCCAGAGCGCGTCCTCGGCTTGCAGGCTGCGCGTGATGAACTCGGCGAACCGGTCCCTGGCCAGGAACGGCTCCAGCCACGCGGCCCGGTCGGCGACCCCGCTGCTGCCCCGGGCGACGTCGATGAACAGCGCCATCGCCGACAGCCGCGCCTCGGCGATCGTGGTCACCCGGACCGCGAACCCGTCCGCGAGCTCCTGCGCGTGGTCCCAGTCACCGTCGGCGTAGTGCGCCAGGTAGTGCAGGTACTGCAGGTCCAGGCCGTACTGGGCGAGGCCGAGGCCAGCCTCGGCGGCCCGGCACATGCCAGCGTGCGCGGTGGCGCTCGCGCCGTTGAGGTCGCCCCACTCCAGCTGCACCCTGGCCAGCTGGAACGCCGCCCGGAGCTGCACCCCGAGCACGCCGGCCCCGGTGGCCTGCTTCAGCGCGGCGGTGAGCTTGCTGATGGCCTCCTCGTGCCGCCCGTTCCGCTCGCTGAACAGGCCGAGCGACACCAGCGCGTCCGCCTCCACCCACAGTGCCCCGGCCGCCGCGGCGGCGGCCCGCGCCTGCTCGGTCCGCTCCTGCGCGGCCACCTGGTCCTGCTCCCACATCAGCATCCTGGCGTGGGTGACCAGCGCGCGGGCGCGCTCCCACCGCGGCGGGTCCGGGGGCAGCGCCTCGACCGCCGCGGCCGCCGCCGCGATCGCCGCCTCGTCCTCGTCGATGTCCATCAGGAAGACCGCCAGCCGCTCGCTGGCCCTGCTGTACAGGACCGGGTCGGTCTCGGGCGTCAGGTAGGCGAGCAGCCTGCGCAGCTGCTGCACCGCGCGCACCACGTCGCCGCTGTCAGCGGCGGCGCCCGCGGACCGGAACGCCAGCTTGGCCCGGCTGATCCCGCCGAGCTTCTCCGGCTCGCTGACCCGCTCCCACAGCGACAGCGCCTGGTCGTAGTAACGGTGCGCCTCGGCCGGCGCCGCCAGCCGCTCGGCCTCGCGAGCGGCCATGATCGACGCGGTGAACGCGCCGGGAATGTCGTGACTGGCCAGGCTGTGCTGGGCCAGCTCGGCGGCGGACCCGGGCACCTCGGCCAGCCGCTGCTCATCCCGCAGCAAGCCGGCCAGGGTCGCGTGCAGCCTGGTCCGCTCGCCCGGCAGCAGGTCAGCGTAGATCGCCTCGCGCAGCAGCGCGTGCCGGAACGAGTATCCCCTGGTGCCGTCGGGCACCAGCAGCTGGTGCGCGACCGCCTCCCTGATCGCGTCCTCGTACTCCAGCTCGTCCAGCCCGGACGCCTGCCGCACCAGTTCGTCATCGACCCGCCGGCCGGTGACTGCCGCGGCCCTGAGCACCTGCTGGGCGGTGGGCGACAGCCGCTCCATCCGGGCCAGCAGCAGGTCGGCCAGGCCCGCGGGCAGGTCGCCGCCGAGCGAGGCGGTCCCGGCGCCGGCCCCCGCATAGCCGAGCCCGGGCCGGCCGCCGCCGGACCCGGCAGCGTCCGGGCCAGCCGCGGCGGCGGCCCCTGGAACTAGCGCGCCGTCCGCGACCCCGGCCGCGGCGGCGAGCTCCTCGGCGTAGTAGGCGTTCCCCTCGGCCCGCGCGATCAGGCTGCCGAGCTCCGCCGCGTCCAGCGGCACCGTGGAGATGGCGGTCAGGTGCTCGGCCATCGCGGCGGGCGGCAGCGGCCCGAGGCCGACCGAGATCACGCTGGGCAGCCGGAGCAGCTCGGTGATCACCGGCCGCAGCGGGTGCCTGCGGTGCATGTCGTCGGTGCGGTAGGTGACCACCACGGCCAGCCGTTCCCGGTGCAGCACCCGGCTCAGGAACGTGACCAGGTCCCTGGTGGACCGGTCGGCCCAGTGCAGGTCCTCGAGCACGAGCAGCACCGGGCTGGTGTCGGCCAGCTCGGCGAGCATGCCGAGCACCGCGCCGAACAGCTGCTGCTGTGCCAGCCCCGGCTGGTCTCCGCCGACCGGCTGGTTGGCGCCGGGGTCGGGCAGCAGGCTGGACAGCACCGGGCGGGCGGCCAGCGCGTCCCGTACCACCCCGCCGGCGGACGGCCCGCTGGTGGCGTCGCGCAGCGCGTCGGCGAGCGCGAGGTAGGGAACGGTGTCGGCCAGCTCGGCGCAGTGCCCGACCAGTACCGTGAACCCGCGCTCTCTCGCCCGGCCGGCTAGCTCGGTGACCAGCCGGGTCTTGCCCACCCCGGCGTCCCCGCTGACCAGCGCGACGATCGGCTGGCCGATAGCGGCGGCGTCGAGCAGGCCGCCGAGCCGGCCAAGCTCAGCCGCCCTGCCGACCAGTCCGCTGCGAGAGACATTCAGCACAATCCAAGTATCCCAGGTCGCTACGACATTTCACCGGCGCCGTCCGGACATGCCCTGCCCAGTCTGATCGGCCCCGGTGCCGCCGCGGTCCGGGGCAGCCTGGTGCGGCCCGGCCGGGGACAGCCGCTTGCTCAGCCACTGCAGGGACTGCGGCAGTTCCCGGCCCCAGGTCCGGTAGTTGTGCCCGCCCTGCGGCAGGATCAGCGAGTAGCCGTGCATCGGCGGGCGGATCTGGTGCAGGAAGTACAGCGTGCCAGGGTAGCTCACCTCACCGGACCGGCTGGTGGTGGCCAGCACCGAGACCGGCGGGGCGGGCAGGTGCATCAGCCGCCAGTTGAGGTTGTTGTCGTCGCGGTAGCCGGTGCTGCCGCCGTAGAGCTCGCCGGTGGTCTGGTCGAGCACCGCGTTGTAGTAGCCGGCCATGGAAACCGCGTTGGCGTACTGCCCCGGGTCCATCATCGCCAGCTTGGCGGCGCAGTAGCCGCCGGTGGAGTAGCCGAGCGCGGCCCAGCCTGCCCGGCCGGCCTGGACCCGGAAGGTCTGCTCCATGGCCTGCGGCACGTCGGTGGCGAAGAACGAGAACACCTGCAGCCCGGCGGGCACGTTGGTGCACTCGGTGTCGCGCGGCAGGGCCGGCGAGACGTTCATCATCAGGTAGATCGCGGGCTTGATCTGCCCGGCGGCGACCAACCGGGCGGCGGTGGCCGGCAGCGCAAGCCGCTTGATGATGCTCCAGGTGTCGTTCGGGTAACCGGTCAGCGTCAGCACCACCGGGAACCTGGCGCGGGCGTAGGCCCGCTGGAAGTACTGCGGCGGCAGGTAGATGTAGTCCTTGCTGACCGCGATCCCGGTGTGCTGGCCGCGGATGGACACCTGGAGCACCTCGCCGCTGACGGCCGGCGAGCCGGCCCGCCCGGCCGGGGTGAGCTGGACCGCTCCCCGGCCCGGCGGTTCCGGCGCGACAGCGGTCCCGCCGCCCGCCGTCCCGCCGCGCACCGTCCCGCCGCGCGCAGTCCCGCCGCGCGCAGTCCCGCTGCGCGCGGCCCCGGCCGGGCCGCTGCTCACCGGGCTCGCGCCCTGGCCGGCCCGGCGCAGCCCGGCGGGCTGCACCTTCCCGGTCACCGGGCGCAGGCCGGCGAACGGCCCGGGCACGACCTTGCGGCTCAGCTGGCCCGCCGTCCTGCCGCCAGGCCCGCCGGACCCGGCGCCGCCGCCAGGCGGCGCCATCCGGCCCGGCAGGGCCACCCGGCCGGGCAACGCCACCCGGCCAGGCAAGGCCGTCCGGCTGGGGAGGGCCACCCGGCCGGGCAGGCCCAGCCCTTCGGGCACTGGCACGCCGGGCAGGGTCGGCTGGCCAGGCGCGATCGTCACGGCGGGCATCATCGGCCCGGTGGCCAGGCCCAGCCCGCGCGGCGGCGGGTTGCCCGCCGGGTGCGGGCCGCGGGAGTACTCCGGCGCGCCGGGCGGCCGCCGCGCGATGGCGCCGTCTGGCTGCACCGGCAGCGGCGAGCCGCTACCCAGGGACGGGCCGAGGTCGCTGGCGGTGATCTGGATCGGCCGGGTCCCCGCGGCCACCCCGGCCAGCCGGATCGGCGGCGGCGCGCTGGTCCCGAACACCTCTGCCCAGGAGCCGAAGAAGCTGAAATAGCTGTTGATAAGGACCAGGAACGCCAAGATCACCATAACCTGGCAGCCGGCCAGCAGCCCGATCCTCGCGCCAAGGTCCCGCAGGCGCCGGCCCGCCACCCGCGGCCACAGCCAGATCGCCGCCACAAGCGAGCCGGCCGCCACGACGATCATCAGCGTGACGAACAGGCCGCTGGTCAGTCCCATGTCCCCCGCTCCGTGGTCACGAGTGCGAGCCGATCGACTTCCCGATCCAGTCCAGGACCGGGGCCAGCGGCCATTTGCCCGCAGGCCTGGATATAGATTCTGCCCGCATTGGCGGCCGGACCAGGGAAAGGAATTGCTGTCCCTGGCCGAGGCCGGTGAACAATACCGAAATAGGCTGCATCGGCTGATGTCCAAGCCGCCAGAGCAGATCGTCCTGAGTCCGGATTTGCGCACTTCCGCCGGACTCGGCCTGGCCCGGCGGCAGCGCGTAGTCGGCCGGCGGCACGGCGACCGCCGAGAACACCTGCGAGCTGCTCATCGCCAGCTGCAGCGAGCAGTACCCGCCCGCGGCGTCGCCGAGCAGCGCCCAGCCGCCGGGCACGACCCGGGCCGCGCCGCCTGCCGCGCTGCCGGGCGTGCGGACCGCATGGTAGGCCGACTGCACCGCCTCGGGCAGGTCCTGACTGAAGAACGTGCCCGCCTGCACCCCTCCGGGCAGGTCCAGGCAGCCCTGGTCGGCGGCGCCGCCCGGGCCGCCGATCCGGGCCGGGAGCATCACCAGCAGCACCGGGGTCAGCCGCCCGGCGGCGATCTGGGCGGCCGCGGTGGCCGCCAGCCGCTGCGCGCCGTACACCGCGTCCTTGCTGGCCAGCTGGTCGGAGATCACCACGATCACCGGCAGCCTGCGGCCCTGGTCAGGCACCGTGCCACCGCGCGCCGCGGGACGGCGTGGCGGGAGGTAGACATAGCCGGGCGCCGACAGCCCGGACAGCTGACCGTGGATCCGGACCGCCTCCAGCCGCCCGCCCCCGGCCCGGTCCTGGGCCCGGCTCTCGCCCCGGCCCTGGTCCCGGCCGTGCCCGGTCCTGACCGCCTGCACCGCAGGCATTGGCACCGGCGCGGCGGAGATGACCCTGACCGGCGCGGCCGGCCGGCTCGCGTGCAGGCCGACGGCGACGATGGCCCCGCCGCCGTGATCGGTGCCCAGCAGGTCCGACCAGGACGAGTAGAACTCCGCCGACCGGTTCACCAGGACGAAGATGAAGCTGATCACGCTCACCTGGAGGGCGCTGAGGGCCAGGATCCGCAGCAGGATCGCCCGCGGCCCGGGACCAGCCAGCCGCCGCCACCACAGCAGTGTCCCGGCCACCGCGGCAATTACCGCGATTGCCAGTACCACCACAAGAGCAGGGCTCGTCAGACCCAACCCCGTACCTCCGCAGAAATCATGAAAGTGACTGCCCCCGCTTTTGCCATAGCCAACGGCCGCGGCCAATAGGAAGTGCCCGCGGCCATTCAGATCTACCAGAGCGTTACCTTAACTGGTGGTAAACCTGAGGGTTATCACGCCCCCCGCGCAGCCAGCCGTCAGCCGGCCAGCCCGGCATGCGCGTGTCAGTCCCGGCGGTGCTAGTGCCTGCGGCGCTTGGGCTAGTGCCTGCGGCGCTGGGCTAGTGCCTGCGGCGCTGGGCTAGAGCGCCGGTCAAGTAGCGATGGCCGGGGTTCGTTGTAGCACTGGTTGATGGCCGTTGGGTGTGTTAGGCCCTGTTGGTAGCAGGTTGTGAGGATGCTGCTAC
>DATBGO010000256.1:0-3810 GCA_036558005.1 Streptosporangiaceae bacterium | reverse complement strand
CCCGCAGCAACATCTCCGCGTACGCGGTGCCTGGGAGGAGGGGGGTGCCGTGGACGGCGTGGTCGGCGAGCCAGGGGTGGGTGTCGAGGGTGAGGCGGCCGGTGAACAGGTAGCTGCCGTCGGGGAGTTCGGCGGTGGCGGTCAGCAGGGGATGATCGAGCCGGTCCTGGCCCAGCCCGGCCGCGTCGGTGACGGATGGCTCGGCGAGCCGGTACCGGTCGCGCTGGAACGCATACGTCGGCAGGTCCGCGGGGTGCGCGGCCACCGCGGGGAAGACACTCGCCCAGTCGGGCCCCGCGCCGCCGGCATGCAGCCGGGCCAGGGCGGTGACCAGGGCAAGCGGCTCGGGCCTGCCCGGGGTCAGCGCGGACAGCGGCCGGGCCGGCGGCTGCGCGGGCAGGCAGTCCTCGGCCAGCACGGACAGGGTGCTGTCGGGCCCCAGCTCCAGGTAATGGCGGACGTCGCTGCGGTGCAGCCAGCTGATCCCGTCGTGGAAGCGCACCGCCTGGCGCAGGTGGTCGGCCCAGTAGCCGGGTGCGGAGTACTGCTCCTGGCTGGCGGGCTCGCCCGTCAGGTTCGACACGACCGGGATCCGGGCGGGCCGGAACGTCAGCTGGCCGGCCGCGGTGCGCAGCCGGGCCGCAGCGGCGTCTGTATGCGGTGAGTGGAACGCGTGGCTGACGGTCAGCTTCTTGGTCCGGCGGCCGCGGTCCCGCCAGTGCGCGGCTACTGCCAGTACCGCGTCCGCGTCGCCGGACACCACCACGGAGTCCGGTCCGTTCACCGCGGCGATCACCGCGGCGCCGTTCAGGGCGGCCAGCTCGGCCAGCACCTCTTCCTCGGTGGCCTGGATGGCCGCCATGGCACCGTCCGCCCGCATGTCCTGCATGAGCCGGGCCCGCGTGCCGACCAGGGTGGCCGCGTCCGCGAGCGAGAGCACGCCGCCGACATGGGCGGCGGTCAGCTCCCCGATCGAGTGGCCGATCAGGTAGTCGGGCGTGATGCCCCAGTCCGCGAGCAGCCGGAACAGCGCGGTCCCCAGCGCGAACAGCGCGGTCTGCGCGTACTGCGTCTGCGCGAGCAGGCCGGCGTCCGAGCCGAACATGACGGTCTTGAGCGGGCGCTCCAGGTATGGGTCGAGGTGCTCGCATACCTCGGTCAGGCTGTCGGCGAAGACCGGGAAGCTCGCGAACAGCTCGCTGCCCATGCCCGGCCGCTGGCTGCCCTGGCCGGGGAACATGAAGGCCAGCCGGCCGCTGTCGGCGGCCGGCTCGCCGCGGACGGCGGTGTCCGACTCGCCCCCGCTGGCCAGCACCCGCAGCGCGGCCAGCAGTTCGGCCCGGCTGGCGCCGACGGCGGCGGCCCGGTGGGCGAAGTGGGTACGGGACAGGGCCAGGCCGCGGCCCACCCCGGACAGGTCGGCGTCCGGGTGATCGGCGGCGAACTCGAGCAGCCGGCCGGCCTGCGCGCTCAGCGCCGGGGCGGTCTTGGCCGAGATGACCCAGGGAATCACCGGCAGGGCCGGCCCGGACGGGTCCACGGTCGCGGGCCCGTCGCTGGTCCCGGCTGCTGGCGCGGCCTCGATGATGACGTGCGCGTTGGTGCCGCTGATGCCGAAGGACGAGACCGCGGCGCGGCGCGGGTGCTCAGCCTCCGGCCAGGTGACGGGCTCGGCCAGCAGGGACACTGCGCCCGCGGACCAGTCGACGTGCGGTGACGGCTCGGCGGCGTGCAAGGTCGCGGGCAGCAGCCCGGCCCGCATCGACATGATCATCTTGATGATGCTGGCGACGCCGGCGGCGGCCTGGGTGTGCCCGAGGTTGGACTTGACCGAGCCGAGCCAGAGTGGCTGGCCTTCAGGGCGGTCCTGGCCGTAGGTGGCCAGCAGGGCTTGTGCCTCGATCGGGTCGCCCAGCCGGGTGCCGGTGCCGTGGGCGTCGACCGCGTCGACCTGATCGGCGGTGAGCCCGGCATCGGCCAGGGCGGCCCTGATCACGCGCTGCTGTGACGGGCCGTTCGGTGCCGACAGCTGGCTGCTGGCGCCGTCCTGGTTGATCGCCGACCCGCGGATCACCGCCAGCACCGGATGGCCGTTGGCCTGGGCGTCCGAGAGCCGTTCGAGCAGCAGCAGCCCGGCGCCCTCGCTTAGCACGGTGCCGTCGGCGCCCGCGCCGAACGCCTTGCATCTCCCGTCGGGCGCGAGCCCGCGCTGCCGGCTGAACTCAAGGAAGGTAGCCGGCGTGGCCATGACCGTGACGCCGCCGGCCAGGGCCAGGGAGCACTCCCCGCGGCGCAGCGACTGGCAGGCCAGGTGCAGCGAGACCAGCGAGGACGAGCAGGCGGTGTCCACGCTGATGGCCGGCCCTTCCAGGCCGAGCGTGTAGCTGACCCGGCCCGCGGCGACACTCTGGGCGCTGGAGGTGACCAGGTAGGCCTCGAGGTCCTCGGTGGCCTGCCGCACCATCCGGGTGCTGTAGTCGCTGTACATGACGCCGACGAAGACGCCGGCCGCGGTGCCGCGGACCGCCGCGGGCAGGATCCCGGCCCGCTCGAACGTCTCCCAGGCCAGTTCGAGCAGGACCCGCTGCTGCGGGTCGATGATCGCGGCCTGGCGCGGGCTGATGCCGAAGAAGGCCGGGTCGAACAGGTCCGCGTCATGCAGGAACCCGCCGCGGTCGACATAGACCTTGCCCGGCTTGGCGGCGTCCGGGTCATACAGGTCGCCGAGGTCCCAGCCGCGGCCCGCGGGGAAGCCGCTGATGGCCTCCGAGCCGCCGGCCACGAGCTGCCACAGTTCCCGCGGGGTGCACACGCCGCCGGGGTACCGGCAGCTCATCGCCACGACGGCGACGGGCTCCCTGGACTGCGCGGTCACCTGCTGCAGGCGCTGCCTGGCCTGCTGCAGCTCACCAGTCGCGCGCTTCAGGTATTCGCGAAGCTTCTCTTCGTTCGGCATGGATGAGTGGTCCTTCATGAGCTGTGGTCCGGGAAGCCGATCTCCTTGTCAAGGAGCGCGAAGATCTCTTCGTCGGTGGCTGACTCGATGCTTTCCCCCGGGGCCGGCCCGCCTTCCGCGGCTGGCGCCGGGGCCGTGCCGAGCCTCAGCACGAAGTCCTGCAGCCGGGCAGCGAGCTTGGTCCTGGTGTCGGCGGCCAGCCCCGCCAGCCCCGCCTCGATGTCGTCGAGCTGGGCGAAGACCTGATGCGGTCCCCGCGGCGCGGCGGGCGCCAGTTCCGCGTGCAGGAAGCCGGCCAGCGCGGCTGGCGTCGGGTAGTCGAACATCAGGGTCGGGGACAGCCGCAGGCCGGTGGCGGTGGCGAGCAGGTTGCGCAGGTCCACGGCGGTCAGGGAGTCGAAGCCCGCGTCCAGGAAACCGCGGTCGGGGTCGATGGCCGCGGCGGAACCGTGGCCGAGAACCTGCGCCGCGTGCTCGCGCACCGCGGCCAGCAGCAGCGGGCGCGCCCGCTCCGGGCCGGCCTGCTCCAGCTGAGCGCGCAGGGCCGCCTCGCCGCCGGCCCGGCCAGCCGCTTTCCGCTGCCCGGGCTGGCCGGCCAGGCCCTGGTAGATAGCGGGCAGGGTGCCCGCGCTGGCCCGGTTGCGCAACTGGGCCAGGTCCAGCTGCGCGGGCACCAGCACCGGGTCG
This sequence comes from Streptosporangiaceae bacterium, assembly GCA_036558005.1. Taxonomy (GTDB): domain Bacteria; phylum Actinomycetota; class Actinomycetes; order Streptosporangiales; family Streptosporangiaceae; genus DATBGO01. Next base: position 167 of record DATBGO010000256.1, on the reverse strand, counting down.
CGGCCAGCCACCGCCAGGTCGAAGGCGGCGAGTGCTTCGGTGGTGGTGAGGGGGGTGATGCCGAGGGTGTGGAGGCGGTTTTTGCTGGTGTGGTTGAGGTGGCTGGTCATGCCGGTGGTTTGCTGCCATAGGCCCCAGGCGAGGGAGAGGGCGGGCTGGCCGTGGTG
>DATBGO010000255.1:0-2071 GCA_036558005.1 Streptosporangiaceae bacterium | reverse complement strand
GTCAAGGCCAGCCGGTACCTGACCCACGTCCGGCGGCTGCATGACCCGGCCGAGCCGGTCGACCGGCTGCTGCGGGCGGCATCCGCGCTCGGCGACCGGCTCGGCCCGGTGCTGCTGCAGCTGCCGCCCAACCTCGGCGCGGACCCGGACGCGCTCGACGCGTGCCTGCGTGAGTTCGCCCGGTTCCCCGGCGGGGTCAAGGTGGCGGTCGAGTTCCGGCATCAGTCCTGGTGGACCGGCGAGGTCCGGCAGCTGCTGGCCAGCCATCAGGCGGCGCTGTGCTGGGCGGACCGGCTCGGCCGGCCAGCCGCCCCGCTGTGGCGGACCGCGGACTGGGGCTACCTGCGGCTGCACGAGGGCGCCGCGCAGCCGTGGCCGCGCTACGGCGAGCAGGCGCTGCGCAGCTGGGTGCAGCGGATAGCGCAGGCCTGGCCAGAGCCCGGCGCGGACGTGTTCGCGTTCTTCAACAACGACCCGGACGGCGCGGCGGTGCATGACGCCGCCGCGTTCGCCGCAGCCGCCAGGGCCGCGGGCCGCGAGGTGACCCGGGTAGCCGAGCCGGTCCCGGCCGGCCAGCCCGGCTGACGGGTGGCTGCCCGGCTGAGCGGTAATTGCCCGGCTGAGGGCCAGTTGCCCGGCTGACCGGCCATTGCCCGGCGGCGCGGAGTGGCAGGTCGCCTTGGGCGGGCTGGTGCGGTAATTTCCGGACCGCAGCTGGCTGCCCATCGGCTCGGAGGAGGCCGCCCCGTGCGGAGCATGCAGTATGGCCAGGACGTGCTCGCCACCCCGGCCCGGCGGCCGGGCCAGCGCGAGCTGCCCGCGGTGACAGCCGAGCCCGGCCTGGTCGTCGAGGCAGGCGGCGGGGAGTTCTGCGGGGCCGTGATGTTCTGCGAGAAGGACTGCGTCACGCTGGAGGACCGGTTCGGCAGGCAGCGGGTGTTCCCGCTCAGTCCCGGCTCGTTCTGGCTGGAGGGCAAGCCGGTCCGGCTGGTCAGGCCCGGGCCCGCCGGGCCCGCCGGCCCCAGCCGGACCGCGTCCGGATCGGTCGCGGCGCCGGCCAGCCGGGCCCGGGTCGCCCGGCTCAGCCGGATCTACGTCGAGGGCCGCCACGATGCCGAGCTGGTGGAGAAGGTGTGGGGCGATGACCTGCGCGATGCCGGGGTGGTCGTGGAGTACCTCGGCGGCATCGACGACCTGCCGCGGATCGTCGCCTCGTTCGAGCCGGCGCCGGGCCGCAGGCTCGGGGTGCTGGTCGACCATCTGGTGACCGGCTCCAAGGAGAGCAGGATCGCCGCGCAGGTGCGCTCGCCGCACGTGCTGATCGTCGGGCACCCGTTCATCGACGTGTGGGCGGCGGTCAAGCCGTCGGTGCTGGGCATCGGCGAGTGGCCGCGGATCCCGCGGGGGACACCGTGGAAGGAGGGCGTGCTCGCGGCCATCGGCTGGCCCGCCGGCGTGCCAGCGGGCTGGCAGCGGATCCTGGGGTCGGTGACCTCGTTCGCCGACCTGGACCCGGCGTTCCTCGGCCGGGTGGAGGAACTGATCGACTTCGTCACCGCGCCGGGCAGCCAGTGACCGGGCCGGCCAGCTCCGCCGGCGGGCCGCTCGCCAGCCTGCTGGCGGGGTATCAGCCCGACGGCGACACCGAGGCCACCGACCTGGCCCGGGTGCGCGACCTGGTGCGGTCCGAGGGCAACCCGTGGCTGCGCACGATCCCGCTGCACCTGACCGCGTCGGCGCTGATCGTGCACCCGGCCAGCGGCGCGATCCTGCTGCGCTGGCACCAGCGCCAGCAAGCCTGGCTGCAGGTCGGCGGCCATGGTGACCCAGGCGAGCGCGACGCGCTCGCGATCGCCCTCAGGGAGGCGGCGGAAGAGACAGGGCTCGCTGACCTGGTGCCCTGGCCGGACGCCGCCATCAGGCAGGTCGTGATCGTGTCCGTGCCCGCGGCCCGCGGCGAGCCAGCCCACGAGCACGCCGACGTCAGGTTCCTGCTCGCCACCTGCGATCCGGCCGCGATCAGGCCGGAGAGCCCTGAGGCGCCGTTGCGATGGCTGACCGTGCCAGAAGC
>DATBGO010000254.1:0-5380 GCA_036558005.1 Streptosporangiaceae bacterium | reverse complement strand
GGAACCCGCGACTGGAACAAGTCCGGCGGCGTCCACAGCAGGTCCAGGTGCTGATCCGCGGACACGTACCGATACTCCGTCATCACCTGACCCCGATCCCGGCCGGCTCACACCAGCCAAATCCATGATTACTATGATGATTGTTGTCAAGGTGGCACCGTTCGTGGCAGCAGTCAAGACCTTCGCGGCAATCCGGGCACCGTCGTCGCGTCACCGCCCGTTCCCCAAGCGGTAACGCGACCACCCGGACGGCCGGTGCTGCGCCGGGACCGGGCGGCCATGAAGATCAGCGAAAGGACGCCGCCGTTGGGTACCGCCGACAGTCCGACCGGCGCGGCCGGCCACCCGCTCCCGGGCGCCGCATCCCCCGCCAGGCCGGGGCGGGCCGGGTCAGCGGAGCGGGCGGTGTCGCTGCGGTCCTTCGTGTCGATCTACCTGCCCGCGCTGATCCTCGCGCTCGGCACCGGCATCGTGGTGCCGGTCATCCCGGCCCTGGCGAAGTCGTTCCATGTCAGCTTCGGCGTCGCGAGCAGCCTGGTCACCGTGTTCCTGATCGGCAACGTAGCCGGCACGATCCCGTCGGGCTGGCTCGTCGACCGGTTCGGCAGGCGGCCGGTCATGATCCTGGGCCCGCTGCTCACCGCGGTGCTCGCGCTGCTGATCGTGACCGCGCACACCTTCGGCGAGCTGCTGGCCTACCGGTTCTTCGGCGGCGTCGCCGCGCAGATGTGGCTGATCGGCCGGCTAGCGGGGATCTCGCACGGGGCCGCGCCGGGCCAGCGCGGGCGCCAGGTCACCTGGATGTTCGGGATGGACAACACCGGCCGCCTGGCCGGCCCGCTGGCCGGCGGCTGGATCGCGGCGATCTGGGGGCTGCGGGCGCCGTTCGTGGCCTACGGCATCCTCAGCCTGATCGTCCTGGCGCCGGCCATCGTCTTCACCAGGGACACCCCGCACCCTGGCGCCAGGAAGAAGGCCGCCAGGCCGCCCCGGCCCTCGTTCCGCGAGCTGGTCCGGCCCCGGCTGGCCTACTTCGCCGTCGTCCTGTTCGCCTCGATCGCCAGGGGCCCCATCCAGGCCGACCTGCTGCACCTGTACGCGGCCTTCGCCTACCACCTCAAGCCGCAGGCCATCGGGTACCTGGCGGCAGGCGCGGGCGTCGTCTCGGTGCCGATCGGGCTGACCGCCGGGGTACTGATGGACCGGCTGGGCAGGAAGAAGACGATGCTCCCCGGCTTCACCGGGGTGGCGATCGCGATGACCGCGCTGGCCTGCTCGGCCTTCTTCCGCCTCGACCTGGCCTGGTACGTCGTGCTGTTCCTGGCCGCGATCGGGGCCCAGGCGCTGACCAGCGGCTCGGTCCAGACCCTGGGCGCCGACATCGCGCCGGCCGGCCACCGGGGGACTTTCCTGGGCCTGTGGCGCTTCACCGGGACGAGCGCGGCCGCGCTCAGCCCGGTGCTGTTCGCGGTGCTGGCAAGCCAGCTGGGCTACGGGTCGTCGTTCATCCTCATCGCGGCCAGCTCGGTGGTGACCGCGGTGCTGCTGGCCCGGTACATCCCCGAGACCAGGCAGCTGGCCCCGCGACCAGGGCAGGGTCCTTCCAAAGACAATAATTCATGATTATGATAATCATGATCTGACAGTGTGCCGCGCGCCGTCACGGCAGCTCCGCCGGCCGGCCCGATCACCAGCTGGGAGCCCCCCGATGCGAATCGCCGTACTCGTCAAGCAGATCCCCCGCCCGGCTGACCTGGCCCTGGCCGGCGGCCGCCTGGTCCGGGCCGGCCTGCCGAGCGAGACGAGCGCCTACTGCCGGCGCGCGAACGCCCGGGCGGTCGAGCTGGCCGGCCCTGCCGGCGACGTCGTGGTCTTCACGATGGGGCCGCCCGCGGCGCAGGACGCGCTGCGGGAGATGATCGCGTGCGGCGCCCGGCGCGGCGTGCTGGTCAGCGACCCGGCGCTGGCCGGCAGCGACAGCCTGGTCACCGCCAGGGTGCTGGCCGCGGCGATCCGCCGTGAGGGCCCGTTCGACCTGGTGCTGACCGGGGCCTTCTCACTCGACTCCGAGACCGGCCACGTCGGCGTCCAGGTGGCGGAGATCCTCGGGCTGCCGTTCGCCGGCCCGTGCCGCTCCCTCAGCCTGACCGACGGCGTGCTGGTGGGCACCGTGGAGCACGAGGGCGGGTTCCTCGACGTCGAGGTGCTGCTGCCCGCCGTCGCGTCGGCGGCCGAGCGGCTGTGCGCGCCGTCGAAGGCCGACCGGGACCGGATCGGCGCGGTCCCCGCCGGGCTGATCAGCCGGGTCACCGCGGCCGGCCTGGGGCTGGATCCCGGCGAGGCCGGCCTGGCCGGGTCCCCGACGGTCGTCGGCGAGCGGATGCGAACCGTCAGCGTCCGCGAGCGGCACCGGCTGCGCGCCGCGTCCGCCGCCGAGGCGCTGGACATGCTGGACGACCTGGCGGGCGCGGGCGGCCCGCCGCCGGCCCCGCCGCCCCCGGCGGCCGTCTCCCCCGGGCCGGCTAGCCGGGCACCGGTGTGGTGCGTGCTGGACCCGGCCGCCGCCGAGCCAGACCTCGGGCTGATCGCGGCGGTGACGTCGGTCGCGGCCGCGGCCGGCCGCCCGGTCCGCGCCGTGGTGGGGACGCCGGGCCAGCTAGCGCGCAGCGTGGCCGCGGACGTCCTGGCCGTGAGCGGTCCGGCCGCCCCGGAGGACTGGGCCGCCGTGCTCGCGCCGCGGCTGGCCCGGCAGCGGCCGCACGCCGCGGTGTTCGAGTGCACCGGCTGGGGCCGTGAGGTCGCCGCCCGCGTGGCCGCCCGGCTGGGCTGGGGACTGGTCGGGGACACCGTCGACCTGACCATCGAGGACGGCAGGCTCGTCGCCTGGAAGTCGGCGTTCTCCGGGCAGGCGGTGGTGCCGATCTCCAGCCGCTCGCCCACGCTGCTGCTGACCGCGCGGCCAGGCGCCATCACCGCCCCGCTGCCCGGCGCGTCCGCGCTGGCCAGCCGGGTCGAGACGGTGCACAGCTCATCCCGCACCCGGGTGATCTACGACAGCCCGCTCGATGTCGACCGCCAGGGACGGGAGCTCAGCCGCTCGGCCCGGGTGGTGGTCGTCGGGACCGGCGTCCGCCCCGAGCACTATCGGCTGGTCGACGAGCTGCGCACCCAGCTGGGGGCCGGCCCGCTGGGCGCCACCCGGCGGGTCACCGACGCCGGCTGGCTGCCGCGCAGCCGCCAGATCGGGATCACCGGGCGCTCGGTCGCCCCGGCGCTGCTGGTGTCGGTCGGCGCCAGCGGCCGGTTCAACCACGCGGCCGGGTTCCGCGGGGCGTCGGTCGTCCTGGCGATCAACCATGATCCGGACGCCGAGATCTTCGCCCGCGCTGACATCGGCATCGTCGGCGACTGGCGGCAGGTCACCGCCGCGCTGGTGGCCGAGCTGAGGGCCCGCGAGGCCAGCCTGGCCGGCCGGGCCGGCTGATCCGGGCAGCGGCCCGCGCCGATCGGAGGACAGCGTCATGACGACAGCAGCTTGCGGGAACGTCCTGGTCGAGAGCCTGGCCGACCTTGGCGTGCGGTTCTTCTTCACGGTGCCGGGCGAGAGCTTTCTCGAGGTGCTGGACGCGGCCGAGACCGACCCGCGCACCCGCCTGGTCTCGACCCGGCACGAGTCCGGGGCGTCGTTCATGGCCGAGGCGAACGCGAAGCTCACCGGGATGCCCGCGGTCGCCATGGCCACCCGCGCGGTCGGCGCCTCGAACCTCGCGATCGGCGTCCACACCGCCCGGCACGACTCGACGCCGCTGATCGCCCTGGTCGGCCAAGTCGACCAGGAGCGCCGCGGCCGGGACGGATTCCAGGAGATCGACCTGCAGGGGTTCTACCGGCCGATCACGAAGTGGACGGCCGCGCTGCAGCGTCCGTCCCGGGCCAGGGAACTGGCCTACCGCGCCGTCACCGCGGCGACCTCGGGACGCCCGGGCCCGGTGCTGATCGAGCTGCCGGCCGATGTGCTGGCGGAGAAGACCGCGGCCGGCTGGCCAGGCGGCGGTCAGCCGCCGCGCACCGAGATCGCGGCGCCCGCGCCCGGCCCGGCGGTCCTGGATGAGATCGGCGCGCGGGTCGCGGCCGCGGCCCGCCCGGTGGTCATCGCCGGGCTGGGCGCGCAGCCGGCCAGGGACGAGCTGGTCCGCTTCGCCGCCACGTACGGGACCGGGGTCTATTCCGCGTTCCGGCGCCAGGACGTCTTCCCCAACGACGACCCGCGGTACCTGGGTCACCTGACCCTGGGCACCTCCCCCGCCATCCTGCGCGCGCTGCGCGAGGCCGACCTGGTCCTGATCCTGGGCAGCCGGCTCAGCGAGGTCACCGCGCAGGGGTACACGCTGCCGGGCGCCGCCGCGCAGGTGATCCACGTGGATATCGAGGCGGGCAGCATGGGGGCCGGGGTCATCCCGTCGCTGGCGGTCGTCGCCGACGTGCGCGCCACCCTCGCCGGGCTGCTGCGGCGCCCGCCCGGGCGCGGCCAGGACCGTGACTGGGCGGCCGCGCACGACGCCTACTGGAGCGAGAGCACGATCCGCCCGGCCGGCGGGACGCTGGTGAACCCGGCAGAGGTGGTCGCGGCGATGACCGCCGTCCTGCCGCCCGACACCGTGATCGCCAGCGACGCCGGGAACTTCTCGATCTTCCTGCACCGCTACTGGCGCTACCGCGCGCAGCGCTCGCAGGTCGCGCCGACCAGCGGCGCGATGGGCTACGCGGTGCCCGCCGCGATCGGCGCGAAGCTGGCGGCGCCGGAGCGGACCGTGGTCGCCGTGGCCGGCGACGGCGGCTTCCTGATGACCGGCCAGGAACTGGAGACGGCGGTGCGCAACGGCCTGCCGCTCGTCGTCATCGTCATGCGCAACGGCATGTACGGGACGATCGCGATGCATCAGGTGCGCGCGTTCGGCCGCACCGCGGGGACCGACATCGGGGACGTCGACCTGGCCGGGTACGCGGCCAGCCTGGGCGCGGCGTCGTTCCGGGTCGGGGACCGCCGCGACCTGGCCCCGGCCCTGTCCGCGGCGGTCGCGGCCGGCCGTCCCGCGCTGGTCGACGTGCAGGTGGACCCGGACGCGATCACGCCCGCCAGCAAGCTGTCCGAGCTGCGGGCGGGCTGAGCCTGGCCGGGAGCGACCCGCGTCCGATGGCAGCCTTGACGGCATGCCTGATTCCCGACAGAATGACAATCATCATCATAGTAATCATGGATTTGGCTGGTGTGAGCCGGCCGGGATCGGGGTCAGGTGATGACGGAGTATCGGTACGTGTCCGCGGATCAGCACCTGGACCTGCTGTGGACGCCGCCGGACTTGTTCCAGTCGCGGGTTCC
>DATBGO010000253.1:0-3251 GCA_036558005.1 Streptosporangiaceae bacterium | reverse complement strand
GCGCGGCCGGGCTCGGCGCGCTGGCCGGGGCGGCCCGCCGCGCCGCCGCCCGCGGCACCAGCCTGCACGTGGTCTGCGCCCGGCCGCAGACCCGGCAGCTGCTCCAGCTGGCCGGCCTGGACTGCACCCTGCGGCTCGCCCGCACCCTGGGCGAAGCGCTCCAGGCCCTGCCCGCCGCCCCGGACCCGGCTGCCCGGCACGCCCGGCCGCCGCAGCCCGTCCCGGCCGCGCTCGGAGGTGACGACGATGACGATGACTGAGCCCAGGTTCCCCGTCCGGATCACCCGCGGCGTGCCCGTCGTGACAGCGCCTGAGGAGATCGACATCACCAATGCCGGAGCGCTGCGGGCGGCCCTGCTCTACGCCGCCGCCCGCCCCGGCGCGGCCCTGGTGGTCGACATGACCCGGACGCGGTTCTGCGACTGCGCAGGGCTGCACGCCCTGATCGGGGCGCACAAGCGAGCCCGGGCCGAAGGCCGCCAGGTCAAGCTGGCGGTCACCGGCGTCCAGGTCCGCCGCATCCTCGCCCTGACCGCCCTGGACCGCCTGATCCCCGTCTACGCCAGCCTGGACCAGGCCCTCGCCCGCCGGCCCGCCGCACCCGGGCACCCGCGGGCCGCCCGGTGACCAGGGGTAATCAGTACCAGGCGCGCCCCGCCGCCAGCTCGCTGACCGTAATAGAGCTGGCTGACCGCGCCCGGTTCAGCTGGCCGGGCCTGGATCGACCGCCGTACCGGCGAACTGCCCGGCGGGTTCGGCCGCGACGTCCGCGCCTGGCTGGTGGTGCTGCTCGACGGTGACGCCCGCACCCGCCCCCGGTCGCACGCCACCGTGCGGGTTCACTTCGGCCTCGTGCGGCCCTTCATCGAGTGCTGGGCAGCCGCTCGCGGCCACCTGCGGGAGATCACCTCCGGTGACGTCGACATGGTGCTGGAGCCGCTGCGCGGTCACCGGCGCTACAACGCCATCACCGCGCTGCGGTCGCTGTTCCGGTTCGCCAAACGACGCAGCCTGACGTTCACTGACCCCACCGCCCACCTCAGCGGCGGCCGGGGCGCCGGGCGCACCATGCTGCCGATGACTGCTGAGCAGGCGGCCGTGACTCCCGCTCAGCGCCTGGCCATCGCGCTGGCAGTCTTGCATGCCGCCCGCCCCGAGGCCATCCGCGAACTCACCCTGGGCGATATCGACCTGCCCGGCCGGCGCATCACCCTGGCCGGTCATCGGCAGCGCCTCGGTGAGCTCACCCACGATGCCCTGCTGGCCTGGCTCGGATACCGGCGTGCCACCTGGCCGGACACCGCCAACCGGCACGTCCTGGTCTCGCGCATCAGCGCCCTGGGCACCAGACCCGTCTCCCCCGGCTATCTTGAGAGGCACCAGCCGCGCGGCATCTCCCTCGAGCACATCCGGCGCGACCGCATCCTGCACGAAGCCCTCGCCGCCGGCGCCGATCCTCTTCACCTTGCCCTGGTCTTCAACATCGATCACACCACCGCGATGGCCTACGCAAACGCCGCCCGCAACCTTCTCAGCGGCCCAGCCGAACAGGCGACGCTTCCCTCCTGCAGTGCCGGCAGTGATGCCGTCAGACCAGCGGCCCTGGAGCTGCTGGATGCTACGGGCGGACACTGAGGGCATGGACCGTGAACGCGCGGAAACCCACCTGCGGCAACTGGCCGAGGCCGAATTGCGCCGCGCGACCGCGCCCGGCGACCTGGGTCCGGGGCATGCAGGCAGGCTGCCGCTGGTCGCGCAGGCGCTGGTCGCGGTGGGCGCGGTCGACGTCGGCACCGCCGACCAGATCCACGCCGACCTCGATCTTGCCCTGGCCGCGCGGTACCAGGCGGCCGGCCCGACACCGCAGCAACTGGCCAGGCTGATCGGGGTCCGTCCCCGCCGGACCGTCACCCAGACGTTCACCGCGTCCCGGCAGGAGTCATGGCGGGTGGTGCCGGTCGGCCAGGTGATTCGGATCCGGGACGGCGAGATCCGCGGCGAGCTGGCCCTGCTCGCCTACCTGCAGACCACGCAGGGCGGCCGGTTCACCGCGGCCGGCCGGATGCACGGACCCGCGCCGGGACCGGGCACCCAGCCGCCGCGTCCTGGCCTGCCCGTCTCCCGCCAGTTCACCGCGGCCGATGACAAAGGCGCCAGCTACACCCTCCGCTTCAGCTTCAGGCCCGGGATTACCGGTCCCGCCGTCTGGGCCGGCGAGCTCGACCTGCGCCCGGACCCGCAGCACGAGATCGGCTGGCTCGACCTGCGCACCGCTCCCGGCCAGCCCGCCACCCGCATCCGCCTGAACCCGCGGGACCCGCCGGTCCCGGCGCCGGATATCACCGTGACCCGGACGGCTCACAGCCCCGGGGAGCTCCTGCTGGACGTCATCGCCGCCCGGATCCTCACCACCGCGGGATCCGTTCCGCAGGACAACCCCGGGCAGCTGGCCAGCGCCGGACTGCGCGCGTTCATCGGCGACGGGCCCGGTCACATCGTCGCCGCGCTGCAGGCCGCCGGCGCGCTGCCCCCATCCAGCCCGGCCCCGGGGCAGCTCGCCGGGCTGTGCGCCCGCCTGGGCATCACCGGCCACGGCATCACCGCCCCGCCCGCCGCCGACCTGCCGGACCGGTGGGTCAGCATGCTGACCCGCTACCATCGCCGGGAACCATACGTGACGCCCGCGCCCGGCAGCTGGGCCGCCACGGCGGCCCAGCTGCCCGGGCTGAACGGGGCCAGGCTCGCCGTCCTCGGCCTGCGCCACGCCGACCGCGGCACCATCGTGCACCTGCACGCAGGCGGCGTCACGATGGAGGACGACTGGGAGTACTACCGGGCGGTCCGGCCCCTGCCCGCCCTGTGGATCCGCGACCACGCCGGCCGCTGGCACGCCACGCGTGACTATGCCCCCAGGCCGCTGGGCGACGACGGCGAGGTCACCGTGGACCTGGCGATCACCCCGCCGCTCGAGGCCGGCACCCCGTGGATCGACCTGGCGGCCGCCGGGCCATCGGCCCAGATCCAGGCCAGGCTGCCGCTCCGCTGGACGTGGAATCCCTGACACCGGCCAGGGCCGGCAGCTGCCTCACCCTCGGCCGGGCTCCCTGACATCCCTGGCCACCCTGGACGCCGGTTACCTATCAGCCCCAGGCCCCTAGCTCGCCGAAGCTGCCGAGGAAGCAGCACAACACTCCCGGGCGAACCCGACGAAATCCTGGGCCTGTCAGGCATAGAAGCCGTGAGTTCCTGGT
>DATBGO010000252.1:0-9497 GCA_036558005.1 Streptosporangiaceae bacterium | reverse complement strand
TGGTTCCCCCGCGTCACCGGCTGGATGCTCGCGCTGATCTTCTACAAGCCCGCCGCGGCGATGGTGTACGCGACGGCGTTCACCATGATCGGCACCGGCAAGGACCCGCGCACCGTGCTGATGGGCTTCGCGATGGTGTTCTTGTCCCTGCTCGCGCTGCCGGTCCTGATGCGGTTGTTCACCTGGACCACCGGGCATGTCGCGGACTCCTCCGGCGGAGGCGGCTTCCTCCAGACCGCGCTCCAGGGAGCAGTCGCCGTCGGCGCGCTGCGCGGGATGTCCGGCGGGGCGGGCGGCTCCGGTCCGGTCGAGCAGGCCCGCATGGTCAGCGCCCGGCTCGGCCCCGCCGGTTTCGGGCCGTCCGGGGCGTCGCCGTCCGGCGCCGGAGCCCGCCCCGGTGCCGCGCCCGCTCCTGCTTCCGGCGCGCCCGCGGGCACGGCGGCAGGATCCGCCGCAGCGGCCCCCGCCGCCAGGGCTGGCGCGGCTTCCGGTGCCGCGGCCGCCGGGCCGGCCGGCGTCGCCGTGGCCGGGCTCGCGGCCGGCGCGGCCAGCGCCCGCCGCACGGCTACCGAGGCCATGCAGCCGCCCGGCAGCCCAGGAGCAGGCCAGTGAGCGACCGCGACACGGACACGCCCCGGGACTACGGCGGGTGGCGCCGCCGCCGCGGCATCGGGATGTTCGGGTTCGGCGCGGCGGGCACCGGCGCGGTGCTCGGCGCCCTGCTCGTCCTGATCATCACGGCCATCGCTGACGCTGCCGCGCTGCTGTACCTGGCGCCCCCGGTCCTGCTGGCCGGCGGGCTGGGCCTGGCCAGGATCGGCGGGGAGCCGCTGGCGGTGGCCGTGCTGCGGCGGGTCCGCTGGCGGTACGGCTCGGCGCGGAACTGGACCGGCTACCGGGCCGCGGTGGTGGCGGAGCATTCCCCGGGGTTCGCGATGCCCGGGGTGCTGGCGCCGCTGACGCTGCTCGACTGCGAGGACGGGTACGGCGGGCGGTACGGCATCGTGCTGGATCACCGCACCGGGCTGATGACTCCTACGCTGCGGGTGATCCCCGCCTCCACCTGGCTGGCCAACCGGCAAGACGCCGATACGTGGGTCGCGAACTGGGGCGGGTGGCTGGCATCGCTCGGCTACCTGCCCATGGTGCGGCACGTGACCGTCACCATCGACACCGCGCCCGAGCCCGGCACCTCCCTGGCCGACGCGGTCGCCGCTGCCCTGGACCCCGCGGCCCCGCTGGCCGCCCGGCAGATCATGGGGCAGCTCGCCGCGTCGGCGCCGGCCGCTGCCGCCGACGTCGACACGCGCGTGTCGATCTCGTTCGACCCCAGGCTGAGCCCGGCCGCGCCTGACGGCCTGACTGCTGCTGCCGCCGAGATCGGGCGGGTCATGCACGGCCTGGAATCAGCGCTGGGCACGTGCGGGGTGACCGTGCTGGGCCGGGCCAGCGCCGCCGAACTCGCCGGGATCGTCCGCACCGCGTTCGACCCGGCCGCCCGCGGTGAGGTCAACCGCATCCTCGCCCCGCCGCCGGCCGCCCCGCCAGCGCAGGAGCTGAGCTGGGCCGATGCCGCACCGGTGGGAGCCGAGGAAGAAGCAGGCTGCTACCGGCACGACAGCGGGATCAGCGTGACCTGGGCCTGGTCCGAGGCGCCCCGGCAGAACGTGACCGCCGACGTGCTCGCCCGCCTGGTCGCCCCGGGCCGCCACCCCAAGCGGGTCTCGCTGCAGTACCGGCCGTTCCCGGCCGCCGAAGCTATCCGCGTCCTGGAAAGCGAGGTCAACGCCGCCCGGTTCCGGGCCGACTACAAGCGCCGCACCGGGCGCGATGAGACCGCGCGGGACAGCTACGACCAGGCCCGCGCCTGCCAGGCCGCGGCCGAGGAAGCCGCCGGCGCCGGGGTGTGCCTGGTCTCCCTGTACGTGACCGTCACCGTCACCAGCGACGCCGAGCTGCCCCGCGCGGCCGCCGAGACCGAGGCCGCCGCCGAGTCCTCCAAGATCCGCATGAGACGGATGACCTACAGCCAGGCCGCCGGGTGGGCCGCCACCCTCCCCTGCGGGATCTGCCCGCCAGAGCTGGCCCGGCGGATCCCCCGCTAGAACCAGGAGCCGTCATGACATCCCTGTACCCCGCCCGGCCCGCACGCCCAGGCCAGCCTGCCGGCTGGCCGCCGGCAGGTCCCCGCGCCGGTCACCCGGAGCGCCCGGCGCCGGTCCCGCCGGCGTGGGGATGGAAGATCCCCGGCGCCGGCCGCGCCGCGCACGTTGCCGCGGCGCCGGAGTACCAGGCGACCACCACCCAGGCCTGCGGGCTGTTCCCGTTCACCGCCGGCTCCGGCACCCCGGCCGTCGGCACGCCGGTCGGGCGGCACCAGCTGTTCGGCGAGGTGGTGTGCCTGGACCCGCTCGCGTGGCTGCGCGCGGGCCTGATCACCAACCCCGGCGAGTTCATCCTCGGCCAGCCGGGCACCGGCAAATCCACCCTGGTCAAACGGCAGCTCACCGGGGCCGTCGCCACCGGCACCCGGGTCCTGGTCCTCGGGGACACCAAGCCGGACTACAGCATGCTGACCGGGCATCTCGGCGGCCAGGTGATCCGCGTCGGCCGCGGCATGGACCGGATCAACCCGCTGGACGCCGGGCCGCTGGGCGCGGCGCTGCGCCGGATGACCGGCCCGGACGCGCAGGCGCTGCGGTGGGAGGTCCGCTCCCGGCGGCTGTCGCTGCTGATGGCGCTGTGCGCGCTGGTCCGCGAGTCCCGTATCACCAATGCCGAGGAGGTCATCCTCGGGCGCGCCATCGACCTGCTCGACGAGCGGAACCAGCCAGACGGCCAGCCCACGGTCACTGACGTGCTGAAGGTGATCGAGCAGGGCCCCGACGTCCTGCGGGCCGTGGCCCGGGCGGATTCCGAGGCGGGATACCGGGCCCGTTCGGCCGATCTGGTCTTCACCCTCGACCTGCTCTGCACCGGCAGCCCGGCCGGCGTGTTCGACCAGCAGACCTCCCGGCCGGTCGACCTGGACGCACCCGCGGTCAGCGTCGACATCAGCCGGGTCGGCGCCGCAGGCGATCACCTGCTCACCGCGGCGATGCTGTGCACCTGGGCACACGGGTACGCGACGGTCGACGCCGCCGCGGCCCTGGCCGAGCAGCACCTGGCCCCTCGCCGCTCCTACCTGGCGGTGATGGACGAGCTGTGGCGGGCCCTGCGCGGCGCGCCCGGCCTGGTCGAGTACGCCGACTCGCTCACCAGGCTGAACCGGGCCAAGGGCATGGGCACCATCATGATCACTCACTCCCTCGCCGATCTCGATGCGCTGCCGGGCGAGGAAGACCGGGCTAAGGCCCGCGGCTTCGCCGAACGGTGCGCCATCACCGTCATGGGCGGGCTGCCACCCCGCGAGCTCGCGCGGGTCTGCGACATCACGCCCTTGACCGGGCCCGAGCAGGAACTGGTCACCAGCTGGTCAGCACCGGACTCGTGGCAGCCCGGCGCCAGGCACCCCGGCCGCGGCAAATACCTCATCAAGACGGGGGAGAGGCTCGGCATCCCGGTCGAGCTGTCCCTGGTCGGTGACGAATACGACCTCTATGACACTGATCAGGCCATCCGCAGGGACACGCAGTGAACCGTCTGCTTCAGGAGCTATCCCGCCTCCTGGGTCAGCCGCCACGGCCAGGACTGCCCGCATCAACCGGGCCGGGGTTCTCAGAAGACCAGTCGCGTAACCCGAAGGAGCAGTGCAATGCCAGATCCAGATGACCAGATGACCACCTGGCCGGACCCAGATAGCCCAGGCGCTCACCCGGTGCTGGAAAACATGACCGAGGCCGTGCGCCTGACCGGCGATGCTGCCGCCTTCCTGAGCCCTACTCGCATGTTCGACGAGCCCGACCTTGAGGAAAGCGACTGGCCGCGGGACCTGGATAGCCCCGGAACACAGCAGATGCTGAGGCATCTGGCTGATATCGCGGACCATGCCAGCACCTGCATCAGCGGCATCGGATGCCAGCACAGCATCGCGGACGCAGCCAAACCCGAGCTCCACGAGATCGACCAGCTGCTCAGTGAAGCATGCCGCAGGCTCAGGGCCCTCGACCGAATCCCGGGCCCGGAAACACAAGCCGCCACCCCCGTCCTGCATGCAGGGCTGGATTTCCCGGCCACGCCAGCGGCCATCCCCCCGGACGGCCCCGCCCGGAAGGCCGCGCCAGGAACCGCAGCCCCGCACACCGCAAGGCATCCGAAGCCGTGACCACGGCATTCGCTTCGCCCGCCATGCTCACGACCAGGCGACGCCCCGGCCGCCCGTGGAACTCCCTGCACTGCGTTGACGGCCAGGAATCCTTGCCTGGCCCGGTTGCCCGTCCTCACAAGGCGGCTCCGGCCTCGAGGCTGGAATCGTGACCCGGGCCGTAGGTCCGCGGATGCCGCTGCTGGCCGTCAATGGCGCCGGGGTCTGGGTGGTGCTGCTGATCGGCTGGGGCCTGGCCGCCGCGGCCTGGCTGGCCTGGCTCGCCGCCCGCATCGCCGCAGCGCTATCCGGCGGGCATGTCCGCCCGTTCGGCGAACGCTGGCTCATCAGCGTGGCCCGGTGGCGCACCGGCCAGACGTGGCCTGGCACGCCCACCATCTTGGTCGCGCTGATCGCCGTCGTGCTGGCGTGTGTGGTCATCACGGGCGGGGTCATCGCGTGGCGGATCATCGCCGCGCACATCCCCAGGCCCGGCGACCCGGTCGCCGCGCTCTCCGGCAACCCGCAGATCACGCCGCTGACGCCCGTCCCGGCCGCGAGGACCGCCATCAGGCTGCGCCCGTCGCTGGCCAGGGTGAATCCGCGGTCCTTGTCGGCGGCCGATACCGGGCTGCTGCTCGGGGACCTCAAGCGGCCCGGCGGCCGCGGCCCGGCCCTGTTCGCGTCCTGGGAAGACACCCTCACCGCGTTCATGGCGCCCCGCTCAGGTAAGACGACCGCGCTGAGCATCCCCTACGTCCTGTCCGCACCCGGCGCCGTTGTCGCTACGTCCAACAAGGCTGACCTTTGGGCCGCCACCGCGCAGATCCGCGCCGCCTCGGGCAGCATGGTATGGCTGTTCGACCCGCAGCTGATCACCGGCTCCGGCCAGCGATGGTGGTGGAACCCGCTCGCCGGGCTGGCCAGCGTCGAGGCCGCCCACCGGCTCGCCGCCCACTTCGTCCTCACCGTAGACGACAACACCAGACGCGACCTGTGGGGGCCGGCCGCCCAGGATCTGCTGTGTGCACTGTTCCTGGCCGCGGCGTCCTCGGGCCGGTCGCTGCGCGAGTGCGGCCGGTGGCTGGCCGACGCCGGCTCCCCGATCCCCGCTGAGCTGCTCGCCGCCGCCGGGTTCGGCGCGCTGGCCGCCAGCTTGCGCGGCGCGCAAGCTGGCGCACCGGAAACCCGCGACGGCATCTACCAGACCGCCCGCACCGCAGCGAAGTGCATCAACGACGAGGACATCATGGCGTGGGTCGCGCCGCCGCGCGGCAAAGACCTGCCCGCGTTCGACCCGGCCGGGTTCGCGGCCGGCCGTGACACCCTGTACCTGCTGACCGAGTCCCGGTCAGCGGCCTCCCCGCTGATCGCCGCGCTGACCGACACGGTGATGCGGGCCGGGCGGCGGCAGGCCGAGCGGAACGGCGGGCGGCTCGACCCGCCCATGGCGGTCATCCTGGACGAGGCGGCCAACATCTGCCGGATCGGCGACCTGCCCGAGCTGTACTCCCATCTAGGCTCCCGCGGCATGGTGCCGGTCACCATCTTGCAGTCCTACCAGCAGGGCGTCTCGGTGTGGGGCGAGCCCGGCATGGCCGCGCTGTGGGGCGCCTCCACGAAGAAGGTCATCGGCGCCGGCATCGACGACCCGCGGCACGCCCGGGACCTGGCCACCCTAGTCGGCCAGCACGACGTGCCGGTCATCTCGGTGAGCTACGGAGACGGCCGCGCCAGCCAGCAGCTGTCGCTGCGCCGCCAGGAGATCCTCGAGGCGGCCGACATCCGCGCCCTGGCGCCGGGCTCGGCCCTGCTCCTGGCGACCGGCGCCCGGCCCGCGCTCATCAGCCTGCGGCCCTGGTACTCCAGCCCGCAGGCCCCCCAGATCAGCGCGGCGATCAGCCGGGCCGAGGCCGCCATGCAGCGCGCCGCCCAGCGCGACCATCCTGGGGACCGGCCGGCGGCCGTGCCGTCCCAGCAGCGGGAAATCCCGTCATGACCATCCAGCCCGGCACCGGGCCATCCGCCGACGGTGAGGGCACACCGGCGCCCCAGCCGGTGTACAGCAGCGTCGAGGAGTGGGTGACCAGCCACTTCCTGCCGATGTTCCGCCGCCCGCTGGGCGGGGAGTACCGGTGGTGCGCGCAGTGGTGGCGGCACGCCGAGGCAATCACCCGGCTGACCGCACTGTGGCACACCTGGGAGGCGCTCCGCCTCCAGCCCGGCACCGGGATGGCCACCTGGCTGCGCGACCACCTCGACCACCACCTCCCCGTCCTGCTCGGCAGGACCGGACCGTTCTCGATGTGCTCCGAAGACGAGCACATCGACCCCCGCCAGGCCACCACCGCGCAGCCTCCGCCCGGCTGGTGGGACATCAGCCCGCGCCCGGCCACGCCACCGGGTGACGCGAGCCTTCCCGGCCGCCCCGCGGAGACTGAGCCGTGATGGCCAGCCACCCGCCCCGCCAGCTCACGCGGATAGCCGCGGACGCCGCCGGGGAACTCCGCGGCGGCCTGCGGCACTGACCCCGAAGACCGACGCCTGCCCCGGGCAAGCCGTGCTCCCGCACACCGATGACATCAACTTAAAACAAGATAACAAAGATCACCTGTCAATTTTAGTTGACCATAGTGGAGGGGGATGCCTACGATGCCTCTAGACGCCAGCAGCGGCCACCGCCGGCCAGGCGGACCCGCAGCCCTATCCCGGCCCCGCCCGGCGCTCGCGGCGGGGTGAGACCGCGGTGGTAGCGAAGCGGCGCCGGGATTACTTCAAGCACGTCGAAGGCCAGCTCAGCTTCGAGGACCTGCTAAAGCTGGCAGACGAACAGGAGGGAGAACACGACGGTGAACAGGTACAGCACGATGGCCCGCAGCCACTGGGCACGGTGGCTGCCGCACCAGTACGCGGCGATCAGCGATCCGGACAGCTTCTTCTCGGCGATTGGGCAGGAAGCAGCCCGGCAGATCGACGAGCTGACGACGGAGCTGGCGGGCGACGGCCAGCCCGGGGAGGACTACCTGGCCCGGGCGGGCCGGCTGGCCGCGGCGCGCAGCCAGGCCGAAGAGATCATCCTGCCGCAGCAGGTCCTGCCGCCGCCCGAGCCGGGAGCCAGCCAGGACCCCGAGGAGAACGACCCGCCGCCGGCGAGCACGCAGCGGCCGCTGGTGATCGGCCCCGGCCACCCGATGTGGGCGGAGATCAACGCCGAGCAGGAGGAACGGCTCCAGGGCAGCTAACCCCGGGGCCGCGGTTCCGGCCCAGGGGCCAGGACGACCTGGCCCCGTCCGGTTCCGTCGCCCGCGTCCGCGCGAACCTCGCGGCGCTTGCTGCCCTGCGCGTCATCGAGCGGGAGGACCGCCCGGCCGCACCGGAGGAGCAGGCTGCCCTGGCCCGGTGGTCCGGGTGGGGCGCGGTCCCGGACGTCTTCGACGAGGGCAAGCCGGAGTTCGCCTGGGCCCGCGAGGAACTGTCCGGGCTGGCGACACCGGGGGAGCTGTCGGCTGCCGCCCGCAACACCCTCAACGCGCACTACACCGACGCCGCCCTCGTCCAGGCCATCTGGACGGGGGTGCAGCAGCTCGGCTTCACCGGGGGCCGGGTCCTGGAAGCCGGGTGCGGCAGCGGGAACTTCATCGGCTTCGCGCCCCGCGGCGCCCGGGTCACGGGCGTGGAACTGGACCCGGTCACCGCCTCGATCGCGGCGAAGCTCTACCCGGACGCCGACATCGCCAATGAGTCCTTCGCCGACACCCGCGCCCCCGAAGGCAGCTTCGACCTGGCGATCGGCAATGTCCCGTTCGGCAGTTTCGCCCTGACCGACGGGCGGCATAACCCCGGCGGGCACAGCATCCACAACCACTTCATCATCAAGAGCCTGCACCTGGTCCGGCCGGGCGGCCTGGTCGCTGTGGTGACCAGCCGCTACACCATGGATGCCCGCAACCCCGCCGCCCGCCGCGAGATCGCCGCCCTGGCCGACCTGGCCGGAGCGGTCCGGCTGCCCAGCGGCGCGCACCAGCAGGCAGCCGGGACCAAGGTCATCACCGACCTGCTGATCTTCCGCCGCCGCGAGCCCGGCCGCGATCCGGACCCCACCGCCTGGGAGCAGACCCGGACTACCGAGGTCGATGGCGTCCAGATCCCGGTCAACGAGTACTTCCTCGGTAACCCCGGTGCCGTGCTCGGCGAGATGCGCGTCACCCGCGGCGCCTACAGCGCCGAGGACCTGGTCGTGGCCGCGTCAGGGGACACCACCGCGGCGCTGGCCCGCGCCCTGGCCCGTATCGCCGATGCCGCCCCGGCCCGTGCCCTGGCCTGGACCGCCGCACCGGACCAGGCCCGCGCGGCGGAGACCGGGACGCGGTCGGATCATCCGGACGGCTACCTGGAAGCGCACGGCGACGGCACCTTCACCCAGGTCGCCCAGGGCCACGCCGTCCCGTTCCCGGTCCCCGGCACTCAGGCAGCCGAGCTGCGGCACCTGCTCCGCCTCCGCGACGCGGTCACCGGCCTGCTGGACGCCGAGGCGGCATCCCGCGATGACACCCCCGAGCTGGGCGCTATGCGCCGCGACCTCAACCGGCGCTACGACGACTACGTGCGCGCCTACGGCACCATCAACCGGTTCTCCTGGCGGCCCACCGGCCGCCCGGACCCGGACACCGGCGGGGAGAAACTGGCCCGCATCCGCCCGCCGCAAGGCGGCTTCCGCGGTGACCCGTTCGCGCCCCTGGTCCAGGCGCTGGAGGAATTCGACCCGGTCACCCAGACCGCGGCCAAGGCCGCGATCTTCACCGGCCGCGTCATCGCCCCCCGCAACCCCCGCCTCGGCGCTGACAACGGCGCTGACGCGCTGGCGATCTGCCTGGACGTCCTCGGCGAGGCCCGGCTGGATGCCATCGCCCGGCTGCTCGGCACCGACGAGGAAGACGCACGCCGCGAGCTGGGCATCCTCGCCTTCGACGAGCCGGGGACCGGCCGGCTGGTCCCGGCCGCGGAGTACCTGTCCGGCAAGGTCCGCGACAAGCTCGAGGCTGCCGAGCGGGCCGCCGCTGACGACCCCCGTTACAACGTCAACGCCGAGGAGCTGCGCAAGGTCATCCCGCCTGACCTGATGCCGTCCGAGATCGACGCCCGGCTCGGCGCGTCCTGGATCGACGCCTCCCACGTGCGGGATTTCCTTGCCGAGATCCTCGCCGACCCCGGCGTGCGGGTCGAGCATCCCGGCGGGCAGGTCTGGACCGTCCGC
>DATBGO010000251.1:0-1609 GCA_036558005.1 Streptosporangiaceae bacterium | reverse complement strand
GCCAGCAGCACCGAGCGGAAGGCCCGGGTCAGCAGCAGGAAGGTGGCGACGCTGATGATGGCGAGCATGAGCGGGAAGTCGCCGTAGACCGCGTGGTCGAAGTCGATGAGCGCCGCGCCGTCACCGCCGATGCCGATCACGTGCGGCCGCCCCAGCAGCGACTGCTCCAGCCCGGCGATGGTCGCCTGGCCGTCCGGCCCGCTGCTCTCGGCCACCGGGATCACGGTCACGATCGCCGTGCCGTCCCGCTGGTAATCCGGCGTGGCCGGCGCCACCGCGGCGTACACGCCGGGCACCCGCGCAGCCGAGGCCGCCACGGTACCGGCCGGGCCCGAGGCCGAAGCCGGGCCACCGGAACCCGAGGACGTCAGCACCTCGGCCGGGGTGAGCACGCCGGACGGGATCCCGCCGTGGGTCAGCGTGACCAGCGCGTCGTGCGCCGGACCGCGGGTGGCCTGGGACGAGCTGCCCGGCTCACCCAGGTGCAGGGACAGCGCCGGGAGCATGAGCGCGGCCAGGATGCCGAGTCCGGCCAGCGCGGCGAGCCAGCGGTGCCGGTAGACGCCGCGCGCCCAGGCCGAGAACACCCGGCTGGCGCGGCGCTCGGTCCGCAGCCGCGGCCAGTCCAGGCGCGGGCCGACGGTGGCCAGGATCACCGGGAGCAAGGTGACGGAGACGACCACCGACACCAGCGGCACCAGCACGCCGCCGTAGCCGACGCTGCGCAGCATGGGCACCGGCAAGACGATCATCGACAGCAGCCCGATGGCCACGGTCAGGCCGGAGAACACCACGGCCCGGCCCGCGTGGTTCATCGCCTCCGCCACAGCGTCGGCGTTACAACGGCCGGCCGCCCGCTCCTCGCGCCAGCGGCTGACCACGAGCAGCGAATAGTCGATGGCCACGCCCAGCCCGATCAGGGCGATCAGGAACTCGACGATCTGGCTGACCCCGGTCACCTCGGTGAGCCCGCCCACGACCAGGAACGTGGCCAGCACCGAGATGCCGCCGATCAGCAGCGGCAGCAGCGCCAGGAAGCTGGCGAAGACCAGTGCCAGGATGACCAGCGCGCCGACCGAGCCGATCATCGCCTCGGTCATCAGCCCGGTGCCCTTGCCCGAGGACGGCTGCCCGTCGGCCAGCAGCTGCGAGCCGGTAACCCCGACGTGCCATCCGGCTCCGAGGGCCGGCGCGGCCGCAGTGACGGCCCGTTCGACCACCGGGCCGAGACCGGGGCCGCCGAAGCCCGAGACCGGCGCCGTGTACACCAGGGCGAACGTGGACCGGCCGTCCCGGGTCACGAACGCAGGGTTATGAGTAGTCGCGTAGTCCGCGATCCGCACGCCGGGTATCGCCCGGGCCAGCGCGCCGAACGCCCGCCCGGTAGCCGCCGCCACCGCCGGGTCGGTAACCTTCTGCCCGGCCGGGACCGTGATCACCGGTACGTACGGGGCCTGCGAGCCGCCGTTGCCGTACTGGCTGACGATCTGGTTGTCGACCTTGAACGCCTGCCCCGGCATGGAGAAGTCGTTCGTCATCCGGTGGGTAGTGCCGCTGATGGTCATCACGCCGACGGCCGCCACGACAACCCAGAACAGGGTCACGAGCG
>DATBGO010000250.1:0-75885 GCA_036558005.1 Streptosporangiaceae bacterium | reverse complement strand
CCGCTCGACCCTGCTCGGCTGCGTGGCCGGCCTGCTGCTGGCGCTGGACGGCCTGGAGTTCGTGCTGAGCCGGACGGCGCTGCTGGACATCTTCGTGATGTTCTGGGTGCTGGCCGCGTTCGGCTGCCTGGTGATCGACCGGGACCGGGCGCGGGGGCGGATCGCCGCCGCGGTGGCCGCCGGCGGCGCGGCCTCCGCCGATGCCGGGCCCGGCCTGGGCATCCGCTGGTGGCGGGTGCTGGCCGGGGTGTGCCTCGGGCTGGCGACCGCGTCGAAGTGGAACGGCGCCTACTTCATCGTCGGGTTCGCGGCCCTGGCGATCGCCTGGGACCTGGGGGCCAGGCGGGCGGCTGGGCTGCCCGGCTACGTGCGCGGCGCCCTGGTCAAGGACGGGCGCTGGCTGCCGGTTTCGTTCCTGGTCGTCCCGTTTGCCGCCTACCTGGCCAGCTACAGCGGCTGGTTCGCGTCCACGGCCGGATACGACCGGAACTGGGCCGCGCAGCACGGCAATCACACGCCGGTCTGGTCCGCGCTGGACTCGCTGTACCAGTACACCCGGGCGATGTGGCACTTCAGCGTGACGCTGACGGCCGGCCACCCGTACAAGTCACAGCCGTGGACCTGGATGCTGCTGACCAGGCCGGTCTCGTTCTTCTACGGCACGCCCAAGGGGTGCGGCGCGGCCAGCTGCTCGCAGGAGGTGCTGGCCATCGGCACCCCGCTGATCTGGTGGGCGGGCATGCCCGCGCTGCTGGCCTGCCTGATCTGGTGGCTGACCCGGCGGGACTGGCGGGCCGGCGCGGTGCTGGCGGCGGTGGCGGCAGGCTGGCTGCCGTGGTTCTGGTTCGCCTGGCACGACGGCCGGACCATGTTCTACTTCTACGCGGTCGCGTTCGCCCCGTTCCTGGTCATCGGGATCACGCTGTGCCTGGGGCTGATCATCGGCCCGGCGCTGGCCAGCCAGGCACGCCGGACCACCGGCGCGATCCTGGCCGGCGTCTACCTGCTGGCGGTGCTGGCAGATTTTTACTACATGTATCCAGTCCTGGCCGCGAAAGTACTTCCGTATACCTCGTGGCTGGCCCGGATGTGGTACCACGGCTGGATTTGAGCGCGTCCCGGCTGAGTAATATCACCGGGCCGCGCTGGCAGTCTTCGTCCCTATTTTCCGCGCGCTCACAATGTTGCGCAGATCACGCATCGTGACGTCTGGCTGCGACGTCTATAAGGTGTCGATCAATAGGGACGGAGCGGGGATGAGACAGAAAGAGCAGAGGTCAGAACAGGATAAGCGTTTTGAAAGGGACGTTATGCCCTATTTTGGCCAGCTTTACCCTGCTGCGCTGCGGATGACCCGTAATGCCAGTGACGCCGAGGATCTCGTACAGGAAACCTTCGTCAAGGCTTACGCCGCTTTTCATCAGTTCAAGCCGGGCACGAATCTGCGCGCCTGGTTGCACCGGATTCTGGCGAACACTTTCATTAACAATTACCGCCGGAAGCGCCGTGAGCCGGTGCAGCCGCTGGGCATTGACTTCCAGGATGACTGGCAGCTGGGGATCGACCCGCTGCGGCGCCCGGCGGCCTCGGCCGAAGCCGAGGCACTGGAGCGGATGGCCGACTCAGAGGTGCTGCGGGCACTGCGCGACCTGCCACGGGAGTTCCGGGTGGCGATCTACCTCGCCGACATCGAGGGCTACCCGTACAAGGAGATCGCCGAGATGATGGGCACCCCGATCGGCACCGTGATGTCGCGGCTGCACCGGGGCAGGGAGAAGCTCCGCGAGCGGCTGCACGCCTACGCTCCCGACCGCGGCCTGGCCACCCTCACCGCGCTGCGTCACACCGGCTGACGCCGCGGCCGGCCGCGGCGGGCCTGGCCGAGTATCAGGCCGGCCAGCCCGCGCACGCCGACCAGCCGGACGATGTTCGCCGGGGACATGAACTGGCGCAGCGGCACCGCCCCGGTCAGCGCGCCGATGAACGCGTCCGCGTCCTGCTGGCGCTGCGACAGCCGCCGGAACAGCGCCGTCTCGGCGGGCAGCGGCGGGCTGATCGCGGCGAGCCTGGCGGTGAAGTCGTACATCGGCCTGGCCGCGGCGTCCCTGGCCCGGTGGTAGCGGCGCAGCGCGCCGCCGAGCGGGCGGATGCCGCCCAGGCCGTCGGCGACCGCGTCGGCGAGCAGTTCCGCGTCCCGGAACGCGTGGCTGATGCCCTGGCCGGTGATCGGGTCCAGCAGCAGGCCGGCGTCGCCGACCAGGGCCCAGCCAGGGCCGCATGGCTGGCGGAAGTAGCTGGGCAGGTCGGGGGTGCCGCGGAAGCGCTCGGCCCGGCGCCCGGCCCGGACCGCCTCGCCGAGGCCGGTCGCGTCCAGGGTGCGCAGGAAGCTGCCCTCCACGTCCTGCCGGAACTCGCTGAACCGCGCGATCGGCCAGGCCAGGTAGGTCATCAGCAGCCCGTCGTTGGTCGGCCAGGCGCCCACCGCGCAGCCAGGACGGCCGTAGATCTGGCCCTCGCTGCCGGGCACGCCGTCCCAGTAGGTGTAGAAGGCGATGGACTGTGGTGGTTTCGCCCGGTAGGCCCGTGCGCTCACCGTCCTGGCCACCAGCGAGTGCTTGCCATCCGCGCCGATGACCAGCGGTGCCTGCTCGGTGACCGGCGGCGCGCCCTTCTCCCGGCCGCGGATCCCGGTGACCACGCCGTCCCCGGTGAGCCCCTCGGCGGTGAAGTTCTCCCTGACTTCGGCGCCCGCTGCCCTGGCCGCGTCGACGAGCACCTTGTCCAGCAGGGTGCGGCGCGGGCTGCACATCAGGTCGGCGCCGTCATAGCGGGGGACCTGGCCGGTGATGACCGCCTCGCCCTGGTCGAACCGGATCCGGCGGGTGGCCGGGGTGCCCGCGGCGAGGATGTCGCCGAGCAGGCCCCAGCGGGCCAGGGCGGCGACCCCGGTCACCTGGACCTGGTGGGTGGACAGCGTGTCGCTGGGGAATCCGGCCCGGTCCACCACGAGTACCTTCAGGCCCCGGCGGGCCAGCAGCAGCGCGGTGGCCGAGCCGGCCACCCGCGCGCCCACGATGATCACGTCATGCATCCCGGTCCTCCCTCGGCTAGCTGATGCCGTCACCGGGGAGGCGCCAGAACGCCGCCAGGATCCGCTAGCCGGCGGCTAGCCTTTCGTCCGCGACAGCTGCCAGGTCACCGGCGCGGGCGGCGAGTAGCCGCACCGGTTTCCGGTGGTCACGCTCGCCCGCAGGTGCGCGCCGAGCGCGGGATGCACCCGCTCGATCCGGCTGATCGCGTCCCTGATCCTGGCGGTCACCGTCTTGCGGGCACGTTCGGCCTGATCGCCGAGCAGCCGGGACCCGCCGCCCGGCCTGGTGGCGGCGGTGAGCTCGCGCAGCAGCACGTCCCGCTCGGCCCGCGCCCTGGCGGCCCGCCCTGGATCGTGCCAGCTGGCCGCCTCCGCGATCTCCTCGGCCAGGCTGGCCAGCCGGGTCCTGATCTGCCGCCGGGCGGTCGCGTCGAAGATCTCGTCCGCGCCAAGTCCCAGGCTGGCCCGCCCGGCCTGGCCGGCCCCGGCCGCCGCGATCAGGTCCGCGGCCGCGACCTGGCGGCCGGGCACCGACAGCAGCAGCGCCAGGTCGGCCAGCCCCTTGGCGGCCCGCATCCGCACCGTCTGGCCGCCATAGCTCAGCGTCCACATCGCCCCGTCCCTGGTGAACGCCCCGCTGCTGACCGGCGCCTGGCCCGCCGCGATCCCGGCCTGCTCGGCGTCGCGGGCCAGCTGCGCCAGGCCCGCCTGGTGCGCCGCGGCGGCGATCTGGGCCAGGCTGGCCAGCGCGCGGTCCCGGCGCCCCGGCCCGGCCAGCCACACCTTCGCCAGCTCCAGCCTGCTGCGCAGCGCCCAGGGCAGCGCGCCGAGCCGTTCGTGCGCCGCGACCGCCGCCGCCAGGTGGCCTTCGGCTTCCTCGGGGCGGCCGAGCAGCGCGGCCAGCATGCCCAGGTGATGGGCTACCGCGCCGTGGAACGTGACCGCGACCCCGGACACCACCGCCTGGCCGGCGAACGGCTGCATGGCCGCGTGCAGGATGCGCGCGGCCGGCACCGCGCCGAGCCCGGTCACCAGCTGGGTGCCGAACGCCACGCCGAGCAGCGCCTGGTTGTCGGCAGGCAACTGGCTGTAGGGCGGCGGGTCGAGGACCGGCGCGGCCGCGCGCGCCGCCCCGGGCTTGTCCCCGGCCGCGAGCAGGATCAGCGCGCGGGTGCTGCGCGCCTGGACCGACTCGGGGTCGGGGAACATCTGCGGCAGCGACCCGGCCAGCTCGGCCAGGCGGCCCTGCTGCGCGAGCAGGTCCCAGCCCTGGTCGTAGCGGACATCCTGGACGCCCGGCTCGCCGCACTCCGCGCCGAGCATCGCGGCCTGGCCGATCAGCTGCTCGGCCTCGGCGAGCTGGCCCGCGAGCAGCGCCAGCATGGCGCGCCGGACCAGGGCGGCGTACTGGAACCTGGGCTGCCCGCTGAGCGCGGCCAGCCGGAGGAACTCGGCGAGCTCGCCGCGGAACCCGGGGTCGGCCAGTTCGAGCAGGTCAGTGGCGGCCAGCAGCCGGGCTTCCAGCAGTGCCTCCTGGTCGCCTGCCTGCTCGGCCAGCGCCGCGGCCTCGGCGGCGAGCGCGTGCCGGCGCTGGCCGGTGCCCGGCGCGAAGATCGAGTTGTGCTGGGCGAGCAGGCAGGCGATCAGCGTCGCCGGGTCACCGTGCGCGCGGGCGCCGCCCACCGCCTGCCCGGCCAGTTCCCGCGCCCTGGGCAGGTCGAGCCGGTGCCAGGCCAGCACCCGGGCCAGGCTCGCCATCACCCGCAGCCGCAGCGGGCCCGGGCCAGCCAGCGCAGTGCCGGGCGGCAGCGCGTCCAGGGCCTCGCTGAGCAGCGCGACGACCTGGGCGGGCGGCCACCAGGTGCGGCTGCCGAGCGCGTGCAGGCCGAGCGCGGCCCGTGCGAGGCCCGCCGCGTCCTGCTCGCGCCTGGCCAGCTCGGCGGCGCGCAGGTAGGCCTCGCCCGCGGCCTGCCCGGCGCCGGCCCGGCGCTGCGCCTCGGCCAGCTCGATCAGCGGGCTGGCCTGCGCCGCCGGGTCCTGGCCGCCGGCCGCCAGCGCCGCCTCCCAGTGCCGGACCGCCTGCTCGTAGGCGAGGCGGCTGGTCGCCTCGCGCGCGGCCGCGACGCTGTACCGGCGGGCCAGCGCCGACCGGGGATCGGCCTGGACGAAATGCCCGGCGAGCTCGGCCAGCGAGACATCCTCGCCCCGGGCCCGGCCGGCTTCGAGCCCGGCGCCGATCCGCTGGTGCAGCCGGGCCCGGCCGGCGGCGGGCAGCTGGTCATAGCCGAACTCGCGGAGCAGGTCGTGCGCGAACCGGTAGCGCCCTGGCCCGTCCTGGCGCAGCACCCGGGCCGCTTCCGCCTCGGCCAGCGCGGCGGCGATGGCCGCGGGCGGCTCGCCGCAGGCGTGGCTGAGCAAGCTAACGGTGAACCGGGGACCGGCCACCGCGGCCGCGCGCACCGCCGCGGCGCAGCCGGGGCTCAGCGCGGCGAACCGCTGGCCGAGCGCCTCGCGGACCCCCGGCGGCACCCCGTCCCTGCCGTCTTTCAGCAGCCAGGCCACCTGCTGGGCGAAGAACGGGTTGCCGCCGGTCCTGCGGTGCACCTCGGCGCCGATCTGGCCGGCCCGCTGCTCGCCCGCCACGCCCGCGACCAGTTCGGTGAGCGGCCCGGCGGCCAGCCCGGAGAGCGGCAGCACGGTGCTGCGCGCCGCCAGCGCAGCCAGGGCGGGCCCCGGCGACGGGCCGACGTCGCGGTAGCTGCCCACGACCGCGGCGGCGCCCGCGGGCAGCCGCCGGGCCAGGAAATCCAGCAGCAGCTGCGACGGCTGGCCCGCCCACTGCAGGTCATCGAGCAGGACCAGCACCGGCTGGATCCGTGACTCGGCGAGCAGCGCCGAGGTCACCTCGTCGAACAGCCGGAACCTGGCCGAGGCGGGCGCGGCGTCCACGCTGGCCTGGTCCGGCGCCGCTGACAGCGGCGCGTCCAGCCCGAGTGACCGCAGGACCTGGACCCAGGGCCAGTAGCCGGTGGCGCCGTCGCCGGGCCAGCCCCAGCCCCAGGCCACCCGGACGCCGCGGCCGCTGGCGTAGCGGTCCGCCGCGGCGAGCATGGCGGTCTTGCCGATGCCCGCCTCGCCGGCCAGCAGTAGCAGCTGGCCGCGCCCGGCGATGGCCTCGTCCACCACCCGGCGCAGCTGGCCGAGCTCGTCGTCGCGGCCGGCCGGGCCGCGCGGGCTGGCCTGGCCGGGCGGGCCGGCGGCCGGCTGTCCGGGCTGGCCCGCCGACCGGCGGGCAGCCTTCCTCGTCGCCACCCCATCAAGGTAACGCCAGGTAAACCCGGCTACCCGCCGAAGATCCGGTCGCACGCCCTGGCGCCGGCCTTGCCGTCGTCCAGCGGGCAGTACTTCGCGGTGAACGCGGCGTAGGCGCCGCGGTGGCTGGCCGCCACCGAGTCGATGCCGGCGATGGCCTCGGTCACCTCGTCGGAGGTGGTGAGCAGCGGGCCTGGAGCCTGCTCGGCGAAGTCGAAGTAGAAGCCGCGCAGCGTGTCCCGGTACTGCTCGAAGTCGTAGGTGAAGAACAGCATCGGCTTGCCGGTGGGCGCGAAGTCGAACATCACCGACGAGTAGTCGGTGACCAGGATGTCGCTGGCCAGGAACAGCTCGGAGATCTCCGGGTAGCCGGTGACGTTGACGGCGAAGCCGGGCCGGGTGCCGGCCGGCACGTCGTCGGACATGTGGTGGTGACCCCGGATCAGGATCACGTAGTCGTCACCGAGCGCCTGCCAGGCGCGTTCGAGGTCGAGCCGGAAGTCGAAGCGGTACCGGCCCGAGGCGTAGTACTGGTTGTCCCGCCAGGTCGGCGCGTACAGCACCGTCTTCTTGCCGTCGGGCAGGCCGAGCCGCTGCCGCACCTGCCCGGCCACCGCCGCCGCGTCGGCGCTGTGCAGCACGTCGTTGCGCGGGTAGCCGGACTCGCAGATCTCGCCGTCGTAGTGGAACGCCCGGCGCATGACCGGGGTGCTGAACGGGTTGGGTGACAGCAGCAGGTCCCACTTGGCCACGTCCCTGGCCAGGTGATCGAAATAACTGGTGCCGCTGATGAACTGCGGCTGCTCGATGTCGAAGCCGATCCGCTTGAGCGGCGTGCCGTGCCAGGTCTGCACGTAGACCTGGCCGTCGCGCTTCACGTAGTTGCCGGGCATGTCGTCGTTGGAGATCACGTACCGGGACCGGCCCAGCGCCTCGTAGTACTCCTCGGTGCGGGACAGCACCGCGCGGGCCCCCTCGGGCACCGGGACCGACCAGTCAGAGACCGCCCAGATGTGCTCCCGGTCATCGCCGCGCCGCCGCAGCTCGCTGGCGATCCCGCCCGGGTTGTCGCCGCACTGCTTGCCCTTCCAGCTGATGAACATCACCGCGTCCCTGAGCGGCAGCTTCATCTGCAGCGGGTAGTAGAGCCCGCGCAGCATCCGGCGCTGCACCCGGCCCTGCTCGGCGAGCTTCAGCGCCGCGCCGACGACCAGGATCGGGATGTCATACCCGGAGGTGGTGAACTGGTAGCTCTTGGGCCCGAATACGTGCTTGCGCTCCTCGATCTCCGACAGCCGCCCGTGGTCGTAGCGGGGCACGGCCGGCTGGCTGAGGTCGGCCGCGGCGCTATCGGCGCGGCAGACCTGGATGTCCCAGTTGCCGTCCCTGAGCGGGAGCAGGCTGCCGAACGACGACATCGCCGTCACCCTGATCTCGATCGTGAACCGGTCGCCGTCCCGGCGGAAGGCGAGCACGTGCTGGTCGGTTGAGCTGCGCCGGCTCAGCACCGCCTCGTAGCGGCCGGGCACCGCCGCGGGGAAGCTGCCGGCCAGCGTGAGCCGGCCGTCCTCGCTCCACCGATGCTCTTCGATCACCGGCTGCACGGTCCGGCTGACGATGACGGCGTTGCCGTAGATATTGCGTTCAACGCCTACTTCCCTGGCACCCATGACGTGCCGGAACTCCCGCTCGCCCGGCGGGAACGCCACCCGCACCGGTCCCCGGCTGTCGGCCTGCACCCGCAGGTCCCATTCCAGCTGGGTGCCGGCGGCCAGCTCGGCCGGGGCGTCGGCGGCCGGCGGCCCGGCCTGGACCGCGCTCACCGGCACCTCGGCGCGCACCCGCAGCGTCTTGCCGTCCAGCCGGGATGAGGTGGCGGGGAAGGTCTGGGTGGAGGCGTTCTTGGGCCAGGTGAGCACCAGCTCGGCCGGGCCGGGCTGGGCCGTGCTGGTCACGTCCGCCTCGATGGTGAGCGTGCCGCCGGACTCCTGGCAGCCGTGCAGCACCGCGGGGGTGTCGACCACCTGGATGTGCAGTTGCCGGCGGACCCACCGGGCGCCGAACCTGATCCCCGGCGCGACCTGGCGGAACTCCGGCCGTTCGGCGTGCCCGCGCATCGGCGTGTGCAGCCGGGCCGGCCGCCAGACGCCGCGGCCGCGGACCAGGATCAGGCTGTTCCAGTCGCCGGTCAGCCAGCGGCTGCCGATCCTGAACCAGCGCGGGCTGATCGCGACCCGGAACCCGGCCCAGTCGTAGGAGTAACGGCTCTGGCCCGACCAGCTGGTCGCCTCGGGGTGCTGCACGGACCTGGCGACCAGCACGATCGGGGGCAGCCGCCGCCGGCCCGCGGGGCGCAGGATGACGATCTTCGAGGTGTGCCTGCGCTTGGTGATGTCGATGGACGGCACGAACGCGGCCCCGCTGAGCACGAGCTTGTCCCCCTCCCAGCTCAGGCCGTCGACCCGGACGAACGGGTCCAGCTCGCGCCAGTAAGGCCGGTAGACCCGGCCCGGGATCCGCATCGTCCGGTTCTTGCGGAACGGCAGGTCGGCGCGGAGCCTGCCGAAGCTGCGCACCACCGGGATGGTCTTCACCCGCTGCGCCTGATACCAGGCGTTGAACTCGATCAGCCGGTCCAGCTGCCCGGTCCTGATCAGGTAGTAGGCGAGCCGGTGCGTCGAGGGCAGCCGGGCGAAGACCCGGCGGTCGACCCTGGCCAGGTACCTGCGGCTCAGCTCGAGGAATTCGGCCTGATAGTCGTCGCTGGTCCTGGCCAGGTCGGCGACATACAGCCAGAGGTCATTGACCAGCGCCTTGCGCTGGTGCTCGCGCAGCAGCCTGGTGGAGTGCCCGGACAGGAACTGGTCGATCGCGGTCAGCGCGGTGATCCGGTCCCTGAAGTTGGTGATGTCGGTGCGGGACTGGGTGATGGACAGCTGTCCCTTGCCGCGCTCGCGCCAGTAGTAGATCGTGTCCGGGATGACGTCGACCGCCTTGGCCAGCACGTGCGCCTTGGTCATGGCCTGGAGGTCTTCCCAGAGCATCCCCTCGGGAAAGGACATGCCCGCGGCGTCCCAGAACGACTTGCGGAAGAGCTTGTTCCAGACCGACACGTCCCAGAACAGCTCGGGCAGCCGGCTGATGTGCGTTCCGATCCTGCGGCCTTTAATGGCGCGCGAATGCAGGCCCGACTGGGTGATCCCGGCCGGGCCGATCCGCTCGACATTGCCGGAGACGAAATCTGACTGCGACGACTCCAGCGTGTGCAGCATCCGGGAGTAGGCGTGGCTGGGCAGCATGTCGTCGGCGTCGACGAAGGCCAGGAACTCCCCGGTGGCCCGGGCGATCCCGTGGTTGCGCGCCGAGCCAGGGCCGCCGTTGGGCACCCGGATCAGCGAGAACCGCGGATCGGCCTGTGCCTGCGCCTGCGCGAGGGCGGTGCTGCCGTCCACCGAGCCGTCATCCACCATGATGACTTCGAGATCGGCGTACGTCTGATTCGCGATCGACTGCAGGCAGTCACCGAGCAGGTCCTCGTTGTTGTAAAACGGGACAACAACGCTGATCCTCGCCGTCATCTCATCTCCCTCGCGCCACGCCACGTCGGCCCCTGCCGGCAGCCTAGGAAGCCTGACGCGGTGCGCGCGTCACCCGTGGCGGCTCATTCCCGCCGCGGCGGCCGGCCCAGGGCCGTGCCTTCCGGCCATGCCGCCCTGCGCCTGAGCGCCGCGGGCTACTGCCGCGCCGGCGATCAGCGGCAGCCAGGTAACCCGGACGAGGCGAGCCGGTGACCCGGCATTCCGCGTTCCGGGCCGGGCGGCACTAGCCTACTGACAGTGCACACCTGATGCAGCCAGGTGAGCGCCCGACGCGGCGGCGGGCCGGCCGGCTACTCGCCCCGCCACGCCGGGGCGCGCTTCTCGGCGAACGCGACCGCGCCCTCGATGGCGTCCGCGGACGCGAACACCGGGCTGACGATCTCGCCCTGCCGGGCGAACGCCTCACCGCTGTCCCAGTCCGCCGACTCGATGATGATCCGCTTGCTGGCCGCCAGCGCGAGCGGCGCGGCCCTGGCCACCAGCCCGGCCAGCTCCCTGGCCGCGCTGACCGCCTCGCCGGCCGGGACCAGCCGGTTGACCAGGCCAGCCTCGGCCATCCTGGCGGCCGGGACGTGCTCGCCGGTCAGCGCGATCTCCATGGCCAGGTGGTAGGGGATCCGGTGCGCGAGCCTGAGCAGCCCGCCCGCGCCTGCCACCAGCCCGCGCCGGACCTCCGGCAGCCCGAACCTGGCCGTCTCCGCGGCCACCACCAGGTCGCAGGCCAGCACGATCTCGAAGCCGCCGGCCAGCGCGTAGCCCTCGACCGCGGCGATGACCGGCTTGACCGGGAACCGCTCGGTGATGCCGGCGAACCCGCGGCCCTCGACCACCGGCGCGTCCCCGGCCAGGAAGCCCTTCAGGTCCATTCCGGCGCAGAACGTGCCGCCTGCCCCGGTGAGCACCAGGACCCGGACGTCGGGCCGGGCGTCGAACTCCTCGGCGGCGGCCGCGATGCCCCTGGCCACCTCGCCGTTGACCGCGTTGCGCGCCTGCGGGCGGTTGATCGTGATGATCGCGGTCCCGTCGGTTACCTCGGTGACCACCGCGTCGGCCATCTCAGCCCCTCTCGGTCAGCCGGCCGGCCGCCGTGCCCAGGCCCGGTGCTACTTGGGCTGGAAGCGGATGCCGCCGTCGAAGCGGATTACCTCGGCGTTCATGTAGTCGTTCTCGGCCAGCGCCCGGACCAGGCGGGCGAATTCGGCGGCCGTGCCCATCCGCCGGGGGAACACCACCGGGGCGGCCAGCTTGGCCTTGAATTCCTCGCTGGCCGGGCCGGTGCCGTAGATGGGGGTGTCGATGATGCCCGGGCAGATCGTGTTGACCCGCACGCCGATCGCGGCCAGGTCCCTGGCGGCGGGCACCGTCATGCCGATGATCCCGCCCTTGGAGGCGGAGTACGCCACCTGGCCGGTCTGCCCCTCGATGCCGGCGATGGACGCGGTGTTGACGATCACGCCGCGCTGCCCGTCGGCGTCGGCCGGCTCGGTCCGGGCGATCGCGGCGGCGGCGATCCGCATCACGTTGAAGGTGCCGATCAGGTTGACGTCGATGACCTTGCGGTAGGCGGCCAGGTCATGCGGGGTCCCGTCGCGGCCGACCGTGCGGGCCGCCCAGCCGATGCCCGCGCAGCTCACCGCGACCCGCAGCGGCGGCCCGGCCGCGGCGGCGGCCACCGCCGCCTGCACCGACTGCTCGTCGGAGACGTCGGTCCTGACGAAGTCGCCGCCGATCGCGCTGGCTACCGCCTTGCCCTGCTCTTCGCTGAGATCGGCGACCACGACCCGGCAGCCGGCCGCCGCCAGCCCGCGAGCGGTCGCCTCGCCAAGCCCGCTCGCCCCGCCGGACACGATCGCCGCGACACCATTGAGTTCCATGGCGGGAGCATAACTGCCCGGGAGCCGGTCGGCCCCGACGGGCGGGCCCGGCCGGCCAGCCCGGCCGGCCAGCCCGGCCGCCGGGCTGCCATTTTGTCGTGGCCAGGGCTTAGCATCGCCAGTATCGGCCGGCGTATGCACCCGGGAAACTCAAGATATGTCTTGACGGGCCGGGATAGGGTTGGCGCAGACTTTTATCGCAGGCCCGCGCTGATCGACCGGACTGGACCGCAACCCAGTTCTGGCCGGCCTGCTGAGGAGGAACCGTGCGTAGGTACCGCGGGAACCCGTGGGTCGTGCTGGTCGTGGTCTCACTCGGGTTCTTCATGACCCTGCTGGACCTGACCATCGTCAACATCGCCATCCCGGACATGCTCAACAGGCTGCATGCCTCGCTGGACGACATCCTCTGGGTGATCAACGCCTACGCACTGGTGCTGGCGGTCTTGCTGATCACGGCCGGGCGGCTGGGCGACCTGTGGGGCCAGCGGACCATGTTCATCGCCGGGATCGTGGTATTCACCGCGGCGTCGGCCGCCTGCGGGCTGTCGCCGAACGCGGCCGCCCTGATCGCCTTCCGCTCGGTGCAGGGCCTGGGCGCGGCGCTGCTGATGCCGCAGACACTGGCGATGCTGACGATGGTCTTCCCGCCTGAACGGCGCGGCGCCGCGTTCGGTATCTGGGGCGCGGTGGCCGGGGTGGCCACCATCGCCGGCCCGACCCTCGGCGGCCTGCTGGTCACCGCCTTTGACTGGCGGTACATCTTCTTCGTCAACCTGCCGATCGGGGTCGCGGTCATCGTGCTGGCCCTGATCCTGATCCCGGACCTGCGCACCGGGCGCCGGCACCGGATGGACATACCTGGCGTGCTGCTGGCCAGCGTGGCCCTGCTGGCCATCTGCTACGGCCTGGTGGAGGGCCAGCGCTACGACTGGTCGACGATCACCTCGTTCGTGAGCATCCCGCTGGTGCTCGGCGCCGGCGTGCTGCTGCTCGCCGTCTTCCTGCTGGTCCAGCGGGCCAGGCAGGGCGGCGAGCCGCTGATCCCGTTCAGCCTGTTCCGCAGCCGCAACTTCGCGCTGATGAACTGGGTGTCCGCGACCGTCGCCATCGGCATGATGGGCATCTTCCTGCCGTTCACCATCTACCTGCAGTCGGTGCTGGGCTTCTCGGCCCTCAAGGCGGGCCTGGCGATGGCGCCCGCCTCCCTGGTCTCGATGTTCATCGCGCCGGCCGCCGGGCGGCTGTCTGACCGGATCGGCGGCAAGTTCATCCTGCTCACCGGGCTGCTCCTGTTCGCCATCGGGATGGGCACGATGGCGGCGATCGCCACCCCCACCTCGGCCTGGTATGACTTCCTGCCAGCCCTGGCGGTGGCCGGCGTCGGGATCGGCTGCACCTTCGCGCCGATGACCACGATCGCCATGCGCGACGTCCAGTACCAGCTGGCCGGGGCCGCCTCCGGCGTGCTGAACACCACCAGGCAGGTCGGGTCGGTGATCGGCGTGGCCGCGGTGGGCGCGCTGCTGCAGAGCCAGCTCAGCTCCGCGTTCACCGGGCAGGCCACCACCCGGACGGCCGGCCTCCCCGCACCGGTGCGGCAGCACATCATCTCCTCGTTCCAGGCCGCGGCCCGCAACGGCGCCGGGCTCGGCGCGGGTACCGGCGGCGGCAGCACCCGGGTGTCCGGGGTGCCCGCCAGCCTCGCCGCGCAGGTCGGGCGGATCGCGCACGCGATCGCGGCCAACGGCTACGTCCAGGCGATGCGCGGCACGATCGTCATGCCGCTGGCGATCCTGGTCATCGGCGCGGCCAGCTGCCTGCTGATCCAGCGCAGGGCCGCGGCCGCGCGGGCCGCGGCGGCCGTCCCGGCGCCGGCCGGCGAGACCGGCGAGGCTGCCACGCCGGCCGGCTCAGGTGCCGCGGGCGGTTCCGCCATCGCGGGCAACGGCCAGCCCGTGGCCGGGCCAGACGGGCAGCTCACGGTGCCGAGCAGCACCGCGCCGCCCGCCGGTCCCGGCCACGCCGATCCCGGCTAGCCGGTCAGCTGGCCGGCTCGAAGACCGCCGGCGCCCACAGGCCGGGCAGTTCCTCCGCGTCGGGCTCGAACGGGAACCGCGCGCTGAACGCGGGCTGCAGGTCTGACAGCCAGATCGCGTTCGGGTCGAACCTGGCGAAGAACGGCTTGCCCACCAGGGCAGGCTCGCGCGCCTGGATCATGTGCAGCGCGAACACCTTCTCGCCGGCCAGCTCTACGATGCCGTCGACGCACAGCTTGCCCGGAGTGGCCGACATCGACGGCCCGCGAACGGTCCGGCACAGCCCGGAGACGCTCCGGTAGGCGTCGCGGAAGATCTCATATCCCCGGGCTAGCGGCACCGCGAAGTAGCCCTGCGGGCCGGTGTCGCGCTCAACGAACATGTAGTACGGCACCATGCCCATCCGGGTCTGGGCCCGCCACATGCCCGCCCAGGTCGCCGGGCCGTCATTGATGGACCTGATCAGCGGGGCCTGGGTGCGGATCACCCCGCCGGCCGACCTGATCCGGCGTACTGCCTCCATCACCATCGGCGGCTCCAGCTCGCGCGGGTGGGAGAAATGCGCCATGAACGCCAGTACCCGGCCGGACTCGGCGACTTCCTCGAACAGCCGCAGGGTGTCGTCCGCGTCCGGGTCGGTGACGAAGCGCTGCGGCCAGTAGGCCAGGGACTTGCTGCCGATCCTGATCGACTCGATGTGGTCCAGGCTCGGGTCGAGCAGCGGCTCGATGTACCGGCGCAGCACGTTGGCACCCATGATCATCGGGTCGCCGCCGGTGATCAGGACGCTGGTCACCTCCGGGTGGCTGCGCAGGTAGGCGGTCACCCGGTCCATGTCGTCGGTGGCCATCTTCATGTCGGGCTCGTCGACGAACTGCGCCCACCGGAAGCAGTAGGTGCAGTAGGCATGGCACGTCTGTCCCTGTTTCGGGAACAACAGCACGGTTTCCGGGTATTTGTGCTGCAGGCCAGGTACCGGCTCGTCGGCCAGTTCCGGGACGTTCAGCGCGAGCTGGCCGGCCGGGTGCGGGTTCAGCCGCATCCGCACCGAATGCGCGACGGCGCGGACCTGGTCGTCGGCCGCGCCCTGGCTCAGCAGGCCCGCCAGGGTCCGCACGTCGGCCTCGGGCAGCATGTCGGGCTGCGGGAACACCAGCCGGTAGATCGGATCGTCAGGGGCCGCGTCCCAGTCGATCAGGCGATCGATCACGTAGGAGTTGGTCCGGAACGGAAGGACGGTGGCAACCGCCCGGACGGCCAGCCGGTCAGCGGTATCCAGGCCTGCCCGTTCGGCAAGCGCGTCGAGGTGCTTTGCCGTGAATGCGCGAAAGCGCCGGCCCGTCGTCGTGGGGACGACTGCCGCGATCTGTTCGTAACCTGTCACGCATCTCCCTCCGTCGGTCGCCGCCCGGTGCGGGGTTGCCGGGCGCACGAGTGCCGTCAGCTGGCGGCAGGATGCGCAGCGCCAGAACCAGTCACCCATTCAGACGCAGTGAGCGGCGTCCGCGCAGGTGACTAGCCATACAAAGTGGTCACGCTTAGGAAACAATCAAGGAAGGCCCAGGGTTCCCTGCGGTCGCTGACAGCTGCCCCATATGCACCCCCGATGACGTCTGCCCGTAGTGTCCCGGTACTTCTACCTGCTGACATCGCCGGCCTGGCCGCCACCCAGCGGGCCGCCCCTGCCCGGGGATTCCGGGTCTGCGCCGGCGGGCAGAAGCATCAGAAGGCCACCAGTGCGCGTAGCGGCGGTGTACCCCGCGCGCTGCCCTGCGACACCTGCTGGCCGTGCCGGTGGCATCGGCCCGGCCGGGCAGTGAGAAGCTTGGCCGCATGCGGGACGTCATGCGGCCACCGTCCCCGGCGGCCGCTCCGGCGGAGCCGGGCCCTGACACCGGGCGGCAGGCCGCTGCCGAGGCGGCCGCTGACGGCGCCGCCGCGCGTTCCCGGCCGCCCACGATCGCCCTGGACGGAATGGGCGGTGATCACGGGCCGGCCGAGATCGTGGCCGGCGCGGTCGCCGCGGTCCGGTCCGGCCGGCTGCGGATCCTGCTCACCGGGCGCCCTGGCCAGTTGCGGCCGCTGCTGGCCGGGCACCACGCGGCCGGCGAGATCCCGGTCGTCCCGGCTGAGGACTCGCTCGGCATGGACGAAGGCGCGCTGGCCAGCTGGCGCAGGCCGCGCACCAGCATCGCGGTCGCCTGCCAGCTGGTCCGGCGCGGCCAGGCCTCGGCGATGGTCTCGGCCGGCTCCACCGGCGGGATCGTGGCCACCGCCCGGCTGCGGATGCGCCCGCTGCCAGGCGTCGCCAGGCCCGCGCTCGCGGTGATGCTGCCCACCAGGCCGCAGCCGACCCTGCTGCTGGATGCCGGCGCGATCGCCGACCCCAAGCCGGAGATGCTGGTCCAGTTCGCCCAGCTCGGCGTCGCCTATGTGCAGGTCGCCTACGGCATCGGCGAGCCGCGGGTCGGCCTGCTGACCATCGGGGCCGAGCCGGGCAAGGGCAACAAGCTGACCCGCCGGGCGCATGAGCTGCTCGAGGCCGAGCCGCAGCACGGCGCCCTGCCGGTCAGCTTCATCGGCAACCTCGAGGGCAACGAGCTACTGACCGGGAAGGCCGACGTCATCGTCACCGACGGGTTTACCGGGAACGTGGCGCTGAAGACGCTCGAAGGCGCCGCCGGGTTCGCGGCCGGCCAGCTGGCCGACGCGCTGCGCGGGTCGGCGCTGGCCCGGATGGGCGCCCTGCTGCAGCGCCGCGGCCTGCGCGAGCTGGCCCAGCGGCTGGACGTGGAGAGCTACGGCGGGGCCGCCCTGCTCGGGCTCGACGGCACCGTGGTGATCGCGCACGGCGCGGCGACGGCCCGGGCCGTGCAGGCGGCCTGCAAGCTCGCGGCCGACCTGTCGGCGGGCCGGATCAGCGACCGGATCAGGATCCGGCTGGGCCCGCATCGCGGCGGGCATTTCCTGCGCCGCCCGTAGCGGCGGCCCCCGGACGGGCCGGGCGGCCTGGCTGATCGCCTGGCCACGCAACCGGGCCCACTAGGCTAGGCCCATGGCAGATCCGGAGGCGGCCCTCGCGCAGCTGGTGCGGGCCGCGCTGGCGGCCGAGTTCGGCGCGGAGTACGCCGGCGCTGACCCGCTGATCAGGCCATCCCAGTTCGCCGACTTCCAGGCCAACGTCGCGCTGCCGCTGGCCAAGCGGCTGGCGCTGCCGCCGCGCGAGGTCGCCGCCCGGCTGGCCCCGCACCTGGCCGGCCACCAGGAGTGCAGCAGCGCCGAGGTCAGCGGGCCCGGGTTCATCAACCTCACCCTCAGCGACGACTGGATCGCCGAGCAGGCCGCCGGCGAGCTCGCCGACCCGCGGCTGGGGGTCGCCAGGGCCAGCGAGCCCGGGCATGTCGTGGTCGACTACTCCGGCCCGAACGTCGCCAAGGAACTGCACGTCGGCCATCTGCGGGTGACCGTGGTCGGCGACGCGATCGTCCGGGTGCTTGAGCACCTGGGGCACCGGGTCACCAGGGCCGCGCACCTGGGCGACTGGGGCACCCAGTTCGGCATGCTGATCGAGCACGCGATCGACATCGGGGAGGACGCCACCTACGCCCAGCTCGCCGGCGGCGAGTTCACCGCGTTCTACCAGGCCGCCAGGACGGCCTTCGACGCCGACCCGGCCTTCGCCGAGCGGTCCAGGCGCCGGGTGGTGGCGCTGCAGGCGGGCGACGAGCAGACGATGCGGCTGTGGCGGCTGCTGGTCAGCGACTCGATGGAGTACCTGCGCAAGATCTACGCCAGGCTGCGGATCACCCTCACCGACGCGGACATGGCGCCGGAGAGCTTCTACAACCCGATGCTGGCGCAGGTGTGCGACGAACTGGAGGCGGCGGGCGTCGCGGTCATCAGCGACGGCGCGCTGTGCGTCTTCCCGCCCGGTTTCACCGGCCGGGACGGCAAGCCGCAGCCGCTGATGCTGCGCAAGAGCGACGGCGGCTACGGCTACGACACCACCGACCTGGCGGCGATCAGGTACCGGATCACCGAGCTCGGCGCGACCCGGCTGATCTACGTGGTCGCCTCGGAGCAGAAGCTGCACCTGCAGATGGTGTTCGCCGCCGCCCGCCAGGCCGGCTGGCTGACCGGCACGGTCACCGCCGAGCACGCCGTTGTCGGGCTGGTGACCGGCGCGGACGGGAAGCGGCTGCGGACCCGCTCCGGTGAGCAGGCCAAGCTGATCACGCTCATCGACGAGGCGGTCGACCGGGCCGAGGAAGTGATCAAGGAAAGGTACGACGACCCGGCCGAGCGGAGCCAGATCGCCGAGGCGGTCGGGATCGGCGCGCTGAAGTACGGCGACCTGTCGGTCGCGCGGGATTCGAGCTACGCGTTTGACTTCGACCGGATGCTGGCGCTGACCGGCAACACCGGCCCGTACCTGCAGTACGCGACGGCCCGGATCAGGTCGATCTTCCACCGGGCCGGCCTGGACGCCGGCGCCGCATCCGGCCCGGTCCGGCTGGCCGAGCCGGCCGAGCGGCAGCTGGCGCTGCGCCTGCTCGGCTTCGGCGCGGCGGTGAACGAGGTGGCGAGCGCGGCGGAACCGCACCGGCTGGCCGCGTACCTGTTCGACACCGCCAGCGCGTTCACCACGTTCTACGAGCAGTGCCCGGTGCTGAGGGCCGACAGCGAGCCGGTCCGCGCCAGCAGGCTGGCCCTGTCCGCCCTGACCCTCCGCGTCCTCCTAGCCGGCCTGGACCTCCTCGGCATCCCCGTCCCAAGCCGTATGTAACTGCGATCCGCGACGCCCGGGCTCGCCCGGGCCGAGCGGATCGCACCGGGGGCGTGGGGGGCGGGTTTTCAGCCCCCCACAAAAGCACCGCACAGCTCATTCTCAGGGTGCTCTCAGGGTTCGCTGTTGGGTGTCCCAGCGCGGCGGGACAGTGTGGCGGGCATGGACAACATGTATCGGCCGCCGGCCAGCGGCCCGCAGGACAACTGGCCGACGCAGCAGTTCGGGCCGACGGGCGGCGGCCAGCCCGAGCCACCGCGCGGCGGCAACCGGGCGCTGCGCTGGGGCGCGGGGATCGCGGTCGCCGCGCTGCTGGCTGGCGGCGGCGCCTTCGCCGCCACCACGCTCAGCGCCAACAGCAGCCCCGCGGCCGGCCACAACAGCATCCCGGCCGCTAACACGACCCAGGACCCGGGGCAGGCGGCCGCGCTCAGCACGATCCTCAGCTCGGCCTCGACCCCCATCTCGGCCAGCAGCGCGGCGCCCGCGGGCGCCGCGACGGGCAGCGCCGCCGGGTCCGCGTCCCAGGTCACGTCCGCGGCCAGCGCCGACGCGGCCGCGCTGTCACCGAGCGCGGCGCCGACGGCGGTGCGCACGATCGCCACCCGCTGCCGCCGGGCGGCCAGCGCGCTGCGGCAGCACGGGCGGCGCCGGGCGGCCAGGGTCGTGCTGCGCGCCTGCCGGGCCCGCCGGCTGGTCCGGCTGCGCGCCCTGGGCGGCCTGCACGGCCAGTTCACCGTCAAGACCAAGTCCGGCACCGCGACGATCGGCTTCGCCCGCGGCGTGATCGAGTCGGTCACCAGCAGCGCCGTCGTGGTGAAGGCGGCCGACGGCACCCAGTGGACCTGGGACCTGGTCAGCAAGACGGTGGTCAGGGAGCGCGGCAAGAAGGTCGGCACCAGCGCGCTCAAGACCGGTGAGCAGGTCTTCGCCGGCGGCCAGATCGTCAGCGGCGCGAACGACGCCAGGCTCGTCGTGGTCCGCCCGGCCAAGTCGTCCGCCGGCTGAGGCCGGGACCAGGCACAGCGCAAGTGCCGTCATCCGGGGCCGCGGTCCCGGGTGACGGCATTGCCCTGCCGCGCAAGAATGAACCCGGTAAACCATGACAGCCAACGACCGGATACCCCAGGTGCTCGTCGTCGACGACGAGCCGAACATCCGTGAGCTGGTCCAGGTCGCGCTGAAGTTCCACGGCTGCGAGGTCAGCACCGCCGCCAATGGCAGGGACGCGCTGCGGCAGGCAGGCGAGGACC
Source organism: Streptosporangiaceae bacterium (assembly GCA_036558005.1). Lineage (GTDB taxonomy): Bacteria > Actinomycetota > Actinomycetes > Streptosporangiales > Streptosporangiaceae > DATBGO01. Next base: position 55,931 of record DATBGO010000250.1, on the reverse strand, counting down.
GGCCGGACCTGATCGTGCTCGACGTGATGCTGCCCGACATGGACGGCTTCGAGGTCTGCCGCAGGCTCCGCGCGTCCGGCAACGAGGTGCCGGTGATCTTCCTCACCGCCCGGGACACCTCCTCTGACACCGTCACCGGGCTGGCGATCGGCGGCGACGACTACGTCACCAAGCCGTTCTCGGTGGAGGCGCTGGTGGCCCGGGTGCGGGCGGTGCTGCGGCGGGCGTCGCGGACGGTCCGCGAGAGCACGCCGGACGGGGACGGGATGCCGCTGCGGGCCGGCGACGTGGAACTCGACGAGTCGCGCTGGACGGTCCACCGGGCCGGGGTGCCGGTGGAGCTGTCGCCAACCGAGTTCCGGCTGCTGGCGTACCTGATCCGGCACCAGGGCCGGGTGCTGACCCGGGCCCAGCTGCTGGAGAGCGTCTGGGGCTGGGACTACGCGGGCGAGTCGCAGATCGTCGAGACCTACATCAGCTACCTGCGCCGCAAGCTGGACCCGCTCGGCCCGCCCATGATCCACACTCAGCGCGGCGTCGGCTATAGCCTGCGGCCGCCGGAACAGGAGCAGGCCGGGCCCCGGGGATGAGCAGGCCAGGCAAGCTGTCCCTGCGCGCGCGCATGCTCGTGCTGCTGATCGGCGTGACCACGCTGTTCCTGCTGATCATGGGCACGGTGAGCACGCTGGTGCTGAGGAACCAGTGGAGCAAGCAGTTCAACGCGGGCCTGGTGACCGCCGCCGCCCGCAGCCCGGCTGACCTGGCCGCCAAGCCGGGCGGGTACTCGGCGATCGAGGTCACGGTGCGGCTGCTGCGGCTGCCGCACGTCCAGGTCGCCGCGCTGACCGGCGGGACCGCCGCCACCCAGGAGCTGATCGCCGGGGTCCGGAAGCTGGCGGCGCAGGGCACGCTGAGCAGCTTCGTGTCCCGGCACCAGCCGTTTGACGTGCCCGGTTCGGGCGGGCCGCAGCTGCGCGGCGCGGCGGCGAAGTACAGTCCCCGGGTCTACGTCGTGGTCGCGCAGCCGGTATCGGCGGTCTCCCATCATGTGCGCGGCTTCGTGCTCGCCGAGCTGATCACCGGCGGGGCGCTGATCGCGCTGCTGGCCATCGGCGGCGAGTGGCTGATCGGCCGCGGCCTGGACCCGCTCGGCAAGATGGCCGCGACGGCCGGCGAGATCACCTCGAAGGGTGACCTGACCACCCGGATGACCGAGGCGAGCGAGCGCACCGAGGTGGGCCAGCTCGGCGCCGCGATCAACACGATGCTGGACCGGATCCAGCACGCCTTCGGCGCGCGGCTGCGCTCCGAGCAGAAGGTCCGCGAGTTCGCCGCGGACGCCTCGCACGAGCTGCGCACCCCGCTGACCACCATCCGGGGCTACGCCGAGCTGTACCGGCAGGGGGCGCTCGGCCCCGACCAGCTGCCCAGCGCGATGCGCCGGATCGAGCAGGAGGCCGAGCGGATGAGCACGCTGGTGGCCGAGCTGCTGGAGCTGGCCAGGCTGGACCGCACCTCCTCGCTGGACCTGACCGAGACCGACCTGGCCAGCGTGGTCAGGGACGCGGTCGCCGACGCGGTCGCGGTCGAGCCGGAACGGCCGGTCCGGGCCGAGGCGCCGCCGCGGCTGGTCGCCGTGGTGGACGAGCCCAGGATCCGGCAGGTGCTGGCCAACCTGCTCGGCAACGTCCGCGCGCACACCCCGGTGACCACCCCGGTGGCGGTCCGGCTGGGCCAGCTGACCGGCGGGGTGCTGCTGGAGGTCGCCGACGCCGGGCCGGGGATGCCGGCGGCGGACGCGGCGCGGGCGTTCGACCGCTTCCACCGGGCGGGCGAGCGGCCCGGCAGCGACGGATCCGGCCCGGTGAACGGCGGCAACGGGGCGGGGGCGGGCGCGGCAGCCGGGCGCGCCGGGGCCGGCAGCGGGCTGGGCCTGTCCATCGTCCAGGCGATCGCCGCCGCGCACGGCGGCCGGGCGACCCTGGAGTCGTGGGAGGGGAAGGGCACCAGGGTACGGATCTGGCTGCCCGAGCGGGCGCCAGGGGCGGCGCTGCGCGGCCCCGGCTGACCAGGGGGCGGGCCTACCGGATCAGCAGCCCGGCCTGATCGTCCCGGTCCCCGGTGTCGTCGGGCCCGGGCAGGTGCTCGAACAGGTAGTAGACCGCGATCAGCCCAAACAGGATCAGCGCGGCGGGCGCCGAGACCAGGGCGACCAGCGTGCCGGCGACGTAGGCGCCGTTCCCGGCGGTGAACCGGATGGTGGACGCGCGGGTGGTGCGGATCCGGGCAGGCGCGCCGAGCAGGTCCCGGCGCAGCGAGGCGTAGATCCACATCGACCCGAACCCGACCGATATCGCGATCATCACCAGCCCGTAGAAGAACGCGGCCACCCGGCTCTGCGCCGCGTCCCCGGTCAGGTGCTCGGCTACCAGCGCGGTGGGGAACGGGATCGCGACGACGCCCATCAGCAGGAACAGGTTGATGGCCAGCAGCGGCCGGTTCACCCGGCTGATCAGCGACAGCATCGTGTGGTGGTTCATCCACATGATGCCGATGGTCAGGAAGCTGACCACGTAGGCGGCGTACTGCGGCCAGGCGTGCAGCAGGATGTGCCCGCTGACCCGGTCCTTGCCGATCGGCAGCAGGTCGAAGACCAGGATCGTGATGGCGACGGCGAAAACACCGTCGCTGAACGACTCCGCCCGCCGCGAGTCCACCGGTCAGGCCGGCTCCTGCGCTCCGGCGGCGGGCGGCGGGCCGGGCGGCGCGGCGGCCGGCTCCCGCACCGACCGGGCCAGCAACTGGGCCACGTCGACGACCTCCAGCGACTGGCTCGCCTCCCCTGCCGCCTGCTTGGCGCTGATCGCGTCGCCCAGCATGACCAGGCAGTACGGGCAGGCGGTGGACACGGTGTCCGGGCTGGTGCCCAGCGCTTCCTCGATCCGCTCGGCGTTGATCCGCTTGCCGATCCGCTCCTCCATCCACATCCGGGCCCCGCCGGCCCCGCAGCAGAACCCGCGCTCCTTGCACCGGTGCATCTCCTGGGCCTGCACGCCGGGCACGTTCTCCATGATCTCCCGGGGCGCGGTGAACACCCGGTTGTGCCGGCCCAGGAAGCACGGGTCGTGGTAAGTGATCTTCTCGGCCACGGGGGTCACCGGCCGCAGCCGGCCCTCGGACACCAGCCGGGCCAGCAGCTGGGTGTGATGTATCACCTCGTAGTTGCCGCCGAGCTGCGGATACTCGTTCGCGATGGCATTGAAGCAGTGCGGGCAGCTGGCCACGATCTTGCGCGCGCCCGCCTCGTTCAGCGTCTCGATGTTCTGCTGGGCCAGCATGCTGAACACGAACTCGTTGCCCATCCGCCGCGCCGGGTCGCCGGTGCAGGTCTCGGCGGGCCCGAGCACCGCGAACGAGACCCCGGCGGTGTGCAGCAGCTCGGCGACCGCCCGGGTGGTCCTGCGGGCCCGGTCCTCCAGCGCGCCGGCGCAGCCGACCCAGAACAGGTACTCCACGTCGTCGCCGATCGGGCCGTCCGCCACCGGCACCTCGAAGTCAAGTCCCTGCGTCCAGTCCAGCCGCCTGGCCTCGCCCATGCCCCACGGGTCACCCTTGTTCTCCAGGTTCTTCAGCATGGTCGCCGCCTCGGCCGGGAAGGCCGACTCGATCAGCACCTGGTGCCTGCGCATGTCGGTGATGTGGTCGATGTGCTCGATGTCGACCGGGCACTCTTCCACGCACGCCCCGCAGTTGGTGCACGACCAGAGGACGTCGGGATCGATCACGCCGTGCGCGGCGGCGTCGCCGACCAGCGGGCGTCCGGCTTCTTCCTTAACGGCACCGGGAAGCTTGTCCCGCTCCTCATCCGAGCCCGCCAGCAGGTAAGGGGCCTTGGCGAAGGCGTGGTCGCGCAGGTCGAGGATGAGCATCTTCGGGGACAGCGGCTTGCCGGTGGCCCAGGCCGGGCACTGCGACTGGCACCGCCCGCACTCGGTGCAGGTGGCCATGTCCAGCATGCCCTTCCAGGTGAAGTCCTCGATCTTGCCGCGGCCGAAGATGTCGGTGTCCGGGTCGGCCTCCTCGAAGTCGAGCACCGTGCCGCCCGAGCGCATCGGCTGCAGCGCGCGCAGCCCGTCCGGCCGCCGGGAGAACAGCACGTTGAGGGGGGCGATGAAGATGTGCAGGTGCTTGGAGTAGGTGACGAAGACCAGGAAGCCGAGGATCACCGCGAGCTGGGCCAGGATGAACGTGGTCTCCAGCGCCTTGTTCGCGCCCAGGCCGAGCGGGTGCAGCCAGTGCCCGGCGATCTGCGAGGCGAAGGCGCCGTGGGGGTACGGGAAGACCCCGGTGTTGATCTGCGCGCCGCGGTAGATCAGCAACGTCGCGACGACCAGGAAGATGCCGAGCAGCACCAGCCACGCGGCGCCGGTGTGCGAGCCGGCGAACCGGGACCTGCGGCCCTCCCGCCCGGGGTCGTTGCGCAGCCGGATGGCGGTGAAGGTCACGATCCCGGCCAGCACCGCGACCGCGAACAGGTCCTCCAGGAAGCCGATCGCCGCCCAGTGCCCGATGCCCGGGATCGCGAAGGTGGTGCTGAACAGGTCCCCGTACGCCTCGATGATCGTCAGCAGCAGGATGATGAAGCCCCAGAACGTCAGGAAGTGCGCCACCCCGGGCACCGACCACTTGAGCAGCTTGCGCTGGCCGAACACCTCCGTGGCCTGGGTTCGCACATCCCGGCCCGGGTGATCGCGGACCGCCTCGATCCGCTCGGGCGCGGGCTGCCCGGTGGCGCCCAGCCGGCCGAGCCACCAGGCCCGCCGGCCTGCGACGGCGAACGCGATCACGGTGATGGCAAGGCCGACGACGATGCGCAGGGCCACGGGAGACCTCCAGGTGCTGCGTCTGGCCAGGCGGCCTGGCGGCGGTACCGCAGGCGCCCGACGGCGCGGTGCCGCTGCCAGCGTAACGCGGCCGGGATCATGGCCGATGATCGATGGCACGGCCACCCGCGGCCCTGCTCATCCAGCTTTGGGACGCTCTGTCAGAACGCCAGGCGTCAGCCACACGCCATCGACGCCGATATGGTCCGGAGTGAGCACGAGCAAGCTCCTTGAGGTCACAACTAGCAAGGAAGCGAAGGCAACGTGATAGAGCCGCCCGGCGCCGAGATCAACTGCCATGCGATCAGCCTCGACGACGCGCCTAGCATGATGCTCGGCCGGGTGTGTGCCCTGGTCGCCTGCTTCATGATGATCACGAAGCAGGCGCAGTCAGAGTCGCCGTCCGGCGGACTGGCCGGGGCCGAGTTGCCGTGAGCAGCCGACGTCATCTGATCATGCACTTCACGCACATGAGGAACCTTCCGGGCATCCTCGCTTCCGGGTACCTGAGCGCTGACAGCCGGGTCGAGCGCGGATCCGCCCTGGTCGTGGAGGCGGCAGATCTTGACATCAAGAGCAGCAGGCGCACAGCCCCCGTGAGCCTGCCGCCATTCGGCTGTGTAGCTGACTATGTGCCCTTCTACTTCGCTCCCCGCTCGCCGATGCTTTACAAGCTCGCTCAAGGCGGGGTCCGCACCTACACTGACGGCCAGGATCCGCTGATCTACCTCGTCTCTACCGTCGAGACAGCGGCTGCCGCCGGGTCGCAGTGGCTGTTCAGCGACGGGAACTGCGCGGCTGCCGTGACGCAGGTCTTCAATGACCTCAGCGTCCTGGATACGGTGGTGGACTGGCAGGTCATGGGCATGAGGATATGGAAGAACACGGCGGATGATCCGGACCGGATGCGCCGCCGGATGGCTGAGTTCCTGGTGTACGAGCACTTGGCCGTGACCTGCCTGCTTGGAGTCGCCGTGCGCAGCGAGCACATCAGAAGGCAGGTGCAAGGCGTGCTGGCGGCGCACTCAGCGGAACTACCGGTGCAAGTCCGGCCGGGCTGGTACTTCTGAACGTCAGACCCATGCGGTAGGAAAGCCTTGGGAGGTGGACGATGCTCAGGGAGGCGGAAGGCAACCTACTGGAGGAGCCGGCGGACGCGCTGGTCAACACCGTGAACACGGTGGGGGTTATGGGCAAGGGCATCGCTCTGCAATTCAAGCAGGCATTCCCCCAGAACTTCCGGGCTTACGAGGCAGCTTGTCGTCGCCGTGAGGTACAGATAGGGCGGATGTTCGTAGTTGAGACCGGACTGCTTGAGTTGCCTCGCCTGATCATAAACTTTCCCACCAAGAGGCACTGGCGTAGTCACTCACGACTCGATGACATCAGGTCGGGGTTGGCCGATCTGCGCCAGGTTCTCGTTGATCGTCACGTCCGGTCGGTCGCGTTGCCACCGCTTGGCTGCGGAAACGGCGGTCTGGACTGGCGGGACGTGCGTCCCCTGATCGAGGGCGCGCTTGGCGACCTCGTAGAGGTTGAGGTCGTCGTCTACCCGCCAAAGGGAGCCCCGCCACCGGACTCAATGCGGGTCAGGACGTCACGGCCACCAGTCACCCCAGGACGGGCTGCCCTGCTCACTTTGCTGGCGCGCTACGTCGGGCTAAGCCGCCTTGAGGAGCCTGCGGCGCCCGACGGGACCTCGCTCCTGGAAATCCAGAAATTGATGTACTTCCTCCAGGAGGCTGGCCAGCAACTGCGCCTGAGCTTCGTCAAGGGACGGTACGGTCCGTACGCCGAGAATCTCAATCCTGTCCTGCAGACGCTGGAAGGGCACTACCTGCGGGGGTACGGCGACCGAACGCAGGAAGTCATGAAGCTCAGCCCGATCTCGCTGCTGCCTGGAGCCGCCGACGCAGGCCGCGAATGGCTTGACGCGCATCCCGACGAGACGGTCGACAGGATCGACGCAGTACTGGCTCTGGTCACCGGCTTCGCCTCAGCCTACGGCCTGGAACTGCTGGCGACTGTGCACTGGGTGCTGATGCGTGACGGTGCGGATGCTGGCAATGTAGTTAGGAACGTCAGCGCGTGGAGCGACCGCAAGGGCCGCCTGTTCACCCAGGTCCACATCGAACGGGCAGCGGAGCGCCTGCGGGTTCAGAACTGGATCGCGGCACCCGCGAGGTAGCGACCCGTCGTTCGCATAACTGCGGTTGCTCGCGGTCACCTGGGACGGACGACGGCCTAAGAGGGCCCCTCGGTAGGCTCGCCTGCGGGCGCCGAACGCGCAGGGCGCCGGGCAGATGCAGAGGCTGGCGGCTGATGACCGAACACGATGCGGCCCGGTCAGGGACCGGCGGTCACGCCTGGCTGCAGGCCCGGCGGGGCCGGCTGGCCGTGCTGGCCGGCTCGGCGACGGTCCTGGTCATCGCCAGCCTGCTGGGCAGCGCGCTCGGGCTGCTCAGCAAGGAAGCGTGCCGGGCCGGCGCGTGGAACACCGGCCTCGGGCAGTATCAGGCGCACTGCTACACCGACATCTACCCGCTGTACTTCGTCGAGGGCCTGGCCACCGGCAAGGTGCCCTACACCGGTCACCCGGTGGAGTACCCGGTGGTCATCGGCGGGGCGATGCAGGCGGCCGCGTGGCTGGTCAGCCCGATCAGCAACCCGGTGGTCAGGGGCAGGGAGTTCTTCGACGTCACGGTGGCGCTGCTGGCGCTGCTGGCGGTCGGCGGGGTGCTGGCCACCGGCTACCTGGCCGGGCCCGGGCGGCGGTGGACCGCGCTGCTGGTCGCGCTGTCCCCGGCGCTGATCCTGGGCGCGTTCATCAACTGGGACCTGATCGCGATGAGCCTGGGCACGCTCGGGCTGGCCGCCTGGGCGGCCCGCAGGCACGTGCTGGCCGGGCTGCTGCTCGGGCTGGCGGTGGCGACCAAGTTCTACCCGGTCGTGTTCCTCGGCCCGCTGCTGCTGCTGTGCCTGCGGGCGGGACGGATGCGGCAGTTCTGGGTCACGGCGGGCGCGGCCGCGGCGGCCTGGCTGGCGGTCAACCTGCCGGTGGCGATCGCCGCCCCGGCCGGCTGGTCGGAGTTCTACCGGTTCAACGCCAGCCGGGGCGCGGACTGGGGCTCGATCTGGTACTTCTTCCAGTCGCAGGGCTGGCCGGTCGTCGGCGGCCTGTCCCTGAGCACGCTGAACGCGGCGTCGGTGGCGGTGTTCGCGGTCGCCGCGGCGGCCATCGCGGTGCTGGCGCTCGCCGCGCCGCGGCGGCCCAGGCTCGCCCCGCTGCTGTTCCTCACCCTGGCCGCGTTCCTGCTGTCCAACAAGGTGTGGTCGCCGCAGTACGTCATCTGGCTGGTGCCGCTGGCGGTGCTGGCCCGGCCCCGGCTGTGGTCGTACGCGCTGTGGCAGGTGGCCGAGGTGGGCTATTTCTTCGCGATCTGGGCCTACCTGATCACGGTGGTCGCCGGGCCCGGCGGGCTCAGCCCGGGCTTGTACTTCACCGCCGTGCTGGCCAGGTTCGGCGCCGTGCTGCTGCTGTGCGCGCTGGTCGTCAAGGACATCCTGCGCCCGGGCAGCGACCTGGTCCGGGCCGGCGGCGCCGACGACCCGGCTGGCGGGGTGCTGGCGGGCGCCCCGGACCGGCGGCGGCTGCGGCTGCAGCTGCGGTCCAGGTCGTGGGCGCCGCCAGACGACCTCGCGGCCCGCCCCGGTTAGGCTGCCTGTCTCCCGGGGGTGACCGGCTGCCGGGCCGGCGTCGCGTGCTCCGGGTCGGCGGTGTAGCTGGCCGGGTTCGTCTCGTCGCGGCCCGCTGGCAGCCGCAGCGCGCGGAAGATGGCCGTGAGCACGACCACCACCACCACGTTGATCACGAACGCGGCGACCGCGATGTAGATGGTGTGGCCGAGCACCGGGGCGGTGGACCCGCCGAAGTGCGAGTCCGCCTGGCCGGGCACCGGCACCCGGTAGGCCTGCACCGTCCCGTACACCATCGCCGCCGCCCAGCCGGCCAGCAGTGCCCACCGGTGGCACCAGCGGGTGTACAGCCCGGCCACGATCGCCGGGAACGTCTGCAGGATCCAGATGCCGCCGAGCAGCTGCAGGTTGATGGAGAACGTCTTGGGCAGCGCCAGCACGAACACCAGCGCGCCGACCTTGATGACCAGGGAGACGCCCTGCGAGACCCGGGTCTCGTGCGCGGGGCTCGCGTCAGGCCGGAAGAACTCCCGGTAGATGTTGCGGGTGAACAGGTTCGCCGCGGCGATCGACATGATCGCGGCGGGCACCAGCGCGCCGATCACGATCGCCGAGTAGCCGATGCCGGCGAACCAGCTGGGGAACAGGTGCTCGAACAGCAGCGGCACCGACAGCTGGGCGTTGCCGCCGCTGGCCTTGACGTCGGCGTTGACCGCGGGCGACGCCAGCGCCATGTAACCCAGCAGCGCGATCAGCCCGAGCACCAGCGAGTAGGCCGGCAGGATCGCCATGTTGCGCCGGATCACCGCGCGCCGCCGGGCGGCGAGCACGCCGGTGACCGCGTGCGGGTACATGAACAGGGCGAGCGCCGAGCCGAGCGCGAGGGTGGCGTAGGCCCACTCGGCGGCCGGGGTGGTGATCAGCGAGCCGGCCGGCTTGCCGGTCTTAGGGCTGACCACCGACAGGTGTGACTGCGCGGCGCTGAAGATGTGCCCCCAGCCGCCCAGCCGGGCCGGGATGTAGAGCACCGCCACGATCACCATGACGTAGATCAGGGTGTCCTTGACGAACGCGATGAGCGCTGGCGCGCGGAGCCCGGCCAGGTAGGTGTAACCGGCGAGGATGATGAACGCGATCAGCAGCGGCAGGTCCCTGACAAAGCTGTTACCCGAGCTGCCGCCGAGCCCGGCCACGGTGAGCACGGCCTGGATGCCGACAAGCTGGAGCGCGATGTAGGGCATCGTGGCCAGGATCCCGGTGAACGCCACCGCGAGGGCCAGGCCGCGCGAGCCGTACCTGCCGCGGACGAAGTCGGCGGGCGTGACGTAGTCGTGCGCGCGGGCCACCGACCACAGCCGGGGCGCGAACACGAACACGATCGGGAAGACCATCACGGTGTAGGACAGGGCGTAGAACCCGGCGGCTCCGGCGCCGTAGACCAGGGCGGGCACCGCGATGAAGGTGTAGGCGGTGTACAGGTCGCCGCCGAGCAGGAACCAGCTGACGAACGTCCCGAAGCCGCGCCCGCCGAGTCCCCACTCGTTCAGGTGCAGCATGCTCTCGGCCCGGCGCCACCGGGCGGCGGCGAAGCCGACGACGGTGACGAGTGCGAACAGGACGATGAGGATGGTCAGCGAGATGGCGTTCACGTGCGTCATGACGTCCCCCCGCTGCGCCGGACCAGCAGGTAGCAGATCCACGAGAGGATGGCGACCACCGGCACCCAGATCAGCTGGTACCAGTAGAAGAAGGGGAAGTCACCGAGCTTGGGGGTGGTGCGGGCATAAAGCGGCACCCAGAGCGTTCCCCCGACGCTGACAAGGATCAGGATCGTTGCGATGATCCAGGAGACCGGCTTCGTGCGTGGCGGTTCCGGCTCGCCCATCGTGGCCTCTCTCTGAGGGGGTGGGCGCGCCTCGCCGTGCCACAGCGCGGGCGGGGCGCGCTAATGACGTGGGTCACGTTACTTATGACGATGATGACCAGAGTTGCCCGCGTCAAGGGTGCTATCCGCCCCGGCTAGCGTTTTGCCTGGTCATGGGTGGTTAATTCGGCGGGAATACCCGGCGCGACGGTAAGGTTGAGCCTGGTAGACTCAAGTCAGTTGCCAGGCAACGCGCAACGTGGCAAACTTGCGTCCGCAAGACTCAACTTACTCGAAACGAGAAGAACAAAGGGACTGAACTCATGGCACGAGCGGTAGGCATCGACCTGGGCACGACCAACTCCGTCGTCGCCGTTCTCGAGGGCGGGGAGCCCACGGTCATCGCCAACGCCGAGGGCTCGCGGACGACCCCGTCCGTGGTCGCCTTCGCTAAGAACGGTGAGGTGCTCGTCGGCGAGGTCGCCAAGCGGCAGGCCGTGACCAACGTTGACCGGACGATCCGCTCGGTCAAGCGCCAGATGGGTACCGACTGGTCCGTCTCCATCGACGGCAAGAAGTTCACCGCGCAGCAGATCAGCGCGTTCGTCCTGCAGAAGCTGAAGAGGGACGCCGAGTCGTACCTGGGCGAGACGATCACCGACGCGGTGATCACCGTGCCCGCCTACTTCAGCGACGCGCAGCGCCAGGCCACCAAGGAGGCCGGCCAGATCGCGGGGCTCAACGTGCTGCGGATTATCAACGAGCCGACCTCCGCGGCGCTCGCCTACCACCTGGAGAAGGAGAACGAGGCCACCATCCTGGTGTTCGACCTGGGCGGCGGAACCTTCGACGTCTCGCTGCTTGAAGTCGGCGAGGGCGTGGTCGAGGTCAAGGCCACCAGCGGTGACAACCACCTCGGCGGTGACGACTGGGACCAGCGGGTCGTGGACTGGCTGGTCAAGGACTTCAAGAACAACTACGGCACCGACCTGTCCAAGGACAAGATGGCCCTGCAGCGGCTGCGGGAGACCGCGGAGAAGGCGAAGATCGAGCTGTCCAGCTCGACCGAGTCGCAGATCAACCTGCCCTACATCACCCACTCCGATCAGGGCCCGCTGCACCTGGACACCAAGCTCACCCGGGCCGAGTTCCAGAAGATGACCTCTGACCTGCTCGACCGGTGCAAGTCGCCGTTCCAGCAGGTGATCAAGGATGCCGGGGTCAAGCTCGGCGACATCCACCACGTGGTGCTGGTGGGCGGTTCCACCCGGATGCCCGCCGTCGTCGAGCTGGTGAAGGAGCTGACCGGCGGCAAGGAGCCCAACAAGGGCGTCAACCCGGACGAGGTCGTCGCCGTCGGCGCGTGCCTGCAGGCGGGCGTGCTCAAGGGCGAGGTCAAGGACGTCCTGCTGCTGGACGTTACCCCGCTGTCGCTGGGCATCGAGACCAAGGGCGGGATCTTCACCAAGCTGATCGAGCGCAACACCACGATCCCGACCAAGCGCTCGGAGATCTTCACCACGGCCGACGACAACCAGCCGTCCGTGCAGATCCAGGTGTTCCAGGGCGAGCGCGAGATCGCCGCGTACAACAAGAAGCTCGGCATGTTCGAGCTGGCGGGCCTGGCGCCCGCGCCGCGCGGGGTGCCGCAGATCGAGGTCACCTTCGACATCGACGCCAACGGCATCGTCAATGTGTCCGCCAAGGACCTGGGCACCGGCAAGCAGCAGTCCGTGACCATCTCGGGCGGTTCCGCGCTGGGCAAGGACGACATCGAGCGGATGATGGCCGACGCGGAGAAGTACGCCGAGGAGGACCGCCAGCGCCGGGAGGAGGCCGAGGTCCGCAACCGGGCCGAGACTCTCGCCTACACCACCGAGAAGTTCCTGTCCGAGAACGCTGACAAGGTTCCCGCCGACGTCAAGTCCGAGGTCGAGGCCTCTGTCGCCGAGCTGAAGAAGGCGCTGGAGGGCAACGACACCGAGGCGATCCGTACGGCCAGCGAGGCCACCGCGCAGGTCAGCCAGAAGATGGGCACCGCCATCTACGCCCAGTCGCAGCAGGCGGCCGGCGGCGCGCAGGCTGGCGACGGGGAGACGCAGGATGGCCAGGCCGCCGATGACGACGAGGTCGTCGAGGCCGAGATCGTGGACGAGGACAAGCCAGAGCGAGAAGGTGGCGCCGCCTGATGAGGCCGCACGAAGAGGAACCACAGGGCCCGGTCATCCGGGACCGCCGGCGCATCGACCCGGCCACCGGCCAGGTGCGTGAGGGCGGCCAGGCCCAGAACGGGCCTGGCCAGTCCCGCGGCCGGCACGCCGCGTCCAAGCCGGGGGCCAGCCAGGCCGGACCGCCCCCGGCTGCGTCCGGCGGGTCCGGGGCGTCCGGCCAGCCGGCCGGCGGGTCCGGCCAGCCGGCCGGCTCGCGCGACGGCGAGGCGGACAAGCTGGCCCGCCAGCTGGCCGAGCGCACCGCCGACCTGCAGCGGCTGCAGGCTGAGTACGCCAACTACCGCAAGCGGGTGGACCGGGACCGGGTGGCGGTCAGGGAGCAGGCGCTGGCCAACGTGCTCAGCGAGTTGCTGCCGGTGATCGACGACATCGGCCGGGCCAGGGAGCACGGGGAGCTCACCGGCGGGTTCAAGTCGGTCGCCGACTCGCTGGAAAGCGTGGCGACCAAGCTGGGGCTGACCAGCTACGGCGAGAACGGCGACCCGTTCGACCCGAACCTGCACGAGGCGCTGATGCACTCCTACTCGGCCGAGGTGACCGAGCCGACCTGCGTGCAGGTCCTGCAGCCCGGCTACAAGGTCGCGGACCGGATCCTGCGCCCGGCCCGGGTGGCGGTCGCCGAGCCCGGCGACGAGAGCCCGGCGGCGCAGGGCGGTGAGGGCGACGGCGACAGCGACGGCGCGGCGCCGTCCGGCGAGCCGGCGCAGGACCGCGAGCCCGGTACTGACCAGGCAGAAGGCTAACTAGACACATTCGGCGAGAAGAGGCCTGTTGAGCACCAAGGACTTCCTCGAGAAGGACTACTACAAGGCTCTCGGCGTCTCCAAGGGCGCTACTGCCGACGAGATCAAGAAGTCATACCGGAAGCTCGCCCGCAAGTACCACCCGGACGCCAACAAGGGTGATGCGAAGTCGGAGGAACGCTTCAAGGAGATCTCCGAGGCGTACAACGTCTTGTCCGACGACAAGCGGCGCAAGGAGTACGACGAGGCGCGCTCGCTGTTCGGCGGCGGGGTCCGGATGCCCGGCTCCGGTGGCGGCGGCGGTTACAACTTCGACCTCGGCGACCTGTTCGGCGGGCCCCAGGGCGGCACCGGCGGTACCGGCGGCCGGCTGGGCGACCTGCTGGGCGGCATGTTCGGCGGCGGCACCCGTACCCAGCAGCGGCCGCGGCGCGGCACCGACATCGAGACCGAGACGTCGCTGAGCTTCAGCGACGCCATCGACGGGGTGACGGTGTCGCTGCGGCTGGCCGGCGAGGGCCCGTGCCAGACCTGCCGGGGCACCGGCGCCAAGGCCGGGACGGTGCCGCGGGTCTGCCCGGCCTGCGAGGGCACCGGTCAGGGCAGCAGGAACCTGGGGAACTTCGCGTTCTCCGAGCCCTGCCGCACCTGCCGGGGCCGCGGCCTGGTGGTCGATGACCCGTGCCAGGTCTGCTCGGGCAGCGGGCGCGCGATGAGCACCAGGACCATCCAGGCCAGGATCCCCGCGGGGGTCGCGAACGGCCAGCGGATCAAGCTCAAAAGCAAGGGCGCGCCCGGCGAGCGCGGCGGCCCGGCCGGTGACCTGTATGTCAAGGTGCACGTCGCGCCGCATCCGGTGTTCGGCAGGACCGGGCACAACCTGACCGTCACCGTGCCGATCACCTTCCCTGAGGCGACGCTCGGCGCGGACATCAAGGTGCCCGCGCACCGCGGGATGCCGGTCAGCGTGCGGATCCCGGCTGGCACCCCGAACGGGCGCACCTTCCGGGTCCGCGGCAAGGGCGTCCGGCGCCCCGACGCCACCATGGGCGACCTGCTGGTGACCGTGGATGTCCAGGTCCCGCAGAACATCAACGGCAAGGCCAAGGCGGCACTGGAGTCGTTCCAGCAGGCCACCACGGGCACCGATCCGCGCGACGAGCTGCTGCGCCGCGCCAGCGCCGGGTGAGGCCATGTCCAGTCAGTTCGAGCTCTCTGACGACACGCCGGTCTACGTCATCTCGGTCGCCGCGCAGCTGTCCGGGCTGCACCCGCAGACGCTGCGCGCCTACGACCGGCTTGGCCTGGTCTCCCCCGGCCGGACGGCCGGCCGGGGGAGGCGCTACTCGCTGCGCGACATCCTGATCCTGCGCGAGGTCCAGCGCCTGTCCCAGGAGGAGGGCGTGAACCTGTCGGGGATCAAGCGAATCCTTGAACTAGAAGACGAAGAGCACCGTAACCGGATGCTGCTCGCTGAGATGCATGCCGAGATCACCCAGCTGCGTGCCGAGCTTGAGTCCACCCGCGCGGTGGCCGCCCGGCTGGCCGCGCTGCTGCGCAACCGCAAGCGTGGCGCTGCCCTTGTGCCCGTGCGCCGCTCGGATGGTTCCGTGGCCCGGCCGGCTCCGGCTGACGGTGCTGACGAACCAGCAACTCGCGGGGAGATCTCGTGATGGATGACAAGCTGACCCGCAAGAGCCAGGAGGCGATCTCCGAGGCGGTCAGGCGCGCCGCGGCCGCGGGTAATCCTCAGGTTGACGGCCTGCACCTGCTGGCCGCCCTGATCGAGCAGGAAGGCGGGACCGCGGCGCCGCTGCTGCGCGCCGTTGACGCCGACCCGGCGGCGGTGCTGAGCAGCGCCGGCCGGCTGCTGGGCCGGATGCCGAGCGCGAGCGGAGCGACCGTCAACGCGCCGGAGACCTCGCGGCCGCTGCTCACGGCGCTGGCCACCGCGACCCGCCGGGCCAGGGAGATGAACGACGAGTACGTGTCGACCGAGCACCTGCTCGTCGGGCTGGCCGCCGACGGCGGGCAGGCGGCCACGGTGCTGCGCGAGGCCGGGGCCGGGCCCGACGAGCTGCTCGCTGCGTTCGAGAAGGTGCGCGGCGGCGCCCGCGTCACCTCACCCGATCCCGAGGGCACCTACCAGGCGCTGGAGAAGTACGGCATCGACCTGACCAGCAGCGCCAGGGAGGGCAAGCTCGACCCGGTGATCGGCCGCGACGCCGAGATCCGGCGGGTCGTGCAGGTGCTGTCCCGGCGCACCAAGAACAACCCGGTCCTGATCGGCGAGCCCGGGGTCGGCAAGACCGCGGTGGTCGAGGGCCTGGCCCAGCGGATCGTCGCCGGAGACGTGCCCGAGTCGCTGCGCGGCAAGCGGATCGTGGCGCTGGACCTGGGCTCGATGCTGGCGGGCGCCAAGTACCGGGGCGAGTTCGAGGAACGGCTCAAGGCCGTGCTGAACGAGATCAAGCAGAGCGAAGGCCGGGTCATCACGTTCATCGACGAGCTGCACACGCTGGTGGGAGCCGGCGCGGCCGAGGGCGCGATGGACGCGGGCAACATGGTCAAGCCGATGCTGGCCCGCGGCGAGCTGCGGCTGGTCGGCGCGACCACGCTGGATGAGTACCGGGAACGGATCGAGAAGGACCCGGCCCTGGAACGCCGGTTCCAGCAGGTGCTCGTCGGCGAGCCGTCGGTGGAGGACACGATCGCGATCCTGCGCGGGCTCAAGAGCCGCTACGAGGCGCACCATCAGGTCCAGATCTCCGATGCCGCGCTGGTGGCGGCGGCCACCCTGTCCGACCGGTACATCACCGCCAGGTTCCTGCCCGACAAGGCCATCGACCTGATCGACGAGGCGGCCTCCCGGCTGCGGATGGAGATCGACTCGCGGCCGGTGGAGATCGACGAGCTGCAGCGCTCGGTGGACCGGCTGAAGATGGAGGAGATGGCGCTGGAGCGGGAGGCGGACCCGGCCAGCAAGGAGCGGCTGGAGCGGCTGCGCGCCGAGCTCGCCGACCGGCAGGAGCAGCTGACCGCGCTGCTGGCCCGGTGGGACAGGGAGAAGTCCAGCCTGAACAAGGTCGGCGAGCTGAAGAAGCGGCTGGACGACCTCAAGGGCCAGGCCGAGCGAGCCCAGCGCGACGCTGACTTCGAGACCGCCTCGCGGCTGATGTACGGGGAGATCCCGGCACTGGAACGCGAGCTCGCGGCGGCTGCCGCCAGCGACGAGCAGGCCAGTCCCGCACCGGGCGAGACCGCGGGGAACGGGCAGGCGCCGCTGACCGACACCAGGCCGATGGTCAAGGAGGAGGTCGGCCCGGACGACGTCGCGGACGTGGTGTCGGCCTGGACCGGCATCCCGGCTGGCCGGCTGCTTGAAGGCGAGACCGGCAAGCTGCTGCGGATGGAGAGTGAGCTGGGCAAGCGGCTGGTCGGGCAGGCCAGGGCGGTGCAGGCGGTGTCCGACGCGGTCCGCAGGTCGCGCGCTGGCATCGCCGATCCGGACCGGCCCTCCGGGTCGTTCCTGTTCCTCGGCCCGACCGGGGTGGGCAAGACCGAGCTGGCCAAGGCGCTCGCCGAGTTCCTGTTCGACGACGAGCGGGCGATGGTCCGGATCGACATGAGCGAGTACTCCGAGCGGCACTCGGTCGCCCGCCTGGTCGGCGCGCCGCCCGGTTATGTCGGCTACGAGGAGGGCGGGCAGCTCACCGAGGCGGTCCGGCGGCGGCCGTACACCGTCATCCTGCTGGATGAGGTGGAGAAGGCGCACCAGGAGGTCTTCGACATCCTGCTGCAGGTCCTGGACGACGGGCGGCTGACCGACGGGCAGGGCCGGACGGTGGACTTCCGCAACACGATCCTGATCCTCACCTCGAATCTCGGCTCGCAGTTCATCGCCGACCCGGCGCTGGACGAGAGGGCCAAGCAGGACGCGGTGATGGCAGTGGTCCGGTCCACCTTCAAGCCCGAGTTCCTGAACCGGCTCGACGACGTGATCTTGTTCGACTCGCTCAGCACCGAGGAACTCACCGAGATCGTCGAGCTGCAGGTGGCCAGGCTGGGCCGGCGGCTGGGCGACCGGCGGCTGACGCTGACGGTGACCCCGGCGGCGCGCGAATGGCTGGCGGTGACCGGGTTCGACCCGGTCTATGGTGCCAGGCCGCTGCGCCGGCTGATCCAGTCAGCCATCGGCGATCAGCTGGCCAGGAAGATCCTGGCGGGCGAGATCAGCGACGGCGACACGGTCCTGGTGGACCTGGACACCGAGGCGGACGCGCTCACGGTCAGCTCGGCCGCTCCCGCGGCCGGCCTGGTCGCGGGCCGCTGAGCCGCTGCTCAGCGGCCGTCGAGCAGCTTGTCGTAACGGTCCTCGGCCAGCCCGAGGTCGTTGCGGATCCGGTACCGGAGGCTGAGCAGCATCTGCAGCTCAGCCTCGTCTTCGCCGTGTTCATCCGGCTCTACTACCCGCAGCCTGGACGGGTCGGCGTCGTTGGCGGGTCCGGCCGTCCGGGCCAGGCACAGCTCCACGCCTGCCGTCGCCCAGTCCAGCGCGCCGGACAGGTCCGAGCGCTCGACCAGCAGCTCGGCCACCAGGTCGCACGTCCGCGGGTCGGTGCGGCCTTCGGCCTTCAGCTTCTCGACCAGCGCCTGCGCCTCTTCGGTCCGGCCGAGCTGGTACAGCGCCCGGGCCAGCGGCACGCGCGGATCGGTGAACACCGGCCCGCCATCGGCCATCGCCAGCCGGAATCCGCTGGCGGCGGTGGCCGGGTCGTCGGCGAGCAGCCACTGCTCGCCTGCCCGCAGGTATGCCTCCGACCGTGGCATCGACGTGGTCTGGATGCCGGTCATCGCGAGCTTGCTCATCCGCATAGCCGCGCTCTGATGGTCGCCGCTGGCCGCGGCATCGAACTCAATCGCGTCGAATTCTTCACGGGACAGGACGGCCACGTAGGTACGGTACCCAGTCGGGACGGGCTTCAACGTCCGCTCTGGGGTAGTAAGCGATAATCGGCCGGCTACCGGCGGGACCGTTCCAGCGCGTCCCAGAACCCGCGCCGCAGCGCGTGCCGGACCTCATCGTGCAGCAGCGAGTCGATCGGCAACGCCGAGCCCTGCAGCAGCCTGGCCTCCAGGTCCGAGGGCATCCGCGGCTTGCGGGCGAGGACCGCCTCAAGCCAGAGGGCCGGGGCGTCCCTGGCGACGGTGTCGCCGAAGCCGAAGCCCTCGGCGTGCGCGGCCTGGACCGCTTCCGGCAGCGAGACGGTGACCGGCTGCGGCACCGGCAATGACGCGGCGGCCGGCTGCGGACCGCTGAACGGCCCGTCTGGCTGTCCCGGGTAAGGCTGGCCCGGCGGCGGATAGCCGCCGTTGCCGGCGAATTGCTGCTGGCCGAACTGCTGCTGGCCGAACGGGCCTGGCGGGCCGGCCGGAGCCGGCGGGCCGGCCAGGGCTGGCGGGCCGGCCGGGGGCGTCAGGTACTGCTGCGGCGTACCGCCCGGATACTGCCGCCCGGCCTGCGGCGCCGGGCCACTCCGCGGCGCCAGCCCGTTCTGCGGGATCATCCCGTTCTGCGGCGCCCGCCCGGTGGGTGGCACCGGGCC
Source organism: Streptosporangiaceae bacterium (assembly GCA_036558005.1). Classification (GTDB taxonomy): domain Bacteria; phylum Actinomycetota; class Actinomycetes; order Streptosporangiales; family Streptosporangiaceae; genus DATBGO01. Next base: position 36,908 of record DATBGO010000250.1, on the reverse strand, counting down.
GTTCGGTGCCGCCAGCCCGTCCGATGGCGCCAGCCCGTTCGGTGGCGCCAGCCCATTGTGCGAAGTCATCCCGTTCTGCGGGCCCAGCCCGTTCTGCGGGGCAAACTGGCTCGGTGCCGCCAGCGGGTCCTGCGCGCCTGGCTGGTCCTGAACTCTTGACCGGCGCTGGGATCCGGACCGGCCCGCGGAACCTGGCCTGCTCTGCGCGTGCCGTACCGGCAGTCCGGGCCGCTGCTGCCCTGGAGGCTGGTCATAGGGGTTAGCGCCGCCGTATGGCCCGCGCTGGCTGGCTGGCCGGCCTTGCCCGGACTGCTCTGGCAGTCCGGGCTGACCCGGTTCAAGCTGGCCGGACCTGAACTCAGCTGACCCGGACTGGCCGGTAGCTGGCTGGCCCTGCCCTGACAGGCTCACGCCTGGCTGGCTCATGCCTTGCAGGCCCGGCGCTTGCTGGTTCAGCGCGGGCTGGCCCGGCCCGGCGAGCGGGGCACGGGCACCCTGCTGGCCGTATGGTGCCTGCTGGCCATACGGCGAACCGGGCCGGCTGTGCGCTCCCGGCTGCTGGCCGGCTGCGTCCGGCTGGCGCACGATTTGCAGCTGGCCCAGTTGGGCCGGCTGGCCTGGTCGAGCGGGCTGGCCCGGCGTCCCCGGCTGATCCTGCGGCCCGAACAGGCCTGGTGCCCCGGGCGGCCCCAATATCCCCGGCTCACTCTGCGCCACGGGCTGGCCCTGTGTCCCTAGCTGGCCCTCTGCCCCAGACTGGCCCTGCGCCCCAATCTGGTCTGCTCCAAGCTGACCCTGTGCTCCAAGCTGCCCTTGTGCCGCTGGCTGGCCTTGTGCCCTGGGGCGGGGGCCCTGCGCCCCCGGCAAGCTCTGCACCCCGGGCTGGCTCTGCGCTCCGGGCAAGCTCTGCGCTCCGGGCTGCCCCTGAGGCCCGGGCTGGGCCTGCGCCCCCGGCAGGTTCTGCGCCCCGGGCTGGCTCTGTATCCCAGGCAAGCCCCGCGGCGCCGGTGAGCCCGGTGGCCCGGGCTGGCTCTGCAGCCCGGAATGGCTCTGTGGCCCGGGCTGGCCCGGCGGCCAGGGCTGGCTCTGTGCCCCGGGCTGGCCGTGCGCCCCCGGCAGGCCCTGGGCGCCAGGCAAGGTCTGCAGGCCCAGCTGTCCCAGAGTCCCGGGCTGGTCCTGTGCCCCAGGCATGCCCTGTGCCCCTTGCCGGCCCTGTGCCCCTTGCTGGCTCTGTGCCCCGGACAAGCCCTGTCCCCCCGGCAGGCTCTGCGGGCCGGGCAGGCTCTGCGGGCCGGGCGACCCTGGTGCCCAGGGCTGACCGTACGGCGATGTGCCCGGCTGGCCCGGCGGCCAGGGCTGACTGGATGTCACTGCCTGTGCTGGTGCAGCCGACTGTCCTGGTGTCCCCGGCTGAGCCTGCGCGCCCGGCTGGCTGTGCGCACCTGGCTGCGCGGACGTCCCTGACTGACTGTGCGCACCGGGTTGCCGGGGCAATCCCGGCTGGGAGTGACCCGCCTGATCGACCTGGCCGACTGGATCACCGGCGGCCCGTCGCCGGTCCAGCCCGGACCGGCTCAGATCTGCCTGGCCGCCGAACCCGTCCTGGCCAGCCCGGCCGTTCTGGTCCGGCGCACCCGCGCGGCCGGGCACCTGCTGCCCGGCTAGCTGCTGACCCGAGTCCGAGCGGGCTGTCTCTGCCGCACCAGGGGTACCTGAACCCACCGCTGCTGAATCCGGTGCTTGCAAACCCGGTGCTTGCAAACCCGGTGCCTGCTGACCCGGTGCCTGCTGACCCGGTGCCTGCTGACCGGGAGCTTGCGGGCCGGACAGGCTGGGCAGGCCGGACTGGGACCGGCCTTCTTCCCCGGACTGGATGGCCGGCCGCCCGACTGGCGCCGGATCCTGCACTGAACCCTGCAGCACGCCCGGCCGTCCCGGCAGCGCCTGCGGCATCCCGCCAGCCTGCCCGTTCGAGCCGTTCGCCTCGGCGCGGGCAGCGCCATTCGCCGACCCGGGCAGCATGCTGCCCGCTGGCGGTGCGGCCTGGATCTGGCCGAGCCCGCCAGGCAGCGCCCGGGTCCCATAGCCACCATTCAGATACTGATCGTCGAACCCGGCCGGCTCAGCCCCGGCGATGAGATCCACATAAGGCCGCAGGTGCGCGGCGGAAATCTCCACGATGTCGTCGCATTCCTGGTGGAGCGCCTGCGACACGGACCAGGTTCCGTCGGCCGTGATGTGCAGCAGGATGACCCTGATGCCAAGATCCTGCACCTCGGCGATGACCTGCGCGAGATCCTCTTCGGCACTGACGATGATGGCGTCGGCCACCGCATTGTTCCTGGCCAGCGTGGTCAGGTCACGGTGAATCTCGGCTTCGACGCCTTCGCGGTGCCCGGGCCGCATCCGGCCCAGGCGCAATTTCAGCCCGGGCAGCTCAGCCAGCGTGTCGTGCTCGGCTGTCCGGCGGCCCTCGACGGTAGCCTCATACCAGTAACACCGAAGCAAAGGCAGGCCGGTGCGGTCCCGCGAAATTCCGGCCAGTAGCTTGAGCAGACCCGGATAGTCCCAGGAAACCGAATCGCGGCGGCGGGTGCCGTGGACGGCCATAGCGCCATCAGCCAGGACATAACTCGCGTCCACGAACAGCGCGCAGCGATCCATGCGACACCGCCCCTTCCTCGACGCGAGACGTTACCAGCGCCCGGCCATCGTCGTGACATATCGAGCGGATCGTGAATCCGTGCACTACACCCGGCATGTGATACCGGTCCGGGCGGTCGCGCGGAATTCTCCTGGTCGGGTCATCGCGCGTTGCTCAGTGAGCCGGGCAGCAAGGCCCGTGCCTTTCGGTGCGCTTCACCCAGGAACGTACCAGATTGGCTCCGCCCGGCCGGGGGACATTGACCGGGCCGGGCCGGGCCGGGCCGCGGCGGCGCCTGTGCCCGCCCGTCAGGACATAGCCGGTGAGATAGGCTCACGTTCCGTGTCCGACCGCGACGACCTGCTGGCCATGATCACCGCTACCGCGGTCGTGCACGGCGAGGTCGTGCTCAGCTCGGGCCAGCGCGCGGACTGGTACATCGACATGCGCCGGGTGCTGCTGCACGGGGCCGGCGCGCCGCTGGCCGGGCGGGTGATGCTCGACGCGACAGCGGACCTTTCCTACGACGCCGTCGGCGGGCTCACGCTCGGCGCTGACCCGGTGGCGACCGCCATGCTGCACGCCGCGGCTGCCCGGGGCCGGCCGCTGGACGCGTTCGTGGTCCGCAAGGAAGGCAAGGCGCACGGCCTGCAGCGGCGGATCGAGGGACCCGATGTGACCGGACGTCGTGTCCTGGCGGTCGAGGACACCTCCACGACCGGCGCCTCGGTGCTGACGGCGGTGGACGCACTGCTGGCGGCGGGCGCTGAGGTGGCCGGCGTCGCGGTGGTCGTCGACCGCGGCGCGCGCGACCGGATCGCTGCCCGCGGTCTTCCGTACCGGCCCGCCTTCGAGCTGTCTGACCTGGGCTTGGGCCGACAGGCCCGACCGGGCTAGCGGCCGCCAAGGAAAAGCAGTGCGGTGACTCCCACCAGCAGCAGCACGATCACGACCAGCCCGATCACCACGGGCAGCAGGTATCGCAGCCGGTCCCTGGGATCAGCGTCATGGCGTCCCATGAGGTGAGACTAGCCCCGCGACCAGTTACTTTCTGTTATCACGGCCAAGGTCGGCCCGGCGGGTTACGGCCGCCGGCTGCCTTCGGGATACTGGGAGAGCCATCAGACGAAGGAGGCGGCTGCCTTGCCTATAGCGACTCCAGAGGTCTACGCGCAGATGCTCGACCGCGCGAAGGAGCACGGCTTCGCCTACCCGGCGATCAACGTGACCTCCAGCCAGACCCTCAATGCCGCGCTGCGCGGCTTCGCCGAGGCCGGCAGCGACGGGATCGTGCAAGTCTCCACCGGCGGCGCGGAGTACCTGTCGGGCGCGGGCGTGAAGAACATGGTCGCCGGCGCGGCCGCGCTGGCCGAGTTCGCCTCCGTGGTCGCCGGCCACTACCCGGTCCACGTCGCGCTGCACACCGACCACTGCCCGAAAGACAAGCTGGACGGGTACATGCGCCCGCTGCTGCAGATCTCCGCCGAGCGGGTGGCCCGCGGCCAGGAGCCGCTGTTCCAGTCGCACATGTGGGATGGATCGGCGGTCCCGCTCCCCGAGAACCTGCAGATCGCCGCCGAGCTGCTGGAGCAGTGCGCGCGCGCCAGGATCGTGATGGAGATGGAGATCGGCGTGGTCGGCGGCGAGGAGGACGGCGTCGTCGGCGAGATCAACGAGAAGCTGTACAGCACGCCGGATGACGCGCTGGCCACCGCGGAGGCGGTCGGCCTTGGCGAGCGCGGCCGGTACATCCTCGCCGCCACCTTCGGCAACGTGCACGGTGTCTACAAGCCCGGGCACGTCAAGCTGCGCCCTGGCGTGCTGAAGGAGATCCAGGACGTCGTCGGCGCGAAGTACGGCAAGGACAAGCCGTTCTACCTGGTCTTCCATGGCGGCTCGGGATCAGACCTCGCCGACATCAGGGAGGCGATCTCCTACGGCGCGGTCAAGATGAACGTGGACACCGACACCCAGTACGCGTTCACCCGGCCGGTCGCCGGCCACATGTTCAGCAACTATGACGGGGTGCTCAAGGTCGACGGCGACGTGGGCAGCAAGAAGGCCTACGACCCGCGGTCCTGGGGCAAGGCGGCCGAGCAGGCGATGACCGACCGGGTCGTGCAGGCGTGCGAGGACCTGATGTCAGCGGGCAAGCAGCTCGGCTGACCTCCCTGACCTCGTACTTCGTTCCAGCCGGGCCCGGCGGGCCCGGGCACGCGGATCACGGTAAACACGGCGCGGCCGAAACCGGCAGCGGCGTGTTTACCTATTTGCCATTCACCTGGCCGATACTTTTCTCGTACTTTGCCGTGTGCCTGCCCTCAGCATCGGAGGAACGACTGTGCGCAAGCCCCGAACCCGCGCCACCATGGCGACCGCCGCGGCCACGGCCGCCGCGCTGGCCGCGATGGGTGGCGCGACCGCCATTACCTCGCCGGCGTCCGCCGTATCCACGGGCGTCGTGATCAACGAGATTTACGGTGGTGGCGGCAACAGCGGTGCCACGCTCAAGAATGACTTCATCGAACTCGCCAACCGGGCGGGCAGCGCCGCGAGCGTCGACGGCTGGTCGGTGCAGTACATCTCGGCAAACCCCGGCGCGACCACCACCTGGCAGGTGACCGCGCTGACCGGGTCGGTCGCTGACAGCGGCGGCCTGTACCTCATCGGCGAGGCGGCCGGCGCGGGCGGGACGGCGGACCTGCCGCCCACCCAGGCCAGCGGCTCGATCAACATGTCCGCGACCGCGGGCACCGTGGCCCTGGTCGACAACACGACCGCGCTGACCTGCAAGACAGCCGCCGACTGCGCCGCTGACACCGACATCGTCGACCTCATCGGCTACGGCACCGCGGTGATCAACGAGGGCAGCGCGGACGCGCCCGCGCCCAGCAACACCACCTCCGACCAGCGCACCAGCGCGGCGGACACGGACCAGAACGGGACCGACTTCGTCACCGGCGCGCCGACACCAGGCGCGGCCAACGGCGGCTCGGGCGGCGGGGGCGGCACCCCCGGGCCGCTACGCATCCACGACATCCAGGGTGACAGCTGGCTGTCGCCGCAGAACGGCAAGACGGTCACCAACGTGCCTGGCATCGTCACCGGGGTGCGCGCCGCCGGCTCTAGCAAGGGGTACTGGATCCAGGACCCGAACCCCGACAACGACCCGGCCACCAGTGAGGGCCTGTTCGTCTTCACCGGCAGCGCGCCGTCGGTGCAGGCGGGCGACTCGGTGCTGGTATCCGGCAAGGTCCAGGACTTCTACCCGCTGTCCAGCGGCGACACCGTCGCGGCCACGTCCAACCTGTCGGTCACCGAACTCGATCAGACCGACGTGAGCGTGCTGTCCAGCGGCAACCCGCTGCCCGCGCCGATCGTGCTGGACCCCGCCGCGGTGCCCGGCAGCTACGCCCCCGACCTCGGCGGCACGAACATCGAGTCGACCCCCATCACCCCCTCCCGCTCGGCCCTGGACTTCTACGAGTCGATCGAGGGCATGCGGGTCGAGGTGGACAACGCGCGGGTCGTCGGCCCGTCCGACTCCTTCGCCGAGCAGTACATCACCACCAAGCCGGACCAGGACGCCAGCTTCCGCGGCGGCACCCTGCTGGAAGCAGAGAACGCCACCCCGTCAGGCCGCCTGGAGGTCGTCGCCGCTGACGGCAGCAACCCCGAGGTCAACGTCGGCGACGTGTTCACCGGTCCGACCATCGGCCCGCTGGATTACTCCCAGTTCGGCGGCTACTTCATCGCCGCGACCACGCTCGGCCAGGTCCAGCGCAACAACCTGCCGCGCACCATCGCCACCGGGCCGGGCAAGAAGCAGCTGTCAATCGCGACCTACAACGTGGAGAACCTCGCTCCGTCCGACCCGGCCAGCAAGTTCCAGGCGCTGGCTGACGGGATCGTGACCAACCTCGCCGGCCCGGACATCGTCGCCCTGGAAGAAGTACAGGACAACGACGGCGCGACCGACGACGGCGTGGTCGCCGCCGACCAGACGATCAGCAAGCTCACCGCCGCCATCACCGCGGCCGGCGGCCCGAGCTACGCCTCGCGCGAGATCGACCCGGTGAACGACCAGGACGGCGGGCAGCCCGGCGGCAACATCCGGGTGGTCTTCCTGTTCAACCCGGCGGTGGTGTCGTTCGTCGACGCGGGCGGCTCGGGCGTCAACCGGTCCACCACCGGCACCCAGGTGGTGCGGCAGCACGGCGAGCCGGCCCTGACCCTGTCGCCGGGCCGCATCGACCCTGCCAACCCGGTGTGGACCGCCAGCCGCAAGCCGCTGGTGGGCGAGTTCACCTTCAACGGCAACAACGTGTTCGTCATCGCCAACCACTTCGACGCCAAGCTCGGCGACCAGAACGCCGACGGGCGGTTCCAGTTCCCGGCGCAGTCCTCAGCCGTGCAGCGGGCCGGCCAGGCACTGACCGAGCACGATTTCATCAACCAGCTGCTGGCCATCGACAAGAACGCCGATGTCGTGGTGGTCGGCGACCTGAACGACTACCAGTTCAGCCCGGCCCTGTCGGTGCTGAAGACCGGGACGTCGGACGGCACCGGCACCAGCACGCTGACCGACCTGATCACCACGCTGCCCGCGAACCAGCAGTACACCTACGATTTCGACGGGACCAACGAGGTGCTGGACCACATCCTTTTGACCAAGGGCATCCGCGGTTTCGACTACCAGGTGGTGCACCTGAACTCCGAGTACGCCGACCAGGTCAGTGACCACGATCCGCAGGTGGTCGACGTCACGCCCTGAGCTGCCAGGCTGGCGGCCCGGCACGGTACAGCCCGGGCCGGGCCGCCAGCTGAGCCCGGGCCGTTCAGCCGGTCTTCGACAGCGCGGCGAACTGCTCGTCGGTCAGCTCAACCTCCGCCGCGCCGATGTTCTCCTCCAGGTGCGGCAGCGAGTTCGTGCCCGGGATCGGCAGCATGACCGGCGAGCGGCGCAGCAGCCAGGCAAGCGCCAGCTGCGCCGGGCTCGCGCCGGACTGCTTGGCCAGCACCGAGAGCGGGCCGTCCCGGCCCGCGAGGCGGCCGGTCGCGATCGGGAACCACGGGATGAACCCGAGCCCTTCCCGCCCGCAGTAGTCCAGGACGTCTTCTGCCTGCCGGGTCACCAGGTTGTAGCGGTTCTGCACCGAGACGACCGGGGCGGTCAGCCTGGCCTCGCCGATCTCGGCCACGCTCACCTCCGACAGCCCGATGTGCGCGATCTTGCCTTCCCGCCGCATGTCGTCGAGCACGCCCACCTGGTCGGCCAGCGGCACCTCGGGGTCGATCCGGTGCAGCTGGTACAGCTCGATCGTGTCCAGGCCCAGCCGCCGCAGGCTCATCTCCACGCACTGGCGCAGGTATGCGGGGCGGCCGACCGCGTGCCACTGGCCCGGGCCGGTCCGGACGAACCCGCCCTTGGTCGCGATCGTGATCCCGGTGTAGGGATGCAGCGCCTCCCGGATCAGCTCCTCGCTCACGAACGGCCCGTAGGAGTCGGCGGTGTCGATGAAATCCACCCCGAGGTCAGCCGCCCGCCGCAGCACCCGGACCGAGGCGGCCCGGTCCGGGGGATCTCCCCAGACGCCCGGGCCGGTGATCTGCATCGCGCCGAAACCGAGCCGGGTGACCGCCACGGCGCCGCCGAGCGCGAACACGCCGCTGGCAGTGGCGGGGAGATTGCTATAGGCCATGTGCCAAACCTACCGACCAATCGGTCAACCCGAAAAACGCGGACGCTCCGCCGGCGGGCCAGCCGACCGGCAGGATGTCAGCCATGTCACACCAGAACCTGCTGGGCGGCCCGCCGCCCACCTACCTGCCCGACAACGAGCAGGCCCGCGACGAGCTGGCAGCCGGCGACCCGGCCGCGACCGCGGGCCGGTTCCCGGCCTACTGCGCTGCCTGGGCGGCCCTGGCCGAGCGGGCGATGGCGTCCGGCGACCAGGTCGCCGCCTACGCCTACGCCCGGACCGGCTACCACCGCGGCCTTGACCAGCTGCGCCGGGCAGGATGGCGCGGGCAAGGGCCGATCCCCTGGGAGCACGAGGCCAACCGGGGCTTCCTGCGCTCCCTGCACATGCTGGCGGTGGCCGCGGCGGCCGTCGGCGAGCAGGACGAAGCGCAGCGGTGCGCCGGATTCCTGCGCGACTCCAGCGAGGCCGCGGCGCGGGCACTCGGCGCCAGCTGACCTGGTGCTGGTGCCCGGCGCACCGCCTGCGGCCCGCGGGCCGGTCCGGTAGCATCGCAGGGCAAGAGCCCCTGCCGCGATTGCGCTTGCCCTGCGTTGTCAGCGGTCAGGGGCTTCGCTGGCACCGGGAAGGCGATGAGATGCCCGCCATCGTGATCGTCGGCGCGCAGTGGGGCGACGAAGGCAAGGGCAAGGCGACCGACCTGATCGGCGATCAGGTCGACTACGTGGTCAGGTACCAGGGCGGCAACAACGCCGGGCACACGGTGGTCATCGGGGACGAGAGCTACGCGCTGCACCTGCTGCCGGCCGGGGTGCTGTCCCCCGGCGCCATCCCGGTGATCGGCAACGGCGTGGTGATCGACCCGGCGGTGCTGCTGGCCGAGATCGACGGCCTCCAGGCCCGCGGCATCTCCTGCGACCGGCTGCTGATCTCGGCGAACGCGCACCTGATCATGCCTTACCACCGGGCCCTGGACAAGGTGACCGAGCGTCATCTGGGCCAGGCCAGGATCGGCACGACCGGGCGCGGCATCGGCCCCACCTACGGCGACAAGGCGGCCCGGATGGGGATCCGGGTGCAGGACCTGTTCGACCCGGGCATCCTGCGGCAGAAGCTCGAGCTCGCGCTGCGGGAGAAGAACCAGGTGCTGGCCAAGGTGTACAACCGGCGCGGCACCGACGCCGAGGCGATCGCCGCCGAGTACCTGCGCTACGCCAGCCGGCTGGAGCGCTACGTCACCGACACCGGCCTGGTGGTCAACCAGGCGCTCGACGACGGCAAGGTGGTGCTGCTCGAAGGCGCCCAGGCGACCATGCTCGACGTCGACCACGGCAGCTACCCGTTCGTCACCTCGTCCTCGCCGACGGCCGGCGGCGCCTGCTCCGGCTCGGGGCTCGGGCCGACCAGGATCAGCCGGGTGATCGGGATACTCAAGGCCTACACCACCCGGGTCGGCGCCGGGCCGTTCCCCACCGAGCTCACCGACGCCCAGGGTGAATGGCTGCGCAAGGCGGGCGCCGAGTACGGCGTGACCACCGGGCGGCCGCGCCGGACCGGCTGGTTCGACGCGGTCATCGCCAGGTACGCCACCAGGGTCAACGGGATCACCGACTTCTTCCTCACCAAGCTCGACGTGCTCTCCGGCCTGGAGCGGGTGCCGGTCTGCGTCGGCTACCAGGTGAACGGCGCCAGGCTCGACGAGATGCCGGTGACGCAGACCGACTTCCACCACGCGGTGCCGGTGTTCGAGTACCTGGACGGCTGGTGGGAGGACCTGTCCCCGGCCCGCGAGTTCAGCGACCTGCCGGCCGCCGCGCGGGCCTACGTGCGGGCGCTGGAGGAGATGATCGGCGCGCCGGTCTGCGGCGTCGGGGTCGGGCCGCGCCGGGACCAGACCCTGCAGCTGCGGCCGCTGATCTGAGCCCGGCCGGCCGGTAGGCTCACCGGATGCGGGTCCTCGTCCTCGGTTCCGGCGGCCGGGAGCACGCCCTGGTGCGGGCGCTGCGCCGCGACAGCGCGGTCACCGAGCTGCACGCCGCGCCGGGCAACCCGGGCATCGCCGGGCTCGCGCAGCTCCACCCGGTCACCCCCACCGACCCGGCTGGCGTCCGCGACCTGGCCGCCGCGACCGGCGCGGACCTGGTCGTGGTCGGCCCGGAGGCGCCGCTGGTCGCCGGGGTGGCCGACGCGCTGCGGGCGGCCGGGATCAGCTGCTTCGGCCCGGACGCCGCGGCCGCCATGATCGAGGGCTCGAAGTCCTACGCCAAGCAGGTGATGGCCGCCGCCGGGATCCCGACCGCGGCATCGGCGATCTGCTCCACCGCCGCGCAGGCCGCCGCCGCGCTGGACAGGTTCGGGCCGCCCTACGTGGTCAAGGCGGACGGCCTGGCGGCCGGCAAGGGGGTGGTCGTCACCCGGGACCGGCGGGAGGCGCTCAGCCACGCCAGGGCCTGCGGGCAGGTGGTCATCGAGGAGTTCCTCGACGGCCCGGAAGTGTCGGTGTTCGCGCTGGCCGACGGGGTCAGCGCGACCGCGCTGCTGCCCGCCCAGGACTACAAGCGGGCGCACGACGGCGACGCGGGCGCTAACACCGGCGGGATGGGCGCTTACGCGCCGCTGCCGTGGGCGCCGCCGGGGCTCGCCGACGAGACTGTGGCCACCGTCATCCAGCCCGCCATCGACGAGCTGCGCCGCCAGGGCCGGCCCTATTCCGGGCTGCTGTACGCGGGCCTGTGCCTGACCGCGGCCGGGATCAGGGTGATCGAGTTCAACGCCCGGTTCGGCGACCCGGAGACGCAGGTGGTGCTGGACCGGCTGGCCACCCCGCTGGCCGGGCTGCTGCACGCGGCTGCCACCGGCGGGCTGGCCGGGGCCGGCCCGCTGAGCTGGACGCCTGGCGCGGCGGTCACCGTGGTGATAGCGGCCGAGGGCTATCCGGGGCCGCCCGCGAACGGTGACCAGATCGACGGGATCGCGGCGGCCGGACGCCAGCCCGGCGCCTATGTGCTGCACGCGGGCACCCGGCTGCGCGGCGCGGACAACGCCCTGGTCTCCGGCGGCGGCCGGGTGCTCAACGTGGTCGGCACCGGGGCGGCCCTGGCCGAGGCCAGGGACGCGGCCTACCGGGCGGTCGCGCAGATCAGGATGCGCGGGGGCTGGTACCGCACGGACATCGCCCGCCGGCCGGCCCCGGCCACCCCCGACGAGCTATGAGCTGGCCCGCGCCTGGCGGGGACGGCCCGGCAGGCGGCCCGGCCGCAGCCGGGTTCCCGATCCGGGTGACCACGCTTGAGCTGTTCTTCGACCTGGTGTTCGCGTTCACCTTGACGCAGCTCACGGCGCTGCTGTCGGGCCGGGAGACGCTGACGGGCACGGTCCAGGTGCTGATGATCTTCGGGGCGCTGTGGTGGATGTACGGCGGCTACGCCTGGCTGACCAATACCAGGCCGCCGGTGCACGCCGCCGAGCGGCTGCTGATGCTGGTGGCGATGGCCGGGTTCCTGACCGCGGGGCTGGCGATCCCTGGCGCCTTCGGCGCCGACGGCGTCGCGTTCGGGCTCGGCTTCCTGGTCGTGACGCTGGTGCACGCGTGGCTCTATTTCCGGGTGAACGCCAACATCATCAGGATCGCCCCCTTCAACGTGGCCTCGGCGCTGCTGATCATCGCGGCGGGCCTGGTGACCAGCCCGGCGCGCGGGCCAGGGCCGGCCGGGTACCTGCTGTGGGCGGTCGCGCTGCTGGTGCTGCTCGGCTCGCCGCTGGTGGTCCACCCGAGGGGCCTGTTCGAGCTCAGGCCGGCCCACTTCGTCGAGCGCTACGGCGCGCTGCTGATCGTGGCGCTGGGCGAGTCGGTCGCCGCGGTCGGCATCGGCGCGGCCAGGTCCGGCCATCCCGACCGCGGCACCGGGGGCACCGATGCGATCAGCCTTCAGCTGGTGGCCGCAGCGGTGCTCGGGCTGGCGCTGGCCGCGCTGCTGTGGTGGACGATCTTCGGGGACGGCAGCGACGACCTGGCCGAGCAGGTGCTCACCGCCTCGTCCGGCCAGCGCCGGGTGTCGCTGGCCCTGTCCGCGTACTTCTACGGCAACATCCCGCTGCTGCTGGGGGTGGTGGCGATCGCCGAGGGCGTGCAGCAGGCCATCGCCAGGGCGGCGGGCCAGGCGGCCGGCGGGGCGACCGCCGCGGCGGTGGTGCTGGCGGCCGGGGCCGCCCTGTTCCTGGCCGGCGATGTCACGTTCCGGCGGCTGCTGCGGATCGGCCCGGTCGCCATCCGGGCCGGCGCCGCGGTCGCCGCGGCGGCCACGGTCGCGGTCGGGCTGAGCGTGACGATCGAGGCCCAGCTCGCGGTGGTCAGCGCGGTGCTGGCGGTGATGCTGGCCGCCGAGCGCTTCCTGCCGGGGGCGGGCCGGGCCGCCGGTCCTGTTGCGGCAGGATAGAGGCTGTGATCGAGCGCTACACGCTGCCCGGGATGGGCCGGGTCTGGAGCGAGGAGCACAAGTACGAGCTGTGGTGCCGGGTGGAAACCCTGGTGCTGGAGGAGCAGGCCAGGGCGGGCACGGTGCCGGCCGCCAGCGTGGACCCGGTCCGGGCGGCGCCGCCGCCCTCGCCGGCCCAGGTCGCGGCCATCGAGGCGGTCACCGGTCATGACGTGATCGCGTTCCTGTCCGCCTGGGCGGACAACACCGTGCCCAGGTCAGCGGCGGCCTACGTGCACTACGGGATGACCTCGTCCGACTTGCTGGACACCGCGCTGGCGGTGCAGCTGACCGAGGCCAGCGACCTGCTGGCGGCCCGGTGCGGTCAGCTGACCGCGGTGCTGCGCGAGCACGCGCTCGCGCACCGGGGCACGCTGCGGGCCGGGCGCACCCACGGCATCCACGCCGAGCCGGACGTGTGGGGGCACCGGGTGGCCGATTTCGCCTTCGGGATGGCCCGGTGCGCGGCCCGGCTGGCCAGGGCCCGCGCCGCGGTCGCGGCCGGCAAGCTGTCCGGCCCGGTCGGGACCTACTCCAACATCGACCCGGCCATCGAGGCGGCGGTCATGGCCCGGCTCGGGCTCACCCCCGCGGACGTGGCGACCCAGGTGGTGCTGCGGGACGGGATCGCCGAGTGGGTCAGCGTGCTCGCCCTGATCGCCACCGTGTGCGAGGCGGTCGCGCTGGAGGTCAGGCACGGCCAGCGGACCGAGGTCGCCGAGCTGGCCGAGCCGTTCGGCCGCGGCCAGAAGGGCTCCTCGGCGATGCCGCACAAGCGCAACCCGGTCCGGGCCGAGCGCATCTGCGGGCTGGCCCGGGTGGTCCGCGCCCAGATCGTGCCGGTGCTCGAGGGCATCCCGCTGTGGCACGAGCGGGACATCTCGCATTCCTCGGCGGAGCGGGTCGCGCTGCCCGACGCCGCCATCGTCACCGACTACCTGCTGGACCAGACCACCAGCCTGATGGCGGGGCTGGAGGTCGACGCGGCGCGGATGCGGGCCAACCTGGAGGCCACCCACGGGCTGATCTACACCTCGGCGGTGCTGCTCGAGCTGGTTTCCGCCGGGATGTCCAGGGAGGACGCCTACGCCCTGGTCCAGGAGGCCGCGACGGAGACCTGGCAGTCCGGCACGCCGCTGCGGGAGACGCTGCGCAAGCACGCGGCCGGGCGCGGCCAGCCTTTGGATGAGGAACGGCTGGACCGGGCCTGCCGCCCCGAGCGCTACACCGAGCGGCTCGGCCCGGTGTTCGAGCGGCTGGAACGGCTGTCGTGACCCGCCCGCCCGGGCCCGGCCGGCCATGAGGCACCTTTACTCGGGCAAGGTGCGCGAGGTCTACCAGGCCAGCGACGGGGTGCTGCTGCTGGTGGCCACCGACCGGATATCGGCCTTTGACTACGTGCTCAGCACCGAGATCCCGGACAAGGGCAAGATCCTCACCAGGCTGTCGCTGTGGTGGTTCGCCCAGCTGGCCGGGCTGGTGCCCAACCACCTGGTGCGGGCGCAGCTACCGGCGCGGTTCGCCGGGCGGGCGATGGCCTGCAGGCAGCTGGACATGGTCCCGGTGGAATGCGTGGCCAGGGGCTACCTGGCCGGCTCGGCGCTGGCCGACTACCGGCGCACCGGCACGGTCTGCGGAGTCCCGCTGCCCGGCGGCCTCGCCGAGGCCTCCCGGCTGCCCGGGCCGGTCTTCACCCCGGCCACCAAGGCGCCGCGCGGCGAGCACGACGAGAACATCCCGCCCTCGCGGGTGGCCAGCATTGTCGGCCGGGACACCGCCGCCGAACTGGAGCGGATCACGCTGGAGGTGTACCGGCGCGGCGCCAGGATCGCGCGCGAGCGCGGCATCATCGTCGCCGACACCAAGCTGGAGTTCGGCTTCGACTCCGGCGGGGTGCTCCGGCTGGCTGACGAGGTGCTGACCCCTGATTCGTCCCGGTTCTGGCCCGCGGCGGGGTGGGCTCCGGGGCGCGGCCAGCCGTCGCTGGACAAGCAGCACGTCAGGGACTGGCTGACCTCGCCGGAGGCGGCCTGGGACCGGTCCGGCCCGCCGCCGCCGCTGCCCGCGCGGGTGGTCGAGCAGACTCGCGACCTCTACATTCAGGCCTACGAGAGCCTTACCGGGGAACGCTGGTAGGGATCTGACCTGCCTAAATGGCCCCGCCTATTACTCAATGAATTGAATCATGTACCTTACGTAACACTGCTGACATGGTCTAGGGGGCGCGAAAGCGGTGGAATACTGGACGCCGGGGGAGACGGGCCGCCAGCCGCTTGGCGGTCCGGGGTCGGGCTGGCCGCTACCGGCCGCGCCGTCAATAGCGGCTGCTGACCGCAGCCGTATGTCGCCGCAGTTGAGAATCAGGAGCCTGAACGATATGAAGACCGGCCCACAGACCCGCTACCACGTACGAGGCGGGATCCCGCTGCAGGGCACGGTCTTCATCCAGGGCGCCAAGAACGCCGCGCTCAAGATGATCGCCGCGTCGCTGCTGGCGGAAAAGGGCCGGACCGTGCTCAGGAACGTCCCGGTGATCGAGGACGTGCGCCGGGCCGTCGAGCTGGCCCAGGCGGTCGGCGCGGTAGTCAAGTTCCACGAGGCCGAGCGGACCCTGGTGGTGGACGCCTCGCAGCTGACCAGCTCGGTGCTGCCGGCCGAGATCACCCGCCGGTTCCGCGGCTCGGTGCTGTTCGTGCCCGCGCTGCTGCACCGCCTCGGCGAGGCCACCATTGAGGGCATCGGCGGCTGCAACCTGGGCAGTCGCAACCTGGACTTCCACTACCGCGGTTTCGCCCGGCTCGGCGCCCTGGTAGACGAGGGCGAGAACCAGATCCGGATCAAGGCTGACCGGCTCAATGGCGCGCACCTGTACCTGGACACGCCGTCTCACACCGGCACCGAGAACCTGATCATGGCCGCGTCGCTGGCCCCGGGCGTCACCGTGATCGACAACGCGGCGCTCGAGCCGGAGGTGCTCGACGTCATCTCCTTCCTCACCAAGATGGGCGCCCAGATCACCGGCGGCGGCACCGGCTTCGTCACCGTCCGGGGGGTCAGCGAGCTCACCGCGGTCGAGCACACCGTGATGCCCGACCGGATCGACGCCGGGGTGTTCGCGATGGCCGCGGCGATCACCGGCGGCGAGCTGAGCCTGGTCGGGGCGTCGCTGGAGCATTTCGGCGTAGTCCGGTGGAAGCTGGAGCAGATGGGCGTCGAATTCGCCAGCCAGGGTGCGATCCTGGGCGTCCGCAGGGAACGCCAGCTGCGCCCGATCAACGTCATCACCTGCCCGTTCCCCGGGTTCGCGACCGACCTGCAATCGCCGATCATGGCGGTCAGCTGCCTCGCCGACGGCACCAGCTACATCAGGGAGACCATCTTCGACGGCCGGTACACGCTGGCCGGTGAGCTGAACAAGATGGCCGCCAAGGTCGAGGTGGCCGGGAACGCCGTGCTGGTGCACGGCCCGTCCGCGCTCAAGGGCGCCGAGGTCATCGCGCACGACCTGCGCACCGGGATCGCGCTGGTGCTGGCCGGGCTGGCCGCCGAAGGGGAGACCGTCGTGTCCCCCGCCTACCCCATCGACCGCGGCCACGCCTCGGTGGCGGCGCGGCTGACCACCCTCGGCGCCGACATCACCGCCGAGCCCATCAGCTAGGGCGCGACGGGTCCTGCGGGCCGGCGCCCTGGCCGTCCAGGGCGCCGGGCAGGGTGCCGCGCCAGCCCGCGGACAGGCCGAACCGGGAGCACCTGCCAGCTTTTGCCTGTCCTTTTGCCTCCCTTTTAGCTCGCTTTCCGTACAGCCCCCGCCAGAACACGGATAATTACCTCTTCCGGTGATCGTCTCATTGAGCTACGAAATGTAACAGCGGGCAATCACCCGCGTCAGGTGACGGCAGGCGGGGAGGAAGGAGCAGATCGCGGGCATGCGGTCAGGAACGGGGTCGGGCACCGGCCAGCGCGCAGCACACCAGGCAGGACGGAGGGCCTGCCAGGCACACAGCGCAGCTGGCCAGGCAGCCAGGGCAGGGCACGGTCGCGGCACCGGGCGCGGCGCCTCATGAGCGGCTTACGGCAGAGCCCCGGTGAGCTGACCATCGGCATCATCGGGCCGCACGAGCTGGTGGAACGCATCATGCTGGCGGGCGCCAGTCCGGCCGGGCCGCCGGGCGGCAGCCCGGGCAGCGCGCCTCGGCGGCTGGTCGCCGCCGCGTACCGGGACGAGCATGAGGCCGCTGACCTGGTCGCCAGGCTCGGCCCGGTGATCGACGCCTGCCTGTTCGCCAGCCGGGTGCCCTATGAGGTGGCGCGCAAGGCCGGGGTGCTGACCAGCCCGGCTACCTACGTCCCGCTGGCGGGCAGCGCGCTGTTCGCGGCGCTGCTGCGGGCCAGCCAGGATGGCGTCACCGACCCGTCCAGGGTGAGCGTGGACATGCTGAGCCGCGCGGACGTGGAGGACGCCTTCACCGAGCTGGGGGTGGCCGCCAGCCACCTGCACGTGCGCGAGGAACTGGCCACCCCGGGCGTGCTGGCAGCCTTCCACGAGCGGCTGTACCGCCGCAAGGAGACCACCGCGGCGTTCACCTGCCTGCACTCGGTGGCCACCAGGCTGTCAGGGGCCGGCGTCCCGGTCTTCATGATCAGGCCGACCGGGCACGCGATCGCCTGGGCGCTGCAGACCGCCGCGCTGCTGGGCGGCTACCGCCGGGTCGACGACGCGCAGCTGGCCGTCGCGGTGGTGGAGGTGCCCACGCTGCGCGACGCCGCCCGCCGGGCCTCGCCGCGCCAGGCCAGGGAGGAGCTGCGGCTGACCGTGCACAGGTTCCTGGTCCAGGAGGTGCAGCGGATGCACGCGATGGTGTGCCCGACCAGCGACTATTCGTTCCTGGTCACGGCCACGAGGGGATCGCTGGCCGGCGCGACGGACGGGTTCCGTACCCCGCCGTTCGCCGAGCGGGCCCGCACCGAGCTGGGGATCACCATCGAGGCCGGGGTCGGGCTTGGCCGCACCGCCCTGGAGGCCGAGGCGCACGCCAGGGCCATCCTGAGCCGGTCCCAGGCCGGGCCCGCCCGCGGGTTCGCGCTGGGCATCCAGGGCCAGCCGTTAGTCCCGGTGCCCCGCCACCCGGCGGCCGCCGCGCCCAGCCGGGTGCGGGCGCTGGACACGCTGTCCCGGCTGGCCGGGAAGCTGCCCGAGGCGGGCGCCACGCTGATCGTGGACGCCGACACCGCCGGGCAGGTGCTCGACGTCACGCCGCGGACCGCCCGGCGGCTGCTGCACAGCCTGGTCGAGGAGGGCCTGGCCTGGCCGCTGCCGCCGAGCAGGTCACCGCAGCCCGGCCGGCCGCGGCAGTACTACCGGCTGCTGGCCGAGAAGCTGGAGCAGCGCCAGGACCGCTCCGGCTAGCCCGCTAGCCAGCGTGCCCGGGGTACCGGCTGATCACTTGCGCGCCGAACCTGGCCATCTCCTCGCGCTGCGGGGAGAACTGGAGCAGCATCAGCCCGATCCCGGCCTGCTCGTAGGCTCGCAGCCGGCTGATGATCTGGTCCGGCGTGCCGACCAGCCCGCTGCGCAGGCCGCGGTTGGACACGCTGTACTCCTCCAGCGACACCCGCGACTCCAGCTGCGACCCGGCGATGAAGTCCTGGTAGGAGGCGTAAGCCTCGGGTGAGGACCGGACATCGAGGATGCGGGCCAGCTCCTGCTGGGCCTCCTGCTCGGTGTCCCGGCAGATCACGTAGCCGGACACGCCGAACATGAGGGGCGGGCCGCCCGCCTGCTCACGGCGGGCGCTCAGGTCGGCGACCTTCGCCGCGATCACCTCCGGCGCGTCGCCGTGCATCACGTAGGCGTCGGCCTGCTGGGCGACGACCTCCTTGGACTTGGGTGACTCGCCGCCCATGTACACCGGCGGCAGCTGCTGCGGCTTGGGCTCCATGATCGCGCCGTCTAGCTGGTAGAGCGGGCCCGAGTGGGTCACGGTGTCCTCGCGCATCAGCCGGGATACCACCTCGAGCCACTCCTGCGTCCTGGTGTACCTGGCGTCGTGGACGTCGAACGGCGCGCCGTACTGGGCGGCCTCGTCCTTCCACCAGGACGACACCACGTTGAGCGAGATCCGCCCTGGCGCGATCGTGTCCAGGGTGGACATCGCCTTGGCGGTCAGCGACGGGGAATGGTAGTTGGGCCGCACGGCCAGCATCAGCTCCAGCCGCTCGGTGACCGCGGCCACCGCCGGGGCCAGCGCCCAGCAGTCCAGTGACGGAGCCCGGTGGCCCTTGATGTCGTTGAGGTTGAGCTCCGCGATCAGGGTCAGCTCGAAGCCGTGCCGCTCGCTGTCAGCGGCCAGGTCGCGGATATAGGGCCAGGCGATGGACATTCCCTCGTCCCGGACATTACGCAGCCAGCCGCCGAAAATCGGCATCCAGTAACCGAACCGCACGAGCTTTGCTCCCTTCCGGGCTGGCGCCCGCCTTCGTCACTGACCGGCCGATTCCGCCGCGAGCAGCCGGCCGAGGAATCCGGCCACCGCGGGCAGCGCCGGGACCGGCGCGACCGCCTCGATGGCCGGGTTGTAATTGGTCGTCGTGTTGATGTCGTAGGTGACCAGCCGGCCATCGGCCGTCTCGATGAACTCGAATCCGGCGATCTCGATGCCGTGCTGCGCGGCGAAGCCCTGGTACCGGCCGATGACCGGGTGACTGAAGCCCTCCCGGAGCGCGAACAGGTCCGGTCCCTGGCCCGGCCCCTGGCCGACCGCGCACGCCTCGGCCGGGCACAGCTCGAACCCGCCGCGCTCGGTGTCGGCGGTGATCGCGTAGACGAACTCACCGCCCACCAGCTCGGCCCGGGTGATCCGGGGCTGCGCCGCCCGCAGGTACTCCTGCAGCAGGGTGATGCCGTCGGCGGGCGGCTGGTAGTCAGCCGAGTCCAGGTAGTCGTCGAACTCCCGGTGGCTGCGCAGCAGCCGGACGCCCAGGCCCTTGCCGCCCTGGTTGTGCTTGCTGATGAACGGTGCGGGCAGCTTGCGGGCCGCGGCCGCCAGTTCCTCCCGGCCGGCCACCGCCAGCGACCGCGGGACGTCGAAACCGGCCGCGCGCAGCGCGGTCAGCTGCTCCGACTTGCTGACCTCCAGGTCCAGTACCCGGCGGCCGTTGACCACCCGGCGGCCGTGCGCGGCCAGCCAGCTGAGCAGCCCGCGGGCCTGGTCCTTGGCGTGCGGGTGGCCGCGGGTGTGCGACGAGGCGCTCAGCCGGGACCAGAACACCCCCGGCGGCGGCGCATCGTCCAGGTCGAGCACTCCCTCGCCGAGCAGCCACTGCTCATGCGGCAGGCCGGCCGCGTCGAACGCCGCGGCCAGCGGGGCATACCAGTCCGGGTTCTCGTGGATGACGTAGATCTTCACCGCGCCCGGCCTCAGTGGCGGCGCGGGAAGGCCGCGGCCACGCTGAGGAAGGCGTCGTTGGCGGCCCGGTCGCCGATCGTCACCCTCGCGCCGTCGCCGGCGAACGGCCGGACGCTCACCCCGGCGCCGAAGCAGGCCTCGCCGAAGTCGAGGGTGTCGGCGCCGAGCGGGAGCCAGACGAAGTTCGCCTCGGTCTGCGGCACGGTCCAGCCCTGGCCGGCCAGGGCGGCGCACACCCGGGCCCGCTCGGCGACCACGGCCTCCACCCGGTCCAGCAGTTCGGCCTCGGCGGCGAGCGAGGCGACCGCCGCGGCCTGCGCCAGCGAGTTGACCGAGAAGGTCAGCATCGTCTTGCGGATCGCGGCCGCGACCGGCTCGTGCCCGATCAGGAAACCGACCCGCAGCCCGGCCAGGCCGTAAGCCTTGGAGAAGGTGCGCAGCACCGCGACGTTGGGCCGGTCCCGGTAGAGCGTCAGCCCGTCGGGCACCTCCGGGTCGCGGACGTACTGGGTGTAGGCCTCGTCCAGCACGACCAGGCAGTCCCCGGGTACCCGGTCCAGGAAGCTGACCATCTCGTCGCGGCGGACCGCGGTACCCGTCGGGTTGTTCGGGTTGCAGACGAAGATCAGCCTGGTCCGGCCGGTGATCGCGGCCGCCATCGCGTCCAGGTCGTGCGCCTGGCCGCGCAGCGGCACCCGGACCGAGGCGGCGCCGGCCAGGTCGGACAGGTACGGGTAGGCCTCGAAGGAGCGCCAGGCGTACATGATCTCCGACCCCGGGTCGCCGACCGCCTCCAGCAACTGCTGGGTCACGCCGACCGAGCCGCAGCCGACCGCGACGTGCTCGGCCGGCACGCTGAACCTGGCGGCGATGGCCGCGGTCAGCTCGGCCGCGCCGTTGTCCGGGTACCGGTTCACGTCCGCGGCGGCCTCGGCGATGACCTTCAGGACCGACGGCAGCGGGCCATAGGGGGACTCGTTCGATGACAGCTTGTATGACCGGGCGCCAGGCGCTGGCTCCTTGCCCGGCTTGTAGGGCGCGAACTGGTCGAGGATCGGCCGGAAGCGCGGAGACTCTGCGGGCATCGGTGTCCTCCTGGCTGTGGGCGCCGTCGTCGTGGGCCAGTTCCGCGGCCGGGCCCGGCCGCGGAACCGGCCGGCCACTGGAGGTGTCAGCCCTAGTGTCGCACTTCGTCGGCTCTGACCGGTCCGCCCGGCCTGGCGGGTGGCACCGGCAGCGGGTGCCGCCGCGCCACCAGGGCCAGCAGCACGATCGCGTCGGTCCAGCCGAGCGGCGCTACCGACACCGGCTGCCCGCTGGCGCTGACCTGCTCGGGCAGTTCACCGAGCCTGGTGCGGTGGGCGGCCAGCCAGGACAGGATCGCGCTGGTCCCCCGCTGGTCCCCGCTGGCCGCCCGCAGCAACGCGAACATGGCGGTCTCCGGGGTCCAGGCCACCCCGGGAGTGCCCGGCCACGCGGCGCCTGGCAGCAGCCCGCCGCCGGGCAGGGTCAGCGCCGCCTGGGCGGCCCGCGCGGCCCTGGTGACCGGCGCGGCAGCCGCCGCGAACGGCGGGCCGAGGAAGGTGACGGCGGCGTCGGCGCCGGAGCGGTCCCGCGGCAGCCGGTGATAGCCGTACCGGCCGAACCGCGCGGTGATGGCAGCGCCAAGCCGGGCCGCGGCGGCCGCCCAGCGGCGTTCCTGGCCGGTGTCGCCGAGCGCGGCGGCCAGGCTGGCCGCCGACCGGAGGCCCGCCAGCAGCGGAGCGGCGGTGCCGAGCGTGACCGTGTCGGAATCCTCCCAGTAGTCCATGGCCGGGCCGGGCAGGCCGTCAGCGCGCAGCGACCGGGCGGCCGCCGCGGCGGCCGCGGAGACCATCGGCCACAGCGTCATCAGCTCGCGCCGGGCCGCGGGGCTGGCCGGGCCTGCCGCGGTGAACCAGTTCCAGACCGCCCACGGCACCCAGCCGGTGGCGTCCAGCTCGGCGGGCCGGCCGTCCCGCACCGGCCCGGAGCCGTCCGGCCAGTACCTGGCCGCCCAGCCGCCGCCTGGCAGCTCCACCCGGCGCAGGAAGCCCAGGATCCGATAGGCGTCCGCGAGGTGACCGGTGCGGGCCAGCGCGACCGCCGCCCAGCTGGAGTCGCGGGGCCAGGCGTACCGCCAGATGGTGTGCCAGGCGGCGACCATCGCGCCGTCGGGCTGGGTCAGCAGGTGCAGGTCCAGCAGCGCGCGGGCGGCCATCGAGCGCTCCGGCCCCGGTGCGCCGGGGATGGCGCCCGCGGCCAGCCACTGCCTGCTCGCCCGGGCCGCGGCCGTCGCGCAGGCGGCCAGTGCCGGGGCCGGCCGGGCCGCCGGCCCGGGGCCGGCGTAGATCGTCCCGCCCTCGGCCAGCACGCTGCTGCCGGGCAGGAACCGGCCGCGCGCGCCGGCCGGGACGGCGATCACCCGCTGCGGCGCGCACGGGTCGGCCGCGATCCCGGCCAGCGCGAGCACCGGCGGGCGGGCCGGCCGCCAGGCCGCGGCGACCACGCCGCCAGCCGCCACCGCGATCGCCACCGCGATCGCCACCGCGCGGCCCCTGGCGGTCCGCGGAAACCGCGGTAGCCCCGGCCGCCGGGCCAGCCTGCTGGCCGTCATCGCGTCCCCGCGCTGACCACCGCGCCGGCCCGCCGCTCGGTGATCTCCCCGGTTACCAGGGTGATCTGCACCCAGGCGAGATTACTCAGCCGGCCGGTCAAAGGTAACCTGAGGCAGTGAACCGTCTCGGCGAGCTTGAGCGCGCGATCATGGACATCCTGTGGGAAAGCCCGGACCCGCTGACGGTACGGCAGGTCAGTGCCGGGCTGACCGAGCGTGACCTGGCGCATACCACGGTGATGACGGTCCTGGACCGGCTGGCCAAGAAGGGCTTCGCCCGGCGGGAGCGTGATGGCCGGGCGTGGCGTTACCGCGCGGCCGAGAGCCGGGAGGCGTACGTGACTGAGCTGATGCTCAGCGCGCTGGAGCAGACCGGTGACCGGCAGGCCGCGCTGGCCAGGTTCGCCCGCAGCGTCTCGGCGACCGAGGCGGCCGCGCTGCGCCGGGCGCTCGGGGCGCTGGGTGCCGCCGCCGGGGAGTGACCGCGGGTGCCTGCAGCTGTGCTGGTCCTTGCCGCCGTCGCGGTGGCCTGCGTCCCGATAGCCTCCGCGCTGGCCGCGGCCCGCTGGCCGCGCCGTTCGCCGGCCACCGCGATCGTGCTCTGGCAGGCGCTCGGGCTGGGCTGGGGGCTCGCCGCTGTCGGCGCGCTCGCCGCGCTCGGCGCGGACCAGCGCCCGGGCGTGGCCCAGGGCACGTACGCGCTGGCCGGGCGGCTGATCAGGGGCCGCGGCGTGATGACCGCCGGGGCGGCCGGGCTGCCCGCCGGGATCCGGCTGCTGTCGCTGGCCCTGAGCATGCTGCTGTTGCTGCTGCTGACCGGGGTGCTGGTCGCGGCGTCGGCCGCGGTCCTGCGGGCCCGCAGGCGGCAGCGCACGCTGCTGAACCTGCTCGCGCACGGCGACCCCAAGGTGCCGGGCGCGCTGGTGGTCGATCACCCGGCCGCGGCCGCGTACTGCGTGCCGGGGCTGCGCTCCGCGATCGTGATCAGCGCGGGCACGCTGGCCCTGCTGGACCAGGCTGAGCTGGCCGCCGTGCTGGCGCATGAGCGGGCACACCTGCGAGAACGGCACGACCTGGTGCTGCTGCCGTTCACCGCGCTGCTGCGCGCGTTCCGCTGGGCGTCCGTGGCGCGGACGTCCTACGCGGCGGTCGCGATGCTGGTGGAGATGCTCGCCGATGACCGGGCGCTGCGCCACCGCAGGGTGGCGGCCAGGGAGCTTGCCACCGCGCTGCTGCGGTTCGGCGCGGCCGGCGGCGCGTACGCGCCGCTGGGCGGGCTGGCCGTGGCCGACCGGGCCGACGGCCAGGTGGCCGCGCGGGTGTCGCGGCTGCTGCGGCCCGCGCCCCGGCTTCCCTGGCCGGCCGTCACCCTGGTCTGCGCCGCCGCCGCCACGATGGTCGCGATCCCGGTCGGCTTCCTGCTGCTCCCGTCCTGACCGCGGGCCAGGGCGCGGGCCAGCCGGTCAGGACTTCTCGGCCAGCACGTCCAGGTTGCGGAAGACGGGCGTACCGTCCGTCAGCGCCATGTACCGGTCGGCCGCGGCCTTCGTCTCGGGCAGCCCGGAGTTCTCCATCGCCGACTCGTAGGAGTCGAAGAACACGATGGTGTAGTACTTGCCCGGGTGGTCACGGTCGGCGGCGACCAGCTGCCGCCGGGCGGTCCGCCTGCCCTCGGTCGCCCGCTCCCACTCGTCGTCGACCTGGCGCATGCCCTCGATGTCGTGCGTGCTGAACTCGATGATCTGCACGAATGCCATATATGCCCCCCCGTGAGCAATCGCTTCGAGTGGGCACTCATACCCCGCCGCCGCGCTGGTACGCCCGGCCGGCGGCTAGTCGCTGATCCGGATCCGCAGCCGCCGGAAGCCCTTGCCCTTGTTCTCGACCTTGACCACCTGGATCTTGCCGATCTGGCTGGTCGTCGCCACGTGGGTGCCGCCGTCAGCCTGCTGGTCCAGGCCGGCGATGTCGACGATCCGCACGTCCTTGACCTCGGCCGGGACCAGGTTGGTGGCGGTCCTGATGATGTCCGGCAGCGCGAACGCCTCGTCCCTGGGCAGCACCCGCACGTCGATCCGCCGCCCGGCGGCGATCTCGGCGTTGCACGCCGCCTCGACCGCGTCCCTGAAGCCGGGCGGCACCTCGGGCAGGTCGAAGTCCATCCTGGCCAGGTACGGCTCCATGTTGCCGCCGGTCACCGGCACCCGGTAGTCGCGGAACACGACACCGCACAGCACGTGCAGGCCTGAGTGGGTGCGCATCAGCGCGGTGCGGCGCTCGTCGGCCACCGCGCCGCGCACGGCGGTGCCCGGCGGCGGCAGCGGGTCGCCCTCGGCCGGGATCAGGTAGAGGTCGTCGCCCTTCCTGGCGCCTGCGATGCGGGTCTGCACCCCGCCCCAGAGCAGCACTCCCTCGTCCGGCGGCTGCCCGCCGCCACCGGGGTAGAACGCCGAGCGGTCCAGCACGATCCCGTCCGGCCCGGCGTCCAGCACGCTGGCGTCCCACTCGCGCAGCGTCTGGTCATCCAGCTCAAGCCGGTGCGTCCGCCAGTTCATCTCACTCATCGCGCGCCTCGCTCACGGCCAGCAGCCTAGTGCAGCGCGCGGCCGGACCGCAGGGCCGCGGCGGCCGCCGCGTCACCCCCGGCCCGGGCTCACCAGGGGCCGTACGGGCCCTGGTGCGACCCGCCGCGGAACTGGCTGACCTTCGGCCTGACGTCGGTCAGGTAGATGGCCGCCGCCACGAACGCGATGATCGGCAGGATCGACAGCAGCGACAGCTCGCCGACCGCCCCGCCCAGGCCGATCACCGCGGCCACCCCGAGAATGGCCAGCCACAACGGCTTGGTCTGCTTGCTGGAGGCGACGTAGGCGGGCCCGGGGCGCCTGGAGGCGTCGATCAGCGCCCAGACCTCGATGACGAAGGCCACGATGGCGAGCGCCTGGAAAAACCAGTCGAGGACGGTGTATGCGCCCGCATTGTTGAAGAACACGCTGTCACGCTACCTGGTCCGGGCGGTGCCTGGGGGCGGCTCAGCGGCGGCGCCGGCCTGCTGCCAGTCATCGGGCGCTTCCGGCCAGGCCAGGGCGGCCGGGTCGACTCCGGCCCGGGCGGGCTCAGCTGCCTCCGGCGGCTCCTGCTCCTCGTCCTCGGCCGCCTCGTCAGCCGCCGCCCGGGCGGCCAGCGCCGTCTCGGACCGGAACGAGTCGTACAACTCGATCAGCATCTGCTTCTGCCGCTCGGACAGGCCGGGGTCGGTCAGCACCGCGTCCCGCACCCCCGGGCCGGGCGGCCGGTCCTCCAGGAACCCGGCCTGCACGTACAGCGCCTCCGCCGAGATCCGCAGCCCCTTGGCGATCTGCTGCAGGATGTCGGCGCTCGGCTTGCGCAGCCCGCGCTCGATCTGGCTGAGGTAGGGGTTCGAGACACCGGCCGCCTGGGCGAGCTGCCGGAGCGAGATCCGGGCCTGCTCCCGTTGCTCCCGGATGTAGGCCCCGATCGCAGGAACGTTCATCGGGCTCATCGTCCCAGTGTCGCCGCTAGTGCTTGCAATTGCAAACTAGCTCAGCTGGCCGCTAGCGTTCCGGCTAATCAGGGATCTTTGCCCTGATCTCGCCCACCACCTCGCCGCCGCCGCGCACCGGCGGGGCGGCCAGCGCGCCCAGGCCCGCCAGCTGGGCCGCGGGCACCCCCAGCGCGGCCAGCAGCGCGACCGTCACGGCCGGCCTGGCCCTGGCCGCCCCGTCATCGATCTTGAACGCGGCGGACCGGCCGTCGGCCAGCGCGAACGCCTCGACGCCTTCGGCGCCCGACTTGACCAGCAGCCCGGGGACCGCGGCCATCAGCGCGCGCTCGGGCCTGGTGGTGCCCGAGGTCCACTCCGGGTGCGCGCGCATCGCGTCGGCGACCTTCCGCCCGGCCGATCCCGGCCCGGCCAGGACCATCGCGCGGAACGCCCGGGCCAGCCCGGTGACCGAGATGGCGAACAGCGGCGCGCCGCAGCCGTCCACCCCGGTGGCGGCGACCTGCTCACCGGACAGCTGCTCGACCTTCTGCCGGATCGCCTGCTGCAGCGGGTGCCCTGGGTCTCGGTAGGCCCGGGTGGGCCAGCCCGCCGCGACGCAGGTGGCCAGCATCGCCGCGTGCTTGCCCGAGCAGTTCATGTGGACCCGGTCGGGGCCGCCGCCTGCCCGCAGCAGCTCACGCTGGGCTTGCTCGTCCAGCGGCAGGTCCGGCGGGCACTGCAGGTCGGCTTCGGTCAGCCCGGCCCTGGCCAGGATCTCGCGCACCCCGGCGACGTGGTAGTCCTCGCCGGAATGGCTGGCCGCGGCCAGGGCCAGCAGCTTCCCGTCCAGGTCGAGGCCGCACTCGGTCATCGCGGCGGCCTGCATCGGCTTGTTCGAGGATCGCGGGAAGGCCGGGCTGGCGGCGGCGCCTGCCTGGCGGGCCAGGGTGCCGTCGGCGGTCAGCACGGCGAGGGCGCCGCGGTGCACCGACTCGGTGAAACCGGACCTGATGACCTCCGCGATGACCGGGTTATCAGGAATGGCTCGCCACCCCCAGCAGCTCACGGGCCTGGCCGGGTGACATGGCCGGGCGCTGGGCCAGCTCGGCGAGCTGGGCCGCGCGCTGCACCAGCTCGGCGTTGCCGGTCACCGGCCGGCCGCGGGCGAAGGTGACGGTGTCCTCCATGCCGACCCGCAGGTGGCCGCCCGCCGACAGCGCCGCGAAGATCACCGGCAGCGAGCTGCGGCCGATCCCGGTCGCCGACCAGGTGGCCCCGGCCGGCAGCGCGGACACCGCCTGGACCAGCGTGGCGGCGTTGCCTGGCATCCCGCCGGGCACCCCCATCACCAGGTCGCAGTGGACGTGCCCGCCGTGCGGCTCGCCCAGGTCGGCCAGCAGCCGGTGCAGCGTGGCGATGTGACCGAAATCGAACAACTCGAACTCAGGAACCACGCCCAGTTCCTTGGTTCTGGCGTACAGGTCACGGATGAACGGATAAGGGTTGCTGAACACCTCGTCGCCGAAGTTGACCGTGCCGCAGGTCAGGGAGCACGCGTCCGGGCCGGCATCCAGCACCGCCAGCCGCGGCCCGAAGCCGTCGCTGACCGCGCCGCCGGTGGACAGCTGGATGATCAGGTCGGTGGCTTCCCGCAGTGCCCGGACCGTGTCGGCCAGCCGGGCCGGGTCCAGGGTGGGCCGGGCCTGGCCGTCCCTGATGTGCACGTGGATCACCGCGGCCCCGGCCTCACGGCACTCCTTGGCGGTGGCGACCAGCTCTTCGAGGGTCACCGGCAGGGCGGGTACGTCGGATTTGCCTGACTCGGCGCCGGTCGGCGCGACCGTGATCAGGGTGGCCGGGCTGGGCCGGTGCGGGCTAGCTGAGGTCATGGCAGGAGAATGCTTTGTCGTGCGAGCTGTTGTCCAGCGTGCCAGCCAGGCGGGTGTCGAAGTCGCCGGGGAGAAGGTCGCCGCCCTGTCCGCCCCTGGCCTGGTGGTGCTGGTCGGGGTGACCCATTCGGACACGGCCGCCACCGCGGCGGCCCTGGCCAGGAAGATTTTCTACCTGCGGATCCTGGCCGGCGAGCAGTCCTGCGCGACGACCGGCGCGCCGCTGCTGGTGGTCAGCCAGTTCACCCTGTACGCCGACACCAGCAAGGGCAGGCGGCCGAGCTGGCAGGCGGCCGCGCCGCGGCCGGTCGCCGAGCCGCTGGTCGACGCGTTCGCCGCCGCGCTGCGCGGGCTCGGCGCCCGGGTGTCGGCCGGCGTCTTCGGCGCGGACATGCAGGTGATGCTGGTCAACGACGGCCCGGTCACGCTGGTAGTCGATGCCTGACCTCGCCCTCGGATGAGCCGGCCGGCCTGCCCGCGGCCAGGTGCTCGCGGGCGAAGGCCAGCGACTGGGCCAGGTCATCCTGGCGCTCGTCCCTGCTGACCGCCCGGCGGGTGCTGACCTCCAGCACGACGATGCCCTGGTAGCCCTCGCCGCTGAGCCGCTCGAGCAGCTGCGCGCACGGCTGGGTGCCCCGGCCGGGGACCAGGTGCTCGTCGGGCAGGCCGGGCTTGGTGCCGTCGGCCAGGTGCAGGTGGGCTAGCCGGCTGCCCAGGTCGCTGGCCATTTCCACGGCGTCAGAACCGGACACGGCGGTGTGCGACAGGTCCAGGGTGGCGTGCGGGGTGTCCAGTTCGGCCGGGTTCCAGTGCGGGGCCCAGGCCGTTACCTCGCTGCTGCGCGGCCGCAGCGGGTAAAGGTTCTCGACCGCGAACACCACATCGGTCTCTGCCGCCATCGCCGTCAGCCCGGCCTCGAATTCCCTGACGTAGTCGCGCTGCCAGCGAAATGGCGGATGAACCACGACGACCTTAGCGCCGAGCTGCTCGGCTACCTCCCTGGCCCTGGTGAGCTTGCCCCACGGCTCGCGGCCCCAGACCCGCTGGGTGATCAGCAGGCACGGGGCGTGCACGGCCAGTACCGGGATGCCGTGGTAGTCGGTGAGCCTGCGCAGCACGTCGACGTCCTGACTGATCGGGTCGGCGGAGACCATGATCTCCAGGCCGTCATAGCCCAGGCGGGCGGCGGTCTCGAAGGCGTCGGGCACTCGTTCGGGAAAGACCGATGCGGTCGACAATGCCACCTGCGGCCGGCTTACCCGGGCGGCGGAGCTCAAGGTGTCTCCTCTGCTCTGCTCGGCTGCTGCGCGCTGCTGCGCTGCTGCAGTTCTGGTGTTCCCGCGTTCGTGTGGTGCAATGCTCTCCCGGCTCCGGCTGGCTGCCGCCCTGGCCTTTCTCTGCCCGCATGTCCTGCATCTTGCCTGGCCAGCTTATGCCGGCCCGGGGTGCGCCCTGGTCATGGCCGGCGGTCTGTCGGTACCCGCGGTTAGCGTTGCGGCCATGGGAAAGTCAGCGCTGGCCGTGCTCTACCAGTGCGCGGAGTGCGGCTGGCAGAGCACCAAGTGGGCCGGCCGGTGCGGCGAGTGCCAGGGCTGGGGCACGGTCACCCAGTCCAGGGTGCAGCCAGCCGGGCTGGCCGTCTCCCGGGCCAGGGGCGGCGCCAGGGTGCAGGGCAGGGGCGGCCCGGGCCCGGCGCCGGTGCCGGCCGCGGTGCCGATCTCGGCCGTCGACGCGACCGCCGCGGCGGCCAGGCCCACCGGCCTGGGCGAGCTGGACCGGGTGCTCGGCGGCGGGCTGGTGCCCGGCGCGGTGGTGCTGGTGGCCGGCGAGCCGGGGGTAGGCAAATCCACCCTGCTGCTGCAGGCGGGCGCGCTGGCCTCAGCCGGGAGCCGGGTGCTGTACGTCACCGGCGAGGAGTCCGCGGCCCAGGTCAGGCTCAGGGCCGACCGGACCGGCGCGGTCAGCGACGGCCTGTTCCTGGCCGCGGAGACCGACCTGGACGCGCTGCTGGAGCAGGTCGAGGCGGTCGGCCCGGCGCTGCTGATCGTGGACTCGGTGCAGACCATCTGCGCGGCGGGCGTCGACGGGGTGCCAGGCGGCGTCACCCAGGTCCGCGAGATCACCGCCGCGCTCACCGCGCTGGCCAAGCAGCGGACCCTGACCACCGTGCTGGTCGGGCACGTCACCAAGGACGGGTCGATCGCGGGCCCCCGGTCGCTGGAGCACCTGGTGGACGTGGTGCTGCACTTCGAGGGGGACGCCAGGGCGCAGCTGCGGATGGTCCGGGCGCTGAAGAACCGCTACGGCCCCACCGACGAGATCGGCTGCTTCGAGCTGGGCGAGGACGGGCTGCGGGAGCTGCCCGACCCGAGCGGGCTGTTCCTGTCCCGGCTGGCCGAGCCGGTGCCGGGAACCTGCGTGACGGTGACGCTGGAGGGCCGCCGCCCGCTGGTCGCCGAGGTGCAGACCCTGATCTGCGCGACCAGCGCCGAGCTGACCCGGCGGGTGACCTCCGGGCTCGACTCGTCCCGGGTGGGGATGATGGTCGCCGTGCTGCAGCGGCGGGCCGGGGTGTCGATCGGCCGGGCGGACATCTACGCCGCGTCGGTCGGCGGGGTCCGGCTCAGCGAGCCGTCGGTGGACCTGGCGGTCGCGGTCGCGCTGGCCAGCGCCGCGTCCAGCCTCAGCGTGCCCGCGGGCCTGGCGGCGGTCGGCGAGGTGGGCCTGGCCGGGGAGATCAGGCGGATCACCGGGGTTCAGCGCAGGCTGGCCGAGGCGGACCGGATGGGGTTCCGCCGGGTCATCGTGCCGGCCGGGAGCCTGGAGCCGTTGCGCCAGGCTGGCCAGGCGGGCGGGCTGAGCAGCCGGCTGGAGGTCAGCGAGGCGGCCAGCATCGGGCAGGCGATCGCGATCGCGCTCGGCGGCTGAGGCCGGGATCAAGCGGCCGGCACGGCGGGCCGGCCGCCGATACACTCGCGTTAAGGATGACCGACTCTCGGGGGGCTACGTGCCTGCACTGAGCGAAGGCCAGGAACAGCGCCGCCGCGCGGCACTGGCAGCGCTCGCGCCCGGGACCGCGCTGCGCGACGGCCTGGAACGGATCCTCCGCGGCAGCACCGGCGCGCTGATCGTGCTCGGCTACGACGACGTGGTCGGGAGCCTGTGCTCCGGCGGGTTCGAGCTGAACGTCCCGTTCTCCGCCACCCGGCTGCGCGAGCTTGCCAAGATGGACGGCGCCATCGTGCTGGACGAGCCTGGCAGCAACATCGTCCGGGCCGCCGTGCAGCTGGTGCCCGACCCGTCCATCCCGACGGAGGAATCGGGCACCCGGCACCGGACCGCCGAGCGGGTCGCCCGGCAGACCGGCCATCCGGTGGTCTCGGTCAGCAAGTCGATGCGGATCATCGCCCTGTACATCGACGGGACCCGGCGGGTCCTGGAGGACTCCGCGGCGATCTTGTCGCACGCCAACCAGTCGCTGGCGACGCTGGAGCGGTACCGGCTGCGGCTGGATGAGATGTCGGGCGCGCTGTCGGCGCTGGAGATCGAGGACCTGGCGACCGTGCGGGACGTGACCACGGTCGCCCAGCGGCTGGAGATGGTCCGCCGGATCGCCGCCGAGATCGAGGACTACATGGTGGAGCTGGGCACCGACGGCAGGCTGCTCGCCCTCCAGCTCAACGAGCTCATCGCCGGCACCGCCCGCAGCCGCGAGCTGCTGGTGCGCGACTATGTGCGGGTTCCGCCGCCGGACCGGTCCAGCGCCGTCGCGACGGTGCTGGCCAGGCTGGAGCAGGTGCCATCGGATGAGCTGCTGGACAGCCAGACGGTGGCGGCAGTGCTCGGGTTCACCGGGCCCGAGCCGCTGGACGAGCTGGTCAGCCCGCGCGGCTACCGGCTGCTGGCGATGGTGCCGCGGATCCCGCGCGCGGCGGTGGACCGGCTGATCGACCAGTTCGGCGGCCTGCAGAAGATCCTCGCGGCGAGCGCTGAGGAACTGCAGCAGGTGGAGGGTTTCGGCGGGTCGCAGGCCCGCAGCCTGCGCGAGGGACTGTCCCGGCTGGCCGAGTCCTCGATCATGGAGACCCGCGCCCGGCTGAGCTGACCAGTTCCCGGCTCAGCTGACCCGCGCCCGGCTCCGGTGCACGGTCAGCTGATCCGGAAGGCTTCCTCCGGGCTGGCCAGGCCGCCATCCGCGGCGGTTGCGCGGTAAGTGCCGCCGGCCACCTGCCTGCCGCGTTTCGCGCAGCCGGGCACCGAGGTCTTGCGGTGCCAGGAGATCGGCACGGTCGCGGGCACGCCGCGGACCAGCCTGGTCATGTCCGACCTCGGCGCGGCCGGGCAGTCCGCCGAGCTCCAGATCCTGGTCTTGCCGGACCTGACCACGAGCGCGAGGTGCCTGCGCCCGAGGTCGAGCCGGCACGGCTGGCTGGCCGTGGAGACCACCTGCACGTCGAAGACGGGGCGCTGCCCCGGCCGGTAGCTGTCCTTGCTGGTTGACAGGCTGAGCACGATGTCGGCTAGCTGGCAGGCGCGTTCCCGTGCCGCCTGGCCGCCTCCCTGGCCAGCCGACCGCGCTGAGCCGGTGCCGCCACCGGCCGACGCCCGGCCGGCCGTCCCGCCGGACCCGCCGGCGCTGGCGCCTGCGGCACTGGAGCCTGCGGCGCTGCCCGCCGGGCCGGCGCCACCCGGACTGCCGCCGGTTCCGTGCGCCGCGTGCGGCGATCCGGCCGATCCGGCCGCCAGTGCCCCGGACCGGCCGACCGCGAGCGCCCCCGAGAACGCCCATGCCACCAGCGACAAGACGCCGAACCCGGCGACCAGCGCCAGGAACCTGCGGCGCCAGTAGACCGCGGGCTGAGGTGCTCGCCGCGGCCCCTGGTAACGGGATCCGTTCGCGCCCATGCGAGCAGTATGCAAGCGCCCGCGGCGGCGGCCTGGCCGACCCGCCGGGCCACAAGGCAGAACGTCTTCGCAGGCAGGAGGGCTTATCCGACTTGCTATAGCGCGTCCGCGTGGCGGTCGTAGTGCCCGGTCCCGCCCGGCGGTGACCGACAATGGCCAGGTGATTGAGGTGGAACCGGGCCAGTTCGAGGAGATGGTGGCCGATGCGCTCGACGGGCTGCCCGCCGAGCTCGGCGAGGTGATGCAGAACGTCGCGGTCACCGTCCAGCACGAGACCGGCCCGCCAGGCCTGCTCGGGCTCTATGAGGGGATCCCGCTGACCAGCCGCGGCACCCAGTACGCCGGCGTGCTCCCCGACCGGATCACGATCTACCATCAGGCGATCTGCGCCATCTGCCAGACTCCGGCCGATGTGGTGCAGGAGGTGCGCCGTACCGTCATTCACGAGGTCGGGCACCATTTCGGCATCGATGACGCCCGCCTAGACGAGCTGGGCTGGTAAGCGAGCGCGACGAGCGCGACGGAAAGGCGGCCTCATGAGCGGACGGGCGATCCTGGTGACCGGGGCGTCGCGCGGGATCGGCTGCGCGGTGGCGCGGGCTTTCGCCGCGCTCGGCGACCGGGTAGCGGTGCACCACCGGGACTCGGCCGACCTGGCCCGCAGCGTGCTGGCCGGGCTGCCCGGCCACGGGCACGTGATCGTCCAGGCTGACCTGTCCGGCCCGGCCGCGGCGCGCGACATGGTGGATCAGGCCGCCGCGCAACTCGGCGGGCTGGATGTGCTGGTCAACAACGCGGGCGTGTTCACCGCGCACCCGATCACCGGAACCTCGTACGAGCAGTGGCAGGCCGCCTGGCAGCAGACCATCGGGCTGAACCTGACCGGTGCCGCCAACGTCACCTGGTGCGCGGTCCGGCACATGATCGCGGGCGGCGGCGGCCGGATCATCAACGTGTCCTCCCGCGGCGCGTTCCGCGGCGAGCCGGAGTCGCCGGCCTACGGAGCCAGCAAGGCCGGGCTGAACGCGATGGGCCAGTCGCTGGCCGTGGCGCTGGCCCCGCACGGCATCGCGGTCGCGACCGTGGCGCCCGGCTTCGTCGAGACCGACATGACCAACGCGCACCTCAAGCCGCCGCGCGGCGACGAGATCAGGGCGCAGAGCCCGTTCGGCCGCGTCGCGCACGCTGACGAGATCGCGGCCGCCGTGGTCTACCTCGCCTCACCCCAGGCCAGCTGGGCCAGCGGCGCCATCCTCGACCTCAACGGCGCCTCCTACCTCCGCACCTGACCCGCAGCCGCCGCGATGTCGGCGACCGCGCGCGGCACGTCGTCCAGCGCCGTCTCGCCCGCCGGGTCCGTCCCTGACATCAGCCCGCCCTCCCGTCCAGCAGCCGCCGCTCCCTCCGCCCTCAGCGGCGCTGCCGGCTACTGGTGGTAAGACTCCAGGAAGGCGGCCAGCCGCCCGATCGCGTCATCGAGCACGCCGACCTCAGCCAGGAACACCACCCGCAGGTGATCGGCGGTCGGCAGGTTGAACCCGCTGCCGTGGGAAAGCAGCAGATGCTGCTGTTCGAGCAGGTCGATCACCAGTTGCTCGTCGTCTCGGATCTTGTAGTGGTCTGGGTCCAGCCGCGGGAACAGGTAGAGCGCGGCGGCGGGCTTCACGCAGTCCACGCCGGGGATCTGCGTCATCTGCTGCCATGCGTGGTCGCGCTGGTCGCGCAGCCTGCCGCCGGGCCGCAGCAGTTCACCGATGTCCTGCTGCCCGGTCAGCGCGGTAGCGACCGCGTACTGGGCTGGCACGTTCGGGCACAGCCGCATGTTGGCCAGCAGTTCCAGGCCTTCGAGGTACTCCGCGGCGTCCTCGCCCGCGCCGCTGACCACCAGCCAGCCCGAGCGATAGCCGGCCAGCCGGTAGGTCTTCGACAGCCCGCAGAGGGTGAGCACCATGAGGTCAGGCGCCAGCGCCGCGGCGCATTCGTGCACCGCGCCGTCATAGAGGATCCGGTCGTAGATCTCGTCGGCGAGCACCACCAGGCCGTGGCGGCGGGCCAGGTCGAGCAGTCCGAGCACGGTTTCCCTGGAGTAGACGGCCCCGGCCGGATTGTTCGGGTTGATGATCACGATCGCCCGCGTTCTGCCGGTGATCTGCGCGGCCGCGTGCTCCAGGTCCGGCGCCCAGCCGGCGGACTCGTCACACCGGTAGTGGACCGCCCGGCCGCCGCACAAGCTGACCGCGCCGGTCCACAGCGGGTAGTCGGGGCTGGGGATCAGGACCTCGTCGCCCTCGTCCAGCAGCGCCTGCAGCGCCATCACGATGAGCTCGGAGACCCCGTTGCCGAGGAAGATGTCGTCGGGGCCGACCCCGTCCACGCCGAGGGCCGCGTACCGCTCGGCCACGGCCAGCCGGGCCGGGTAGATGCCGCGCGCATCGCTGTAGCCCTGCGCGCTGGCCACGCTCCGGGCGACCATGTCCAGCACAGCCTCCGGCGCGTCCAGGCCGAACGGTGCCGGGTTGCCGAGGTTCAGCTTGAGGATCGTGTGCCCGGCGGCCTCTAGCTGCCTGGCCCGGCTGAGCACTGGTCCCCGGATGTCATACCGGACGTCCCGTAGCCGGCCAGCCTGCGGCACTTTCACAGCACACCTCCCGTTCCCAAGGAGCTATCGTGCCTGAGTGACCGGATCGGCGCAGCGGATATCCGGGAGCCGGCCCGACATCTGCCCGCAATCCGCCTGCTAAGCGCTCTATGTCGGTTCGAGCACAGTCAGTACCGAATGCCCTATAGCAGCCATAACGGGATCAGCCAGTCACCGCCGTCAGCCGTGCGAAGATCGGTCCTGACATGAGGCAAGAACTAGTGGCGCCGGTGCTCGACTGGTACGCGGCGCACGCGCGGGATCTGCCGTGGCGCCGCCCGGGCACTTCTGCCTGGTCGGTGCTGGTCAGCGAGATCATGCTGCAGCAGACCCCGGTGGCGCGGGTGCTGCCAGCGCACGCCGCGTGGCTGGCCAGGTGGCCGACCCCGGCAGCGCTGGCGGACGCCGCGCCCGCCGACGCGGTCCGGCAGTGGGGGCGGCTGGGGTACCCGCGCCGGGCCCTCTGGCTGCACGCTGCCGCCGCAGTGATCACGACCGAGCACGGCGGCCAGGTGCCCGCCTCGGTCACGGCGCTGGCCGCGATGCCGGGCATCGGCTCCTACACCGCGGCCGCCGTGGCGAGCTTCGCGTTCGGCCAGCGGCACCCGGTCCTGGACACAAATGTCCGCCGCGTGCTCGCACGGCTCATCCGGGGCGAGCATCTGCCGCCGCGGTCATCCTCGGCCGCCGAACGGGCCCTGGCGGAGGCACTGCTGCCCGCCCAGCCAGCCCGGGCCGCCCGCTGGTCGGTTGCCGTTATGGAACTCGGCGCGCTGATCTGCACGTCCGCCAGCCCGCGCTGTGACACCTGCCCGGTAAACCGCCACTGCGCCTGGCGTCGGGCGGGCAGCCCCGCGGGCCCGCCCCGGCCCGGCCAGCCGCGCTATGAGGGCAGCGACCGCGAGTGCCGCGGCCGCCTGCTCGCCCTGCTCAGGGACGCGCCAGGCCCGGTACCCGCAGCCACCCTGGACGCGGCCTGGCCAGCCGCCCCGCAGCGCACCCGCGCCCTCGCCGCCCTGGTCGCCGACGGCCTCGCCGTCCCGGCAGGCCCCGCCCACTACGCTCTCCCCGGCCACTCCGATCCCCCGCCCCCGCCCCCGCCAGCCCCA
>DATBGO010000249.1:0-15710 GCA_036558005.1 Streptosporangiaceae bacterium | reverse complement strand
CGGCCTGGCTGTGCCCGATATTCGACTTGAGGGAGCCCAGCCACAGCGGGCGGCCGCGGTCCCGGCCGTAGACGGCCTGGAGCGCCCCGGCCTCGATCGGGTCGCCCAGCCGGGTGCCGGTGCCGTGCGCCTCGACGGCGTCCACGTCGGCCGGCGTGAGGCCCGCGGCGGCCAGGGCCTCCTCGATGACGGCCTGCTGCGACGGGCCGTTCGGCGCGGTCAGCCCGTTGCTGGCCCCGTCGGAGTTGATCGCGCTGCCGCGGACCACCGCCAGCACCTGGTGGCCGTTCTTCCTCGCCTCGCTCAGCCGTTCGAGCAGCAGCAGCCCGGCGCCTTCACTCCAGCCGGTGCCGTCCGCGGCCGCGGCGAACGGCTTGCACCGCCCGTCGGGCGCCAGACCGCGCTGCCGGCTGAACTCGATGAAGGTGGCGGGCGTCGCCATGATCGCGACCCCGCCCGCCAGGGCCAGTGAGCACTCGCCGCTGCGCAGCGCCTGCGCGGCGAGGTGCACCGCGACCAGCGACGACGAGCAGGCGGTGTCCACCGTGACCGCCGGGCCCTCGAAGCCGAAGGTGTAGGCGACCCGGCCAGAGACCACGCTCGCCTGGTTGCCGGCCAGCATCAGGCCTTCGAGACCTTCGGGCGCCCGGGGCAGCCTGGCCGCGTAGTCGCTGTACATCACCCCGGTGAACACGCCGGTAGCGCTGCCGCGCAGCCCGCCGGGGTCCAGCCCGGCGTGCTCTAGCGCCTCCCACGCGATCTCCAGCAGCAGCCGCTGCTGCGGGTCGGTGGCCAGCGCCTCACGCGGGCTGATGCCGAAGAAGCCGGCGTCGAACTCCCCGGCGTCGTGCAGGAAGCCGCCCTGCCTGGTGTAGACCTTGCCGGCCGCGTCCGGGTCAGGGTCGTAGAGGTCGTCCAGTTGCCAGCCCCGGCCGGCCGGGAAGTCGCCGATCGCGTCGGTGCCCTCAGCGACCAGCCGCCACAGGTCCGCGGCCGACCGGACGTCGCCGGGATACCGGCAGCTCATCCCGACGATGGCGATGGGCTCGAACGCGTCAGCGGGGCCGTGCGCGGCAGCGCTGGCCGCGCCGCCCGCGGCCGGCTGCCCGGCGAGCCGCTGGTCCAGGTATCCGGCCAGCGCCGCCGTGGTGGGCTGGTCGAACACCAGCGTGGTGGGCAGCCGCAGGCCGGTCGCGGCGGCCAGCCGGTTTCGCAGCTCTACCGAGGTCAGCGAGTCGAAGCCGAGTTCCTTGAACGCCCGTTCGGGGTCCACCGTCACCGGCATGGCGTGACCGAGCACGGTCACGACCTGACCCTGCACCAGGTCGAGCAGCGCCTGCCTGCGCTCGTCACCGGGCAGGCCGGCCAGCCGGGCGGCCAGGTCATCGGGGGCGGCCCCGGCCGCCGCCCGCGCGGGCGCGGTGACCAGGCCGCGGAACACCGCGGGCAGGGCCGGCGACCCGGCCTGGGCGCGCAGCGCGGCCAGGTCCAGCCGGGCCGGGACCAGGTGCGGCTGGCCGCGGCCGAGCGCGCGGTCGAACAGCGCGGTGCCCTGGGCGGCAGCCAGTTCCGCCAGGCCGGACCGGCCGAGCCTGGCCCGGTCCGCCTGGCCCAGGTGCCCGGTCATGCCGCTCGGCATCGCCCACAGGCCCCAGCCCAGCGACACCGCGGGAAGCTGCTGCCCGGCCCGGTACCAGGCGAGAGCGTCCAGGAAGGTGCTGGCCGCCGCGTAGCTCGCCTGGCCGGCCCCGCCAGCCGTGCCCACCACCGAGGAGAACAGCACGAAGGCGCTCAGGCCAAGGTCCCTGGTGAGCTCGTGCAGGTGCCAGGCCCCCTCGACCTTGGGCCGGAGCACTGCGGCGAGGCTTTCGGGGGACAGCGATCCGATCGTCGCGTCGTCGAGCAGGCCCGCCGCGTGCACCACCGCGGTCAGCGGGTGGTCCGGGCTGACGGCGGCCAGCGCCCCGGCCACGTCGCCGGGGCTGGCCACGTCGCAGGCGACGATGGTGACCTCCGCGCCCAGTTCGCTGAGCCCGGCGGCGATCCTGGCGCTGCCCGGCGCGTCCGGGCCCTGGCGGCCAGCCAGCAGCAGGTGCCGCACGCCGTGCTCGCTGACCAGGTGCCTGGCTATGGTCTCGCCGAGCGTGCCGGTCCCGCCGGTGATCAGCACGGTGCCGGCCGGGTTCAGCCGGGCCGGGCCGGCTGCCCCGCTGCCGCCGTCGGCGCCGTCGGCGCGGCTGGCGGCGGCCCGGGCCAGCCTGGGCAGGTACGCCGCGCCGCGGCGCAGCGCGACCTGGGGTTCGCCGGACGCGAGCGCCGCGGGCACGGCGGCCGCTGACTCCGCGTCGATGTCCAGCAGGACGAACCGGCCCGGATGCTCGGCCTGGGCCGAGCGCAGCAGCCCCCAGACCGGGCTCGCCGCCAGGTCGCCGATGCTCTCCTGCCCGGTGGCCACGACCGCCCCGCTGGTCACCACCGCCAGCCGGGAGTCGCTGAACCGGGGGTCGGCGAGCCAGGACTGCACCAGGTAGAGGGCCGCGGCGGTGAGGTCGTGCGCGGCCGCCACGACGTCCT
The DNA here is from genome assembly GCA_036558005.1 of Streptosporangiaceae bacterium. Classification (GTDB taxonomy): domain Bacteria; phylum Actinomycetota; class Actinomycetes; order Streptosporangiales; family Streptosporangiaceae; genus DATBGO01. The sequence continues at coordinate 13,136 of DATBGO010000249.1, read as the reverse complement.
GCGCCGGGTCGCTGGCGAAGACGGCGAGCACGCTGCCGGGAACCGGTGAGCCGGACCCGGCGTCCCCGGCCAGGGCGGTGAGGTCAGCGAAGACAGCCGCGCCGCCGCCGGGGCCGGCGACGAGGTCGCGCAGGCCGAGGTCGCGGTCACCGGCGATCAGCGCGCGGCCTGCCGCCGCGCCCGCGCCGCTGGCCGGCCGGGCCGGGTCGGCTGGGCCGGGCACCCAGCGCAGGTCATACAGCCACCGGTCGGCGCCGCCCGGACCGCCGCCCGCGGCGCCGTCCCACGGGCGCAGCGTCACCGCGTCCACCGTCGCGACCGGCGCGCCGCTGGCGTCGGCGAGGTGCAGGCCCGCGCGGTCCTCGCCGTCCAGCCGGATGCGGGCCCGCAGCGTGCTGGCTGAGGTGGCGTGCAGCCGGACGCCCGACCAGGCGAACGGCAGCCGGGGAGCCGGACTGCCCGGCCCGGCCAGGCCGAGCACCAGCGGATGCAGGGCGGCGTCGAGCAGCGCGGGATGCAGGCCGAACGCGCCGGCCTCGGCGTCGGGCCCGGGTGGCAGCGCCAGTTCGGCGTAGATGTCGCCGCCGGCCCGCCAGGCTGAGCGCAGTCCCTGGAAGGCGGGCCCGTACTCGTAACCCAGCTGCGCGAGCCGGGGGTAGGCGCTGGCGATCTCGACGGGCTCAGCCCCGGGCGGCGGCCAGCTGGCCGGCAGCGGCGGCCCCGGCGGCTGCGGGTCAGCGGCCAGCAGGCCGGTCGCGTGGCAGGCCCAGGCCTGCTCATCGGCGGCGGCGCTGCCGCCGGGCCGTGAATGCACCCGAACCGGCCGCCGCCCGTCGGCCTCCGGCCCGCCGACCGCTACCTGAACGTGGACCGCGCCGTCCTCCGGCAGCACCAGCGGAGCCTGGTTGGCCAGCTCGTCCAGCTGCCCGCAGCCAAGGCGCGCGCCGGCCTGCAGCGCGAGCTCGACCAGCGCCGCGCCGGGCAGCAGCACCGAGCCGCCCACGGCGTGGTCGGCCAGCCACGGGTGGCTGGCCACCGACAGCGCGCTGGTGAACAGCAGCCCGTCGCCGTCGGCCAGGCTGAGCTCGGCGCCGATCAGCGGATGGCCGGTGTCCGCCAGCCCGGCCCCGCCGCGGCCGCCCGCGGGCGCGGCCAGCCAGTAGCGGTGCCGCTGGAAGGGATAGGTCGGAAGATCGACCCGGGTCCGGCCAGCCCCGGCGTAGTACGCGTCCCAGGACACCTGCGCGCCGTGCGCGAACGCCTCGCCGAACGAAGCCTGGAAGCGCGGCCAGCCGCCCTCGCCGCGGCGCAGCGTGCCGACGGCGGCGCCCGCGGCGCCGGCATCGTCCAGCATCTCCGCCACGCTTCCGGTCAGCACGGGGTGGGCGCTGGCTTCGATGAAGATACGGTGGCCGTCCTCGATCAGCGCCCTGGTGGCCTGATCGAACCGGACCGGCTGGCGCAGGCTCTGGTACCAGTACTCCGGGTCGAGCGGCTGGTCACCGAGCGCGCCGCCGTGCAGCGATGAGTAGAACGGGATCTTCGGTGCCCGGACGGTCAGGCCGGCCAGCACCCGGTCCAGCCGCTCGCGCAGCGCCTCCACCTGCGGGGTGTGCGAGGCGTAGTCCACGGCGATGCGCCTGGCCCGCAGCCCGTCCGCGGCGCAGGCCGCGGCGAGCTCATCGACCGCCGCCGCGTCACCGGCGAGCACGGTGGCGGACGGGCCGTTGACGGCGGCGACCGCGATCCGGCCGTGCCACGGCCTGGCCAGCCGTTCGGCCTGGCCGGCGGGCAGCGGAACGGATATCATCCCGCCGGTCCCGGCCAGTCCGGCCAGCGCCTGGCTGCGGAGGGCCACGACCTTGGCCGAGTCTTCCAGGGACAGCGCCCCGGCGACAAAGGCGGCCGCGATCTCGCCCTGGGAGTGGCCGATCACCGCGTCGGGCTCGATCCCCCTGGACCGCCACAGCGCGGCCAGCGAGATCATCGTGGCCCACAGGACCGGCTGGACGACCTCGACCCGGTCCAGGCCGGGCGCGCCGGGTTCCTGCCGCAGCACCCCGGCCAGCGACCAGCCGACGTACGTACTCAGCGCCTGCTCGCACGCGGCCAGCTGGCGGGCGAACACGGCCGAGCCCGCCAGCAGGTCACTGGCCATCCCCGGCCACTGCGATCCCTGCCCGGGGAACACGAACACGGTCCTGGCGGCCGCGCCCTGGCCGGCCTGGACATCCGGCGAGGGCTGGTCCGCGGCGACCGCCGCGAGCCCGCGCAGGATCGCGGCGCGGCCGGCGCCGGTGACGGCGGCCCGGTACTCGAACGCCGACCGGCTGGTCGCCAGCGAGAACGCGACGTCGCCGGGGTCCAGCCCGGGGTCACTGGCCAGGACCGCCTCGACCGAGCGGGCCATCGCCCGCAGCGCGGGCCGGCTCTTGCCCGACACGACCAGCAGCTGGCCGGTGTCCTCGGCCGGCCCAGGCCCTGGCTGGCCGCGCGCCGGGGCGCTGGCCGCCTCCTCGACGATCACGTGCGCGTTGGTCCCGCTGATCCCGAACGAAGACACCCCGGCCCGGCGCGGGCGCCCGTCCGGCCGCCACCGCACCGGCCCGGTGAGCGGGGACACCCCGCCCGCGGACCAGTCGACCTGCGCCGTCACCGGGTCGGCGTGCAGGGTCTGGGGCAGCAGGCCGTGCCGCATCGCCATGACCATCTTGATCACCCCGCCCAGGCCTGCCGCGGCCTGGGCGTGCCCGATGTTGGACTTCAGCGAGCCAAGCCAGAGCGGCCGGCCCGGCGGCCGGTCCTGGCCGTAGGTGGCCAGCAGCGCGCCGGCTTCGATGGAGTCGCCGAGCACGGTGCCGGTGCCGTGGGCCTCGACGGCGTCGATGTCGCTGGACCGCAGCTGGCAGCTGGCCAGCGCCTGCCGGATCACCTGCTCCTGGGCGAGCCCGCTGGGCGCGGTGAGGCCGTTGCTGGCGCCGTCAGAGTTGACGGCGCTGCCCCTGATCACGGCGAGTACCTGATGGCCGTGCCGCTCGGCGTCGCTGAGGCGCTCCAGCAGCAGCAGGCCGGCCCCCTCAGCCCAGGCGGTGCCGTCAGCCGCCGCGCCGAACGCCTTGCACCGCCCGTCGGGCGCCAGCCCGTGCTGCGCGCTGAACTCGGCGAACATGCCCGGGCTGGACATGACGGTGACGCCGCCGGCCAGGGCGAGCGAGCATTCCCCGAGCCGCAGCGCCTGGATGGCCAGGTGCAGCGCGACCAGGGAGGAGGAGCACGCGGTGTCCACCGTGACCGCGGGACCGTGCAGGCCGTAGACGTAGCCGATGCGGCCAGAGGCCACGCTGGTGGTGCTGCCGGTCAGCAGGTAGCCCTCGGAGCCGCCGCCCGGCTCGTGCAGCCGCGGGCCGTAGTCCTGCGCCATCGCCCCGACGAACACGCCGACCGGCTGGCCGCGCAGCTGGCCGGGGACGATGCCGGCCCGTTCGAACGCCTCCCAGGAAATCTCCAGCAGCAGCCGCTGCTGCGGGTCCATCGCGGCGGCTTCGCGCGGGTTGATGCCGAAGAAGTCCGCGTCGAACTGGTCGGCCTCGTGCAGGAACCCGCCGCGCCTGGTGACGCTGGCCCGGGCCGGCCCTGGCCCGCTCACCGTGGCCAGGTCCCAGCCGCGGTTCACCGGGAACTCGGAGGTGGCGTCGCCGCCGCCCGACACCAGCCGCCACAGGTCCTCGGGCGACCGCACGCCACCTGGGTAACGGCAGCTCATCGACACGATGGCGACCGGCTCGTCCAGCGCGGCCGCCCCGGCCGTGACCGGCCCGGCCGGCCCGGCCCGCGTCAGCAGCTCAACCAGGCGGGCGGCCAGGCTGGCCGGGGTGGGGTAGTTGAACAGCAGCCCGGGGGGCAGGCTGAGCCCGGTGGCTTCGGCCAGCTGGGTGCGCAGTTCCACCGACGTCAGGGAGTCGAAACCGGCGTCCTTGAAGGTCCGGTCGGGTTCCACCGCCGCGGCGCCGACGTGCTCGAGCACGATGGCCACGCAGGTGCGGACCAGTTCCAGGGCCAGCTGCTGCTGGCCGGCCGGGCCGCGGCCGGCCAGCCGGGTCGCGAACGCGGGCACCGCCGAAGCGCCCGTCCTCTGGCCGCCCGTGTCCTGGCTTGCCGTGTCCTGGCTGGCCGTGTCCTGGCCGGCTTCGCCGGGTGCGGGCCGGGCCGGGCCGGCCCCGGCCCTCGGCCGGCCGATCCAGTAGGGACGGCGCTCGAACGCGTAGGTCGGGAGGTCCACCACCCGCGGCCGCGGCCCGGCCAGCCTCGCCCACCCGACGTGCCCGCCGCTGACGTGCAGTCCGCCCATCGCGGCCAGCATCGACTGCTGCTCGCCGGCTCCGTCGCGCAGCGCGGGCAGGAAAGCACAGCCCGCGGGGGCGCCCAGCGCCTCGCTTGCCATCGCGGACAGCACCCCGCCGGGTCCGAGCTCCAGGAATGCGGTCACTCCCGCCGCGTGCATGGCGGCCATCGCGTCGGCGAACCGCACCGGCGCGCTGACGTGATCAACCCAGTAACCCGGCTGGCTCAGTTCCTCATCGGCGGCCAGCCGCCCGAGCACCGTGGACACGACCGGCCGCCGGGCCGGGCGGAAGCTCAGGCCGGCCACCACAGCCTCGAACTCGGCCAGCATCGGGGCCATCAGCGGCGAGTGGAACGCATGGCTCACCCGCAGCCGCTTGACCTTGCGGCCGAGGGAGGCGAAGTGCGCGGCGATGGCCTCCGCCGCGCCGGCCGCGCCTGAGATCACCACGGCGGCGGGGCCGTTGACCGCGGCGATGCCCGCGTCCGGATGCCGGGCGGCGACCGCCCGCACCTCGTCTTCGGCCGCCTGCACGGCGATCATCGCGCCTTCGGCGGGCAGCGCCTGCATGAGCCGGCCCCGGGCGGTGATCAGCGTCGCGGCGTCAGCCAGCGACAGCACGCCGGCCAGGTGCGCGGCGGTGACCTCGCCGATCGAGTGACCGGCGAGCTGCGCGGGCTGTACCTCCCAGTGCTCCGCGAGCCGGGCCAGCGCCGTTTCCAGCGCGAACAGGGCCGGCTGGGTGTACTGCGTCTGGTGCAGCAGCGCCGCGTCCGGTGTGTCAGGCCCGGCCCAGATGACGTCGCGCAGCGGACGCGGCAGGTGCTCGCCGAGCGCGTCGCAGGCCGCGTCGAAGGCCTGCGCGAACGGCTCGAACGAGCGGTAGAGTTCCCGCCCCGCGCCGAGCTGCTGGGCACCCTGGCCAGGGAAGACGAAGCCGACCGCGCCGCTGCCCGCGACGGCGCGCAGCACGCCGGGCGCTCGCTCGCCGGCCGCGATCGCCCGCAGGCCCGCCGTGAGCCCGGCCTGGTCCCTGGCGGTGATCGCGGCCCGGCAGCGCAGCGCCGACCGGGTAGTGGCCAGTGAGTAGGCGATGTCGGCCGGGTCGAGACGCGGATTGTCGCTGATGTGGTCGACCAGCCTGGAAGCCTGGGCCTGCAGCGCGCCCGGCGACGACGCCGACAGCAGCCAGGGCAGCGCGGCCGGAGCCGGCCCGCCCGTGGCCGGCCCGTCGGCAGCCGGCCCGTCCGGAGCGGGACTGGCCGCCGCGGCGACGGCAGCGTGCCCGGGCGCCGCGGCGGCCACGATGTGGCAGTTGGTGCCCCCCATGCCGAACGAGCTGACCCCGCCCAGCACCGCCCCGCCGCCCGATGGCCAGCCGGTGAGCTCGCGGTTCACCCGCAGCCGCAGCCGCTTCATCGGGATGCCGGGGTGCGGGGTGGTGAAGTTGAGGCTCGCCGGGATCTGCCGCCTGTCGATGCTCAGTGCCAGCTTGATCAGGCCGGTAATGCCCGCGGCGCCCTCCAGGTGGCCCACGTTCGTCTTGACCGAGCCCACCAGCAGCGGCCGGCTGGCCGGCCTGTCACCCATCACGCCGCCGAGGGCCGCGGCCTCCACCGGGTCACCCACCTTGGTCCCGGTGCCGTGCAGCTCGACGTACTGGATGCCGGCCGGGTCGACCCCGGCCCGGCGGCAGGCCAGCCGCAGCACATCCTGCTGGGCCGCGGCGCTGGGCACGGTGAGCCCCTCGGTCGCGCCGTCATTGTTGACCGCGCTGCCGAGCAGCAGGCAGTAGATCCGGTCCCCGTCGGCCAGCGCCGCTGACAGCGGCTTGAGCACCACCGCACCGCCGCCCTCGCCGCGCACGTACCCGTTGGCCCGCGCGTCGAAGGTGAAGCAGCGGCCGTCGGGGGACAGCCCGCCGAACTTGACCGCCCCCATCGTGCTCTCGGGCAGGATGTTGAGATTGACCCCGCCGGCGATCGCCATCGCGGACTCGCCGCGGCGGATGCTCTCGCAGGCCAGGTGGACCGCCACCAGGGACGAGGACTGGCCGGTGTCGACTGCCAGGCTCGGGCCGCGCAGGCCCAGCAGGTAGGACACCCGGTTGGCGATGATGCTGCGGTGCGACCCGGTGACCGTGTGCTGGCTGACCGCGCTGATCCCCTGCTCGTGCATCAAGGTCGCGTAGTCGTCCCAGATCGCTCCGATGAACACGCTGGTGGGGCTGCCCCGCAGCCGTTCCGGGATGATCCGCGCGTCCTCCAGCGCCTCCCAGCTGAGCTCCAGCATGAGCCGCTGCTGCGGGTCCATGGTGACGGCTTCGCGGGGCGCGATCCCGAAGAAGCCGGCGTCGAAGGCGTCGATCTGGTCGAGGAACCCGCCGAACCGGTGCGGCAGCTCGTCGCTGTCCCAGCGGCCGGGCGGCGCCTGCGTGATGGCGTCCGCCGCGTCCCGCAGCAGGATCCACAGCTCGCGCGGGCTGGCCGCACCGGGCAGGCGGCACGCCATCCCGACGACAGCGACAGGCTCGTCTGGCACGGCGTTCTCGCCGGCGTGGTCAGGGGCGCTGGCATTCATCCCTGCCAGATTCGCCAGCGCCAGTTAAAACCGGCTAAAGCCGACCTAGAGGCCGCGACCTCAGCACCGCCCGGACACAAGCGGCAGGAAGATGTCGTCGACCACCTCGGCGAGGAACTCATCAGATCCCGGCCGCTGGGCCACCAGCAGCTCGTGCCGGAGCAGGTCGCCGGGTAGTGCGAGGACGCGCGCCGGGGCCTTCACCAGCCGGATCTCACCGCGCTGCTCGGCCCGGTCCAGCAGCGCGGTCATCACGTCCGGCATCACCGCGCCGAAGCCCTCGGGCAGGTCGCGGTACTCGGCCATCAGCCCGTGCACCACGGCGGGCCCGATCTGGTGGAAGTGATCGCGGACCTGGCCGAGCACGGCCAGCACGTCGCCGCGCAGGTTCCCGGTGTCGGGCAGCTGGCTGCTGACCGGGACCACGTGGTGCCGGATCGCGGCGAGGATCAGCTCGGCCCTGGTCGGCCAGCGGCGGTACACGACCGCCTTGCTCGTCCCGGCCCGCTCGGCGACCTTTTCCATGGCCAGCCCGGCATAGCCGGCCTGGGCCAGTTCCTGCCAGGCCGCCCGCAGGAGGGCGTCCTCGAGCACCGGGCCGCGCCGCCGCGAGCGGGCCCGGCCCGGCTTGGCCGGCGCCGCGGTGCCCGGCTCCGTGGTCCGCATGTAGATACACCCCGTTCCTTATGTGTACGATGCCGATTAGATACGTACCGTTTCTAACTTAGCGCAAGGGACCCCCGCCATGACCACCGCCGCCGGAGCAGACGAGCAGATCACACCCGCCCTACGCAGGCTGACCTGGATCCTTGTCCTCGGTTCCCTGGCCCCCTCGCTGGACACCACGATCGTTAACGTGGCGCTGGCGGCCATCGGCACGAGCCTGCACACCAGCGTCGGCACCAGCCAGTGGACCATCACCGGCTACCTGCTGACGATGGCCATGGCCATGCCGGTGACCGGCTGGGCGGCCGCCCGGGCCGGCGCCAAGCGCATGTGGCTGGGGTCCTTGTCGCTGTTCCTGGCCGGGTCTGTGGCCTCGGGCGCGGCCTGGAACGTGGGCAGCCTCATCGTCTTCCGGCTGATCCAGGGCGCCGGGGCCGGCCTCATGCTGCCGATCGTCACCACGCTGCTGGTGCAGGCGGCAGGCCCGAAGCGGCTCGGCCGGCTGATGGCCGTGGCCAGCCTGCCGATGGTGATCGTGCCGATCTTCGGACCAGTGGTCAGCGGGCTCATCATCCACTACCTCAGCTGGCGCTGGATCTTCTACGTGAACGTCCCCATCTGCGGGGCGGCCCTCGTCCTGGCCTGGCGGCTGGCGCCGGCCAGCCCGCCGGCCGCGCAGCCGCCAAGGCTCGACATCCTCGGCCTCGCGCTGCTGTCGCCAGGCCTCGCGCTGGTGACCTACGGCCTGTCCGAGGCGACCGGGCACAGCGGCTTCGCCAGCACCGGTGTCCTGCTGCCGCTCACCGCCGGGCTCGCCCTGATAGCCGCGTTCGCCGGGCACGCGCTGCGCACGCCCAGGCCGCTGGTCAACCTGCGGGTGCTGCGCATCCGCTCGTTCGCCGCGGCGGCCACGGTGCTGTTCCTGGCCGGGCTGTCGCTGTACGGGCCGCTGCTGCTGCTGTCGCTCTACTATCAGCAGGTCCGCGGCATCAGCGCCATCATGACCGGACTGATCCTGGCCCCCCAGGGCATCGGCTCGCTGCTGCCCAGGACCGTCGCGGGCAAGCTGACCGACCGGATCGGCCCGCGCCTGGTAGTGATCACCAGCCTGGTGCTGACCATCGCCGGAACCCTCGCCTTCACCCAGGCCGGGCCGGCCAGCAACGAATGGCTGCTGGCCATCTCCCTGCTGGTGCGCGGCGCCGGGCTCGCGGGCGTGACGATCGCGGTGACGGCCGGCGCGTTCCAGCGGGTTCCCCGGGCCGAGGTTCCGGACGCGAGCAGCACCGTCAGGATCGTGCTGCAGGTGGGCGGCTCGTTCGGGTCGGCGGTCCTGGCCATCGTCTTGGCCCACCAGCTGGCCCGCGGCGCCGCGACCGCGGCCGCGCACGCGATGGCCTTCAACACCGCGTTCTGGTGGTCGATCGGCTTCAGCGTGCTGGCGCTGCCGCCCGCTCTGCTGCTCGCCCGGATGACCGGGAAGAAGGCCGGCCCGCAGCCCGGCCAGGGCGCCGCAGCCTCGGCCGCCACCCCTGCCAGGACGGCAGAACGCGGCTGACCTGCGACGGCTGACGCCGAGATTAGGGCGCGCAAAGGAGGCCATTAGCCGGTTACTCAAACATGAGCGGCGAGCCCACGCGAACCAGGGTGACCTGACCCGCTATGAAGCCGCGAAGGAACCATGGATCCTGATGCCGCACCAGTGGCGCCCGCCACCGCCGCACCCGGCGCCGCTATCGCCGTGATCGGCCTGTCCGCCCGGCTGCCCGGGGCGGCGAGCCCGGAGGAGTTCTGGCGGATGCTGGCAGGGGACGGCCAGGCCGCCGTCTCCGCGCCCGGCCCGCGGGCCCCCGGGCTGAGCGAGTTCAAGGCCGCCTTCCTCGACCAGATCGACCAGTTCGACGCCGGCTTTTTCGGCATCTCCCCGCGTGAGGCCGTGCAGATCGATCCGCAGCAGCGGCTGATGCTGGAGCTGGCCTGGGAGGCACTGGAGGACGCGGCGATCATCCCCCGGTCGCTGCGCGGGAGCCGGGCCGGGGTGTTCGTCGGCTCGCTCGCCGACGACTACGCGACCCTGCTCGCCCGGGCCGGCCAGGATTCCTTCACCCAGCACTCGCTCACCGGCACCACCAGGGGGATCATCGCCAACCGGGTGTCTTACTTCCTCGGCCTGCACGGGCCCAGCATGGTGGTCGACGCGGCGCAGGCCTCGTCGCTGGTGGCCGTGCACCTGGCCTGCCAGAGCCTGCGGGCGGGCGAGTGCGGGGTCGCCCTGGCCGGCGGGGTCAACCTGATCGTCGATCCGCGGAACGCGGCCAAGGTCGCCCGGTTCGGCGGCCTGTCGCAGACCGGGCGCTGCTACGTCTTCGATGCCCGCGCGGACGGCTACCTGCGCGGTGAGGGCGGGGCGTTCGCGGTGCTGAAGCCGCTGCGGCTGGCCATCGCGGACGGCGACCAGGTGTACTGCGTGATCCGGGGCAGCGCGGTCAACAATGACGGCGCCACCGACGGGCTGACCGTGCCCAGCCAGCAGGCGCAGGAGAGCGTCATCACCGAGGCCTGCCGGCGGGCCGGAGCCGATCCGGCCGGCGTGCAGTACGTCGAGCTGCACGGCACCGGGACGCGGGTCGGCGACCCGATTGAGGCGGCCGCGCTCGGCCGCGTCTACGGCGCGGCGCGGCCGGCCGGATCCCCGCTCCTGGTCGGCTCGGCCAAGACCAACGTGGGGCACCTGGAGGGCGCTTCGGGGATCGTCGGGCTGGTCAAGACCGCGCTGAGCATCAGCAACCGGCAGCTGCCCGCCAGCTTGAACTTCGAGGTCCCGAACCCGCGGATCCCGCTGACCGAACTCAACCTGCAGGTCGCCACGTCCGCGGGCCGGTGGCCCGGCCAGCAGCGGCCGCTGCTGGCCGGGGTGAGCTCGTTCGGCATGGGCGGCACCAACTGCCACCTGGTCATCGAGGAGCCGCCGGCCGGGGCGGGCCGCACCTGGCCGGGCCAGGCTCAGGATCCCGGCCGGGATCCCGCTGGCGCGGTGCTGCCCTGGCTGATCTCCGGCCGCGGCGAGAAGGACGTGCGGGCGCAGGCCGGGCGGCTGCGGGACTACCTGCGCGACCGGGACGGGCTGGCAGTAGCCGACGTCGGCTGGTCACTGGCCGCCGGGCGCACCGCCTTCGAGCACCGGGCGGTCATCCTGGGCGACGACCGGGCCGGGATGCTGTCCGCGCTCGGCGCGCTAGCCGGCGGCCAGCCGCGGCCCGGGCTGGTGCGCGGCACCGCCCCGGCCGGGCCGGCCACGCTGGCGATGCTGTTCACCGGGGCGGGCAGCCAGTACCTGGGGATGGGCCGGGAGCTGTGCGCGGCCTTCCCGGTCTTCGCCGCGGCCTTCGGCGCGGCCTGCGAGCACCTGGATCCGCACCTGCCCGTCCCGCTGCGGGAGGTGGTGTTCGCCCCCGAGGGCTCACCGGCCGCCGCGCTGCTCGACCAGACCTGGTATTCCCAGGTGGCGTTGTTCGCCCTGGAGACCGCGATGTTCGGGTTGTTCGGGGACTGGGGCGTGCGGCCCGACTTCGTCATGGGCCACTCGGTCGGCGAGATCGCGGCCGCGCACGCGGCCGGGGTGCTGTCCCTCCCGGACGCGGCCCGGCTGGTCGCGGTGCGCGGACGGCTGATGAACGAGCTGGCCGGCGGCGCGATGGCTTCCATCCAGGCGTCCGAGGAGGAGGTGCTCGCCAGCATCGGCGCCGGGGAGCGGCTGGCGATCGGCGCGGTCAACGGCCCGCGGTCGGTCACCGTGGCCGGCGACGAGGACGCCGTGCTCAGGCTGGTCGCGGCCTGGGAAGCCAGGGGGCGCAAGGCCAAGCGGCTGCGCATCAGCCTCGCCTCCCACTCGCCGCACATGGACGGCATGCTCGGCCCGTTCGGCGACCTGGCCAGGGAGCTGAGCTACGCGCCCGCGCGGATTCCGGTCGTTTCCAACGTCACCGGCCAGATCGCCGCCCCGGAGCAGCTGTGCGAGCCGGAGTACTGGCCCCGGCACGTGCGGAACCCGGTGCGGTTCATGGACGGCATCAGGTCGCTGGCCGCGGCCGGGGTCACCGCCTATCTTGAGGTGGGCCCGGGCGGCGTGCTCACTGGCGTGGCCGGGGACTGCCACGGCGCGGACATGGCCGCCGCCCCGGCGGCCCTGGTATCGGTGCTGCGCGAGGGCCGCGACGAGCGGTTCTCGGTGCTCAGCGCGCTGGCCCAGCTGCACGTCAACGGCGTGGCGGTGCGCTGGGACGCCGTCTTCGGCCCGCACGCGCCTGCCCGGATCAGCCTGCCCGGCTACGCGTTCCGGCGGCGGCGGCACTGGCCGGGCCGTAGCACCGCGGCCCAGCCGGAGCCCGCCGCTGCCGCCGGGACCGATCCGCCGGACGCGGAGCCAGCCAGCCCGGACGAGGACGCCGGCCCGCCCGCGGCCGTCCGCGCCCTCGCCGGGCAGGGCGAAGCCGGCCAGCGCCGCGCCCTGCTCGGGCTGGTGCGGATGAACGCGGCGGTCGTACTCGGGCACCAGAGCGCTGACCCGGTGGACAGCCGGCGCGCGTTCCGTGACATGGGGTTTGACTCGCCGCTGGCGGTCGAGCTCGGCACCAGGCTCGCGGCCGAGACCGGGCTGCGGCTGCCCGCCAGCCTGGTGTTCGACTACCCGACGCCGGAGCGGCTCGCCGCTCACCTGCACGCCGAGCTGACCGGGCAGGCCGGGCCCGGCCCCGCCCTGGTCCGCGCCAGGGCCGATGACCAGGACCCGGTCGTCATCACCGCGATGGCGTGCCGTTTCCCCGGGGACGTCAGGTCGCCCGAGGACTTCTGGCAGCTACTGCTCGATGAGCGGGACGCGACCGGCCCGTTCCCGGCCAACCGCGGCTGGGATCTGGCTAGCCTGTACGACCCGGCGCCGGAGGCGGCAGGCAAGACCTATACCTGCCGCGGCGGGTTCCTCTACGACGCCGACCAGTTCGACGCCGAGTTCTTCGGCATCAGCCCGCGCGAGGCCCTCGCCATCGACCCGCAGCAGCGGCTGGTGCTCGAGCTGTCCTGGGAACTGCTCGAGCGCGCGAACATCGACGCCGACAGCCTTCGCGGGCAGCCCGCTGGCGTCTTCATCGGCGCGATGGCGCAGCACTACGGGCCGGGCCTGCACCGGGCGCCGGATGAGCTCGGCGGCTACGTGCTGACCGGGACCACCGGCGGTGTCACCTCCGGCCGGGTGTCCTACGCCCTCGGCCTGGAAGGCCCGGCGGTGACCGTGGACACCGCGTGCTCCTCGTCGCTGGTGGCGGTGCACCTGGCCGCGCAGGCGGTGCGCAGCGGGGAGTGCGACCTCGCCCTGGCGGGCGGGGTGACGGTGATGGCCGATCCGGGCATGTTCATCGAGTTCAGCCGGCAGCGGGGACTGGCCCCCGACGGCCGCGCCAAGCCCTTCGCCGCCGCCGCCGACGGCACCAGCTTCGCCGAAGGCGCCGGCCTGATCCTGCTCGAACGCCTCACCAGCGCCCGCGCCGCCGGC
>DATBGO010000248.1:0-1582 GCA_036558005.1 Streptosporangiaceae bacterium | reverse complement strand
CTGGCCGCCGCCATCCTGCTCGCCGCGGCGTCCCGAGCCCGCGTGCGGGCCGCCTGCACGCCGCCCGTGCTGGCCTCGGGCGCGATCGGCTACGGCGGGTCGGTCGTGGTGCAGAACGCCGGCATCACCCGCACCAGCGTCAGCCACGCGGCGCTGCTGATCGGCGCCACGCCGGTGCTGGTCGCGATCATCGCCGCGCTCTGGCACCGCACGGTGGCGCGCCCGGCGGCCTGGGCGGGCTTCGCGGTGTCGCTGGCCGGCGTCGGCCTGGTCGCCGGCGGGGGCGGGGGCAGCGCGACGGCCGTCGGCGACGGCCTGGTGCTGGCGTCGCTGCTGGTGTCGGCCACGTTCACGGTGGCGCAGGCGCGGCTGCTGAGCGGCCGCGACCCGGTCGCGGTGACCGCGGTGCAGTTCCTGGGGGCCGCCCTTGCCGTGCTGCCGTTCTCGGTCGTTGCGGAAGGCGCGCCTGCCCGGCCCGCCGGCCTGGGCGCAGTGCTGGCCGTGGCCGGCCTGACGGCCGGCGGGACGCTGCTGCCCTTCACGCTGTTCGCCTACGCGCAGGGCCGCGTGTCCGCCGAGGTGGCCGGGGCCTTCCTCAACCTGGAGCCGCTGGTCGGCGCCGTGGCGGGCATCGTCGTCTTCGGCGACCCGGCCGGCCCGCAGCAGCTCGCCGGCAGCGCGGCCATCCTTGCGGGCATCGCCCTGAGCAGCCTCCCGCTGCTGGCCACCGGCCGACGCGGCCCGGCCCAGGGAGAAGAGCGCCAGGACACCCGCCGGCCGCGGCCGCGCCGGAGCCCGCTGCCCCAGCAGCCACCGGCCCGGAAGCCAGAACCCCGCAGCCCGCTGCCCCGGAGGCCGTCGTCCCGGCGCCCGCAGCCCCGGATCCCGCGGTGCCGGATCCTGCAGCCCCGCAGCCCGCAGTCCCGGATCCTGCGGTGCCGGATCCCGCTGTCCAGCAATGCCCGGCACTGGAGGCCACCACCCAGGCCAGGCTCGGCGGGCCGGGGCCGGAATCGGATACCGGCCCGGGTACGGTGAGCCACCACTGCCGCCGGCGCTGCCCTCCGGCGGGTAGTAGATCTGCCGGGGGGCGCCGGACGGTGCGCTGGTAGCGTGGCGGTCCGCCGACACGGGGGTGCCCGGGTTGGCTGCTGGAAGTTTCGACGACGGGCCGGCGGACGTCCCGGAGGATTGACTGGGCAGGCCGAGCGCGTGGTCGTGGTCGGTGCGGGGATCGCCGGGCTGACGGTAGCGAACGCACTGGCCCACGCCGGTTCCAGCGGGGCCTTCGCGCCACCTGCAGGCTCCAGCCTGGCGCCCGCGGCCGGCGTGCGGGAAGATTGTTTGTCTCTGCGTCACCCCGGGTGGAACCCGTGGCCTGGGCGCTCTGTGAGGAGGCAGCTGGCATGGCGAGCGAAGGCGACGCACGGCCGCCCGCGGTGGTGGGCGTGGACGGTTCGGAAGGGTCGGTGGCGGCACTGCGGTGGGCCGTCCGGTACGGCGCCGCCACCGGCACGCCGGTCCGGGCGGTGCTGGCCTGGCATTACCCGACGGCGGCGGGCCAGCCGCCGGTGGGCCACGC
>DATBGO010000247.1:0-87159 GCA_036558005.1 Streptosporangiaceae bacterium | reverse complement strand
CCGTCGAAGTCCGCGTTGAACGCGGTGCAGACCAGCGGGTGGATCTGGATCGCCTTGCCTTCGACCAGCTGCGGCTCGAACGCCTGGATGCCCAGCCGGTGCAGGGTCGGCGCCCGGTTGAGCAGCACCGGGTGCTCGGTGATGACCTCTTCGAGCACGTCCCAGACCACCGGCCTGGCCCGCTCCACCATCCGCTTGGCGGACTTGATGTTCTGCGCGTGGTTGAGGTCGACCAGCCGCTTCATCACGAACGGCTTGAACAGCTCGACCGCCATCTCCTTGGGCAGGCCGCACTGGTGCAGCTTCAGCTGCGGGCCGACCACGATGACCGAGCGGCCCGAGTAGTCGACGCGCTTGCCCAGCAGGTTCTGCCTGAACCGGCCCTGCTTGCCCTTGAGCATGTCCGACAGCGACTTCAGCGGGCGGTTGCCTGGCCCGGTGACCGGGCGGCCGCGGCGGCCGTTGTCGAACAGCGAGTCCACGGCCTCCTGCAGCATCCGCTTCTCGTTGTTGACGATGATCTCCGGCGCGCCCAGGTCCAGCAGCCGCTTGAGCCTGTTGTTCCGGTTGATGACCCGGCGGTACAGGTCATTCAGGTCCGAGGTCGCGAACCGGCCGCCGTCCAGCTGCACCATCGGGCGCAGGTCCGGCGGGATGACCGGGATGCAGTCCAGCACCATGCCCAGCGGGCTGTTGCTGGTGGACAGGAAAGCCGAGACCACCTTGAGCCGCTTCAGCGCGCGGGCCTTGCGCTGGCCCTTGCCGGTGCGGATGGTCTCGCGCAGGCTGGCGGCCTCGGCGTCGAGGTCGAAGCTGCCGACCCGCTCCTGGATCGCCTGGGCGCCCATGCCGCCGCGGAAGTACTGGCCGAACCGGTCGCGCATCTCCCGGTAGAGCAGCTCGTCGCCCTCCAGGTCCTGAACCTTCAGGCCGCGGAACCTGCTCCACACTTCCTCAAGCCGGTCGATCTCCCGCCCGGCCCGGTCGCGGATCTGCTTGCACTCGCGCTCGGCGCTCTCCCTGACCTTGCGGCGGGCGTCGCCCTTGGCCCCGGCCGCTTCCAGCTCGGCCAGGTCCTTCTCCAGCTTGGACTGGCGCACCTCGACCTCGTTGTCGCGGCGCTGCTCCAGCTGGCCGCGCTCGACCACGATCTTGGCCTCAAGCGAGGGCAGGTCGCGGGCCCTGGCGTCCTCGTCCACCTCGGTGATCATGTAGGCGGCGAAGTAGATGACCTTCTCCAGGTCCTTCGGCGCCAGGTCGAGCAGGTAGCCGAGCCGGCTCGGCACGCCCTTGAAGTACCAGATGTGCGTCACCGGCGCGGCCAGCTCGATGTGGCCCATCCGCTCGCGCCTGACCTTGGCCCTGGTGACCTCGACGCCGCAGCGCTCGCAGATGATGCCCTTGAACCTGACCCGCTTGTACTTACCGCAGTAGCACTCCCAGTCCCGGGTCGGGCCGAAGATCTTCTCGCAGAAGAGCCCGTCCTTCTCCGGCTTCAGGGTCCGGTAGTTGATGGTTTCCGGCTTCTTCACCTCGCCGTGTGACCACTGCCTGATGTCGTCAGCGGTGGCAAGGCCGATTCGTAGGTCGTCAAAGAAGTTGACGTCTAGCACGTTTTCAGTCCCCTGGGGTAGATCGGATCAGACCTCTTCAACGCTGCTCGGCTCGCGCCGGGACAGGTCAATGCCGAGTTCCTCCGCGGCGCGGAAGACGTCCTCGTCGGTGTCACGCATCTCGATGGCCGCACCGTCGCTGGAGAGCACCTCGACGTTGAGGCACAGCGACTGCATCTCCTTGATCAGCACCTTGAACGACTCGGGTATGCCTGGCTCGGGAATGTTCTCGCCCTTGACGATGGCCTCGTAGACCTTGACCCGGCCGAGGATGTCGTCGGACTTGATGGTGAGCAGTTCCTGCAGGGCGTAGGCGGCGCCGTAGGCCTCCAGCGCCCAGACCTCCATCTCGCCGAACCGCTGCCCGCCGAACTGCGCCTTGCCGCCCAGCGGCTGCTGGGTGATCATCGAGTACGGGCCGGTCGACCTGGCGTGGATCTTGTCATCCACCAGGTGCAGCAGCTTGAGGATGTAGATGTAGCCGACCGCGATCGGGTCCTTGAACGGCTCGCCGGTCCTGCCGTCGAACAGCATCGCCTTGCCGCTGGCCTTGACCAGCCGGTCGCCGTCCCGGTTGGGCAGGACGCTGCCGAGCAGGCCGGTGATCTCCTCCTCGCGGGCGCCGTCGAAGACCGGGGTGGCGACCGGGGTGCCCGCCGACGCGGCGTCGGCGCCGATGCCCTTGAGCCGCTTCTTCCAGTTCTCGTCGTCGCCGTCGACCTGCCAGCCCGAGCTGGCGACCCAGCCCAGGTGCGTCTCGAGCACCTGGCCGACGTTCATCCGGCCGGGCACGCCGAGCGGGTTGAGCACCACGTCGACCGGGGTGCCGTCCTTCAGGAACGGCATGTCCTCGATCGGCAGGATCTTGGCGATGACGCCCTTGTTGCCGTGCCGGCCGGCCAGCTTGTCCCCGTCGGTGATCTTCCGCTTGGCGGCGACGTACACCCGCACCAGCTCGTTCACGCCGGGCGGCAGCTCGTCGCCGTCCTCCCTGGTGAACACGCGGACGCCGATCACCTTGCCGGACTCGCCGTGCGGCACCTTCAGCGAGGTGTCGCGGACCTCGCGGGCCTTCTCACCGAAGATCGCCCGCAGCAGCCGCTCCTCCGGGGTCAGCTCGGTCTCGCCCTTGGGCGTGACCTTGCCGACCAGGATGTCGCCGGTGACGACCTCGGCGCCGATCCGGATGATGCCGCGGTCGTCGAGGTCGGCCAGGACTTCCTCGGAGACGTTCGGGATGTCCCTGGTGATCTCCTCCGGGCCGAGCTTGGTGTCCCGCGCGTCGACCTCGTGCTCCTCGATGTGGATCGAGGACAGCACGTCGTCCTGCACCAGCCGCTGGGACAGGATGATCGCGTCCTCGTAGTTGTGGCCCTCCCAGGGCATGAACGCGACCAGCAGGTTGCGGCCGAGCGCCATCTCGCCCTGGTCGGTGCACGGCCCGTCGGCGATGACCTGGCCCGCCTCGACCCGCGCGCCCTCGCCCACGATGGGCTTCTGGTTGAAGCAGGTGCCCTGGTTGGAGCGGCGGAACTTGGCCACCAGGTAGGTGTTGCGGGTGCCGTCGTCGTTGGCCACGGTGATGAAGTCGGCGCTGGCCTGCTCGACCACGCCGGCCTTCTCGGCCACGATCACGTCACCCGCGTCGGTGGCGGCCCGGTACTCCATCCCGGTGCCGACCAGCGGGGCCTCGCTGCGCAGCAGCGGGACCGACTGGCGCTGCATGTTCGAGCCCATCAGGGCCCGGTTGGCGTCGTCGTGCTCCAGGAACGGGATCATCGCGGTCGCGACCGACACCATCTGCCGCGGCGACACGTCGATGTAGTCGACCTCGCCAGGGGCGATGTAGTCGACCTCGCCGCCCTTCCTGCGCACCAGCACCCGGTCCTCGACGAACGTCCCGTCCGGGCCGACCGGCGCGTTGGCCTGCGCGATGACGTGCCGGTCCTCCTCGTCGGCGGTCAGGTAGTCGATCTGGTCGGTGACCTTGCCCGAGCGCACCTTGCGGTAGGGCGTCTCCACGAAGCCGAACGCGTTGACCCGGCCGTAGGACGACAGCGACCCGATCAGGCCGATGTTGGGACCTTCCGGGGTCTCGATCGGGCACATCCGGCCGTAGTGGCTGGGGTGCACGTCACGGACCTCGAAGCCGGCCCGCTCCCTGGACAGGCCGCCCGGGCCGAGCGCGGACAGCCGCCGCTTGTGGGTCAGCCCGGCCAGCGGGTTGGTCTGGTCCATGAACTGGGACAGCTGGCTGGTGCCGAAGAACTCCTTGATGGAGGCGACCACCGGCCGGATGTTGATCAGGGTCTGCGGCGTGATCGCCTCGACGTCCTGGGTCGTCATCCGCTCCCTGACCACCCGCTCCATCCGGGCCAGCCCGAGCCGGACCTGGTTCTGGATCAGCTCGCCGACCGTGCGCAGCCGCCGGTTGCCGAAGTGGTCGATGTCGTCGACCTCGACCGGCACCGTGACGTCGCCCGGCTGCATCTCCTCCTCGCCGACGTGCAGCCGGACGAGGTACTCGATGGTGGCGACGATGTCGTCCTCGGTCAGCGTGCCCTGGCTGATCTGCAGGCCGAGGCCCAGCTTCTTGTTGACCTTGTACCGGCCGACCTTGGCCAGGTCGTAGCGCTTGGGGTTGAAGTACAGGTTCTCAAGCAGCGCCTGCGCCGACTCCCGCGTCGGCGGCTCGCCAGGCCGCAGCTTGCGGTAGATGTCCAGCAGCGCGTCGTCCTGGCCGGTGGTGTGGTCCTTCTCCAGGGTGGCGCGCATCGACTCGAAGGCGCCGAACCGCTCCAGGATCCTGGCCTCGTCCCAGCCGAGCGCCTTGAGCAGCACCGTGACGCCCTGCTTGCGCTTACGGTCGATCCTGACCCCGACGCTGTCGCGCTTGTCGATCTCGAACTCCAGCCAGGCGCCCCTGGACGGGATCACCTTGCAGCTGAAGATGTCCTTGTCTGAGGTCTTGTCGACCTGCCGGTCGAAGTACACCCCCGGTGAGCGGACCAGCTGCGAGACGACGACCCGCTCGGTGCCGTTGATGATGAAGGTGCCCTTGGGCGACATCAGCGGGAAGTCACCCATGAACACCGTCTGGCTCTTGATCTCGCCAGTGGAGTTGTTGATGAACTCCGCCGTCACGAACATCGGGGCGGAGTAAGTCATGTCCTTCTCCTTGCACTCCTCGGCGGAGTACTTCGGAGGCTCGAACCGGTGGTCGCGGAACGAGAGTGACATGGTCCCCGTGAAATCCTCGATCGGGCTGATCTCCTCGAAGATCTCTTCGAGCCCAGACTGATCGGGGAGGTCCTGGTTACCCGCCTTATGCTCGGCTTCGAGCCGAGCCCGCCAGCGCTCATTGCCGAGCAGCCAGTCAAACGAGTCGGTCTGCAGGGCAAGCAGGCTCGGAACCTCTAGCGGTTCCTTGATACGGGCGAACGAGACGCGGTGTGGACCGGGAGCGGTAGCTGAGGCGCTGCGCGAGGCTGCCAACAGGGGTCCTTCCAAACTTGTGGCGGACGGCTAGCGCGCGCACGCAAAACGCCCGCGGACCCCGCCGCGAGATAGATCGTGGTTACCGGTGACGTCTGAGTGCAGCGCAAATTGGCAGTGTACTCTGCGGATACACCACCGGTCAACTGTACGCCACTATGAGGTTCACGGTTGCATCGCAGCATCGCTCTTCCGCAGCCAAACGTCAAGCCCGCGAACCATCGAGTCGCCACATAGCCTTGCGTGACGAACATCACATCCCCGGCAGAGTTTCCAGCTCATGAGCCCGGGGCATATGTAACGGTTCGGCGTCGGCCACTCCTCCCGGCATGATGCCGCAGGCCGGCCCGCCGGGGTGCGGCGGGCCGGCCTGCGGCCTCTGCTTGCTAACTCAGGGTCGCGGCTTACTTGACCGTCACGGTCGCGCCGGCGCCCTCCAGCGCGGCCCTGGCCTTCTCGGCGGACTCCTTGTTGACCCGCTCGAGCAGTGGCTTGGGCGCGCCGTCGACCAGGTCCTTGGCCTCCTTGAGGCCGAGGCTGGTCAGCGTCCTGACCTCCTTGATGACCTGGATCTTCTTGTCGCCCGCGGCCTCGAGGATGACGTCGAACTCGTCCTTCTCCTCGACCTCTTCGGCCGCCGCGCCGCCGCCGCCCTGGGCCGGCGCCGCCATCGCGACCGGCGCCGCGGCCTTGACGTCAAAGGTCTCCTCGAACTGCTTCACGAACTCAGACAGCTCGAGCAGCGTCATCTCCTTGAACGCGTCGAGCAGTGCCTCGTTTTCTAGCTTCGCCATGGTGGTGGGTCCTCCGTGTGCCTGCTTCTGGCCGGCCGTCCTGGCCGCCGTGGTCTGTCCTGTCCGGGCCTGGCTGCCCTGTGGCCTAGCCGTCCGTGCTGTCGCTGTCCGAGCCGCCGGCGCCGGCGCTGCTGCCGCCGCCCTCGGCCGCGCGCTTTTCCTCCAGCGCCGCGAGCAGCCGGGCCATCTGGGCCGGCAGCGCCGCGAAGGTGGCAGCCGCGCCCGACATCGTGGCCTTCAGCGCGCCCGCCAGCTTGGCCAGCAGGATCTCGCGCGACTCCAGGTCGGCGATCTTGGTGATCTCGGCGGGCGTCATCATCTTGCCGTCGAGCACGCCGCCCTTGATCACGAGCAGCGGGTTTGCCTTCGAGAAGTCGCGCAGCCCCTTGGCCGCCTCGACGACGTCGCCCTGCACGAACGCGATCGCCGACGGGCCGCTGAGCAGCCCGGCGAGCTCGCTGCTGACCCCCGCCTCACTGGCGGCGATCTTGGTCAGCGTGTTCTTCACCACCGCGAACGTGGCGTGGCCGTCGAGCGACCGGCGCAGCTCACCGAGCTGGGCCACGGACAGGCCCCGGTACTCGGTCAGTACCGCACCGGACGAATTCTGGAACCGCTCGGTCATCTCCGCGACCGCGGTCACCTTGTCCGCTCGCGCCATGTGCCTCCCTTCTTCTCCCGGGGCGGCCCGCGGTGCGGGCCTGGCCGGCTATCTCCGGCGCCGGTGAAGGGCAGGCACGCGAACGCCCCGGCGCAAGCGCACGGGGCGTGAACCGCTGCTCCCGGCAGTTTGTCCGGCCGGGACGGCGGCCAAGCTCGTTCACCTGCGCGGGCCGCCCGCGGCTGCGGGCCTTCGGCCACCGCGGTTGAACGCGGCGGAAGCCGGCGGTCTCTGGCGCCGGTAAGAATACGCGCCGGCCGCCCGGCCCGCCAAATCCGCCGGCCCGGGCCCGGCCGCCCGGGCCGGCCGGCTCTCGCGTCGTGGCCGGCCCGGGGCCGGCCCCGACGCGAGAGCCGGGTGCGGCGGCTGCTAGCTGGCCGGAGCGTCCGCCAGCTCGTCGGTGAGGCCCCTGGTGATGCCCGGGTCAACCGGGACGCCCGGGCCCATCGTCGTGGTCACGGTGACCTTCCTGACGTACCTGCCCTTGGCGGCGGCGGGCTTGAGCCGGACGACCTCGTCCAGCGCGGCCGCGTAGTTCTCCACCAGCGCCCGGTCGGTGAACGACCCTTTGCCGATCACGAAGTGCAGGTTCGCGTGCCGGTCGACCCGGAACTCGATCTTGCCGCCCTTGATGTCGGTGACCGCCTTGCCCACGTCGGCGGTGACGGTGCCGGTCTTGGGGTTGGGCATCAGCCCGCGCGGGCCGAGGACCCGGCCCAGCCGGCCGACCTTGCCCATCAGGTCCGGCGTGGCGACCACCGCGTCGAAGTCCAGGAAGCCGCCCTGGATCCGCTCGATCAGGTCATCAGAGCCCACGTAGTCGGCGCCGGCCGCGGTCGCCTCGTCGGCCCGGTCGCCGGTCGCGAACACCAGCACCCGGGCGGTCTTGCCGGTGCCGTGCGGCAGGTTGACGGTGCCGCGGACCATCTGGTCGGCCTTGCGCGGGTCGACCCCGAGCCGCAGCGCGACCTCGACGGTCGGGTCGAACTTGGTCGTGGAGGTGCGCTTGGCCAGCGCGACCGCCTGGGCCGGGCTGTACAGCCGGGCCGCCTGGAGCTGGTCGCCAGCCTTGCGGTAAGCCTTGCTGCGCTTCATCGTGCTCTCCCTCGGTTCTGGAAGTCGTGGTCAGCGGGCCAGCGCGTGGCCCTGCCACTGGTTGTCCCTGGCGGCTGCGCCAGGGGGTGCCGGGCGGGGCCCGGCGGCCGGGTCAGCCCTCGACCTTGATCCCCATCGAGCGGGCCGTCCCGGCGATGATCTTCTCTGCCGCGTCCATCGAGGTCGCGTTCAGGTCGGCCATCTTGACCTGGGCGATCTCCCGGAGCTGGGCGCTGGTGACGGTGCCGACCTTGGTCTTGTGCGGCTCGGCGCTGCCCTTCTGGACACCCGCGGCCTTCTTGATCAGCTCAGGCGCCGGCGGGGTCTTGGTGATGAACGAGAACGACCGGTCCTCGTAGATCGTGATCTCGACGGGGATGATGTTGCCCCGCTGCGACTCGGTGGCGGCGTGGTACTGCTTGCAGAAGTCCATGATGTTGACGCCGTGCGGGCCGAGCGCGGTACCCACCGGCGGGGCCGGCGTGGCCACTCCCGCGTTCAGCTGCACCTTGACGACAGCAGCGATCTTCTTCTTGCGCGGAGGCATTTCCTGCGTTCCTACCTAACGTGAAATCCAGTCAGATCTTGCTGACCTGATCAAAGGAAAGCTCGACCGGCGTCTCCCGGCCGAAGATCGACACGAGCACCTTGAGCTTCTGGGTGTCGGGGTTGATCTCGCTCACCGTTGCCGGGAGGGTAGCGAACGGGCCGTCCATTACGGTAACCGACTGGCCGACCTCGAAGTCAACCGCGGCCGCGCGCAGCGTCTCGGCCTTCTTCGCCGCCTTCTCCTCGGGCTCGGGCGCGAGCAGGACGGCAACCTCGTCCAGGCTCAACGGCGAGGGCCTGCTGGACAGTCCCACGAACCCGGTCACGCCCGGGGTGTTGCGGACCGCCGCCCACGACTCGTCGGTCAGGTCCATCCGGACCAGGATGTAGCCGGGCAGCACCTTCTCCTGCACCTGCTGCCGCTTGCCGCCCTTGATCTCGGTGACCTCGTGCACCGGCACCTCGACCTGGAAGATGTAGTCCTCCATGTTGAGTGACTGGGTGCGGCTCTCCAGGTTGGTCCTGACCCGGTTCTCGTAGCCGGCGTAGGAGTGCACCACGTACCAGTCACCGGGCAGCAGCCGCAGCTCGGCCTTGAACTCACCGACCGGGTCCTGGCTGTCCGCCCCGTCAGCCTGCTGGCCGGCCTCGCCGGCCTCGCCTGCGTCCGCGCTCTGGCCTGACTCCGCGCTCTGGCCGCCCAGCCCGCTGTCGCCTGGCTCCTCGCTGGCCGCCGCTGCCAGGCCGCCGGCACCGCTGGCATCGCTCGCGGCGGCGGCGGCGCCGGGCTCAGCGGCCGCACTGGGCTCGCCGTCAGGGGCACGCTCGGCCGGCTGATCGCCGGCCTGCAGTTCGGACTCGGACACGATTACTCTTTCTCTTAGCTCTTTCGCGGGCGTCCCGCGCGGTGGCCGGCTCAGGTTCAGCGCGGCCGGCGGGACGGCCGCCGGCCAGGACCGGCTGTGCTGCCCGCCACTACCCCCCTGCCAGCCGCCGCGCTGCCGGCCGCCAGGGGCACTGGCGCCGGCCTCGGCGGCCGGTTCCCGCTAGGTCTGCGGCCTCAGCCGAAGACGGCGAACACCAGCTTGGTGAACCCGTAGTCCAGGCTGGTCACGATCGCCACCATGACCAGGATGAAGACGAGCGCAACCGTCGTGTACGTGCCGAGTTCCTTGCGGGTCGGCCAGATAACCTTGCGCAGTTCGGCGACGATCTGGTGCACGAACAGCGCGGGAGTGGTCCGGCCCGGCTTTGCTGGCGGCCTGCCAGGCTTGGCTGGCCGTTCCTCGGCGGTGCCTCGCGTCTGAGTTGCCATGTCCTCACCTGAACGCTGATCACTTACCGGCTGACGCCGTCGGTCCGCTGACACGAACCACACCCGCAGGGCAGGAGGGACTCGAACCCCCAACCGCCGGTTTTGGAGACCGGGACTCTAGCCAATTGAGCTACTGCCCTCTAATGGCCCGCGCGGGCATGCACGGGTCACCTGGCGGACTTCCGCCAGAGCCTGAAGTCTACGTTGCCAGCGGCCCTGCCGTCGAACCGCGAGCTAGACACGCCGCCCGCCCCCGCCGCCGGCTGGCCGCCCGTGGCTAGTGACACCATAGGTGCCATGGTCAGCGCAGCGGACAGGATATCGGCCCGGGTCAGCGCCATCACCGAGTCGGCGACTCTGGCGGTCGACGCGAAGGCACGGGCGCTCAAGGCGGCCGGCAAGCCGGTGATCGGATTCGGCGCTGGCGAGCCCGATTTCCCCACCCCCGGATACATCGTCGAGGCCGCGCAGCGGGCCTGCGCGCAGCCCCGGTTCCACAAGTACTCGCCCACCGCTGGCCTGCCCGAACTGCGCGAGGCGATCGCGGCGAAGGCTGCCAGGGACTCCGGCTACCAGGTCACGCCCGGCCAGGTCATCGTGACCAACGGCGGCAAGCACGCGGTGTTCCAGGCGCTCGCCGCGCTGCTGGATCCCGGCGATGAGGTGCTGCTGCCCGCCCCGTACTGGACCACCTATCCCGAGGCCATCGCGCTGGCGGGCGGCGTCCCGGTGCCGGTTGCGTCGGACGAGCGCTCGGGCTACCTGACCAGCGTCGCCGACCTGGAGGCGCACCGGACGGCGCGGACCAGGATGCTGCTGT
Source organism: Streptosporangiaceae bacterium (assembly GCA_036558005.1). GTDB lineage: Bacteria > Actinomycetota > Actinomycetes > Streptosporangiales > Streptosporangiaceae > DATBGO01. The sequence goes on along the minus strand of DATBGO010000247.1, from coordinate 76,817 downwards.
TCGTGTCCCCGTCCAACCCGACCGGCGCGGTCTACCCGCCCGGACTGGTCGCCGAGATCGGCCGCTGGGCCGCCAGGCACGGCCTGTGGGTGATCACCGACGAGATTTACGAGCACCTCGTCTACGGCGAGGCCAGGTTCTCCTCGATGCCGGTGGCCGCGCCGGAGATCAGCGACCGCTGCGTCGTCCTGGGCGGCGTGGCCAAGACCTACGCGATGACCGGCTGGCGGGTTGGCTGGCTGATCGGCCCGCCCGACGTCGCCAAGGCAGTCAGCGACCTGCAGTCGCACATGACCTCCAATGTGTGCAACGTGGCGCAGGCGGCCGCGCTGGCGGCGGTCAGTGGTGACCTGTCGGCGGTGACCGAGATGCGGGCGGCGTTTGACCGGCGCAGGAAGCTGATGACGGGGATGCTGAACGACATTCCGGGCGTCATCTGCCCGCTTCCCGAAGGCGCGTTCTACTGCTTCCCCTCGGTCCGCGGCGTGCTGGGCAGGGACCTTTCCGGCCGGCGCCCGGCCACCACCGCCGAGCTCGCCGAGGTCATCCTGGAGGAGGCTGACGTGGCGGTGGTGCCCGGCGAGGCCTTCGGCGCCCCCGGCTACTTCCGGCTGTCCTACGCGCTCGGCGACGCCGACATCCAGGAGGGCCTGGGCAGGCTCGGGAAGCTGCTCGGCTAGCGGCTGCCAGACTAGGCCGATGGCCCGGCCGCTGGACACGCTGCCCAAAGCGCACCTCCATCTGCATTTCACCGGCGCGATGCGTCATCCCACCCTGGTCGAGCTGGCCGGCGAGTACGGCGCCAGCCTGCCCGACGCGCTGGTCAGCGAGTGGCCGCCGCGGCTGAGCGCGACCGACGAGCGCGGCTGGTTCCGGTTCCAGCGGCTCTACGACATCGCCAGGTCGCTGGTCAGGACCGAGGCCGACGTCCGGCGGCTGCTGCTGGAGGCGGCCGCCGACGAGCGGGCCGAGGGCTCGGGCTGGCTGGAGATCCAGGTGGACCCGTCGGGCTACGCCGCCAGGTTCGGCGGCCTCATCCCGGCCGTGGAGCTGGTGCTGGACGCCGCGGCGCAGGCGGCCGCGCAGGCCGGCACCGGGATCGGGGTGATCATCGCGGCCAACCGCACCAAGCACCCGCTGGAGGCGCGCACCCTGGCCCGGCTGGCCGCCCGGTTCGCCGGGCACGGCGTGACCGGCTTCGGGCTCAGCAGCGACGAGCGGCGCGGGGCGGCGCCGGAGTTCGCCCGCGCGTTCGGGATCGCCAGGCGGGCCGGGCTGCTCAGCGTGCCGCACGGCGGCGAGCTGTCGGGCCCGGCCAGCGTGCGGGCCTGCCTGGTGGAGCTGGCCGCCGACCGGATCGGGCACGGCGTCGCGGCCGCGGCCGACCCGCCGCTGCTGGCCGCCATCGCCGCCGCGGGCGTGACCCTCGAAGTCTGCCCGGCCTCGAATGTCGCGCTCGGCGTCGCCGCGCGGCCCGCCGACGTGCCGCTGACGCGCCTGCTGGAGGCGGGCATCCCGGTGGCGCTCGGCGCGGACGACCCGCTGCTGTTCGGCTCCAGGCTCACCGCGCAGTACCAGATAGCCCGGCACGCGCACGGCCTGTCCGATCCCGAGCTGGCCGCGCTCGCCCGGATGTCGGTGCACGCGAGCGCCGCGCCGCCGCAGATCAGGGCCCGGCTGCTGGCGGGCATCGACGCCTGGCTGGCCGCCCCTGACTGCGGTGCGCCGCCGCCCGCCCCGCTCACCCGCCAGGCCTGACCTCAGCCCGGGCCGCCGCCAAGGCTCAGCTCATTGCCGACCTGGTCCCGGTAGATCACCTTGGTCACGCCGTTGTCGCACCGCTCGCGCTTCGCGGGCTCGATGCCCCGCCCGGCGCGCCGGGGCCTGCCGGGCTAGGGCGCGACCAGGACGGGTTCCCTGACCAGCTCGACCCCGAACCGCGCGCGCACGCCGTCGCTGATCTCGGCCGCCAGCTCGAGCAGCCCCTTGGTGCTGGCGCCGCCCGGGTTGACCAGGGCGAGGGTGTGCTTGGCCGAGATCCGCGGCCCGGTCCCGCCGGGCCCGGCGGGACCGGCGTGGCCGCCGCCCTGACCGGTCCGCGCGCCGCCCTGCCCGGCCCGCTCGCCGCTGCCCGGATAGCCCTTGCCGAACCCGGCCCGCTCGATCAGCCACGCGGCCGACACCTTGACCTGCCCTTCCGGGGCCGGGTACTGCGGGATCGCCGTGTCCGGGCCGTACTGGCGGGCCACCGCGGCCCGCAGCGCGGCGAACTGCGCGGCGTCCAGCACCGGGTTGGTGAAGAACGAGCCCGCGCTGCGGCTCTCCGGGTCGGCCGGGTCGGCCACCATCCCCTTGCCGCGGCGCAGGGTCAGCACGGCCTCCCTGGCCGCGGCGAGCGGCACGCGGGCGCCCTCGCTGACCTCGAGTGCGCGGGCCAGCTCGCGGTAGCGCAGCGGCGCGGACAGCGGGTCCCGCGACAGCAGGTAGCTGACGCCGAGCACCACGAACCGCCCGGTCGGCTGGCCGGCCGCGGCCCGCTTGAACGCGCTGGTCCGGTAGCCGAACCCGCACTCGCTGGCGGGCAGGCTGGTGACCAGCTGGCGCGAGCGGTCATACACCCGCACCGCGGAGATGACCTGCGCGACCTCCTGGCCGTACGCGCCGACGTTCTGGATCGGGGTGGCGCCGGCCAGGCCGGGGATGCCCGACAGGCATTCCAGCCCGGACAGCCCGTCGCTGATGCAGCGCCGCACCAGCAGGTCCCAGTCCTCGCCGGCCGCGACGGCCAGCGCGCAGCGCGGGCCGTCCGCCTGCTGCCGCACGCCGCGGGTGCGGATCCAGACCACGGTGCCGGCGAAGCCCTCGTCGGCGACGACCAGGTTGCTGCCGCCGCCGAGCACCAGCACCGGCTCGCCGCGCTGGTCCGCGTCCCGGACCGCGGCGACGACCTCCTCGTCGGTGCCGGCCTCGGTAAACCGCGCCGCCGGGCCGCCAAGCCGCAGCGTGGTGTAGTCCGACAGCGCGACCTGCTCACGCACCGTCACCGGTCTGGTTCCCCCTCACTCGCCGCCCGGTCCCGGCTGAACGCGGTCAGGGCAGCTTGACGACCGCGCGGGCCTGGGTCAGCACCTTGGTCTCGCCGGACCGGGCGGTGAGCGTCAGCACGACCCGGTTGTCGTCCAGCTTCTCGGTGATCTTGCCGCTGATCTCGACGGTCGCGCCGGTGTCGTCGTCGGGCACCACCACCGGCGAGGAGAACCTGACCCCGAAGTCGGTCACCGCCGCCTGGTCGCCAGCCCAGTCGGTCACGTACCGGCCGGCCTGCGCCATCGTGAACATGCCGTGCGCGATCACGTCCGGCAGGCCGACTGACTTCGCGATCCGCTCGTTCCAGTGGATCACGTTGAAGTCGCCGGACGCACCGCAGTACTTGACCAGGCTCAGCCGGGTCACCGGATAGCTGACCGGGGCGAGCTCGGCGCCCTCTTCGACGTCGGCGTACTTGACTTGTTCGCTCATGACCGCATCCGTCCTTAACCCGCCGCGCCTAGCTGGCCCGCTCGACCAGGGTGTTGACCGAGGTGCACACGTGCTCGCCGTCCGTGGTGCGGATCTCGGTCCTGGTAGTGAGCAGCGTGTTGCGGCCAGCCTGCCTGATGTTGGCGATGGTGGCCTGCGCGGTGAGCACGTCGCCGGCCCTGATCTGCCTGGTGTACTCGAACCGCTGCTCGCCGTGGACGACCATCGCGTAGTTGAGGCCGAGGTCAGGGTCCATGACCACCCGGCTGCTGCTGGCCGCGCTGATGACGATCGCCATGGTCGGCGGGGCGATCACGTCCGGGTGGCCAGCCGCCTGCGCGGCCGCGCGGTCCCGGTAGAGCGGGTTCTTGTCCCCGATCGCGTCGGCGAAGTCGGCGATCTTGACCCGGCTGACCTCGTACGGCTCGCCCGGGGGAAACGTCCGGCCGACATAGTCACGGTTGATAGCCATGCAGCTCCAGTCCTAGCCGTGGGCGCTTCGATGCGCGCAAAGAGCAGTTTAGGCCCGCACCCCCGCCGCGCTCTCGCGCCCGGACCCGGCTTCCATGATCGTGGCGGCTACTCGGTAGATAACGCTGGCTAACCACCACGGTCATGGAATGGCCGGGGCTAGGCCACCGATAGCCGCCAGGATGGCAGGAGCTCGTCGATCAGCGCCTCGGTCTCGGGGGCCAGCTTCGCCAGCACCCGGTCGGCCGCGGTCCGGGTGGTGATCTCGGAGATCACCGACTGCAGTGCCGCGGAGTCCCCGCTGGCGTGCGCGGCGAGCAGCAGGTCGCGCCAGAGCAGCTCGTCGCCGGCGGCCAGCCGGAGCCCGGCCCTGGCCGCGGCCATCGCCGCTTCCGGGTCGCTGCCGCGGCGCAGCCCCGACAGCCGGTGCGCGACGTCGGCGACCAGCGCGCCGACCTCGTACTCCAGGTCGTCGGTGGCCAGCCAGGCGTACCGGCGCTGGTCCCGCCCGTCCAGCAGCGGGCCCTGGATCTCGTGCAGCGCGCGCTCCAGGTAGTCCGCCTCGGCCGTGCTGCCCCTGGCCTCTTCCGCCCAGGCCCGGCCCACCAGCGCGCGGAACACCTGCCAGTCGACCCTGACCTCCGGGCCGAGCGCCAGCCGGCCGTCGGCGTCGGTGGCCAGCCGCGGGCGGCCGTCCTCGTCGTAGCCCAGCCAGTCCCTGACCCGGCCGAGCGAGGCGTCCCTGACGTCGGCGGTGACGCCGCGCGGCCACACCGCGCCGGTGAGCACGTTCAGGTGGACCCCGCCGGGGTGCGCGGCCAGGTAGACCACGATCTCGGCGGCCAGCGCGGCGCGCTCGGGCTCGATCGCGCCCGGCGCCTGCACCGACACCGGTCCCAGCAGGCTGACCTCCACCGGCATCCGGGCGCCGGGCACCAGCTGCGCGGCGGGCGCCGCGTCGGCGGGCGGCCGCCGCATCGGGGTGCCGGCGGTGTCGGACGCGGTCGCGAACAGCTCGACTACGGCGGCGTACTGCTCGCGCGGCAGCAGCTGCGCGGCGACGTCGAAGCCGAGCAGGTCGGCCTGCAGCCGCCGGTCCTGGGTGACCTGCCAGGTCCAGGCGGCTCCTGGCACGTCACCGGCGACCAGGTAGCCGGCCCCGGTCCGGTCCCGCGACCGGGCCAGCGCGACCAGCCGGTCCTGCTCATCGCCGGCCGGCGGCCGCGCCATGATCAGGTAGTGCGGCGTCCAGGCGCCCAGGTGGCCATCGCGGATGCGGCCGGTGAGCACGCCGCCGGCCTGCGCGGCGGCCCGCTCGGCCTCGGCTGCCCTGGCTTCCAGCCCGGGCAGCACGTCGGCCAGCGAGTCGACCGCACGGACCCGGTCCGGCGCGATCGTGGTCAGCTCGTCGCCGAACCCGACCAGCGTGATCTCCATCTGGTCCGACCACTGGTTGGTGGCCAGTTCCATCGCCATCGCCGCGAGCGTGGCCTGGACCAGGTCGTCGGGGCCGGTGACCGCGATCAGGCCGTGCGCCGCTTCCAGGTCGACCAGCACCCGGCCGTCGTCGTCGGTGCCGAGCGACACCAGGCCGGGGAACGGGGCGCCCGCCTGGCCCGCGCTCTCCAGGTCCAGGCCGGGGACCGAGCCCAGCGGCAGCCGCCAGGTGCGGCCGCCGTCGGCGGCCGTCCACGGCCACGGCGGCTCCCGGTCCGGCAGCGCCAGCAACAGGTCCAGGTGCTCCTCGTTCAGCCGGGCGGCGAACACCTGCGGCGGCTGCCGGTCCTGGCCGGCCAGCACCGCGCACAGGTGCCGCAGGCCGGTGTCGAGCAGCCGGGCCTGCTGTGGGCCCGCGCCGAGCCGGATGGCCGCCTCGGCGATGGCCGCGTCCCCGCTCGGCACCGCGAGCCTGCGGCCGAACGCCCGCCGCCACAGCTGCTCGCGGCGGCGCCTGCCCAGCGCCGCCAGCAGCCCGGCCGCCAGCAGCGAGGCCATGGCCAGGTCGCGGGCGTAGTCGTAGCCGTAGCCGTGGGCGGCGTGCTGGGCGGCGGCCTGGCCGCCCGTCCCGGCGTGCCCGGAGCCGCCAGCCAGCCCGCCGCCGTGGCCCTGCGCCCCGGCCGCCGCGCCCGCCAGCGATGTCTCCTTGGCCTGCGCGCGCTGCAGCCTGGTCATGCTCTCGCCGTGCTGCAGCGCGCGGACGTCCTCCCGGGACACGGTCTGGATGCCGGGGCCGTGCGCGTCGTGCGGCATGTGCAGCACCCAGCCGGGCCGGATCAGGCTCGCGATGGTCAGCTTGGACCCGTCCGGCTGCACCCGGTCCTTGTTCAGCTCGAAGATCTCGCCGTACCTGCGGCCGTTGCCGAGGTGGTTCTGCGCGATCTCCCACAGGCTCTCGTGGTAGCGGCCGGCCGGCGGCTGCACGACGTAGATCTTCTCGGCGTGGTGCCGGCCCACCGCCGCCTCAGGAGCGTGCGCGTGCTCGCCGCCGTGCTGGCTCGCCGTCTGCACCTGCTGGGTGATCGCCACCGCGGGCCTGGCCGGGCCGGCCGGGCCGGAGTGCAGCAGGGCCGGCGTGATCGCCGCCGTCGCGGTGAACAACAGCAGGACCGCGGTCACCAGCCGGTGCACCACCGACTGGGTGCCGCCGGCCAGCGGCACCCGGCTGGGCATGCCCGCGTTCCTGATCGCCGCCTGGACCTCCACCACCACGCACCACACCAGCTGCAGCCAGGCCAGCCAGATCACCACCGCGAGCACCTTGAGAATCGCGGCCAGGTCCAGTTGCCGGGTGAACGCCGACGCCGACAGGTGGTGCGGCACCGGCAGCCCGAACAGGCTGATCAGGGCGAGCGGCACGCCCACGGTCAGCGCCGCGAGCGCGATCACGGCGAGCAGGCCGGCCAGCACGTCACCGGCGCTGCGGCGGCGCTGCGGCGGCCGCCGCAGGCCCGGTATGGGAGGCGCCATCAGCAGCCCACCCCCTTGTCGATCCCGAATTCCGCGCACGCGGACTCGTGTGCCCGCATGGTGAAGCTACCGAAAAAGGTCGTGATAATCGGCTGAGTCGTGACCGCGACCCAGACAGTCACCTTGCGCGGCCCGCTGTAACTGCACGGCTGGGTCATCGTCGCCTGCACGCCGCTGGTCACATACGAAGCCACCACGTTCGCGGCGTTGCCGCAGGCGGTGGCCGTGTCGATCCGGACGCTCCCCGAACGCAGCGAGCCGACGCTGATCGTGTTCGCGGCGGCGCGGGCGGCCTGCTCGGCGATGTCGGCCGCGCGCTGCTGTGCGTTCACCGCATTGCCCAGATCCACGAGCAGGCTGGCCAGGGCCAGCGCCGCCATGGTGGCGAACAGCACGAATATCGTGACCGAGCCGCGGTCACCGGCCCGCGGGCCGCCGCCGCGCCTAGCCCGCGGTGCGCCCGTTGCCTGCTTCGCCATCACCATCATTTCCGTTCAGAACTGCCTGGCCACGAACGGGTCGAGCGGGGCCACCGCGAACCCCTGGACCGGCACCGTGCCCAGGTCGATGAAACCCAGGTCCAGCCCGCAGTCGAGGTGGATCGTCACCGCCGTGCTGCCCGGTACGAAGCCGGTCACGGTCGGGTCCGGGCACCAGCCGTGGATGTCCGCGGCGACAGCGGCGTTCGCGGCGGCCTGGGCCGCCTGCGGGCTGCGGGCGATCGACGCGGCCCTGGCCGCGTCCCTGGCCGCGCCGTCCACCTCGCCGTGGGCTTCGATGAACCGGCCGGCCATCAGCAGGAATATCAGCAGGAGCAGCAGCAGCGGCACCATGAGCACGAATTCGACCGCCATTGTCCCTCTGTCACCGCTGTGCCTGTGACGCACCCAGGCTGAACGCAGAATCAGCAATTCAGGCCGCCATTGGCATCGGGCCGGAAGCACTCGATCGGCGCCCCGGCGGTCTCGTTGATCGGCAGTTTGAGGCCCAGCAGGATGCTGGCCACGTGACCGGTCACCGTCACCCTGACCTGGCCAGGGCCAGACACCTCCGCGCGCGCCCTGATTCCCGCGCCGAGCACCTTCGTGCCCAGCCCGGCGTAGTAGTTCTTGGCGGCGTCCTGGGAGATTATCCGCCAGTTCGGCACCGTGTGCTCGTCCTGGCTGGCCACCCGCACGCCGATCCGGGCAGCCGCCAGCGCGACCTGCCGCCCCTGGTAGTACAGCGCGTACTGGATCGTCATCCAGACGATGAGGAGCAGCGCCGGGGCGAGGATCGCCAGTTCGATGGCGCTGACCCCGCGATCGGCGCCCGCCCGCCTGGCCGCGCCGGCCCGCCCTGACCAGGGCGGCCGCGCTGCCTTTCCGGGCATCAGGGCAGCTGGCCGTTGTTCGTGTTGATCTCGTTGGAACGGCTCGTCACGACCTGATTGACGACTACCAGGACCACGATGGCCAGGCCGACCAGGATGGCCGTGATGATCGCCAGCTCGATCGCGGACGCGCCGCGGTCGCCGCGGCGGCGGGCCTCGCCGAGCCTGCTGGCGCTCGCGCCCAGCATGACTCGGATGAATTCGACCGGGTACTTCAGCGGGCCTGATGTCATTTTCTTTCTCCTGCCATACTGCGCTGTTACTCATATTCACTTCGGTGGTTTCAGAATCCGAGCATGACTTTCACCGCCGGGTAGGTGAGGAAAATCATGAACGCGGCACACAGCATCATCTGCGCTATCAGCATCGACTGCGATCGTTCGCCTGCCTCGCCCTGCAGGTCGGCCAGTTCCCTGCGGCGCAGGCTGACCGCCCTGGTCACCAGCGACTCACGCACCTTCGCGCCGTCCTCGGACACCAGGCTGAGCGCGGCGGCCAGGTCCCGCAGCTCGTCGACCTTGACCTCGTCGCCGAGCGCGCCGAGCGCCTGCCACGGCGTCTGGCCGGTGATCCTGGCGTTGACCAGAGCCTCCCTGATCCGCCACATCGCCCAGCCGGTGCCGATCTCGCTGGCGGCCAGCAGTGCTTCGGGCACCCCGCGCCCGCCGGACAGGTTCATCGCCACCAGGTCCAGGAAGGCGCCGATGGCGTGCCGGAAGTCGCGGCGGCGCCGGGTCACCTGCTGCTTCAGCTCCAGGTCGGGCAGCATGAAGAAGACGGCGGCGAGCAGCAGCCCGGCCCAGACCGGGATGATCACCGGCAGGTGGAATCCGGCCAGCCCGGCCCCGGCGACCGCGATCGGCGCGATGATCAGCCCGAACAGGGCCAGCAGCACCTTCTGCGCCAGGTAAGCCTCGAACGACTTGTCCACCAGCGCCAGGCTGGAGCGCAGCCCGCGGAACTCCCAGCCCTGCTCGGCGCAGAACTTGGCGATCGCCTTGCCCAGCCAGCGGCTGACCTGGCTCTCGCCGCCCGGCTCGGCGGACCTGGCCGCGGCGCGGCGAAACGGCGCCTGCGCGGCGTCGAAGGCGGCCAGCCGCCTGCTCAGGCTGACTCGCCGCGGCATCAGGGCGAACGCGAACAGGAACACGCCCAGCCCGAGGAGCGCGCCGACCAGCACCAGTTCAGTGGTCACCGGGCAGCCCCCTGTGATGCCAGTGCGGAGCCGGCCGGCCCGGCCGCGTCGGCCGGGGCGGTGTCAGAGACCGAAGCGAGCAGCCGCTCCGCCTCACTGAACCGGGCCAGCCTGCGCAGCCACAGCACGCCGCCCGCGTAGACCGCGGCCACGATGGCCATCACCAGCTGCCCGGCCAGCGTGTCGTAGGGCTGCAGGAAACTGTGATCGAACAGGGCCAGCACGATGGCCAGGCCGACCGAGATCAGCACCACGATCTGCACGCTGCGCCTGGTGGAGCGCCGGTCGGCGTTGACCTTGCGGCGAACGTCGAGTTCCTCGCGCACCGACGCGGCCAGCGCGCCGAGCAGGTCCCGCAGCCCGGGCCCGCGCAGCCGGGAGTTGATGATCAGCGCCGCGATGATCAGATCCGCGCCCGGGTCGTTCAGGTCATCGGCGAACCTGCGCAGCGCGTCCGGCAGCGGCACCCGGGTGTGCATCCGGTCCACCAGCGCGCCCAGCGGCTCGATCAGGGCCGGCGAGGCGACCCGCATCGACGCCGGGATCGCCTGTTCCAGGCCGACCGCGCCGGCGATCGTGTCGCGCAGCGACTCGGTCCAGGTCGCCAGGCCCTCCAGCCGGATCAGGGCGCGCCGCTCGCTCGCCGCCCCGGTGAGGCCGTTCCAGCTGAACGCCAGCAGCCCGATGCCGATCCCGGCGACCAGCCAGCCGGTCGCGATCAGCACGAGCAGCCCGGCCACCACCGCCACCGCGCCGCGCACTCCGGTCAGCGCCCGAAGTCGCTTGTCCAGCCGGCCCTGGCCCGGCCGCGGCCGCCTGGGCTCGAACCCGCGCAGCGACGTGATCAGCAAGAACACCGCGGCCCCGATGGTGGCGCCGACCAGGATCGTGCCCGCCGAGTCGGGCGTGACGGCGCTCACCACAGCCCCTGGGCCGGGTCGTAGCCGTGCTCGGCCAGTTCCTCCAGGCAGGACACCGGAGCGCGCGGCACGGCCCGGCCGTCCGGGCCCGCGGCGAAGACCTCGCTGGACAGCACCCGGCCGTCGATGCCGGTCACCTCGCGGATGCTGCTGACGAACCGGCGCAGGTTGCCGCCCCTGGAGTAGTCGTTGCGCTTCTCGATGAAGACCACGAAGTTGACGGCTCCGGCGATGAGCATGTGGGTGGCCTCGACCGGAAGGCGCTCCGCCGACTGGATCGCGTAGGTGGAGATCCGGTTGAACACCTCCATCGAGGAGTTCGCGTGGATGGTGGACAGCGAGCCGTCGTTGCCCTGGGTCATCGCGTTCAGCATGGTGACGATCTCGTCGCCGAGCACCTCACCGACGATCACCCGGCTCGGGTTCATCCGCAGCGACCGGCGGACCAGCTCGGCCATGGTGACCGCGCCCTGGCCCTCGGAGTTGGGCAGCCGTTCCTCGAACGCCACCACGTTCGGGTGCAGTTCGGGGAAATGATCGACGCCGAGCTCCAGCGCCCGTTCCACGGTGATGAGCCGCTCGTGCCCGGGGATCTGGTTCACGACCGCCCGCAGGAGGGTGGTCTTGCCCGCGTTGGTGGCCCCGGCGATCATCATGTTCTTCCTGGCCGCGGTGGCGGCGGCCAGGAACGCGCCGGTCTCGGGCAGCAGCGTGCCGTTGCCCACCAGGTCGGCGAGAAAGACCTTGCCCATCCGGGCCCGCCGGATGGACACCGCGGGCCGCATCGTCACGTCCATCACCGCCGACAGCCGGGAACCGTCGGGCAGCCGCAGGTCCAGCTGGGGGTTAGCGGTGTCGAACGGCCGGCTGGACAGCCCGGAGTAGGCGGCCAGCACCTGGATCAGGTCGATCAGCTCTTCGTCGCTCTCGGCGACCGGCTCGGCCATGGCCTCTCGACCGTCGGCATAACCGACGAACACCCGGTCGCACCCGTTGACGTCGATGTTCTCGACCAGCGGGTCCTCCAGCAGCGGCTGCAGCCGGCCGACACCGAACAGCGCGGCGTGGATCGCCGCGGCGAGCTCTTCCTCCTCGGCGGCGTTCGGCGGCACCCGGCCGGCCGTGATCTCGGTCCTGGCGTGCTCTTCCAGCACCTGCGCGACCAGGGCGCGGGCGAACTGCCGCTCGTCTTCGCCCGACATCGGCGGCAGGCTGGCCGCCGCGTCCTGGCGGCGCTGCGCGGCTAGCCGGTCGCCGACCTCGCCGCGCAGCCGCTTGACGAGTGAATGGTCCATGCCTCACCAGTCCCGCGGTGTGTCGGGCGGGCGGCCCGGCGTGGCCGCGGCCTGACCAGGCCAGGTCACCGCGGTGTCATCCCTGGGTCGCTCCGGGCCCGCGGGGTCAGGAGCGGGCTCGGCGTGCCGTCCGCGGGAGGAGCGGCCGCTGCGCGCAGGCCGCCCGCCGGAGGAGGGCACGTCACCGCCCGCAGGGCGCCCGCCGGAGGGCGGCTGCTGCGCCGGGTAGCCGGCTGGCTGCCGGTGCCCGGCGGCGCCGGACCAGCCCGGCCCGCCTGGTGGCTCGGGCCAGCCGGGAGCGGCGGGCAGGCTGCCGGACCCGGGCCCGGCGCCGCCCGCCCGCGCGGCGGCCCGGCTCTGCCCGGTGTCGTAGTCACGGCTCCGCACGGCCCGGCTCTGGCCAGTGTCGTACTCCCCCGTCCGCGCGGCCGGCCGCTGGCCGGTGTCATGCTCCCGGCCTGGCACGGCCCGGGCCTGCCCGGTGTCGTAGCCCGGGCGGGCGGCACCAGGCCGGGCCAGCAGGTCGCCGCCGGGCCGGTACTGGGCGGCGGCCGGGACGGCATACTCGCCCGGGCGGGCCGGAGCCTGGTCGCGGGCGACCGGGGCGGCTTCCAGCACCAGGGCCGGCCTGGCTGGCCCCGAACCGCGGCCGGCCGCAGCGCCCTGGTCTGCGGCGCCCGGCGGCAGTGCCTGCGGCGGCGCGGCTGGCGCCCCGGCCAGCGGCGGCAACTGGCCCGCGACCGCGGCCGCGACCGACCTGGCCGTCCTGATCAGCATGGACTTGTCGAGCTTGCCGCCCCATTCGCCGCGCAGCGACTCCGCGCTACGGGGATCGTGGGCCAGCCCGCCCGCGATCGCCGCCGGGCTGTTCTTGCCGAGCGCGTGGCTGATCTCGGTCAGCGTCGCGTTCAGGTGCCGCGGGCTCGCGATGATCACCACCGGGATGCGCGCGCCGGTCCGCCCGCGCCGGCCCAGCCCGGCGGCCAGGGTCGTTGCCCGCTCCCGCAGCCGGATGATCTCACCGAAGGAGACGCCGCTGACCAGCACGGTCATGGTCGCCTGAGCGAGCAGGTCATAGAACGGCCCGTCCACGCCGACCCGGCCGCAGTCGGCGATCACGTCGGCCTGTGGCACCCCGGCCAGGGCCGTGCCGATGCTGCCCCACAGGCCCTCCAGGCCGGCCCCCTGCTCGGCGTTGGTCACCCCGGTGAGCACGTCAAGGCCGCCGTGCACCTTCTGCACGTGCTCCCAGACCTGGCCGGGCGCCATCCCGCGGCGGGCGGCGAGCGCGGCGCTGAGCAGGCCGCGCCGGGTGTCCAGGCTGGCTCCGTCGGCGCCGGGCAGCCAGAACGCCAGGTCACCGCCGGCCGGGTCGCACTCAGCCAGCAGCACCGGCCGGGGCCAGACCGCGGCCAGCGCGAGGGCCGAGGTGGTGACTCCGGGCGAGCCCTTGTCCGCAGCGATCGCGATCAGAGCCATCGGTCAGCCAGCGCTGCCTGATGACGTGCCCGAGGACGGGGACTGGCTGCCGGCCGGCGGCTGCTGGACGTCGGGGCCGTTCTGCACGCTGCCGGGGATGACCGCGATACCGATCGACCCGCTGGAGGCGTTACAGGTCACCGCGCCGGCGTGCCCGGGGGTGACGGCGATCTCGACGAAGTCCGCCGCGGATGAGCCGGAGTTGGCGGACGGCACCTCGATGAGCAGTACCACCGAGTTGTGGTCCAGCAACTCGCCGGGCTGGCCAGGGCAGCCCTGGCCGCCGTTGACATCGAAGATGTCGACGTGGTCGCCCTGCTGCAGGCCGTTGGGCAGTTGCCCTTCCTTCAGCGCCAGGCCCACCATGTCCTTGCCCTTGGCCAGGCCGTTGGCGCTGACCACCATCTTGGCGTTCAGCAGCGTGCCGGCCGGAATGGGGCCCGCGGAGTAGAACCTGGCAACCTGGCTCGCCTGGTTCCAGGCCACGTAGCCGACGCTGGTGTTGGCCGGGACCTGGACCTTCTGCATGACCGAGGCCGGGATGTGCTGCCCGGCGCCGACCGGGGCGGTGATCTCGATCGCGTCGACGGTCTTGCCGTTCTGGGTGACCAGGTAGTCGGCGGCCGCCGCGCCGCCGACGATGAGCAGCACGGCCAGCGCGGCCAGCACCGGCTTGCGCTCGCGCGGCGCCCGCGGCGGGCGTCGTCCGCCCGGCGTCGTGGGCTGCCATGACGGCTGGTCGCCTGCGGGCCCCCGCGGCCGGATGGCCTGGTCACTCGACATTGCTGAGAACTCCCCTTGGCCGGCGATGGCGCGCCAGTCTTCCCGGCAGTATCAGCCAGCACCTCGGTATCAGCCGTTCGATAAGTGGCAAAGTGACCGTATCCCAGAACAAGGTCCGTTGTGGCTGGATGTGGATAACCAGGCCGCAAGCGTGACTAACCGGCCAGCAGCCGTCACGTAGCGCAATGGCACCCGAAATGGCAGCCGGCCACGATCCGGCGGGCCCCTGGTGAACGCCCGGATGGATCAGCCGAAACCCGATAACATGTCGCGTTCCGGGCAGTGCCGGCGGCAGGCCCGCGGCATCCGGCTCCGCGGCCGGCCCGCGGCGGCCATGGCCGCCGGCCGCGCCCCAGCGCTGAGCATGACGGAGAGGGCAGATGCGGATCACGCTGACGGCACTCACCCCGCAGGGACCGCGTGATCTGGTGATCGGCGGCGACGACAGCCTGACCGTGGCGCAGGTCGCCGCCGGGCTGCGTTCCTCGCTGCAGCCGAGGGACGACCTGGCTGAGGTGATCCAGCTGCCAGGCGCGGCCGGCGCGGGGTGGGGCAGGCGGGCCGCCCGGCCGAAGTCAGGCACCTTGTGGGTGAACGCGAGAGCGCTGGACCCGGCGGCCCAGGCGATCGCCGTGCTGCATGACGGCGCGGTCGTCGCCGCGGACCAGCAGGCGGCCCCTGGCACGGCGCTGGACGAGCCGTCGGGCGTGGTGGAGGTGCGCGCGGTCGGCGGTCCCGCGGCCGGGACGGTGCACCGGCTGGGCATCGGCGCTGCGCTCATCGGCGGGTCCAGGAGCTGCCACGTGCGGGTCACCGGACCGGGCATGCCCGCCCGCGCCGCCCGGCTGACGGTGCGCCCGGGGTTCGGTGATCCTGAGGTCACCATCGAGCCCGAGCCGGAGGCCGCGGCGGCCGGGGCGGCCATGGCCCAGTCGGCCACAGCGCCGTCCGCTACCGCCCAGCCCGCCGCGCCCGAGTCCGTCCCCGCCGGGCCGGGCGCGGCCGGGGCAGCGCTGCTCATCGATGGCCAGCCGGTGGCGCAGCCGCGTCAGTGGGCACCGGGTGACCTGCTGCAGATCGGCGCGAACGTGCTCGCGCTGGCGGTGCCCGAGGCACCCGACGCGCACCTGTCCGCCGCCGCCGACGGCGGCCTGGCCTACAACCGGCCGCCGCGGCTGCTGCCCTCCGGCAGGACCCGCCGGGTGGAGGTGCCAGCCGAGCCCAAGCGCGGCGAGAAGGTCCGGTTCCAGATGATCGCCGCGGTGGTGCCGCTGCTGCTCGGGCTGGTCCTGATGAAGGTCATGCACTCGGCGACGTATGGCCTGTTCATGCTCATGAGCCCGGTGATGATCGGCGGGCAGTGGCTGAGCGAGCGGCGGCACGGCCGGGTGTCGCACAAGCGCGCGATGCGCGAGTACCGGCGCAAGCTCAGAGAGCTGGAGCCCGCGCTGGACGCCGAGCGGATCGCCGATGAGGCCGACCGGCGCGCGGCCGCGCCCGATCCGGCGCAGGTGCTGCTCACCGCGACCGGGCCGCGGCGGCGGCTGTGGGAGCGGCGCTCGCTCGACCGCGACGCGATGCACCTGCGGGTCGGGCTGACCAGCCTGCCCGCCCGGATCGAGATCACGGCGGAGAAAGGCGCCCGCGGCGACGCCGAGTTGCCGGACCCGCCGCTGGCCAGGAACGTGCCGGTATCGCTGCCGCTGCCGGAGCTGGGCGTGGTCGGCCTGGCCGGGCCTGGCGACGCCTCCCGCGGCCTGGCCCGCTGGCTGGTGGCCCAGGCCGCTGCCCTGCACAGCCCGCGCGACCTGCAGATCGTGGTGCTGTGCGCGGACCAGGCCGCCGGGCCGTCCTGGAACTGGGTCCGCTGGCTGCCGCACTGCGCGCCGCGCAAGGGTGAGGCCTGCCTGGCGCTGGTGGGCACCGACGCCGCCTCGGCCGGGATGCGGGTGACCGAGCTGGCCGCCGAGGTCACCGAGCGGCTCAGCAAGGCCGCCAGCATGTCCCCCGGCGGGCTGCTGGGCGAGGACCGGCCGGCCAGCCCGGACCTGGGACCGCGAATCCTGGTCGTGCTGGACGGGGCGCGGGTGCTGCGGCGCATCCCCGGCATGCCGCACGTGCTCGCCGCGGCGCGCAAGGCGGGCGTGCTGTCGGTCTGTATCGACGAGTCGGAGCGGATGCTGCCCGAGGAATGCGCGGTGGCCGGGTCCTGGGATCTGGACCGGCCGGGTTACCTCAGCCTGCGCGGCAGCGGCTTCGATGTGCTGGACCCGGTGCTGGCCGACCAGGTCAGCCCGTGGTGGGCGGAGCGGATGGCCAGGGCGCTGGCGCCGGTGCGGGATGTCAGCAGGGACGACGCGGACGCCTCGATCCCGTCCGCCGCGCGGCTGCTGGACCTGATCGGGATGCCCGATCCGGACGCGGGGGCGATCACCAGGCAGTGGGATCAGCTGGGCAGCACCACCTCGGCCCCGATCGGGATCAGCGCGGACGGCCCGTTCGTCATGGACTTGCGCTCCGACGGCCCGCACGGGCTGATCGCCGGCACCACCGGAGCGGGCAAGTCCGAGCTGCTGCAGACGATCATCGCGTCGCTGGCGGTGGGCAACCGGCCGGACTCGATGACGTTCGTGCTGATCGACTACAAGGGCGGCTCGGCGTTCAAGGACTGCGCCCGGCTGCCGCACACCGTCGGCATGGTCAGTGACCTGGACGGGCACCTCACCGAGCGGGCGCTGGCGTCGCTGTCGGCGGAGCTGAAACGGCGGGAGGAAATCCTGCTGGAGGCCGGGGCCAAGGACATCGAGGACTACTGGGACACCCGGCGGCTGCGGCCTGAGCTTGGCCCGCTGCCCCGGCTGGTCCTGATCATCGACGAGTTCGCCTCGCTGGTGGCTGAGCTGCCCGACTTCGTCACCGGGCTGGTCGGCATCGCGCAGCGGGGCCGTTCGCTCGGCGTGCACCTGATCCTGGCCACCCAGCGCCCGGCCGGCGTGGTCAGCGCCGACATCCGGGCCAACACCAACTTGCGGATCGCGCTGCGGGTGACTGACTCCGACGAGTCCACCGACGTGATCGACGCGCCGGACGCCGCCTACATCGCCAAGTCCACGCCGGGCCGGTGCTACGTCCGGTCCGGGGCGGCCGCGCCGGTCGCGGTCCAGTCGGCCCGGATCGGCGGCCGCCGCCCTGGCTCGGGCCCGGTGCAGGCGGACGCGGAGATCGTCCCGGTGCCGTGGCCGATCCTGGGCCGCCCGCTGCCGCCGGTGGCCCAGGCCGGCGGCGGTGACGACGGCACCATGGCCACCGACCTGTCGGTGCTGGTGGACTCCGTCGCCGCGGCCGCGGCCAAGGCCGGGCTGCCCGAGCAGCGCAGCCCCTGGCTGCCGCCGCTGGCCGAGCTGGTCACCCTGGACATCCTGGACGAGCTGGGCTGGCCGGGCCCGGCCAGCCCTGGCGAACTCCCGCCGGTCCCCTACGGGCTGACCGACGTGCCCGCCCGGCAGTCCCGTGAGCCGCTCACCCTGGACATGGCCCGCGGCGGTCACATCGTGATCGCCGGCGCGGCCAGGACCGGCCGGTCCACGGCTTTGCGCACCATCGCGGGCTCGGTCGCCAGGTACGTGTCACCGGCCGACGCGCACATCTACGCGATCGACTGCGGCACCGGCGCGATGCTGCCGCTGGCCGGGCTGCCGCACTGCGGCGCGGTGGTCAGCCGCGACCAGACCGACCGGATCGAGCGGCTGCTCGGCAAGCTGCGCGGCGAGATCATGCGCCGGCAGCAACTGCTCGCGGCGGGCGGCTTCGCCGGGCTGGCCGAGCAGCGGGCACACGACCCGGGCAGCCCGCTGCCCTGGATGCTGGTGCTCATCGACTGGTGGGAGGGCTTCGTCGCCGCCTATGAGAACTACGACTACGGCCGGCTGATCGACGGGCTGCTGCAGGTTTTGCGGGAGGGCGCCGCGGTCGGCATGCGCGCGGTGGCCACCACCGACCGGGCCGCGCTGCTCGGCCAGACCGGAACGGTCTTCGGGCAGCGGATGCTGCTGCGGCTCACCGACAAGGGCGACTCCACCCTGGCCGGGGTCAGCGAGCGCAGCATGCCCGGCGACCAGCCGCCCGGCCGGATCATGTTCGAGGGCACGCCGAACCCGCTGGAAGCGCAGATCGCGATGCTGGACCCCGATCCGTCCGGGCCCGCGCAGGTGGCGGCGCTGCGGCGGCTGGCCAGCCAGGCAGCGGATCGCCACGGCAAGCCGCCGGCCGGGCAGCGGCCGCTGCGGGTCGACGCGCTGCCGATGCGGATCACCGCGGCCCAGACCTGGGCGCTCAGCCCTGACTTCCGCGCCCCGTCGCCACTATGGGCGCTGATCGGGGCCGGCGGCGACGAACTGTCACCGCAGGGCCTGGATGTCCGGGACGAGGGACCTGGCCTGGTGATCGCCGGACCGCCGCGCTCTGGCCGGTCGACCACCCTGATGACCATGGCCAGCGGGCTGCTGCGGGCGGGCACGCCGGTGCTGGCGATCACGCCGCGCCGGTCACCGCTGCGGTCGCTGGAGGGCGGCCGCGGGGTGCTCGCGGTGCTCGGCGGCGACGCGGCGCCGGACACGCTGCTGACAGCGGTGGAAGACCAGGAGAGCTACGTGGTGCTGGTCGACGACGCCGAATTGCTGTCGGGCGGCCCGCTCAGCGACCCGCTGGAGAAACTGCTGCGCAGCGGCAGGGACGCCGACCACGGCGTGATCCTGGCCGGCTCAACCGGCGATCTCACCCGGGCCTATTCCGGCTTCATCCCGGCGGCGCTGAAGTCCAGGTGCGGTGTGCTGGTCGCGGTGGACTCCCCCAGCGACGGCGACCTGTTCGGCGTGCGGCTGCCCAGGAACGCGGGCCCCGGGCCGATCGGCCGCGGCCTGCTGGTCCGGCCGGGCACGGTGCTGCCGGTACAGCTCGCCCTGCCCGACGGGGACGAGCCGGCCACCCTGCCCGGCTAGCGCTGTCCTGCCTGGGCCCGCTGGCGCCAGCGGGCCGGCTCACGACCCCCGGCCGGCCCGTAAACGCCAACGGGCCGACCCGTTTCCCCAGGCCGGCCCGCGATGCGTGCTGTGTGATGCGTGCTGTGCGCGGTCAGTTCCCCGCCACGTCCATGACGCCCTGGACCAGCTTGTTCGACGCAGTGGCGTACTGGCCGTGCAGGTCGTTGTGGTCCGAGAGGTGCTTGTTGGTGATGTCCTCGCACTGGCCGTTGATCTTGGTGAAGTGCGAGCCGTGCGCGACCTCGTTGTTGGCCTGCGCGGTCTGGCGGTAGTCGTTGAGCGCATTGATCACGGCGTCATGCTTGGTGTCCAGCTTGGACTTCCAGGCCTGAACGCCTGCTGGATCGACACCGATGAAGTTGGACATTAGGGAAGGTCCCTCCGTGAGTCCCGCGGGCGCCTAGGCCCGGCCTGCCGAGCCGCCCTCGAACGCGCTGTCGAGCGCTGAGGGCGCTGTCGTGACACGAGATGATATAGATCCCGCACGGTCCACGTGCGCGATTCGGGCGAATGCATTAATATCGCGTCACTGCACGGGGGCGAAATGGCACGGGCTGACCACGGGCCCCGTTGCCTGCCCCGGGACGCAAGACTCGGAGGAGCTGCTTCATGGGATGGGGAGACCTGATCGCCGAGGAGGTCGGGGAAGCGCAGACCGCCATGGATAGCGTCGACGCGGCCGCCAAGGCGATCCAGCAGGCGATCAACAAGGTCCGCCCGCTGCTCACCTCCGAGACCTGGTCCGGGCCCGACGCCACCGCCTGGATCGGCCAATGGCAGTCCCTCTACGCGGCCGTGCAGAGCTGCCTGAACAGCCTGCCCGCCGCCGAGGCCACCGTGGTCAGGAACGTGCGGCAGAGCGCGGAGAAGATGGCCAGGGAGCACGCCGGCTCACCCGCCCCCAACTAGCCCGGCCGCCAGCACGGCGTCCGCTGCGGCCGGAAAGGTGGCCATGACCTCGGCGAATGACAGACCGTCAGGGCATGAGCGCGACCAGGTAATGACGAGTGAACGGCACGCAACGAATTCAGCACATCAGACAATAGGGACAAGGCCGGCTGGCTAGACTGCCGGCGCGAGCCGCCGCAAGCTTCGCAGCCTGCCTGGCACCATCTCCGGCGGGGCCCGGCGGGCAACGGCCACCGAGGGGATGAGCGATGGGCGAGGTCGGGGTTGACCCGGAGTCAGTGGCGCAGGCGGCCAGCGCGCTGGAGAGCCTCAGGGACGCGCTGGCGGCTAACGTCCCGACGATCGTCAGCAATCTGAGCGCCTACAGCGCCGGGGTGAACACGGCCTCGCTCAAGCAGGCGCAGCACCAGTCCGTCGGCGACGCCGCGGACATGCGGGCCAGGGCCCGGCTGGCGCAGCTGTGGGAAGAGCAGGACGTCAACGTGCTGCAGAACGGCTGGGTGTCGATCCCCTGGTCGGGCACGGACCTGGACAACGCCGACGCCCAGGCCGAGGCGGCCGCCCTGTCCCGGGCCGAGTCCGGCGGCGACGTCACGTCCTCCGACGCCACCATCAAGGCGATCCAGCAGGACATCAAGGACCACATGAACGACAAGGCCTGGCTGGCCACGTTCTACAACAACGCCGGGCCCGCGGTGGCCAACCTGGCCGCGACGCTGAACAAGAACGACGTCAACCCCAACGACTTCCGCAACAGGTTCACCGTCCTGACCAAGGATGACCAGCAGGTCCTGGCGACCTTCGCCGCCGGGCTGGCCTCCGCCGACAAGTCCGGCAGCCTGACCCCGGACACGGTGCAGGCCATCGCCAACGCCAAGGACATCTGGTCAGCGTCGATGCTGATCAAGTACGGGCCGCCGGGATCCTCGTGGGCCACCAGCGAGAAGCCGCCGGGGCCCGGCAACCCGGACGGGCTGAGCCTGCTGGCGGTGATGACCACGAACGTGTGGAAGGACGAGCAGAACGGCACCATCAAGATCCCGCTCGGCGGCCCGCACGAGAACTACGGCTACTCCGACCACGACCAGCTGCAGGACACCCTGGCCAACTATGACCCGCTGTCGATCATGCTGAAGGCCGACGCCGAGAACAAGAACGCCGCCTGGCAGGTGATGGGCGACACCAACCGTGCCTACGGCAATATCGGCCCGGACCTGGCCAAGGTGCTGCTGTGGAACAACGGCGACCTGCCCAGCCTGGACGCCCGGTTCGTCCGCGGCGGCCCCGACGACCACGGCAACTATCCCGGGTTCTTCACCATCTCGCCGCCGGGCAAGGCCGTGGACGGCGACCCCAGCTCGATCGTGCTGAACTTCATGGATCCCAAGATCGCCGGCAGTTTCCTGGACGCCGCCACCAGCGCGCCCCGCGGGGCCGACGTGAACGCCCAGTATTCCGCCCAGGCCGCGCTCACCATCATCGAGAACACCCCCAAGCCCGACGACGGCCTCGGCCTCGACCCGGCGATTCAGAAGGCGCTGACCGACACCGCCCAGCGGTACATGCTGGACCTGGCCTACTCGGTGAACAACAACGAGCCCGACGGCTCGGGCCTGGTCCCGCCCGGCTCGCAGACCGCGCCCGCCTGGATGTTCCAGGTGTACGGGCAGGGCAAGGACAACCCGCTGTCGAACTTCCTGCAGCAGATCGCGGTCAACAAGGGCGACCTGGCCCAGCTCAACGCGGCGGCCAAGGTCACCTTCGGCAACCTGTACGCGCAGTCCCAGCTGCACACTCTGCCGTCCTGGCTGCAGACCAACAAGCCCGACGACAGCATGGCCCGGCTGCTCGGCCGGATCGACACCGAAGCCAACAACGTCGGCATCGACGTGCTGAAGGACAAGGACGAGCAGCACGAGGAGTACAACAAGATGCTGGACTTCGCCGAGAACACGGTGAAGTTCATTCCTGGCGTGGGCGAGGCGGCCGACGAAGCGATGGACCCGGTCAAGTCCGGGCTCGACCTGCTCGGCATCCCGACCGGGTTCAGCACCGACAACGCGGCCAATGGCGAGATCGTCGCGACCCAGGATTTCGCCGACAATTCCACCCAGCTGCACATCACGATGGTCCAGGCGCTGATGAACCATAACGCCAAGGACCTGGTCACCAGTGCGCAGGAATTCAACAAGGGCCTGCCGCCGGACCAGCAGTTCTACCAGAACGGCCAGCTCGTGGTCACCAAAGAGAATTACCATGCGTTCAACGGCTGGTACAACGAGAGAGCCGACGGCATGTACAACCTCGACGACCTCGAGGCCAAGTACGGGTTCTTGTACACCCAGCAGGGCGGGACGTCGTCGGACGGGGCGGCCGGGCCTTGGTGATGCCGCGGTCGCGCCGGGCTGCCGCGCTCGTCACCACCACGGCAGCCCTCCTGCTCGGCGCGGCGGCCTGCGGCTCCGGCCAGGCATCTCCGGACACCAGCGCCAGCCCGGGCACCACCGCGGCCCGCGACTCCGACGCGATGGCGCTGCTCATCCAGTGCGGGCTGAGCCGCGGCGCGCCCAGCGTCGTGCAGGCCGTGCGTGCCTACGACGCCAGCCAGCCGGCCCGGCTGCGGTTCACCGAGGGCGGCAACCTGCGGCTGACCCGGGCCAGCTACCCGGTCTTCGTCGCCTGGTATCAGTCGCACGCCTCCGGCCTGGTGGTGGCGGGCCAGCCGCTCGATCGCTGGCAGCAGAAAGCCGCCGCCAGCGGCGCGCTCCCCGCCGCGGTGTGCGGGGCCGGAGTCTCGGCGCGCCAATTGCACGACCAGGTGTACGCCCAGTACCCGACGGCGCTGAAGAACAACCCGTGGAGCCACTGACGATGCGGCCAGCGCGAGCGGAGCCGGCCCGGTGAGCGGGCCCGGCCGCCGGGGCCTGCTCGCGGCCTGCTGCGCCGCCGCGGTGCTGGCCGCCGGGTGCGGCTCGGCCGCCGCGGGCCAGCAAGCCGCCAGCGGGTACGCCGCCCGTTATGCCGAGGCCCCGCCCATGCTGGTGCAGTGCGGGTTCGACCGCGGCGCGGTGCGCCCGGGCGGCCCGCAGCCGTGGTATCACCTCGGCCAGGTGCTGGCGTTCACCGGCCCGCACGCGGGCCGGCACCGGGCACAGTTCAGCTCGTGGTGGGCGGCCTCCGGGGCGGCGCAGGCGGTGGCGGGCAAGACGCTCGCCGCCTGGCGCACCTGGGCCGCCCGGCACGGCCGGCTGCCCGGCGCGGTGTGCGGGTCATTCGCGCCCGCCGCCAGCCTGCACCGGCAGATCTTCCCCGGCCAGCCCAGCCCCTGGCGGTCCTGACCGGGCGCGGGAAAAGGCAATGCGCAAACAGGCCGGCGAAGGGTAACCGTGAACAGCGGGAAACGTATTCACCAACTTCAGGAACGGTCTGCACCGGTTTGCCGTAATTGCTAGAGTACCGGGCATCATGTGCAGCGCAGTAGAGAGACGCAAGGGACGGCGAGGGCTTCACGGGGCGGCGCTGCTGGTGACCGCCGGGCTGCTCGCGGCCGGCTGTAGCTCGTCCGCCGCCAAGCCGGGGACCTTCCACCCCGCGGGCGGTACCACCACGCCGGCCACCAGCGCGGCGCCGACGCCCGGGTCGACCACGGCCGCCGGACTGGTGATGCCGCCGTTCGGGGCGAGCGCGCACATCGACATGACCTCGTACGCACCGAAGAGCCATGACACCGCGCAAGCGGTGCTGGCGGCCAAGAACTTCCTGCTCGCCGTGCTGTACGCGGACTACACCGGGGGCAAGGATCACCGCTGGAAGGGCTACGTCACCGGGTCGCGGGTCCGGACCGGGATGACCGAGACGCTGTCCCAGCCAGGGGTCACCACCGAGTCGTTCCAGGGCACCGTCAAGTTCTGGCACATGTCCGCGTTCAAGTCCAAGAAGGGCGCGGTCAGCGTTACCGTGACCGAGTGCGTGGACAGCTCGCACGCGCTCAACACCAGCCTGAGCACCGGGAAGGTGCTGCCGAAGAGCAAGCAGCTGCCTACCGACCAGAATTTCTACAGCAATTCTGACGTGCTAGTGAAAAATTCCAGCGGTCAGTGGCGAGTTATCTCGATCTTGCCGCAGATTACCTACCCCCGGGCAGTGGAGTGCAAGGAATGATACGACGCGTCATTGCGGTGGCGGCGGTGGCCATCGGCGCGGGCATGCTAGCCCCGCTCGGCACCACGCCCGCCCTGGCTGGCACCGGTGTGGGCCAGGGCCCTAACGGCAGCATCTCGGTCAGCATCAGCAAGTACATCCGCTACGGCGGCAGCGCCAGCAGGCACGGCGGTAACGTCCAGGGCCCGGTGGAAACCGAGATCCCGCCCTGCCTGTGGGTCCCGCTCGGCGACGCGACCAAGGGCAGCAAGGCTATCCTGTCGACGTTCACCAGCACCGACCCCAGCCAGCCTTTCAATATCGGCAATTCGGTGAAGCAGGCGCAGGACCTGCTGAAGAACCCGAAGCCGGGCGACTGGTTCGAGCTGCCGGTCAACCCGGCAGCCGGCGAGGCCGGCTTCCAGGCCTGCCTGAAGCTGCCGCTGTACGTGTTCGTGCCGCCGGGCGGCACCCCGCCGATCGCGCCGGTGCCGCCGCGGATCCTGGCCGAGTACGCCTTCAACCACATGATCGTGCCCCGCCCGGCAGTGCTGACCAGCCCCCGGGCGAACACGGCCAGCTACGTCAACCTGGCGACCTTCGCCTGGGTCAGGAACGTCCGCCAGGTGCGCGCGTCCGCCAGCCTGGACACGATCGACGGCACGGAGACTGTCTGGGTGACCGCGGACCCGAGCGCGTCGGGCGCGAACCCGAACCCGGTGACGATCAGCGTCAACGGCCCGGGCACGATCGCCGACAACTGCGGCGAGAGCGGCTCGAAGTACCCGGTGGGCAGTCCCCCGGCCGACGGCCCTGGCGTGCCGCCGGACTGCGGCGTGCTGTGGACCGCCCCGGGCACCGGCGCCGTCATCACGGTCCAGGTGAACTACCACGTGACCTGGGGCAACGCTGACCAGGGCGCGCCGCTGCACGACATCCAGATGCAGGGCTCCAGCGCTCCGATCACGGTCAGGGAGATCCAGAGCGTCAACAACGGCTGATGCCCCTACCGCACTCGCCCGGTCGTGCCCGTCGTCACCCGCGTGACGGCGGGCACCACGGCGTAACGGCGCACCGATGGCCTGGCTGATAGCGGTGGCGGCGGCGGCCGCGGGGCTGGCCGCCGGATGGGCCGCGAGCGTGCTGGCCGCCAGGGTCCCCGGCCGGGACAGCCTGCGCCCGCCGTGGCGCTGTCCCCGCTGCGGCGCCGAGGTCCGCGGCGCGGACCTGCTGCCCGGCGCGGGCTGGCTGCGGCTGCGCGGCCGGTGCCGGGCCTGTCAGCAGCGTTACGGGGTCAGGTACCTGGCGACGGAACTGATCACGGCCGCGCTGCTGGCCGCGCTCTGGCTGCGGTTCGGGGCTGACCCGCTGCTCCCGGCGCTGGCCTGGCTGGCGGTGGTCAGCGTGGCGCTGGGCTGGATCGACATCGCGCGGCACCGGTTGCCGGACGCGCTGACCTTGCCGTCCTACCCGGCCGGGCTGATCCTGCTGGCAATCGCCGCGCCGTTCGAGGCCGCGGGCTGGCGGCATTTCCTGCAGGCGCTGATCGGGATGGCGGTGGCCTGGCTGCTGTTCGTGCTGCAGGCGTTCATCTACCCGGCGGGCATCGGCTGGGGCGACGTGAAACTGTCCGGGGTGCTCGGCCTGTACCTGGGCTGGTTCGGCCTGGCCCCGCTGTTCTACGGGCTGGCGGGCGGTTACCTGCTGGCCGCGGTCACCGGGATCGCGCTGATCGCGGCGCGCCGGGCGAACCGCAAGTCGCTGCTGGCGTTCGGCCCGTTCCTGCTGACCGCCACGCTCGCGGTCATCCTGGTCACCGGGCCGCCCCCGGCCCCGCTGTGACCAGCCTGCCAGGGCGGCGCCGGCCGGCGCCGCCGCGCCCGGTTAGCGGGTCTCGCGGTGCGGCTGGTGCTTGCGGCAGTTCGGGCAGTACTTGCTGAGCTCCACCCGGTCCGGGTCGTTGCGCCGGTTCTTGCGGGTGATGTAGTTGCGGTGCTTGCACTCCTGACAAGCCAGAGTGATCTTGGGCCTGACATCGGTCGTAGCCACGATGGAGTGCCTTTCTTTCCGGCGGATCTAAGGTAACCGGGCCTGGCGATGGCCGGCCGCGGTGCTGCGCGCCTGCTGCCGCGTACGGCACCAGCGCGTCGTAGCGGAGGCCGGACTTGAACCGGCGACACAGCGATTATGAGCCGCTTGCTCTGCCTGACTGAGCTACTCCGCCGTATGGCAACCGTCCACGGCCCGGGAGCCGCGCCGGAACGGTTAACACCACCCCGTCAAACCAGATTCCCTGAGGGCCGTGCCGGTACATCTTACCGGGATTCTGAGCCGGATGCGGACCCAGGCCCGGCGCGCCCTTCATCCCTGCCGCGGCGGCGGTCAGGGCAAGATAGATCCAGTGAGCACCCCAGCGGACAGTGTCCGGGTCAGGCTGGCCCGGTTCGGTGACGACGCGGGCCTGGCGGCCATCGACGCGGCGGCCTGGTCGCCGGTCTCGGGGTTCCCCTCGGTGATCCAGGCGGGCGACCGAAGCTTCTTCACCCCGGAGAGCCCGCCGCAAGCGCACCTGGTCGCCGAGCTGGATGGCCGGCTGGCCGGCTACCTGCGGCTCAAGCCCGCCAGCAGGCTCCCGGAGAACGCGCACGTGCTGGCGATCCAGGGGCTGGCGGTGGCGCCGGCCGCGCGCCGCCAGGGGGTGGCCAGCGCGCTGCTGGACGCCGCCGCGAAGCGGGCCAGCGCGCTGGGCGCGGCGAAGCTGAGCCTGCGGGTGCTGGGCAGCAACCACGCCGCGATCGCGCTGTATGAGGAGCACGGATTCGAGCGGGAGGGACTGCTGCGGCAGGAGTTCCTGATCGACGGCAACCTCGTGGACGACGTGCTGATGTCCAAGCGGCTGCGCCCGGAGCCCTAGCCCGGCTTCTCAGCCCGCGGGCTGGCGTAGCTGCGCGAGCGCGCCGGCCCAGCTGGCCAGCTCGTTCAGCATGTCCGTCGCGGCCTGCTCCATCACCTCGTTGGGCTGGAGTACCCGCTGGTCGTCCAGGAACTGCTGGATGAACGGGATGTTCACCGCCTCGGGCACCGGCACCATCTTCAGCACCGCGAGCACCGGCTTGAGCATCTGCATGGCCCGGGTGCCCGCCGCCACGCCGCCGTAGCTGACGAAGCCGACCGGCTTGTACCGCCACTCGGCGTTCAGGTAGTCGATCGCGTTCTTGATCGGCGCGGTGTACCCGTGGTTGTACTCGGGGATCACGAAGACGAACGCGTCCGCCCGGCTGATGGTCGCGCTCCAGTCCCTGGTGTGCTGGCGGGCGTACTCGCCGAACCGGGGGTGCTTGGGCTCGTCCATCATCGGCAGGTTGACCTCGGCCAGGTCGATCAGCTCGACGTCGAACCCGCCGTGCTCGGTGGCGCGCTTGTAGATCCAGGCCGCGGCGGCCGGGCCGACCCGTCCCGGCCGGGTGCTGGCGATGATGATCTGGAGGGTGGGCATGGCACAAGGATGACCCATGCCCGGGCCGCCCAGGACCCCGGGGCCGCGCGGGTCAGCACTCCACCACGTTCAGCGCCAGGCCGCCCCTGGCGGTCTCCTTGTACTTGTCTTTCATGTCCGCGCCGGTCTCCCGCATCGTCTTGATCGCCTTGTCCAGCGACACGTGATGCGCGCCGTCGCCGCGGACCGCCATCCGGGCCGCGGTGATGGCCTTGACCGAGGCGATCGCGTTGCGCTCGATGCACGGTATCTGGACCAGCCCGCCGACCGGGTCGCAGGTCAGCCCCAGGTTGTGCTCGAGCCCGATCTCGGCGGCGTTCTCCACCTGCGCCGGGCTGCCGCCGAGCACCTCGGCCAGGCCCGCCGAGGCCATCGAGCAGGCCGAGCCGACCTCGCCCTGGCAGCCGACCTCGGCCCCGGAGATCGACGCGTTCTCCTTGAACAGCACGCCGATGGCGGCGGCGGTCAGCAGGAACCTGATCACCCCGGCCACGTCGGCGCCGGGCACGAACCGGCAGTAGTAGTGCAGCACCGCGGGGATGATCCCGGCCGCGCCGTTGGTGGGCGCGGTGACCACCCGGCCGCCCGCGGCGTTCTCCTCGTTGACCGCGAGCGCGTACAGGGTGACCCATTCCATCGCGTACAGCGGGTCGGAGGTGTCGCCGGACTGCTCCAGGCTGACCCGCAGCCGCCCGGCCCGCCGCCGGACCTTCAGCCCGCCGGGCAGCACCCCGTCCGCCTCGATGCCGCGCTGCACGCACTCCTGCATCACCGACCAGATCCTGGTCAGGCCCCCGGTGATCTCCGCCTCGTCCTTGCGAGCCAGCTCGTTGGCCATCATCACGCCGCTGATCGGCAGCCCGGTGCTGGCGGCGTGGCCGAGCAGCTCAGCGCCGCTGCGGAACGGGTAGGGCACCGGCGTCGGGTCAGGCACGAGCCGCGGGTTTCCCGCCGCGTCCTCGCCGAGCACGAACCCGCCGCCGACCGAGTAGTAGGTCCGCTCGGCCAGCGGCCCGGCCGGGCCGGACGCGGTGAAGCGCATCGCGTTCGGGTGGAACGGCAGCCGCTTGCGCCGGTGCAGGACGACGTCCTCGCCGACGTCGAAGCCGATCTCGTGCACGCCGAGCAGCCGCAGCCTGCCCGCTTCCCTGACGCTGGCCACCAGCGGCTCGGCCGCTGCCGGGTCGACCTCCTCGGGCACCTCGCCGGCCAGCCCCAGCACCACCGCCTTGACGCTGCCGTGGCCGTGCCCGGTGGCGCCGAGCGACCCGAACAGCTCGGCCCTGACCGCGGCGACCCCGTCCAGCAGGCCATCGGCTTTCAGCGCGTTCGCGAACATGCCCGCGGCGCGCATCGGCCCGACCGTGTGCGAGCTGGACGGGCCGATCCCGATCTTGAAGAGATCAAACGCACTGATGGTCATCGGCCCCTGCTCCTGTCTGTGCCTCGCGGTGGCCTTCCCGCCCGGCCGCCCGGCCGGGTCAGCGGCCCCTGACCCGGTCACCTGCCGGGTCGAATGGCGGCCGCAGGTGCACGCTGGCAGCTACCCGCTGCCCGCTCACATTCACCTCGTAGCAGCCGGCCTGCAGGTAGCCGGCGGTGACCGTCTCGTCGTCGGGATGGCGGAGGTAGGCCAGCCCGACGCAGGCTCCGACGGACTCGCCCCAGGCCCCGGATGTCACCTGTCCGACGGCGGCCCCGTCCCGCAGCACGAGCTCGCCGCCCCAGATCATGGCGTCCGGATCTGTGAGCACCAGCGAGACAAGCTTACGGCGCGGCCCGCGCGCCCTGGCCTGCTCGACCGCCTCCCGGCCGAGGAAGGGGATGCCGGTCTTGAGCTTGCAGGCGAACAGCAGCCCGGCCTCGGCCGGCCCGTAGTCGGGGGTGAGTTCCCGGCCGAACGCCCGGTACCCCTTCTCCAGCCGCATCGACTCGATCGCGTAGTAGCCGGCGTTGACCAGCCCGAGCGGCTGGCCGGCCGTCATCAGGTCGGTGTACACGCCGACGGCGAACTCGGCGGGCACGTACAGCTCCCAGCCGAGCTCGCCGACGTAGCTGATCCGGGTGGCCCGCACGGTCGCGTAGCCGAGGTCGATCTCCCTGCTGGTGCGCAGCGGGAACGCCGCGTCGCTCAGGCCGGCGCCCGACAGCGCCGACAGCAGCTGCCGCGACCGCGGGCCCATCACCCCGAACACCGCGTACCCCGAGGTCACGTCCGTCAGCACCGCCCGGCAGCCGGGCGGCAGCTGGCCGCGGATGTGGTCTTTGTCCCTCTCAGCCGACGCCGCGCTGCTGACCAGCAGGAACTCCTCTGCCGACAGCCGGGTGACGGTGATGTCGGCCTCGTAGGTGCCGCGCTTGTTGAGCATCCCGGTGTAGGTGGTCCGGCCCGGCCCGGCGCCGACGTCGGCCGTGCACAGCCACTGCAGGGCCTGCTCGGCGTCCGGCCCGGCGAGCAGGTACTTGGCGAACGAGGTCTGGTCGAACAGCGCCACCGCGGTGCGGGCGGCCCGCTGCTCGGCCGACGCCCAGGGCTGCCAGTTCTGCTTGCCCCACGAGTACTCGATCCGCGGGTCCTGCCCGGGCGGGGCGAAGAAGTTCGCCCGCTCCCAGCCCATCTTGCTGCCGAACCCGGCCCCGGCCTCGGCGAGCAGGTGGTAGACCGGCGAGCGGCGCAGCGGCCGGGCGGTGGCTACCTCGCGATTGGGCCACGGCACCGCGTAGTGCAGGCCCAGGATCTCTGCGACCCGGTCGCGCAGCCAGTGATTGTTGCCATTGAAACGCGCAAACCTCCGGATATCCACCACCGTCAGGTCGCACCCCGGATCACCGTCGGCAACCCACTGCGCCAGCGCCTGGCCCGCCCCGCCCGCGCTGGCGATCCCCACCGAGTTGAAGCCGGCCGCGACCCAGAAGTTGCGCAGCCGCGGGGCCGGGCCGAGGATGAACTGGTTGTCGGGGGTGAAGCTCTCCGGGCCGTTGTAGAACTTCCTGATCCCGGCGTCCCGCAGCGCCGGGATCCGGGTGATCGCGTTGTCCATCAGGATCGCGAAGTGGTCCCAGTCCTCGGCCAGCAGCTGGAACTCGAACGGGTACGGCAGCGCGTCCGGGTCCGCCCACGGCTTGGCCCGCGGCTCGAACCCGCCTACCACCAGGCCGCCGGTCTCCTCCTTGAAGTAGGTGTACCCGTCCGGGTCGCGCAGGATCGGCAGGTCCCGGTGCACGCCGTCGAGCTGGCTGGTCACCACGTAGAAGTGCTCGGCCGAATGCAGCGGGACGGTCACCCCGCACAGCGCGCCGACCTGCTTGGCCCACTGCCCGGCGCAGTTGACGACGATCTCGGCCTCGACGTCGCCCGCGTCGGTGCGCACCCCGGTGACGGCGCCGCGGGCGGTCGCGATCCCGGTGACCCTGGTCCGCTCCCTGATCACCGCGCCGCCGCGGCGGGCGCCGCGGGCCAGCGCGGCGGTCAGGCCGGCCGGGTCGGCCCGCCCGTCGCCGGGCAGCCAGATCGCGCCGGCCAGGCCGCTGGCCGACATGACCGGGTACAGCTGCGCCGCGCGGGCCGGGCTGACCAGCTCGCAGTCGATCCCGAACGCGGCCGCGGTGGCCGCGGTCCGCTCCAGCTGGATCATCCGGTCCCGGCTGCGCGCGACGGTCACGCCGCCGCACCGGCGGAACCCGGTGGCCTGCCCGGTCTCGGCTTCCAGCTGCTCGTACAGCCGGGTGGAGTACTGCACCAGCCGGGTGCCGCTCTCCGAGGCGCGCAGCTGGCCGACCAGGCCGGCCGCGTGCCAGGTGGTGCCGCACGACAGCCGGCCCTGCTCCAGCAGCAGCACGTCCCGCCAGCCCAGCCTGGTCAGGTGGTAGGCGACGCTGGCGCCGATCACGCCGCCGCCGATGACGACCACCCGGGCCCGGGCGGGCAGCCCTGCACTGTCGGTCACGGCACTGTCGGTCATGGCACTGTGCGTCATCGCACTGTCAGTCATCGCACTGTCAGTCATGGCACTGTCGGTCATGGCACTGTCAGTCATGGCACTGTCAGTCATCGCGCTGCGCGTCCGCCAGCAGGGCCGGGAAGTCGGCCGAGCGCAGCCCGGCCGCGGCCGCCTCGAACCGCTCCATCGCCCAGGACCAGAAGTCGGCCTCCAGCGTGCTGGCCGCGTGCTGGATCGCGCCCCACAGCGTCCACCCGTAGCTGCCGGCCAGGCCGAGCAGCCGGGCCCGGGCGATCTTGGCCCGCAGCGGCCGCCCGTAGTAGGCGGTGACCAGCTCGGCCAGGCCGTCGGGCGGCAGCTGGCACTCGCTGGCGATGTTGCCCAGCTCGAAGCAGGGGTCGTTGTTGCCCGAGTACTCGTAGTCGATCAGCCACAGCCGGATGCCGTCGTCGATGAAGTTCCCGGCGAGCAGGTCGTTGTTGCACGGCACGGTCGGGCAGGCCCGGGCGGCCAGCGCGCGGCGCATCTGCTCGAACGGGCCGGCCAGGTCGTGGTAGCCGGCCGGGATCGCGAACCCGCGCGCGCTGACCACGGCCAGGTACCTGCGCTGGATGTCGAACATGTCGAAGTCACGGGCGAACCGGCCGCCCGAGTGCAGCCGCCGGCACGCCGCCGCGACCCTGGCGATGGTGCCCGGCGCCGCCATGTCGGCGTTGCTGAGGGTGGCGCCCTCGATGTAGCCCAGCACCAGGACCTGGTCCTGCGGGCGGTAGTCGATCACCGGCGCGCCGACGCCGGCCGCCGCGGCGGTGACCGAGTTGCGGTACTCGTTGTCCCGGTCGATCGCCAGCAGGTCGCCGCCAGCGGCCCAGACCCGGGCGACGAAGGCGCCCCGCGGGGTCGTCACCTTGTAGTTCCTGTTTGTCAGCCCGCCGGCCAGTTCCTCGACCTGGCGCGGCTGGCCGGCCAGGCAGGGCACCCGGTCCAGCAGCGCGCTGACATCGGGGACAGGCACTCCCGAAGGGTATGCGCTGCGCCAATCAAAGGTCTAGACCCATACCTGAAAGGGTCTGGACAATTAGTTATTTGCGCCCGTACGCTACGCCTCAATCCGCGTCCCGGGTGAAGTGGAGGGCTGGTCATGAGCGCTGGCACACAGGTTCCCGACGGACACCAGCGCGACAGCGCCGACCTTGCCCGGTTCGGCTACAAGCAGGAACTGAAACGCTCGCTGGGAACATTCAGCTCGTTCGCGGTCGCGTTCAGCTACATCTCGCCCTCGACCGGCATCTTCACCCTGTTCGCGCTCGGCCTGACCACGCTCGGCGGGGTGTTCATCTGGACCTGGCCGGTGGTGGCGCTCGGCCAGTTCATCGTGGCGCTTAACTTCGCCGAGGTCTCCAGCCACTACCCGGTGGCGGGGTCGGTGTTCCAGTGGACCAAGTACCTGGCCAGCCGCAGCTATTCGTGGTTCACCGGCTGGATCTACCTGTTCGCCGGCATCATCACCGTCACCGCGGTCGTCGCCACCCTGCCGCTGGCGCTGATCCCGGCGCTGAACGGCCTGGGCTGGAAGAGCCTAGACCAGTCCAGCCTGCACACCCAGGAGATCATCGCGCTGATCACCCTGGTGGTGATCACGGTGCTGAACATCTACGGCGTGCGGCTGGTCGCGCTCATCAACAACACCGGCGTGCTGTTCGAGATCCTCGGCATGTTCGTGTTCGCGCTGGTGCTGATGGCCTTCCATAACCACCAGGGCTTCCGCGTCGTCACCAACAGCGCCGGCGTGCACGTCGCGCCGAACACCTTCCTGGCCGCGATGTTCATGAGCCTGTTCGTGATCTACGGATTCGACACCGCGTCGACGCTGGCCGAGGAGACCCGCAACCCGCGCAGGGCGGCGCCGCGGGCGGTGCTGTTCTCGGTCATCGGCGCGTTCGTGATCGGCGGGGTGTTCCTGCTCGGCACCCTGGTGGCCATTCCGAACCTGGGCTCGGCGATCAAGAACGTGTCCGGCCCGGCGCAGATCATCGAGGCCAACTTCTCCCCTTCGTTCGCCACCATTTACCTGCTGGTCGTGTCCGCCGCGATCTTCGTGTGCTGCCTGTCCATCATGGCCGCCACCATCCGGCTCTGTTTCGGCATGGCGCGCGACAATCAGCTGCCGTTCTCCGGGCCGCTGTCGCGGGTGTCACCCAGCCTGCACACGCCGGTCTGGTCCTGCGTGGTGATCGCTGTCCTCGCGGCGGTGCCGTTCCTCAAGTACGCCGGGGTCGCGATCATCGCGATCGCCGCGACCGGCATGATCTACCTGAGCTATTTCCTGGGCAACATCGTGATCCTGCGGGCCAGGCTGGGCGGCTGGCCGAAGATCAGCGCGCCGTTCCGGCTGGGCCGGTGGGGCCTGCTGGTCAACGTCCTGGCGCTGCTCTACGGCGGCGGCATGCTGGTCAACTTCGCCTGGCCGCGGCTGGCCAGCAACCCCGAGCCGCGCCAGACCGGCGGGCTGCTGAGCTTCGGCATCGGCTTCGCCGACAAGATCCCGATCTTGTGGACGGTCGTGGTGGTCATCGCGGTCATCGGAGCTATCTACTATTTTGCCGTGGGCCGTCGCAAGCAGGCCGCGCCGGTTCTCGCCCCCGCCCCCGACGACCAGCCGCTGGCGCCCGCGGCCGGACAGCCCGACGGCTGACCGGGCCGCAGGCTCTCGCTGCCGGGCCAGTGACCGGCGCGGATCGACGCTGACCGCGCGGAAGGACTGACCATGCAGGCACCGCAGGACACCCGGCAGCCGGCCCTGCACACCAGCCGGCGCCGGCCGCCGGAGATCCTGCGCACGCCGGGGACCACCGTGCACGCCCAGATCGAGGACTGGCTGGCCGGCGAGATCCGGGCCGGCTCGCTGGCGCCCGGCGACCGGCTGCCCGCCGAGCAGGACCTGGCCGCCTGGTTCGGCGTCAGCCGGATGACCCTCCGGCACGCGCTCGGCGAGCTCGCCCGCCGCGGCCTGGTGACCAAGGCGGTCGGCCGGCGGGGCGGCACCTTCGTCGCCGCAGCCAAGCTGGAGCAGGACCTGACCACGCTGGCCGGGTTCTCCGAGCAGCTGCGCCGCGGCGGGATGGTCGCCGGGGCCCGGGTGCTCAGCGCGATGACGCGGCCCGCGGGCCCGGCCGCCGGGGCGGCGCTCGGGCTGGCCGACGGCGCCCTGGTGGTCGCGATCAGGCGGCTGCGGCTGGCCGACGGCTGCCCGATCGCGATCGAGCACTCGGCCTTCCCCGCCGACCAGTTCCCCGGCCTGCTCGAAAATCCGCTGGACGGATCGCTTTATGAGCTGCTAGGCAGGGAGTACGGTCAGCGCCCTTACCGGGCCAGGGAAAGCCTGGAGCCGGTCACCGCGGGAGCGCGCGAGGCGGACGAACTCAGCGTTCCGGCCGGAGCCCCGCTGCTGCTGGTCGAGCGGACCGCGTTCAGCCGCTCTGGGCTCCCGGTGGAGTTTGCCCGCGACCTGTTCCGCGGCGACCGCACCCGGGTCGTGGTCTGGACCTCGGAGCTGGGCGGCTAGCGCCCAGGCCGGCCAGGCGTTCAGGGGCTGTCCAGTAAACGAGATATTACTTGACAACATCAGGCAACGCGATACATCGTATTCCCTGCAAGCTAACGGGGATTGTCTCAGCCTTGACCACGTCCGGGAGGACAGCGTGAGCAGAGCACGTAGCTGGTTTCGCCGGATGGCCGCGTTTCCCTGCGGCAGGCGGACGAAGTACCTGGTGGTCGCGTTCTGGATCATCGTCATCGCGCTGACCGGGTCGCTGGCTGGCAAGCTGCAGGGGGCGGAGCGGAACGACGCGTCGGCGTACCTGCCCGCCAGCGCGGACTCGACTCAGGAACTGACGCTGCAGCAGAAGTTCACGCCCAAGGACCTCAACCCGGCCGTGGTGATCTACCAGCGCCAGTCCGGCATCACCCCGGCGGACCTGGCCAAGGCCAGGGCGGACGCGCGCGGCTTCGGCGCGCTCCCGGCCGTGAACGGCCGGGTGACCGGCCCGGTCGTGTCCGGCGACCACAAGGCGATCGCGACCACCGTCGGGGCGAACCTGGGCTACAACGCCAACTTCAGCCAGTTCATCGATCACCTGAAGACGACCGCGGCCCGGGGTGACCCGGGGCTGACCGTCGCCCTGGCCGGCCCGGCCGTCAGCGCCGCCGACCAGGTAAAGATCTTCAAGGGCATCGACAGCACGCTGCTGTTCGCGACCCTGGCGGTGGTCATCGTGCTGCTGCTGGTGACCTACCGGAGCCCGGTGCTGTGGTTGCTGCCGATCCTGTCGGCCGGCGTCGCGCTGACCATCGCCGAGGCCGTCATCTACCTGCTGACCCAGCACGCCAGCCTGACCGTCAACGGGCAGAGCGGCGGCATCCTGGTGGTGCTGGTGCTCGGCGCCGGGACCGACTACGCGCTGCTGCTGGTGGCCAGGTACCGGGAGGAACTGCGCAGGCACGAAGACCGGCACGAGGCGATGGCGGTGGCGCTGCGCCGGGCCGGCCCGGCCATCGTGGCGAGCGCGGCGACCGTGATCGCGAGCATGCTCTGCCTGCTGGTCGCGGCGTCCGCCGACATCTCCGGGCTCGGCCCGGTCGCGGCGATCGGCATCGGCGTCGGCCTGCTCGCCATGATCACCCTGCTGCCCGCGCTGCTGGTCATCTGCGGCCGGTGGGTCTTCTGGCCGGTCAAGCCGCGGCTTGGCTCGGCCGAGCCGACCCAGGCCGGGGTCTGGGCCAGGATCGGCCGGTCGATCGGGCGCCGGCCCCGGGTGGTGTGGAGCGTCACCGCGATCCTGCTGGCCTGCGCGTCGCTGGGGCTGGCCGGATTCAAGATCGGGACGCTGACCACCGCGCAGGCCTTCCGCGGCACGCCGGCCTCGGTGACGGGCGAGCAGGTCCTGGCCGCGCACTTCCCGGCCGGCTCGGGCGAGCCGGTCTCGGTCATCGGCAATGCCGCGGCGGCACCGCAGATGCGCGCCGCGCTGGCCGCCACCCCTGGTGTCGCCCTGGTCAGCCAGCCGCAGGTCAAGGACGGGCTGGCATACCTGCAGGGCACCTTGTCCGGCAAGCCGGACAGCCCGGCGGCTTACACGACCGTGGACCGGGTCCGGGACTCGCTCGGCTCGATCAAGGGCGCCGACGCCAAGGTCGGCGGCGCGACCGCGATCGCCAAGGACGTGGATCACTACGCGAACCGCGACCGTGACATCATCATCCCGCTGGTGCTGCTGGTCGTGCTGCTCATCCTGGGGCTGCTGCTGCAGTCGGTGGTCGCGCCGCTGATACTGATCGGCACCGTGGTGCTCTCGTTCGGCGCCGCGATGGGCCTGTCCGCGCTGGCGTTCAAGCACCTGTTCGGGTTCGCCGGGGCGGACACCTCGATGCCGCTGTTCGTCTTCGTCTTCCTGGTCGCGCTCGGCATCGACTACAACATCTTCCTGATGACCAGGGTGCGGGAAGAGGCGGCCAGGTCAGGCACCCGGCGGGGCGCGATCACCGGGCTGGGCGCGACCGGCGGGGTGATCACATCCGCGGGCCTGGTGCTGGCCGGCACGTTCGCGAGCCTGGCCACGCTGCCGCTGACCGAGTTCACCGAGATCGGCTTCGCGGTGGCGCTGGGCGTGCTGCTGGACACGATCATCGTCAGGTCGGTCCTGGTGACCGCGCTCAACCTGGACCTCGGCCGGCACATGTGGTGGCCGAGCCGGCTGTCCAGGAAGTCCGCCGAGCCGGTCGGCGAGCACCCGCCGGTCCCGGTGCACTGAACTCCGGTCCCGGTCAGGCGGGGGCCGGGTCAGGGACCGGTGACGGGGGCCGGGCCGCCGAGACGGCCCGGCCCCGGGAACGCGAGGACGGCAGATCAGGCCGGGGTGACGACCGTGCCTGCTTTACCGTGCGCCATCGCCTCGGCGTCCTCCAGCCGCCCGATCACCGCCATCGCGCCGGTCGCGGCGACGAACCGGCACACCGCCTCGACCTTGGGCCCCATCGAGCCGCTCGGGAAGCTGAGCGAGCGCAGCTCGCCGGGGGTGGCGCGGCGGATCTGCCGGGCCCGCGGGGTGCCATAGCCGGCCTGGATCCCGTCCACGTCGGTGAGCAGCAGCAGCACATCAGCGCCGACCGAGCCGGCCAGCAGCGCGGCGGTCAGGTCCTTGTCCACGACGGCCTGCGCGCCGCGCAGCGTGCCGCCGGCCTCCCTGATCACCGGCACCCCGCCGCCGCCCGCGCAGACCACGATCGCGCCGCCGCCGAGCAGCAGTTTGATCATCGGCAGGTCGGCCAGCTCGGCGGGCTCGGGCGAGGGCACCACCCGGCGCCACGCGGTGCCGTCCTGGCCCACCTGCCAGCCGTGCTCGGCGGCGAGCGCCTCGGCCTGCCCGCGCTCGTACACCGGGCCGATGAACTTGGTCGGCCGGCCGAAGGCCGGGTCGTCCGCGCTGACCACGGTCCGGCTGAGCAGGCAGGCCACCGGCCGTCCCTGGCAGGCGTTCTGCACCGCCTGGACCAGCCAGTAGCCGATCATGCCCTGGGTCTGCGCGCCCAGCACGTCGAGCGGGAAGGGCCCGGCCAGCTGCGGATCGGCCGCGCTCTGCATCGCGAGCAGGCCGACCTGCGGGCCGTTGCCGTGGGTGAGCACCAGCTCGTGCTGGCGGGCCAGCGGCGCCAGCGCCTCGGCCGCCAGGCCGACCCGGGCCTGCTGGGTGGCCGCGTCGGGCCGCTCCCCGCGTTCGAGCAGCGCGTTGCCGCCGAGCGCCGCGACGATCCTCACTCCGCCGCGCCGATCGTGGCCGCCATCAGCGCCTTGACGGTGTGCAGCCGGTTCTCGGCCTGGTCGAAGACGACCGAGGCGGGCGACTCGAAGACCTCCTCGGTCACCTCCAGCGCCGCCAGCCCGCGCTTGTCGTAGATCTGCTGGCCGATCTGGGTCTGGGTGTTGTGCAGCGCGGGCAGGCAGTGCAGGAACTTCACCTCGGCGTTGCCGGTGGCCGCCAGCAGCTGCGCGTTCACCTGGTAGGGCAGCAGCAGGTCGATCCGGGCGTCCCACTGGCCGGCCGGCTCCCCCATCGACAGCCAGACGTCGGTGTAGAGGAAGTCGGCGCCTGCGACCGCGGCCGGCACCTGCGCGGTGATGGTCAGTCTGGCCCCTGACCCGGCGGCCAGCCCGGTGGCGGCGTCCTGCACGGCCGGCGAGGGCCACAGCGCCTCGGGCGCGCAGATACGCACGTCCATGCCCAGCAGCGCGCCGGTGACCAGCAGCGAGTTGGCGATGTTGTTCCTGCCGTCGCCGAGGTAGCAGTAGCTGACCTCGCTGAG
The DNA here is from genome assembly GCA_036558005.1 of Streptosporangiaceae bacterium. Lineage (GTDB taxonomy): Bacteria > Actinomycetota > Actinomycetes > Streptosporangiales > Streptosporangiaceae > DATBGO01. The sequence continues at coordinate 37,932 of DATBGO010000247.1, read as the reverse complement.
CGGCTTGGCCGAGTGCTCGCGCATCGTCAGCACGTCGGCCAGCATCTGGGTGGGATGCCAGGCGTCGGTGAGCCCGTTCCACACCGGCACGCCCGCCCAGGCGCCCAGGGTCTCCGCCGCCTCCTGGGAGAAGCCGCGGAACTCGATGCCGTCGAACATCCGGCCCAGCACCCGGGCGGTGTCCTTGACCGATTCCTTGCGGCCCAGCTGGGAGTCGTCGGGCCCCAGGTAGGTCACGTGCGCGCCCTCGTCATGCGCGGCGACCTCGAACGCCGACCTGGTCCGGGTGGAGGTCTTCTCGAAAATCAGCGCGACATTACGCCCCTCGAGCCTGCTAGTCCGCTGGCCGAGCTGCTTTTGCACCTTCAGCTCACTGGCGAACTCGACGAGGTAGCCGAACTCCTGCGCCGACAGGTCGGTTTCCTTCAGCAGGCTGCGCCCTATCAGATCCATTAGTGCTCCTGGCTGGTCCGGCACTGGCCGCGGCCTAGCGCAGGCCGCCCCAGTGGCACCAGGATCTTACGGCGGCTGACCCGGCGGTCAACGGCGGGGGCAGCCGCCCGGCGCGTGCTCGTCCCCGGCCTGCTGCCAGCACAGCTGGGCGGCCAGCTCCACCGGGCCGGAGGCGTGCACCGAGAAGGCCGGCGCACCGAGGTGGTACTCCTGGATATAGGCACCGCGCCGGAACGCGTGCCATCCCCCGGCGTCGACCCACACCCGCCAGCGCGGGAATTCCCCGGCTAGCGCGGCGACGGCGGCATCAGTAAGCATGCGACTTTCCGCATAAGTCAAGGTATTGATGGTCCCGCCCCCCGATCTCGCTCTCACTGCATAGCGCTATGATCACGATTTAGCCACAGCTTAGCGTGGCGGCGGGCAAATATCCGCAACAATCCCAGACCAGCACCCAGGTGCATATCAGCACAACAACTACGGGGTAGCCGGGAAGATGGGGGGAAATTATGACGAGCGGCCAGACGCGCGAGCTTGTCGTTGCCGGGGTGGACGGATCCGAGGAGTCGATCATGGCTCTGAGCTGGGCGGCCAGGTACGCGAAGGCGACCGGCGCGGCCCTCCAGGCGGTCCTGGCCTGGCATTACCCGGCCGCGGTCGGCACGGCGCCGCCCGGCGTCACGCCCCAGCCAGTCCGGGCCCAGGCAGAGCAGTATGTGCTCGACAACCTCACCGCGGCGATCGGCAAGGCCGCCGAGCCCGCCGCGGAGCTGGCCGAGCCCAGGATCGCCTACGGGCACGCCGCCCCGGTCCTGGTGGACGAGTCGGGCCAGGCTGACTTGCTGGTGGTCGGCGGCCGCGGGCACAGCTCGTTCGCGGGCATGCTGCTGGGCTCGGTCAGCACCTACTGCGTCAGCCACGCCCGCTGCCCGGTGCTGGTGGTCAGGCAGCCCCGCTAGCGCTGCCCGGTCCAGTGCGGCGCGACCTGCGCCCAGTCGCTCTCCCAGGCGGCCAGCCTGCGCCGATCCAGCATCGAGCGGGCCAGCCAGCCCGCCCCGAGCAGCACCGTCGCCAGGATGGCAGGCGCCAGCGCGATCGCACTGGTCACCCGCATCGAAAGCTGGCTGCCCGACAGCGGCGGGCCGGTCAGCTGACCGGACTGGTTGACCCACACCCGGACCATGTCGCCTGCCCCCAGGCTCCCGGTGGTCAGGATCTTGCCGGTGCGCTGGCCGCCGTCGGGCGCTGACCACCTGGCCGGCACCCGCACGGCGTCCCACTGCAGCGGGTAGAGGTCGCCGGTCGGCTGACCGGACCGCAGCACGACCGCGCTGATCTGCTGCCAGCCGCGCTGCCCGCGCTGCTCGTCCTGGCCGGCCGCGCGGGTCCACTGGCCGGCCGCCGCCGCCAGCAGCGGCGCGCAGCTGAGGAACGCGATGACGAGCGCGAGCATGATCACGATTTCCAGCCGGTCGACGGGGCGCCGCAGCGGGTTCCGGTCCGCGCCCAGTACCCGGCGCAGCCGCATCAGGCGGCTCATTGCGCACTCCGGTGCCGGGCACCTCGCTTCATCGGGCACCTCACCTCTAAACAACTGCCGGATGTTTCCGGCAAAATAGGATTAGCAGGTATATCGGCTATTCTGCCAAAGCCATTTGCTTCGAGCCTAGTCACGGCCCCGCGGTCTGCATAGTTTCGTTAAAACCAGCTCGGCCGGGCTGGCGGCACGAAATTGTTGCCAGCCGTGAGTCCGTTGCACCGGCGGCTGCTGACCCGCGCCCGGGCGGCCCGCGGGTTCCTGGCCGCGACGGTCGCGCTGGAGCTGGCCGCCACCGCCGCGCTGCTGGCGCAGGCCGGCCTGCTCGCGGGCGCGCTGGCCGGGGCGGCCCGCGGCACCGGGATCGCGGCGCTGGCCCCTGGCCTGGCGGGGCTTGGGCTGGTGCTGGCCTGCCGGGCCGCCGCCGCGGCGGGCGCGCAGGTCACAGCGCTGCGCGCGGCGGCTGCGGTGGCGACCGGGTTGCGGCGCGAGCTCAGCGCGCACTGCCTGGCGCTCGGGCCGGCCTGGCTGGCCGGCCAGCAGGCTGGCGAGATCACCACGCTGATGACCAGGGGCCTGGACGGGCTGGACGGGTACTTCGCGCGGTACCTGCCGCAGTGCCTGCTCGCCGTGGTGGTCCCGCTGGCGGTGCTGGTCCGGGTGCTGCTCGCGGACTGGATCTCGGCGGTCATCATCGCGGTGACCCTGCCGCTGATCCCGGTCTTCGCGGTGCTGACCGGCGCGCACGCCCGGGCGCGCAGCCAGCGGCAGTGGCAGCTGCTCGGCCGGCTGGGCGGGCACTTCCTCGACGTGGTGGCCGGCCTGCCGACCGTGAAGGCGTTCGGCCGGGCCGCCTCGCAGGCAGCGGCGATCGGGCAGGCGACCAGCGCGCACCGGGCCGCGACGATGGCCACGCTCCGGGTCGCCTTCCTGTCCTCGCTGGTGCTGGAGCTGGCCGCCGCGCTGGCCACCGCGCTGGTGGCGGTGGAGGTCGGGCTGCGGCTGCTGGCCGGGCAGCTGGATTACCGGACCGCGCTGGTGGTGCTGCTGCTGACGCCGGAGGCCTACCTGCCGCTGCGCAGCGCCAGCGCGCAGTTCCACGCCAGCACCGAGGGCACCGCCGCGGCCCGGCGGGCCTTCGAGATCCTGGACCTCCCGGCCAGCCCGGCCGGCCCCAGCCCGGTCCTGACCGGACCCGCCGCGGCCAGGGCGGCCGACCTGCGCCGCGACCCGGTCGCGCTGCACGCGGTGACGCTGGCCCGCCCCGGCCGGCCGCGGCCCGCTCTCGACCAGGTCAGCCTCACCATCTGGCCCGGCGACCGGATCGCGGTGACCGGGCCGAGCGGCGCGGGGAAGTCCAGCCTGCTCGCGCTGCTGCTGCGGTTCACCGAGCCGTCGGCCGGCCTGATCACGGCCGGCGCCGCTGAGCTGGCCGCGATCCCGGCCGGTGACTGGCTGCGCCAGATCGCCTGGGTGCCGCAGCACCCGCGGCTCTTCCCTGACACGGTGGCCGGCAATGTCGCGCTCGGCCGGCCGGGCGCGTCCCGGCGGGCCGTCGAGTCCGCCTGCCAGGCCAGCGGCGCGGCCGGGTTCATCGAGCGGCTGCCGCGGGGCTATGACACGCCGCTCACCGAGCGGGCCGGCCAGCTGTCGTCCGGGCAGCGGCAGCAGCTCGCGCTGGCCCGCGCGCTGCTGCGGGACGCCCCGCTGCTGCTGCTCGACGAGCCGGCCGCGCACCTGGACCCGGCGAGCGCGCGAGGCCTGGCCGGGCTGCTCGAAGCTCAGCCGCCGGGCGTGACCATCGTCATGATCAGCCACGCCAGCCCGGTCCCCCGGTGGGCGGGCCGGACCCTGGTGCTGGACGACGGCAGGCTGCGCGAGCCCGCCGCCCCGGCGCCCGGGCAGCTCGCGGCCGGGCCGGACCCCGCGGCCGCGCCACGACCCGCCGCGCCATGACCCGCCGCGCCATGACCCGCCGCGCCACCACCCGCCGCGCCACCACCCGCCGCGCCACCACCAGCACCGCCACGACCAGCACCGCCACGACCAGCACCGCCACCACGAGCACCGCCAGGACCAGCACCGCCAGGGCGCGGCCGCTGCTGCGGCTGCTGCGGCTGGCCCGGCCGCTGCGCGGGCAGCTGCTGCTCGCGGTGGCCGCGGGCGCCGCCACCACCGGGTGCGGCGTCGCGCTGCTGGCGGTGTCGGGCTTCCTGCTGGCGCGCGCCTCGCTGCACCCGGGCATCGTGGCGATCTCGGTGGCCGTGGTGGCCGTGCGTGCGCTCAGCGTCGGCCGCGCCGTCAGCCGGTACACCGAACGCCTCGCGGTGCACGATGCCGCCTTCACGATCCTGGCCAGCCTGCGGGTGCGGATCTACACCCGGCTGGAGCGGCTCGCCCCGGCCGGGCTGCCCGCGTTCCGCTCCGGCGACCTGCTGGCCCGGCTGGTCAGCGACGTGGACGCCAGCCAGGACCTGTTCATCAGGGGCATCACCCCGCCGCTGGCCGCCGCGCTGGCCGGGGCGGGCGCGGTCGCCGCCGCCACGCTGATCCTCGCCCCGGGCGGGGCGCTGCTCGGCGCCGGGCTGCTGGCAGGCGGGGTCGCGGTGCCGCTGATCGCGGCCGCCGCCGCCCGGGACGCGGCCCGCGCGCTGGCCCCGGCCCGCGGTGAGCTCGCCGCCGCGTGCACCAGCCTGCTGGACGGCGCCGCCGAGCTGCGCGCGTTCGGCGCGCAGGACCAGGCGCTGGCCTCGGTCGTGACCGCCGACGCGGCGCTGGCCGAGCAGTCCAGCCGCGGCGCGGCGGTGGCCGGGCTGTCGGCGGGACTGGGCACGGCGGTCAGCGGGCTGACCCTGTGGGGGGTGCTGCTGCTCGGCGTCGCCGCGACCGCGGCCGGGGTCCTCACCCGGGTCCCGCTGGCGGTGCTGACGCTGACCGCGCTGGCCGCGTTCGAGGCGGTCACCGAGCTGCCGGCGGCCGCGGTCCAGCTGGCCAGGGCGCGCGCGGCGGCCCGCCGGATCGGGGCGGTGCTGGACGCCCCGCCCCCGGTCCGTGAGCCCGCCGTGCCCAGGCCGGTCCCGCCCGGGCCGCTGCGCCTGGCGCTGCGCGACGTGCGGGTCCGCTACCAGCCTGGCGGCCCGCTGGCGCTGGCCGGCCTGGACCTGGACCTGGACCTGGCCCAGGGCCGCCGGGTCGCGCTGGTCGGGCCGGCCGGCGCGGGGAAGTCCACGGTGGCCGCGGTGCTGCTGCGGTTCGTCGAGCCGTCCGGCGGCTGCGTCACGCTGAACGGCCACGACCTGGCCGGGTACGCCGCAGCCGAGGTCAGGACCCGGATCAGCGGCTGCCCGCAGGACCCGCACATCTTCGCCGCCACCATCGCCGAGAACCTCCGGCTGGCCCGGCCGGGCGCGAGCCTGGCGCAGCTGGCCGCCGCCGCGGACCAGGCCAGGCTGCTGGACTGGATAGAGGCGCTGCCGCGGGGCTGGGACACCCAGGCCGGGGCCGGGGGCGCGGCGCTGTCGGGCGGGCAGCGCCAGCGGCTGGCCCTGGCCCGCGCCCTGCTCGCCGACCCTGACCTGCTGATACTCGACGAGCCGACGGTGCACCTGGACCGTGCCACCGCCCGCGCCCTGATCAGGGACCTGGTGCCCGCCAGCACCGGGCGAGCGGTGCTGCTGATCACCCATGACCCCGCCGGGCTCGAGCTGATGGACGAGATCGTCGTGCTGGACCGCGGCCGGGTCACCGAGCGGGGCAGTCACGGCGAGCTCATCCGGGCCGGGCGGGACTACCGGCGGATGTGGCAGGCCAGCCAGCCGCGGGCCGGGCCCGGCTGAGAGGATGTCGGCGTGGCCTGCCGCTTGCACCTGTCCTGGGATGAGCAGCTGGCCGGCTATGACTTCGGGCCAGGGCACCCGCTGGCGCCGGTCCGGGTCGAGCTGACGATAGCGCTGGCCAGCGCCCTGGGGGTGCTGTCGGCTGATCAGGTGACGGTGGCGGCGGCCGGCCCGGCCGCCGCCGGCGACCTCGAGCTCGTGCACGACCCGGAGTACATCGCGGCGGTCCGCCGGGCCGGCGACGGCGACGGCGCCAGCCCGGGCTGGCTGCTCAGGTACGGCCTGGGCACCCCCGACGACCCGGTGTTCAGCGGCATGCACGCGGCCTCCGCGCTGGTGGCGGGCGCGACCCTGGCCGCGGCCCGGGCGGTCTGGGAGGACTCGGCGCTGCACGGCGCGAACATCGCCGGCGGGCTGCACCACGCGATGCGGGCCAGCGCGAGCGGCTTCTGCGTGTACAACGACCCGGCGATCGCGATCGCCTGGCTGCTGGCGCAGGGCGCGGAGCGGGTCGCCTACGTGGACATCGACGTCCACCACGGGGACGGGGTGCAGGCGGCGTTCTATCACGATCCGCGGGTGCTGACGATCAGCCTGCACCAGCACCCGCGCACGCTCTTCCCCGGCACCGGGCTGCCGTCGGAGACCGGCGGGCCGGACGCGGCCGGGTCCGCGGTAAACGTGGCCCTGCCGCGCGGCACCGGCGACGCGGGCTGGCTGCGCGCCTTCCACGCCGTGGTCCCGCCGCTGGTGACCGCGTTCGGCCCGCAGGTCCTGGTCAGCCAGCACGGCTGCGACACGCACTGGCTCGACCCGCTGGCCGGGCTGCAGCTGACCATCGACGCGCAGCGCGCGGCGCACGCCAAGCTGCACCAGCTGGCGCACGACTGCGCGGGCGGGCGCTGGCTGCTGACCGGCGGGGGCGGCTACGAGCTGGTCCAGGTGGTGCCGCGGACCTGGACGCACCTGCTGGCCGAGGCGTCCGGCCAGCCGGTGGACCCGGCCGCCGTCATCCCGGCGGCCTGGCGCGACTACGCCCGCGCGCGCACCGCGCGGCCCGCCCCCGAGGTGATGACCGAGGGCGCGGCCGCGCAGTTCATCCCGTTCGAGTCCGGCTTCGATCCCGCTGACCCGCTCGATCAGGCGATCCGGGCCACCCAGCACGAGGTCTTCCCGTTGCACGGCCTGATGCCGCTGGCCTGACCGGCCCTGGCGGGCTAGCCGATCGGCAGCTGCGGCGTGGCCGCCGCGACCAGCTGGTAGCCGGTCACCAGCTCGGCCTGGATCACGATGACGTCGTCGGTCGCCCCGGCGACCCACGGCTGGAGCGCGGCCCGGTACCCGCTGATCTCCGCCTGGTCGCGCGCCACGCACGCGGTGCCGATGACCACCACGCTCCAGCCAAGATGCGTATCCGGATCCATCAGGTCGGCCTCGTAGGCCACCACGGTGCCGTCGTAGCCCCGGCTGCCGACGCTCGCTGGCATGCTGATCGCGCTGCCCAGCGCGGCGATGATGACGATCTTGTCGCCGACGACGATGTGGTTGACCGCGCGGATGGCCGGCAGCGCGTGGTGGGTGAACACCACCCGGCCGACGGGGACGCTGGCGAGCAGCCGCATCGAATCGTGCTGAGTCAGCTCCTGGAGTTGCCGGCCCTCGATCATCACTCTCCCTCTTGGCCGGGCTGGACCGCGCTCGCGCGCATCCAGGGACGACGCTAGGTCAACGCATCTGCGGGGCTTTCGCGGCACCCGCCGCATGGGACCCGGGCCTCACCGGATCAGCGGCGCACCCCCTAGGCACGGTCAGCCAACGCCCCCGCCAGGCTGGCCGCACCTGCCCGCTCCGGTCAGTCCCCCAACACCGGAAATCCCAGGCGGCAGGTGCTGCGATCACCATTGCACCCGCCCGCGGCCGGTCCCTGGCAGGGACGGCGGGCCCCAGCTACCGGGACCTTGGTCCCCAGCTATGGCCTCGGGGGTGCCGGTCTTTCCCCAGGTCAGGACGGGGTAACCGGGCTGAGCGGCAGGTGCCAGGCCAGCCAGGTACGGCCGCCGGCGCCGGAACCGACCTCGATGTCCGCGCCCAGTTCGCGGGCTACCTCCCGCAGCGGCCCGGCCCGGTCCCGGTTATCTGCCGCCCCTGGCGGCCAGCTGCCCTGCAGGGTCACCGTCAGCGCCGCGTCCTCCGCGGCGGTCACCGCGACCTGCACCGGCCCGGGCTGCTTCCCGATCGCGCTCAGCGTCTTGCGCAACGCCTCCATCAGCTGGCTGGCGGTCCGCTCGCGCAGCGCCGCGTCGACGCCGCCGCTGAACGACACCTCCGGGGTGGCCCCGAGCACCTCCGCGAACTCGCCGCACAGTTCCAGCACCTCCCGGCGCAGGCTGCTGCCGGGCGGGCGGTCGCGCAGGCCGAAGATGGACTGCCGGACCAGCCTGGTGGCCTCGTCCAGCTCGGTGGTGACCGCGTCGATCCGGCGGCCTGCCTCGGTGTCGGCGGTCAGCGACAGCGCGGACTGCAGCGACAGGCTGGCGCCCGAGATCCGCTGGATGACCCGTTCCTGCAGGTCGGTGGCGATGCGATCACGGTCGCGAGTGATCTCGACCTCATGCAGCCGCTGCTGAAGTCCCGCCCGCTCGGCCTGGGATCGCCTGATCCGCCGCCGCAGCCCGTGGGTGGCGACCACGATCAGCGCGGTCAGCGCGGCCCAGAACACCACCCGCCGGGTGACCACCGTGGCCATGTCGGCGTGCGGCACCAGCGAGAAGACGATCACCGAGCCGACCACGGCGGCCGCCACGCAGGCCGACTCCCAGGGCCGCTGGAACAGCGCGGCCCACACGACGGGCATCAGCATGACGATGCCCACGCCCGCGTCATTGCCGGCCGCGATGACCAGCGCGAGCACCGAGCAGGTGTAGCACAGCGGCAGCAGCACGCCGGCCCACTCGGGCAGCCTGGCCCACGGCAGCGCGAACGCCGCGGCCGTGGCCGCGAACAGCACCACGCTGACGGTGGCGGCGGGCATCGAGCCAGACCCTGGCGGGAGCGCGAGACTGGCCTCCGCGAGCACCGCGACGATGGCGAACGGCACCACCCTGGCCGTCCACCCGGGTCCGCGGAACGGATAACCCGGCGCCCGGGCGCCCCACAATGGCGTGTCTGTACCCGGTGCGGCTGAGTCCCGCTTGCCCGCGTCCAGCATGCTGGCCCCCCGGGGGCGTGGCCGCTGTTCCGGCCTGTCTGCCCTGTCCCCTGCGGCCAGCCGGCCGGCTGGCCGATCCCGCTTTCGCCGGCCCGGGCCTGGACCCGCATCCGGCGATCGTCCCGAAGGGCCTGCCCGGGCCCGGCGGGCTCCTAGGCTGGCCTGGTGATCGGAATGCCTGACACGATACGCGCTTGCCTATTTGATCTCGACGGAGTTCTCACCAAGACCGACGTGGTACACGCCGCGGCCTGGCAGGAAATGTTCGATTCCTACCTGCGACAACGCGCTACCCGGACCGACCAGCGCTTCACACCCTTTGATCTAGTCACCGATTATGGCAGATACCTGGACGGCAGGCCCAGGGTAGCCGGGGTCCGCTCGTTCCTGGCCTCCCGCGCCATTACCCTGCCCGAAGGCGGCCCGGACGACAGCCCGGACCAGAGCCCGGGCACCGAGACGGTCCACGGCCTGGGCAACAGGAAGAACGCCCTCCTGCGGCGCCGGATCGCCGCCGACGGCGTGATCGCCTACCCTGGCTCAGTTCGCTACCTGCGGGCGGCGGCGGCGGCCGGGCTGCACCGCGCGGTGGTCTCATCCAGCGCGAACTGCCGCGCCGTGCTCGCCGCGGCCGGGCTGGACGGCGACTTCGAGGTCATCGTGGACGCGCAGGCGGCGCAGCGGGAGCAGTTGCGGGGCAAGCCGGCCCCCGACACCTACCTGTTCGCGGCCAGCGCGCTGGGCGCCGCCCCCGGCGCCGCCGCCGTGTTCGAGGACGCACAAGCCGGCGTGGCCGCCGGGAAGGCGGGGAAATTCGGTTATGTGGTGGGCATAGACCGGATAGGCCAGGCTGATGTACTGCGCGCGGAAGGAGCCGACACCGTCGTGACGGACCTCGATGAACTGCTGGACGGCCCATGATCGAACGGCCCGGATTCCCAGTCGAGCCGTGGTGCCTGCGGGAAAGCAGGCTCGACCTCGGCCTGCTGGCCCAGACGGAATCCCTGTTCGCGCTGTGCAACGGGCACATCGGGTGGCGCGGGAACCTGGAGGAGGGCGAGCCGCACGGCCTGCCCGGCTCCTACCTGAACGGCTTCTACGAGCGGCGGCCGCTGCCCTACGGCGAAGCCGGCTACGGCTTTCCCGAATCGGGTCAGACCGTTATCAACATCACCAACGGCAAGCTGATCCGGCTGCTGGTCGACGACGAGCCGTTCGACGTGCGGTACGGGCACCTGCGCTCGCACGAGCGGGTGCTCGATTTCCAGGCCGGGGTGCTGCGCCGGGAGCTCGAGTGGATCTCCCCGGCCGGCCGCGGGGTCGCGATCAGCTCGGTCCGGCTGGTCTCGTTCACCCAGCGGGCCATCGCCGCGATCTGCTACGACGTCGAGCCGCTGGATGGCCCCACCCGGATCGTGGTGCAGTCCGAGCTGGTGGCGAACGAGCAGCTGCCGCTGGCCCGGCGCGACCCGCGGGTGTCAGCGGTGCTGCAGTCGCCGCTGGAGCACGAGGAGGACGCCGCCGACGGGGTCAGGTCGCTGCTGGTGCACAGCACCCGCAACAGCAAGCTGCGGCTGGCCGCGGCCATGGACCACCTGGTGGACTGCGAGGCGCAGACCCGCCAGTACTCCGAGAGCTGGCCGGACCTGGCCCGGCTCACCGTCGCCGCCAGGCTCAGGCCGGGCCAGCGGCTGCGGCTGGTGAAGTTCGTGGCGCTGGGCTGGTCAGGGACCAGGTCCAGGCCCGCGATGCGCGACCAGGTGGACGGCGCGCTGACCGCGGCCGTCCAGGCCGGCTGGGACGGGCTGATCGCCGATCAGCGCGGCTACCTGGACGATTTCTGGCGGCGCGCCGACGTCGAGCTGGACGGCGATCTTGAGCTGCAGCAGGCGGTCCGGTTCGGGCTCTATCACGTGCTGCAATCCGGGGCCAGGTCCGAGGGCCGGGCGATCGCGGCCAAGGGCCTCACCGGGCCCGGCTACGACGGGCACTCGTTCTGGGACACCGAGACGTTCGTGCTGCCGGTGCTGACCTACACCGTGCCCGAGGCGGTCAGCGGCGCGCTGACCTGGCGGCACGCGACGCTCCGCAAGGCGATGCGCCGGGCCCGCCAGCTGGGCCTGCGCGGGGCCGCCTTCCCGTGGCGCACCATCAACGGGAAGGAGTGCTCGGCGTACTGGCCGGCCGGCACCGCCGCGTTCCACATCAATGCCGACATCGCGGACGCGGTGATCCGCTACGCCGACGTCACCGGCGACCAGGACTTCGCCGCCGGGATCGGGATCGAGCTGCTGGTGCAGACCGCGCGGCTGTGGCTGTCCCTGGGTCACTTCGACGATCGCGGGCGCTTCCGGATCGACGGGATCACCGGCCCGGACGAGTACAGCGCCCTGGTCGACAACAACGTCTACACCAACCTGATGGCCCAGCAGAACCTGCAGGCCGCGGCCCGGGCGGCGGAGGAGTTCGGGGAGCGGGCCAGGGAACTGTCGGTGACCGGCAAGGAAATCCGGGCCTGGCGGGCGGCGGCGGACGCCATGTGCGTCCCCTACGACGAGAAGCTCGGCATTCACCAGCAGGCCGAGGACTTCACCAGCCACCAGGTCTGGGACTTCGCCAGGACCAGCCCGGACCAGTACCCGCTGCAGGCGTTCTTCCCGTATTTCGAGCTGTACCGCAAGCAGGTGATCAAGCAGGCGGACCTGGTGCTGGCCATGATGATGCGGCCGGAGGCGTTCACCGCCGAGCAGAAGGCGCGCAACTTCGACTACTACGAGAAGCTCACGGTCCGGGATTCGTCGCTGTCGGCGAGCACCCAGGCGGTGATGGCGGCCGAGGTCGGCCACCTGGACCTGGCCTACGACTACCTGGCCGAGACCGCGCTCATCGACCTGACTGACTTCCAGGACAACGTCAGGGACGGGCTGCACATGGCCGCGCTGGCCGGCTCGTGGATCGCGGTCGTCGCCGGGTTCGGCGGGATGCGCAGGCAGGAGGGCATGCACACGTTCGCGCCCCGGCTCCCGCCCGCGCTGAACCGGCTGGCGTTCACCATCGGCCTGCGCGGCCTGGCCCTGCGGGTCGAGATCACCGCGGGGGCGGCCACTTACACCGTGTCCGGCGGCGGGCCGCTGCACATCATGCATCACGGGTCGCCGGTCACGCTGACCGCGGACGAGCCGCAGACCCTGCCGGTCCGGCCGGCCGAGCCGCGGCCCCGGCCCACCCAGCCGGCCGGGCGGGCGCCGATCTGGCGCCAGCCCCGCCCCGATTCCCGGCTGCCCCAGCCCTGACCGGGCCGGCCAGACCCTGAGCCCGGGCTGGCTGGTCCTGAACCCGGGGCGCTGGCCGTGACCCTCGTCAGGCGGCCAGGCCAGGCGCTAACTTCGGCGCGCTGACCGGGCGGGCGGTGCCCTGCCGCGGCACGCTGGCCGTGCCAGGGTCCTGCCCGCCGTGGCAGCCGAGCAGCGCGTCCGGGGTGGTCCCGAGCGCGTCGGCGAGCCGGATCAGGGCGTCATAGCTGACATTCGCCGCATGCTGCTCAAGGTAAGCCAGGTAACTCACCGCCATGCCCGACCTGGCCGCGAGCTCGGCCCGGGTCAGCCCGAGTTCCTTGCGCCGCGCCGCGACCCGCCTGCCCAGGTCTCCTGGACCGCGCAGGTTCTCGTTCTGCATGAATCTGGCCCCCTTTCCCCGGCCGCCAGTGATTCCCGGCCCCCGCCGGCCCCGGGCGCGGCGCGCTGCCCCGGTGCGCGCCTGTAGCGGTGTACCTGCCCGCTGCGCCGCCCGCTTACCACTGCGTTTTGCGTTCGCCGCGCTCGCGGCCGCGCCCCCGCCAGGCGCCCGCGGGCCCGTTCCCCGGCGGGAATCGTCCCCGGCGGGCCGTGCCCGCGGGACCACTCCCGGGCTGTCCCCCGGCCGGCTCGCTCACCCCGGCCGGCCTCCGGCCAGGGGTTGCTGGTGGCGGAGAGGACCTTTCCAGCTCTCGCTGGCCCCGACCGCATGGGCCCCGGCCTGGCGGCCCGTGACCCCATGCCCTACCGATCCTCCCCGCCAGCTTGATCACACAACACCGGCCGCGGGCCCGCCCAGGGACCAAGGGCCGCCGGCTCCGGGACCTTCGGCATCCGGAATTCCCCGCATAATGCCGGTATTTGGTCACAATGACAGGACGGCCGCGCCGCGCACCCGGTCGGCGGCGAGGTCGGCGAGCGCCTGATCGGCCTTGTCGAACGGGTACGGGCTGACGGTGACCCTGATCCGCAGCCGCTCGGCGAGCCGGAGGAATTCCTCGGCGTCGCCGCGGGTGTTCGCGGTGACGCTGCGCAGGGTGCGCTCCTGGAACAGGCTGGCCGCGTAGTTCAGCGCCGGGATGTCCGACAGGTGGATGCCGGCGATCGCGGCCGTCCCGCCGCGGTCGAGCGCGGCCAGCGCGGCCGGCACCACGGCGCCGGCCGGCGCGAAGATGATCGCCGAGTCCAGCGGCTGCGGCGCCGGGTCGAACGAGTCCTGCGCCGACGCCGCGCCGAGGTCACGGGCAAGCTCGCGGGCCGCCGGGGCGCGGGTGAACACGTGCACGGCCGCGCCCTGGGCCATCGCGATCTGCGCGGTCAGGTGCGCCGAGCCGCCGAATCCCCAGATGCCCAGGGTGCCGCCGGGCGGCAGCTCGGCCCGCAGCAGCGCCCGGTACCCGATGATCCCGGCGCACAGCAGCGGGGCCAGCTCGGCGTCGCTGAATCCGGACGGCAGCGGGTGCACGTAGGCGTCGGCGGCGATCAGGTACTCCGCGTAGCCGCCGTCGATGTCCCAGCCGGTGTAGACCGACCGGGGGCACAGGTTTTCCTGTCCCCGGCGGCAGTACCGGCACGAGCCGTCGGTCCCGGCCAGCCAGGCCACGCCGACCCGGTCACCCCGGGAAAACCTGTGCACATCGGGACCAGTCCCAGCCACTTCGCCGACGACTTCATGACCTGGGACGACATCGGGTGCTTTAGGCTGGAGATCGCCCTCGGCGAGGTGCAGGTCGGTGCGGCAGACACCGCAGCACACCACCCTGACGAGCAGCTGACCCTGGCCAGGCTGGCCCGGGCTCCGCTCGGTCAGCCGCAGCGGCCGGCCAGCCACGGGCCCGGGGTCATGCACCACCCACGCTCGCATGCGATCAGGCTACGCTCGGCCGCCGCAGTCGCCGGCCAGCAGCTTGCCAGCTGTGGCTAACCTACGATTCGGGGAATTGCACGAGGGAATCGCGGAGGAGTCCGGTGGAGTCTTTTGACGCCCGCCCGGTACTACCGCACATGCGGCTCGACGAACTGCTCGCCGAGCTGCAGCTTCGGCTGCAGGCGGTGCTGGCCACCCGTGACCGCACCCATGCGCTGCTTGAGGCCGTCATGGCGGTCGGGGGCAACCTTGAGCTGGAGATCGTGCTCCGGCAGATCGTCGAAGCCGCGGTCACGCTGGTCAACGCGCGCTACGGGGCGCTGGGCATCATCGGCGAGGGCGGCCGGCTGGCCGAGTTCGTCCCGATCGGCGTGAACGAGGCCGAGATCGACCGGATCGATCACTGGCCCGAGGGCCAGGGCCTGCTCGGCGAGCTGATCACCAACCCGCGGACCCTGCGGCTGCCCGAGATCGGCGAGCACCCGCGGTCCTACGGCTTCCCCGACGGGCACCCGCCGATGCACTCGTTCCTCGGCGTGCCGGTCCGGATCAGGGGCGAGGTCTACGGGAACCTGTACCTGACCGAGAAGCAGGGCGGCGGGCAGTTCGACGAGGAGGACGAGGCGCTGCTGGTCGCGCTCGCGGCCGCGGCGGGCGTGGCGATCGAGAACGCCCGGCTGTATGAGGAGGCCCGCAAGCAGCAGGGCTGGCTGCAGGCGGGCGCCGAGGTGACCCAGCGGCTGCTGTCGGGCGCGTCCACCGCGCAGGTACTGAACCTGATCACCCAGCAGGCGCTGGACATATCGGGCGCGGACCTGGTGACCCTCGCCCTGCCCGAGAGCAGCCGCAGGTACCTGGTGGTCGAGCACGCCAGCGGCTATGGCGCCAGCGAGGCGGTCGGCCTGGTGGCGCCGGCCGCCACCTCGCTGGCCGGGACGGTCATGGGCACCGGCGAGCCGAAGATCCTGCAGGATTTCGCCAGCGACCCGCGGGTCTCCGAGGCGGGCCGCCAGCACATGCCGCTCGGGCCCACGGTGCTGGTCCCGCTGGGCGTGCCGGGCAACGTCCGCGGCGTGCTGGCCGCGGGACGACAGCGGGGCCGGATGCCGCTCGCACCCGCCGCCGTCGAGATGGTCACCACGTTCGCCGCGCAGGCCGGGATCGCCCTCGAGCTGGCCGAGCACCGCAGGGACAACGAGCGCTTCGCGGTGTACGAGGACCGCGACCGGATCGCCCGTGACTTGCACGACCTGGTGATCCAGCGGCTGTACGCCACCGGCATGTCGCTGGAGGGCACCGCGGCGCTGCTGCCCGACTCCGAGGTGGCTGACCGGGTCGGCAAGGCGGTCGAGGCACTGGACGACACCATCAAGCAGATCCGGTCGGCGATCTTCGCGCTGCACTCGCGCGGCCCCTCGGACCGGCCCCGGCTGCGCAGCCAGGTCCTGGACGTGGTGGACGAGATGACCAGCCCGCTCGGCTTCGCGCCGTCGCTGCGGCTGGCCGGCGCTCTGGACGAGGTCCCGGCCGAGGTGGGCGAGCACCTGCTGAGCGCGCTGCGGGAGGCGCTGTCCAACGCGGTCAGGCACGCGAACGCCAGCCGGGTCGAGGTGAGCATCGAGGCCGGCCGGGCGCTGTCCCTGGTCGTCACCGACAACGGCTCGGGCCTGCGCTCGGCCCCGCACCGCAGCGGGCTGGCCAACCTGGAGGAACGCGCCGCCAAGCTGACCGGCACGATGCGGGTCGGCCCGGCCGCCGGCGGCGGCACCCAGCTGGAGTGGCAGGTGCCGCTGACGCGCGCCAGCTAGCCGCGGCGCGCCCGGTCAGTCCCTGCCCCGCTCGCCCTGGACGTCCTCGGCGAAGATCCGCGCGGCGTACGCCGCGGCCTGGGTCCTGCGCTCCATCCCCAGCTTGGCGAACAGCGCCGACACATAGTTCTTGACCGTCTTCTCGGCCAGGTACATCCGCTCGCCGATCTGCCGGTTGGTCAGCCCCTCGCCGATCAGTTCCAGGATCCGCCGTTCCTGGTCGGTGAGCGCGGCCAGCGGGTCGGCCCGGGCCGCCTGGTCGCGCATCCGGCGCATCACCCGGCTGGCCGCCTCCGGGTCCAGCATCGACTCCCCGGCCGCGATGGTCCGCACCGCGCCGACCAGGTCCGTGCCGCGGATCTGCTTGAGCACGTACCCGGCGGCGCCGGCCATGATCGCGTCGAACAGCGCGTCGTCGTCGCCGAACGAGGTCAGCATCAGGCAGCCGACGGACGGCATCCTGGACCGGATGTCGCGGCAGACGCTGACGCCGTCGCCGTCGGGCAGCCGGACGTCGAGCACCGCCACATCCGGCCGCAGCGCCGGAATCCGCGCCAGCGCCGACGCGGCGGTACCCGCCTCGCCCACGACGGTGATATCGGGCTCGCCTTCCAGCAGCTCGGTCACGCCCCGCCGGACGATCTCGTGATCATCGAGCAGGAACACCCTGATCTGCCGGGCGCTCGTGCCCGCCCGGCCGCTCCCGGCCAGCTGTTCCGACTGTGACTGGCCCATCCGCACCCAGCTCCCCGATGATCAGGCCATCCAGTGACCTCACCATAGCCGGTCCGGCCCGATTTGTACTCACCCGGCAGAGGTGATAACGACGGCCGGCAGCCGGTATCACCAGGTTCGGCCGCGGATCTGGTACTTGTGGAGCATGGACGGCGAGCCCGGGCAGCCGGCCGCGCCGCAGCTCGCGGCCGCGCCGCTGGATGAGATCACCGCCCGCTGGGGCGAGGCGGGGCTGCGCGGCCGGTTCGCGATCGAGATCGCGGGCCAGCCCGGGCCCGCCCGGCAGCGGCTGGGCCAGGCGCTTGACCTGGCCGCCCGGCTGCACGCCGCCGACTCCCGGCCCGGCGAGCCCTACCTCAGTCACCTGCTCAGGGTGGCGATCAGGGTCGCCAGCCACTTCCAGGTCAGCGACGCCGAGGTGATCTGCGCGGCGCTGCTGCACGACGCGGTCGAGGACCACGCCGCCGAGCTCTCGCCCGGCGGCGGCCAGCAGGCCGCGCTGGCCGCGATCGGCGGCCGGTTCGGCGGCCGGGTGGCCGGCCTGGTCGGCGCGGTCACCAACCCGCCCTACCAGCCAGGCCGGGATCCCGGCGAGCAGTACCGCGAGCACGTCGCCGCCAGCCTGGACCGCCATCCGTGGGCCCGGGTGATCAAGGCAGCGGATTTCATCGACAACGGCGGCGGCCTGACCCGCCTGGCCGGCCCGGCGGCGGCCCGGCTCGCCCGCAAGTACGCTCCGCTGGTGCCGGTGCTGGCCGGGCTCGTCGCCCGGCCGGACACCCCGCTCAGCCCGCCGGTCAAGGCGCGCATCCTGGGCCGGCTGGACCGGGCCGCGGCCGACTTCGCCGTCATCCTGGCCCGCTGACCGCGGGCCGGGTCAGGTGTGCACGACGGCGGTGTGATGGCAGAAGTGCACCCGCGCGCCCGGCACCGACCGGATCCGGCCGACCGACTGCCGCCAGGCGTCCGGGTCGCTGGCCTGGCCGGGCGGCAGCTCGGCGGCCGGCGGGCCCGCCAGCTGGCGCGGCGTGTACGCGGCGTCGCCGATCAGCAGGTCGGCGCCGCCGCCGGCCCCCTCGACCAGCACGGACTGATGCCCGGAGGTGTGCCCGGGGGTGGCGATCACCGACAGGCCAGGCAGCACCTGGGTGTCGCCGTCGAGCAACTCGAACCTGGCGTTCATGAAGTCGAACCACTGGCACAGCTCGGGCGACTCGCGCTCGGCCCGGCTCAGCTCGGTGCGCTGCACGTGACAGGCGGCGTGCCGGAAGACCGCGTTCTGCCCGCAGTGGTCGAAGTGCAGGTGGGTGTTGATCACCAGGCCGATGTCGCCGGGGGTCATGTCGATCTCGGCGAGCGCGTCGGCGACCGAGCGGTTCACCACCCGCCAGTCGGCGAGCACCTCGTCCGGGCCGCCGGCACCGGTGTCGACCAGGACGGCGCCGCCCGGATGGGTGACCACGAACCCGTGCACCGGCCACTCGCCGCGGCCGTCAGGCCCCCGTAGCCGCGCCAGGTGCAGCCGTTTCACCTGCAGGGACATCAGCGGCGCCTCCGTAGGCTCGGCGGGACAGGCGAAGCCGACGATACCGCGCGAACCGGTCCAGGATCAGCGCGGTGGCCAGCACCGTGCCCGTGCCGGTCGCCGCCCCGCCGATGGTGTCGGTGAAGTAGTGGAACCCCAGCACCACCACCGCGACCGCGACCAGCGCGGCCACGCAGTACCCGGCCGCCGCCGCCACCGCCCGCACCGCGGCCGGGATCCGCGCCCTGGCCGGCCGGGCCAGCAGCACCGCGCAGCAGGTGGCCAGCGCGAACGCACCGGTGGTGTGCCCGCTGGGGAATTCCAGGTGCCCGGAGAGCCGGCGGTCGATGACCGGCTTGAGCACCACCTCGGTCAGCGTGACCGCGGCCGGCACCGCCACCGCGACCAGCACCGCGCCGCGCCACCGGCGGGCCGCGAGGCACAAGCCGGCCAGCACCACGGTGATCACCGTGGCCAGCACCGGGTTGCCGATGTCAGCCAGCGGGCGCAGCACCGCGCGGTAGCCCGGCAGCGCTGACTTCAGCCGCGCGTCCGCGGCCGAATCCAGCCAGCCGGCCTGCGTCTGGTGCCACACCCACGCGCCGAGCAGCAGCACCGTCGCGGCGCACGCCGCCAGCAGCGCGATGGCCGGCCCGCGCAGCGCCGCGGGCAGCAGCGGCGCGGGCCCGGGCCCGCGCCGGCCCGCGCCCGCCCGCCCGTGACCTGCCCTCCGCCATCCCCGCAGCACCCCGTCATCCTAGGTGCCCGCGCACCCCCGCAGCGCCGGCCGGGCGGTTGGCGGAGATCCACCCGTCGATCAGCACCCACCAGTCATACAGCCACCGCAACTGCGTCTCGTGGTCGGCGGTGCGCGGCACCTCGGCGGCCGCCACCCGCCACCACCGGGCCCGGATGACCTGGTCCATCGGCAGGCTGTGCCAGATGTCGCTGACGCTGACCAGCCGGTCCAGCCCGGCGTGCGCCACGAAGATCACGTCAGCTTCCGGGCAGGCCGCGATGGCGGCGAACGCGCCCCCGGCCCGCGGCGGCAGCAGGTTGGGCATCTGCCGGGCCCGGGCGGCCAGGTCGCGCCTGCCCTTGCGCTCCAGCCGCTGGATGGCGCGCTGCCACCGGCCCGGCGTCCAGTTGCCGCCCTCGGGGAAGATCACCAGCGCGCCTGCCTGGTCGAGTCCGGCGGCCAGCCGCTCGATCTGCTCGACGAACAGGTTCTCGCCGGTCCGGCGGCCCTGGATGAACACGTTCGGGGTGCGGTTGGCGACCACGTCCACGCTGGGGTCGATCTGCAGGGCCGCCTTCATCACCACCCGGGGCCGCCGCGCGTACACGCTGAGCAGCTGGTGTACCAGCAGCAGCGAGTCTCCGGGCCCGGCGTGCCGGCTGAGCACGATCACCGGCCCGGCCAGCCTTGCCAGCCGTTCCTGCGCGGTCAGCTCCGGCTCCTCGACCTCGATCCGCAGCCCGAACGTCCTGGTCGCGGCGCGGAACAGCGAGTCAAGGAAGCGGCGCATGACCGCGTAGTGCCGGGCCTGGTAGGGCTCGGCGGCCAGCCTGCCGCCGAACCCGCTGGCCAGCCACAGGCCAAGGCAGGCGAACAGCGCGGCGCTCTCGGCGGCCAGCCAGATCAGCGCGAAGCACAGCAGCCGCAGCCCGCGCATCCGGCCGGGCCTGGACCGCCCGGCCAGCCCGAAGACGAGCGAGACCAGCGCGAGCAGCGGGAACAGCACGGCGGTGGCGACCGCGGTCACGATCGCCAGCGGTGCCAGCACGAGCCGGCGGACCAGCCTGGGCGGTAACATCGCCGCCTCCTTCGGTCCGGTAACCGCGCTAGGGCGCGGCCGCCTGGGCGAGATAGTTCGCGGATGCCTGGTAGGCGCGCTCAATGCTCACGCCGACCTTAGCCCGGTCCCGGTAGCGCAGCTGGGATAGATCAGGCGGCCGCCGGTCCGCGCCGGCCGGCAGCACGTGTACCCGCACGTCCTCGGGCAGCGCCAGCATCTCCTCGTGGAACCGGTGCCGCCGGGCGATCTCGAACGCGACCAGGCCGACCTCCCAGGGGCGGCGCGGCACGGTCAGCGGCCGTTCGATCCGGCCCACGTGCAGGACGTAGACGACCCGCGCGCCGAGCCTGATGGCCCGGCCGACCGGGATGGAATCGACCAGCCCGCCGTCGAAATAGTGCTCGCCGTCGGCTTCCACGGCCGGCAGCAGCCCGGGTACCGCGCAGGACGCCAGCACCGCGGGCACCACCGGCCCGCTGCTGAACCACCGCGCGCTGGCCCGCTCGATGCTGGCGGCCACGCACTGGAAGGGCAGCCGCAGGTCGGCGAAGTCCTCCCCGGGCAGCGTTTCGGCCAGCAGCCGGCGCAGCGGCTCGATCGAGTGCAGGTGGGTGCCGGAGCTGACCAGCCTGGCCGCCCGGCCGAGCAGGTTCTCGCTGAACGCCAGCCGCAGCGACTCGCCCTGCCACAGCTGCGTCAGCCGGGCCGCGGCCCCGTCCGGGTCGGCCGCGACGAACGCGCCGTTGATGGCGCCGACCGAGGTGCCGACGACCACGTCCGGCCTGATCCCGGCCTCCGACAGCGCCCGCAGCATGCCGACCTCGTGCGCCCCGAGCACGCCTCCGCCGCCGAACACGAACGCGGTCTTCACCCGCCGCCCACCTCCTGCGCCGCCGCCGGCTTCCGGCCCGCCCCTAGCAAAGCAGACGGGCCGGCTCCCGGGCACCCGCTGGCGGCCGCTCCCCTGCGGGGAACGGCCGCCAGTTTCGCCCGGCCGCCTGGCTGGCCCGGTCCTGCCCCGCGCGCGCTCTGCGGCGCGCCCCGTCCGGGCCGGCCTCCTGGCCGGGTTGCCTCAGCCCGCCGGGCCGGTCGCCAGCTGGACGCTGGCCGACTGGTGCTGCCCGTCCGGGTCGGTCCAGCCGATGTTCACGGTGTCACCCGGGTGGTGCTGGCGCAGCGCCGCCTGGAGCGTCTCCGGCGAGGTGACCGAACGGCCGCCGGCCGAGACGATCACGTCCCCCGGCGCCAGCCCGGCGTCCTGGGCCGGCGACCCGGGCAGGGTCTGGGTGATCAGGGCGCCCGAGCCCGGCTGCACGCCGCTGGCCGCGGCGTTGTCCGCGGAGGCGATGTTCACGCCGATGAACCCGGTGGCGCCGATGTGCACAGTGGCCGAGGCCTGCCCGGCTCCGATCTGGCGGGCGATGGACAACGCCTCGTTGACCGGGACCGCGAACGCCTGGGTCTGGCTCTGCTGCTGGCCGTTGCCGAGGCTGAACCCGGACGAGGCCGACGCCGCGGTGTCCACGCCGATCACTTCCCCGTCGTTGTTGACCAGCGGGCCGCCTGAGTCACCCGGCTGGATGTCGGCGTCGTGGTGGATCAGCCCGGTCAGCTGCTCGGAGGTGCCGGTCGACTCCTCGTGCGCGGTGATCGCGGCGTTGAGGCCGACGATGTGGCCCTCGGCGACCGACGGAGCGCCGCCCTTGCCGCCGGCGTTGCCCAGCGCGACCACCCGCTGCCCGACCGCCGCCTCGTCCGAGTTGCCCAGGTCCACGGTCTTGAGCCCGGACGCGCCCTGCAGCCGGAGCACCGCGATGTCGTGGCTCTGGTCATACCCGGCCACCCTGGCCGGGTAGGTGCGGCCGTTCCCGATGTCGGTGACGCTGATCGAGGTCGCGCCCTCGATGACGTGGTTGTTGGTCAGCACCTCACCCGATGAGGTCAGCACCATCCCGGTGCCGGCCGCCCGCGCCTGCTGGAACCCGAGTGTCGACACCACGTCCACCAGGCCGGGGGACACCTTCGCGGCGATCTGGGAGGTGCTGGCGCCGGTGCCCGCGTGCCCGGCCTGCAGGCCGAGGACGGTGACCGCGCCGAGCGCGAAGGCGGCCGCGGCCACCAGCAGGCGGCTGCGGAACCTGCGGACCGGCCCGCCGCCTGGCCCGCCCGGGCCGCCGCCGTAGCCGCCGGGCCCGCCCGGCCCGCCGTACCCTGGCCACTGCGGATACGGCCCCGGCTGCCCTGGAACCTGCTGCCCCGGCCCAGGCTGCTGCGGCACCGCCGGTCGCGGCGGGTCGTAGATCGCGCTCATCTGATCGGCTCCCTCGTAGCTGTCGCCCGTTTGCTCTCCTTCGATAGTTGGCCGCTCACCTGAGAGAAAACTGAAACCATGCTGACCGCGCTCTTGATCTTTGCTGACGGCCGGGCGGGCAGCGCCGGGCCCGCCGCCCTCCTCCTGCTCAGCATGTGAGTGCGACAAGTCACCCTCCGAAGCCGACATAGCGGGCAGCCCCTATTGTTCCCGCTTCCCTACCCAGCTAGCGCCCGGGCACCCGCCGCCAACTCAATATTCCGATTCATATCCTCCCCGACCGGGTCCAGCCCCGGCGCAGCCTGGCCACGGCCAGCAGGGCGAAGCCCGCCGCGAAGGGCAGGAGCAGCAGGCAGGCCCGGCCGGTGCCCGCGGCGTCGCCGCGCAGCGCGGCCGACAGCGCCGACACCGCCCAGTAGCCCGGTGAGCCGGGCGCGACCAGCCCGACCCAGTGCGGCATCGCGGCCAGCGGCACCAGCGCGCCGCCCAGGCTGGACAAGATCATCCCGCCGACGTCGTAGGCGGCCGAGAGCTCGCCGAAACTGCGGGCCAGCACCCCGAGCGCGGTCCCCATCGCCAGCAGGGTCAGCGTCCAGGCCAGCACGGCCAGCGCGACCAGCGGCAGGCTGGCGACCGCGACGCCCAGCACCCCGGCCCCGTACCCGATGACGATGGCCTGCTGGGCCAGCAGCGTCACCAGCACCGGCGCCGCCTTGCCGGTCAGCAGCCCGGCCGGGCCGGCCGCGGTCGCCCTGACCCGCTCCCAGGTGTGCCAGACCCGCTCGGTCAGGATCGAGCCGCCCGCGATGCTGAGCGCCAGCAGCGAGAACGTGACCAGCGTGGCGATCACGGCCTGCGCGCCGCCGGGCCCGTCGCCCTGCGCCGCCTGGTACAGCGGGTGCAGCAGGGTCAGGAACGCCACCGGCAGGACCAGCCGGCTGGCCAGCGGACCTGGCTCGCGCAGCAGCAGGATCGTGTTGAGCCGGATCAGCGCGCCGGTGCGCAGGACGGCGTCAGGCGGCATCGGGCACCTCCTCGGCGAGCGCGCGGTAAAGGTCATCCAGGCCGGGGCGGCGGACGTCCACCGAGACCGGCGCGCACCCGGCGGCCAGCACCGCGGCCAGGTCCGCGGGCGGGTCGGCGCTGGCGATCACCAGCTCGCCCGCGCTGCACCGGGCCCGCGCGCCCAGCGCGGCGGGCAGTGCGCCGGGGCCGGCCGGCCCGGCCAGCCGCAGCCGCAGCTCGCCAGGCAGCCCGCGGAGCAGGACATCCTGGGCGCCGCGGGCGATGACCCGGCCCGCCCGCGCGACCGCGAGCGTGGCGCCGAGGTCGGCCAGCTCGGGCAGGTAGTGCGTGGTGTAGAGCACGGCGGCCCCGGCCGCGGCCCTGGACCTGACCGCCGCCAGCAGCGCGGCCCTGGTCTGCGGGTCAGCGCCCGCGGTCGGCTCGTCGAGCAGCAGCAGCGGCGCGCCGCCGACCAGCGCGGTCGCGGCCTGCGCCCGCCGCCGCTGACCGCCCGACAGCAGCCCGGCGCGCTGGCCGAGGACGTCGGTGAGCTGCAGCTCGGCCGCGACCTGGTCGACCGCCTGGCGCAGCGCGCGGCGGCGCAGCCCGGCCAGCGCGGCGAACAGCCGCAGGTTGTCGGCCACCGTGGCGCTGACGTACAGCCCCTGCTCCTGCGGCGAGACGCCGAGCAGCCGGCCTGCCGCCCGCGGGCTGCGTGTCACGTCGATGCCGCCGACGCTGACCGGCCCCGCGTCCGGGCGGATCAGCCCGGAGACGATCTCGACGAACGTGGTCTTGCCCGCGCCGTTGTGCCCGACCAGGCCGGCGATCTCGCCCGGACCGACCCGCAGGCTGAACCCGTCCAGCGCGGCCCGCGGCCCGTACCGCTTGACCAGCCCCTCTGCTACCAGCATTGCCGCCGCCCTTCCGCCGCCCGCGATCTGGTGATCTACGCTGTATAGATCTACACTGTATACGCATGTCGGGACGAAGGGAAGAGATCCTGGACGCGGCGCTGGCACTCGCCGACGAGCGCGGCCTGGACGCGGTGTCGATGCGGGCCGTGGCCGGCCGGACCGGGGTGACGCCGATGGCGCTGTACCCGCACGTCGGCAGCAAGACGGCGCTGCTCGACGGCATGGTCGGCAGGCTGCTGTCCGGGCTGGCGCCGCCGGACGCGGCGGCCGGGCCTGGCTGGCGGCAGCGGCTGCGCGCCCTCGCGCACGCGGCCAGGGACCTGGCCCGCCGCCACCCGTGGGCGGCGGCGCTGCTGTTCTCCCGGCCCGCGGTCACCCCGGACGCGGCGGGCCTGGTCGACCAGATCTACCTGGCCCTGCTGGAGGCCGGGGTGCCCGCCGCCCAGGTGCCCCGGCTGGAACGGCTGGTCAGCACCACCATCCTGGGCTTCGCCGCGTCCGAGGCGGGCGGCCGGTTCGGGGCCGCCCCGCAGCCGCGCGCTCAGCGCGGCGACTGGCCAGGGCACGAACTGCCGGGCCACCAGCGGCTGGCCAGCTACCTGGAGCTGCCGGTGGACTGGGACGCCGAGTTCGAGGCCGACCTCGCGGACCTGACCAGCCTGGTCGAGGCGGCGGCCGCCGGGTCAGCTCAGCCCGGCCCGAACGCGAACAGCGGCTGACCGGGCAGCCGCACCGGCCCGGCGGCGGGCAGCCGGGCGGCCCCGGCCGTCAAGCTGCTGCCGTCGATCGGCCGGTAGGCCAGCTCCTCGAAGCCGGCCGCCCGGAACCACCGCCTGATCGACGAGGTCAGGTCCGGCGGCCGCCGGTGCCGGGTCCACAGCACGGTCGCCCCCGCCGCGCACAGGCCGGGCGCGGCCGCGATCGTCTGCTCGATGTCGCGGTCGCTGATGTTGCCGAAGATGCCGCACAGCAGCAGCACGTCGGCGGGCAGCGCGTCGGCGAAGCTCTCCGCCCTGGCCGCGTCCGCCTGCCGGACCTCGAGCCGGGCCAGTCCCGCCTGCGCGGCACGCTCCCGCGCCGTCTGGGCGTTACGCGGGTCGTACTCGACCAGCACCGCGCTGACCTCGTCCCTGCGCGGGTGCCCGGCCAGCACCCCGATCACGTCCCTGCCCTGCCCGGCGCACAGGCTGACCAGCCGCACCGGGCCGGCCGGCGCCCGGTCGAGCGCCTGCCGCAGCAGC
Organism: Streptosporangiaceae bacterium; assembly: GCA_036558005.1. Taxonomy (GTDB): domain Bacteria; phylum Actinomycetota; class Actinomycetes; order Streptosporangiales; family Streptosporangiaceae; genus DATBGO01. Next base: position 12,397 of record DATBGO010000247.1, on the reverse strand, counting down.
GCCTGCACCTCCCGCAGCCGCGCGCTCAGCGACGAGCCAGGATCGTCGTAGGGAGCATGCCAGTCAGCCCAGTCCGTCACACGCCCATCCTGGCAGACCGGCCGGGTCAGCCCAGCAGGTCCCTGGCCCGCCGGATCCTGGCGTCCAGGTCGGCCAGGAACTCCGACAGCGCGACCCGCTTGGCCTCCACCGTGGCCCGCAGGCTCTCCTGCAGCGCGAGCCCCTCGCGGACCAGCCGCTGCCGCTGCGCGCCGCTGGTCCGCTTGTCGTGATAGGACCGGCGGATCTGCGCCATCCGGTCCTCGTTGCGCAGCACGATGGCGATCTCGTCGAGGTTGAGCGCGAGCAGCGTCTGCAGCTCGCGGATGCGCCCGACCCTGGCGATGTCCTCGCGCGAGTACCGGCGCAGCCCGCCGGGCGTGGTGCTGGGCACCACCAGGCCCAGCTCCTGGTAGTAGCGCAGGGCCCGCTCGGACACCCCGGCCCGGGCGGCCGCGGCGCCGATCCCGAGCAGCTGCCCCTCCTGCCCGGGCCCGGGCGCTCCGGCGGCCTCCCGGCGCGGCGCGCTGGTGAGGCGGGTCGTGCCCATCGCGCTCAGCTGCTCCCGTGTGACTTGTCGAGTTCCCGGCCCGCGCCGCCGCCCGGGCCGGCGCCGTTGCCCCTGCCCGCGCCATTACCCTCGGCGGCGCTGGTCATGCCGTCGCCGGCCCCGTTCGGGCCGGTCCCGTTCGGGCCGGCCCCGTTCGCGCCGGTCCTGGCGGGCGGGATCTCGGTCAGGCCGGCCACCCCGGCCGCCCCGGCCGCGCCGTCGGCGAGCTCGTCGATGACCGGCTCGGTCTGGTGCAGGTAGCGGCGCCCGCGCACGGCCGAGGCGATGATCGCGATGGCGGTGGCGATGGCGGCGAAGGTGAACGCCAGGTGCAGGCCGGCCGCGAACGGCTGCTCGATCAGCCTGGGGAAGAACGACCGGCCGGTGATGTAGGCGGCCTGCTTCGCGGGCAGCTGCTGCAGCGCGCCGGTCGGCGCGAGCAGTTCCTTGATCGGGTTGTAGCCGAGGAACGCCGAGAACAGGCTGCCGATCGGCGGCTCGTTCGCGACGGTGTGCGCGGCGGCCGGCCCGACCCCGGCCGCGGTCAGCCCCTTGTACAGGTGGCTGGGCAGCCGCGCGGCCAGGCCGAGCGTGACGATGGTGAAGAACAGGCCCATCGACAGCACGCTGGCCGAGTTCTGGAATGTGTTGAGCATGCCGGCCCCGGCCCCGCGCTGCTCGGGCGGCAGGCTGTTCATCACCCCGGCCTGGTTCGGCGAGAAGAACATGCCCATCCCGATCGAGAACACGAAGATCAGCAGCGCGAACCAGGGGTAGCTGAAGTTGATCGGCAGCGTCTCCAGCAGCAGGAAGCTGACCCCGGAGATGGCCAGGCCGCCGGTCGCGAACGCGCGCGCCCCGTACCGGTCCGAGAGTATCCCCGACAGCGGCGCGGAGAACAGGAACCCGATGGTCAGCGGCACCATGTAGATGCCCGCCCACAGCGGGGTCCGCTCGAAGCTGTAGCCGTGCTGCGGCAGCCAGATGCCCTGCAGCCAGATGATCAGCATGAACTGGATGCCGCCCCGCCCGAGCGCCCCCAGCAGCGCGGCGATGTTGCCGGCCGTGAACGCCCTGATCTTGAACAGGCTGAGCCGGAACATCGGCGCGGGCACCTTTGTCTCCACCCAGGCGAACAGGACGAGCACCGCGATGCCGCCGCCGATCGCGCCGAGCACCCACGGGTTGGTCCAGCCGGTCGGGTGCCCGCCGTAGGGCAGCAGCGAGTACACGATGCCGGTGAGCAGCGAGATCAGCCCGGCCGCGAACAGGACGTTGCCCAGCCAGTCGATCCTGGCCGGCAGCCGGACCCCGTTGTCCTTCAGCTTCAGGTAGGCCCAGGCCGTGCCGAACACGCCGAACGGGACCGACACCAGGAAGACCAGCCGCCACTCGATCGGCGCCAGCACGCCGCCGAGCAGCAGCCCCATGAACGACCCGCCGACCGCCGCGATGCCGTTGATCCCCATCGCCTTGCCCCGCTCGTCCTCGGGGAAGGCGTCGGTCAGGATCGCGCTGGAGTTGGCGAACAGGAACGCGCCGCCCACTCCCTGGAACACCCGCATGATGATGATCCACAGCGCGCCGGCCGGCCCGGTCAGGAACGTGATCGACAGCAGGATCGAGAACACGGTGAACACCGCGAAGCCCAGGTTGTACATGCGGACCCGGCCGTAGATGTCGCCGACCCGGCCCAGGCTGACCACCAGCACGGCGGTGACCAGCATGAACCCCATGAAGATCCACAGGAAGTAGGAGGTGTTGGACGGGACGAGCGGGTTGAGGTTGATGCCGCGCAGCAGGGCCGGGAGCGAGATCAGCAGGATCGACTGGTTGATCGTCACCATCAGGATGCCGAGCGTGGTGTTCGACAGGGCGATCCACTTGTAGCGGCTGCCCCTGCCGTCCGCGGTCGAGGGTGCGGCCTGCGGCTGTCGTAGCAAGGAGACTCCTACCTCGGTCGTTGAACGGCGCGGTTGCCCACGCTGATGCTATCCCGACCCTTACGTTAACGTCAGGGTCGGGCGCCAGGGCAGCCCGTCGGCGCCAAGCCGACATATGTCGGCTTGGCGCTCCCGGCCGGCCGGGCTAGTGGGTCGGATGGGTTCTGCCCGGCCATTCGCCAAGCTACGCGGGCCGGCTTAAGGGCATCTTGGGCCGACGTCAAACCGGATATTGACAGCCAAAGCTCCCGGTTTGATACTCGTCAGTAACATCAGCTCGCGGAAATGGCTCCTACCTTGAATATCCGGCCTCGCCTTCGTCTCACCGGGCTGTCCGCGCTGCTGGCAGCCACCGCCACCGTCCTGGCCACCGGGGCGGTACCAGCGCGGGCCGCGAACCTGCCGCTGGGCAACGAGACGATCGCGTTCCTGAACTCCGCGAACCCGCTGTTCTTCAACGCCTCGCCGCTGGGCGCCAATACCGGCTGCCGGCCATCGGCCGCGCACCCGTATCCGGTCGTGCTGGTCGAGGGCACGTTCGCCAGCATGTACAACAGTTTCGAGGCGATCTCGCCCGACCTGGTCAACAACGGCTACTGCGTCTACGCGTTCAACTACGGCCAGACCATTCCCGGGTCGGGGTTCTACGCGATGGGCGACATCGCCGCCTCGGCGCACCAGCTGGCCAGCGAGGTGAATCACGTGCTCGCGGTGACCGGCGCCAGCAAGGTCGACCTGGTCGGCTGGTCGCAGGGCGGCATGATGCCGCGCTACTACATCAGCAAGCTGGGCGGCGCGGCCAGGGTGGCCACGCTGGTCGGCTTCGCGCCGTCCAACTCCGGTACCACGCTGGACGGCCTGCAGACCCTGATCGGCGACATCGGCCTGGAAGGCGTCAGCACGGCGCTGCTGTCGGTGACCTGCCCGGCCTGCGCCGAGCAGCTGCAGGGCTCGTCCTTCCTCACCAGCCTGAACCAGTCGCCGGTCGCGGCCGGGGTGACATACGTGGTGATCGAGACCAGGGACGACGAGGTGGTCACGCCCTACACCAACGCGTTCCTGCCGGCCGGGGGCAGCGTGCAGGACATCACCCTGCAGCAGCAGTGCGCGCAGGACGCCAGCGACCACATCTCGATCCCGTACGACTCCAACGCGCTGCAGGACATGATCAACGCCCTGGGCCCGGACAACCCGGGCTTCCAGCCGGCCTGCGCCGCGGTCGGACCGCTGACCGGGAACGTCTAACCAGGCTGATGCCGCAGGCCGTCCAGCACGAGCGCGAGCAGCCGCTGTGCCTGGCCGCTATCGGCCGGCTCGCGTTCGACCGCCATGCTGATCCCGTGCACCAGCCTGAGCAGGTCCTTGCAGTCGGTGTCGGGCCGCACCGCGCCGGCCTGCTGGGCCCGGCGCAGCACCACCCCGGCCGCCTCGCGCAGCACGGTGCTGCACGCCGACAGCAACTCGGAGCCCTTGTCCAGGTTGGCCAGCAGCGCCGTGACCAGGCTGCGCTTGGTGCGGCCGAACGTGATCACCGCGCCCAGCCACTCCGCTAGCGCCGCGACCGGGTCATCGGCGCCGGCCAGCTCGTCGGCCCGGCGCCTGAGCTGGCTCACCTGGTCGGAGTAGACCGCCTCGAGCAGCGCCTGCCGGTTCGGGAAGTGCCGGTACAGCGTGCCGATCCCGACCCCGGCCCGCCGCGCGATCTCCTCCAGGGACGCGTCGTCCGCGCTCTGCTCGGTGAACGTGGCGGTCGCGGCGTCGATCAGCCGCTGGTAGTTGCGCTGGGCGTCGGCGCGCAGCGGGCGCGCGGCACCTGGCTGAGCCGCCGCACCAGTCGAGATCATCTGCCGTCACCTTAATTCAGTTGCGAACCGGAGGGTACCTCCGTATAGTACATAGCGGAGGTCTCCTCCGGATAAAGCTTAGCTCATCCGGGCCGCCCCCGGCACCAGCCAGCCGGCCAGCGGTCCTGTTCTCGCCTGTCCAGGAAAGGAAATCATGCCGACGTTGTCCCTCCCACGGGCCGTCACCGACCATCGTCCGCGCGGCGCGCGCCGCGACAGCAAGGGCATCGCGCTCGCACTGGTGCTCGGCGCCCAGCTAATGATCATTCTCGACATGACGGTGGTGAACATCGCCCTGCCGAGCATCGCCACCGGCCTGCACTTCTCCGCGCCCGGCCTGTCCTGGGTGCTCAACGCCTACACCCTGACGTTCGGCGGCCTGCTGCTGCTCGGCGGCCGGGCCGGCGACATCCTCGGCCGCCGCCGGGTGTTCATCACCGGCATTGTCGTGTTCACCCTCGCCTCGCTGGCCGGCGGGCTGGCTACCTCGTCCGGCTGGCTGCTCGCGGCCCGCGCGGTCCAGGGGGCCGGCGGCGCGATCGCCTCTCCCGCGGTGCTCGCCCTGATCAACGCCAGCTTCACCGGGCAGCGGGAGCGGACCAGGGCGATCGGGATCTTCACCGCGGTCACCATGGGCGGCGGCTCGCTCGGCCTGGTGCTCGGCGGGCTGATCACCCAGTGGGTGTCCTGGCGCTGGGTGCTGTTCATCAACGTGCCGATCGGCATCGCGGTGGCGCTGGCCGCGCCGCTGGTGCTGGCCGAGTCGCCGCGCCAGCCCGGCCGGTTCGACATCGCCGGCGCGCTCACCTCGACCGGCGGGATGACCGCGCTGGTGTACGGGTTCATCAGGGCCGCCGCGGCCGGCTGGGGCGACTCGCTGGCGGTCCTCGCGTTCACCGCCGCGGTGGTGCTGCTCGGCCTGTTCGTCGTGACCGAGTCCCGGGCCCGCCAGCCGATCACCCCGCTGCGCCTGTTCACCGACCGGGGCCGGGTCGCCGCCTATGTGTCCCGGCTGCTGATCATCGCCGGCATGTTCGGGATGTTCTTCTTCCTCACCCAGTTCGTGCAGGACATCCTGGGCTTCAGCCCGCTGCAGGCCGGGGTCTCGTTCCTGCCGATGACGCTCGTCGTGCTGGCGATGTCGCGGGTCGCGCCCCGGCTGCTCAGCTGGCTGTCGCCGAAGGCGCTGATGGTGACCGGGCTACTGCCGGCCCTGGCCGGGATGATCTGGCTGTCGCGGGTCTCCCCCGGCAGCGCGTACCTGACCGGGGTGCTCGGCCCGATGCTGCTGATCGGGCTCGGCATGGGCGCCACCGTGGTGCCGCTGACCATCGCCGCGCTGGCCGGGGTCAGGCCGGAGGATTCCGGCGCCGCTTCCAGCATGGTGAACGTGACCCAGCAGGTCGGCGGCTCGCTGGGGCTGGCGATCCTGGTGACCGCCTACACCAGCGCCGACCGGGACGCGGCCGCGCACCCGGCCGGCCACCTGCCCGCGCTCGCCCAGGCGCACCAGGCCGTCGTGCACGGGATGTCCAGCGCGTTCACCCTGTCCGCGATCTTCTACCTGGGCGCGCTGGCGGTCATCCTGGCCGTCATCCGCGCCCCGCGGCCCGCCGCGTCCGGATATGTGGTGACCGGGCCAGCCGAAGGCTGAGCCGGGGCCAGGCCACGCCCAGCTGGTGATTGCCCTGCTCACCGGGCCCGTGCATACTGCTGCGGGTCTGCGGGATACGGGCCCGCAGGACCGACTCCGGGGGGCAAGAAAGTATGCGTCACCAGCGCGGTAATCCGCTCCTGTTAGCCGCCGCCATCTCCTGCCTGGGCGGGTGCGCGGCCGCGGCCCTGCCCGCCCCGGCGGCCGCGGCCCTGCCCGGCCCGGCCGCCGCGGCCATCGCGCCGGGCCAGCCCGCGGGCCTCTCCTGGCCGGCCAGGCTGGCCCGGTTAGCCAGGACCGCGGGCCCGGCTGCGCCGGCCAGGCCGGCCTGGTCCCCGCCCCGGCCGGTGCTGGTGACCAGCCTCGCCGACGCCGGGCCAGGCTCGCTGCGGGCCGCGCTGCACCGCGCGAACACCCGCCCTTACGGCCGCCGCACCACCATCGGGTTCACCGTCGCCGGGACGATCACCCTGGCCAGCCCGCTGCCGGCGGTCCGGCGCACGGTGACCATCGACGGGCCGTCGGCGCCCGGCTACCGCCCGGGCGGCCCGCCGGTGGTGGAGATCAACTGCCACCGCCAGGCCGGCCTGCGGTTCGCGCTCGGCGCGGGCCGGTCCCGCCTGCTGGGCGTCTCGGTCGTCCGCGCCAGCGGAAGCGGCGTCACGCTGAACGCCAGCCGGGTCACGCTGGACGGCGACTACCTGGGCCTGGACCTGGCCGGCCGGCCCCGCGGCAACGGCGGCGCGGGCCTGCGGGTGTCGGCGCTGTCGTCGGGGAACCTGATCGGGCGCAACCCGTCCGGTGTCTCCGGGGCGGTCGCCAACGTCATCTCAGGGAACGCCGGCAGCGGCATCGTGCTGGCCGGGTCGGACCGCAACACCGTGGCAGCCAACCGGATCGGCACCAACCGGGCCGGCTCGGCCCGCATCGGCAACGGCGGCCAGGGCATCTGGATCACCGCGGGCGCCAGCGGCAACGAGATCGGCGGCACCGAGTTCACCGACAGCGCCACCGGCCAGTCCAACGACCCGACCGGCGACAAGGGCACCACCACCCCGGTCTTCGTCGTCCCGCCGCTGGGCAACCTGATCTCCGGCAACGCCGGCAACGGGGTCCTGATCAACGCCCGCGCCAGGGGCAACGCGCTGAACGGCAACTTCATCGGCACCACCGCCGACGGCGACGGCCCGCTCGGCAACGGGCGCAACGGCGTGTGGATCGACCGGGCCAGCCGCAACTCGCTGACCGGCTGCACGTTCGCCGACAACCCGTTCGTCTACTACAACGTGGTCAGCGGCAACCGCCGCGACGGGCTGCGGGTGACCAACGCGGCCAAGACGACCGCGCAGGGCAACTTCTTCGGCGTCGGCGCCGACAACACCACCACCGTGGCCAACCGCCTGGACGGCATCCGGGTGGACGGCGCGTCCGCCAGCACCCAGGTCGGCGGGGTGATCCCGCTCGGCAACGTGTCCGCGGGCAACGGCGAGAACGGCATCCGGGTCACCGGCCGGGTGCACGGCTTCACCACGTTCAACACCTTCGGCGGGCTGCTGGCCTTCAAGGGCGCGGCGCCCAATGGCAGGGACGGGCTGCTGATCACCGCGACCGGCGGCGACAACCTGGCCCGCACCAACGTGTTCTCGGGAAACGCCGGCAACGGCATCGAACTGGCGGGCAACGCCTCGGGGGTGACGGTCGACCCGGACATCGCCGGCCTGACCACCGACGGGAACGCGGTGCTGCCCAACGGCGGCGACGGCGTGCTGATCGGCGGCACCGCCCATCACAACGTGATCGGCGGCTCGCTGCGCTCGGTGATCCCGCAGAACACCTTCTCCGGCAACGACGGCTACGGCCTGGAGATCACCGGGCGGGCCCACGGCAACAAGGTCTTCGCCAGCTTCATCGGCCCCGCGATCCTGGGGCTGACCCGGCTGGGCAACCAGGCGGGCGGGGTGCTGATCGGCGGCCGCGCCTACCACAACCTGATCGGCGACTCCGGCCCCCTGCCAGCCAACCTGATCAGCGGCAACGCCGGTGCGGGCCTGACGCTGCGGGCCGGCGCCAGCGGCAACGCCGTGCTCAGGAACTACATCGGCCTGGACCGCCGCGGCCGGCCGCTGCCCAACACCGGGCCCGCCGTGGTGAACCACGGCCGCCACAACCTCATCCGCGGCAACCGCACCCGGTAGCGGCGGGCGGGCCGGGCCAGCTGCCCGGCCCGCCCGCGGCCAGCAGCGCCGCTAGGGCATGCTCGGTTTCATGAGCCTGCCGTTTCCCTCGCCCACCACCCCGGTGCCATCCCGCGCCGAGGTGTTCCTCGGCTACCTCGACTACTTCCGCTCCCGGCTGGTGGCCCGGCTCGCCGAGCTGCCCGCCGGAGAGCTGCGCAACAGCAGGCTCCCGTCCGGCTGGACGCCCGCCGAGCTGCTCAACCACCTCACCTACGTCGAGCGGCGCTGGCTGGAGTGGGGGTTCGAGGGCGCCGACATCGGCGAGCCGTTCGCCGACAGCAAGGACGGCCGCTGGTACCTCGCTCCCGGCGTGACCCTGGCCGAGCTGACCGCGAGCCTGCACGAGCAGGCCGCCAGGACCAGGGCCATCGTGCTCTCCCGCGACCTCGCCGACGTCGGCGCGCCGGGCCCGCGCTGGGACGGCGCCGGCCCCGCCACCCTCGAACGGGTCCTGTTCCACCTGCTCCAGGAGTACGCCAGGCACGTCGGCCACCTGGACATCGTCGCCGAGCTGGCCGGCGCCCCCACCGGCGAATAGCCCCTCCCCGGCCCCCGCCCGGCGGCCCGGACGACGCCGGGCACCAGGCCAGCGGGCCGCCACGGGCGCGGAGGCCGGCCCTGGCTGGCTTACGCGGCGCCGCCTTGCGGGGTGATGCCGTGCCGGCGGAGCAGCACGTCCATCCGGCTGACCTCGTCACTGAGCCGGCGTACCCCCTCGGCCAGCGACGGCAGGTCCGGGGCGGCCCTCGCCCGCTCCTTCGCCAGGGCGGCCTTCTCGGCCCGCAGTATCCGCTCGGCGTTGCGCAGCGTCGCCGCCTTCTCGTAGTCCTCGGCGTCAATGGCCGATTCCTTGTCGCCGCGCACCTTGGCTATCCGCTGATCGATGTCGCTGGTGTCAGGGCCGGGGCCGATCCGCCGCTCGACCGCGGCCAGCCGCACGTTCATGGACTCGACCTGGGCGAGCAGGTCCGACAGCAGGGCCCGGCGCGATGACCCGCCAGCCGGGCCGGGCGGGCGGGCGGACGCCGGCCGGTCTTTGGCGGCCTGGTAGCCGCGCAGCAACTGCAGCACCCGGTGCCGGGTCCTGGCCAGGTCCGCGCCCAGCCCGGCGAGCAGCTGCCCGCCGATCCCCTCGCCCCGGATCAGGCCGAGCAGGATGTGCTCGGTGCCGATGTAGTTGTGGCCAAGCTGCAGCGCCTCGCGCAGCGAGAGTTGCAGCACCCGCTTGACCTCGGCCGAGAACGGGATGTGGCCGGATGGCCGCTTGCCACCAGGAGCGAGTGCCTGCTCGGCCCGCTGCCGCACCGTCTCCAGGCTGACGCCGAGCGATTCCAGCACCTGAGTGGCCACCGACTCACCCTCCGCGATCAGCCCGAGCAGGACGTGCTCGGTGCCGATGCGGTCATGCCCTCGCGTCCTGGCCTGTTCCTGAGCTAGCGCCAAGATCTGCCGCGCCCGGTCGGTGAACCGCTCGTACATGCCCCTGCGCCTCCAGCCACATCCCGGCCCCCGCGAGAATGATGTCAAGATACATCTCGTGTCAGCGCAAGAGCAAGATATATCGCGAGTCCGGAAATTGAGTGGCGCCGCCTGGTCACGCTGAGTTAGCTGGGCGGCATGATCCTGGAACGGTTCTCGCCGGCCGACGATGCCGTCGCGGTACGCGCCTGCCATCAGATTTATCAGGCGGCCCGGCCTGTCGACGACCCGGACGGGCCACCCAGCTCCTTGCGGGTCTTCGCGACCTGGATACGGCTGGGCTGGACCGAGGATCCGTCCGAGGCCTGGCTGGCCCGCGACGACGCGGGCGAGATCCGCGGCTGGTACGTGCTGACCCTGCCCGAGCGGGAGAACCGGCACCTGGCGATGCTCAACCCCACCGTGCACCCGCGGGCCCGGCGGGCCGGCTGGGGCACCGCGCTGGTCCGGCACGCGGCCGGGCGGGCAGCCGGGCAGGGCCGGGCTGAGCTGCACGGCGACACCAGGGCCGGCTCCCCCGGGTCGGCGTTCGCCCGGGCGCTGGGCGCGCAGCAGGGGATGAGCGAGATCACCCGGGTGCTCCGGCTGGACACCCTGCCCGCGGCCAGGCTGGCCGGGCTGCGGACGTCGGCGCAAGCCGCCGCGCCCGGCTACGGCCTGGTGTGCTGGGACGGCCCGGTGCCGGGTGAGCACCTGGACGCGGTCGCCGCCATCAACGCGGGCGTGGCGGACATACCGCGGGAGCCGGGTATCGAGGCGCAGCGCTGGGACACCGAGCGGGTACGGATGGACGACCGCCGGGCGGCGGCGCAGGGCCTGCGCTACTACACCGTCGCGGCGCGGCACCTGGCCACCGGCGAGCTGGCGGGCCTGACCCAGATGGGCGTCGACCCGGCCGAGCCGGCCTGGGGCTTCCAGGAGCTGACCGTGGTCGCGCGCCCGCACCGCGGCCACCGGCTCGGGATGCTGATGAAGGCCGTCATGCTGGAGCGGCTCGGGAAGCGCGAGCCGCAGCTGACCCAGGTGCTCACCGGCAGCGTCGACGCCAACAAGCACATGAGCGCGATCAACGCCGAGCTGGGCTTCACCGTCCTGGACCGCTATCCGTCCTGGCAGCTAACGGTGACCACCGCACTGGCCTTGTGACCGCGCCCGCCGCGCCCGCCAGCCGATCTGCGGCCGCCCGCCCGCCAGCGGCCCGCCGCTGACGCCGGCTCAGCAACAGCGCTGGCCCCCCGCTGCTGCTGTTTCAGCAGCAGCGGGCCAGCGCATCCGAATAACGGTGCCACGCGGGCCCGATACCCCAATCCGACATATGTCGAGTTAGGGCGGGGTGCGGGCTGGATAGGGATGCGCTGGCCCGGAGCTGCTGCTGTATGCCCAGCGGGGGGCCAGCGCGTCCTTTGGACTCCGGCCCGCGCGCTGCCGCCGGCCGGAGCGGCGAACCATATGCCCGTTTTAATGACGTTCTGCCGGCCGCCTGCCGGGGGCAGCCGCCTCCGCGGACGAAAAAGGAGGGGCGAGTACCGCACTCCCCTCCACTCTTAACCTATAGCGCACCCGGGGGCTTGCGGCAAGGCCCGGGTCGTGCCGTAGAGTGCCCGGCCGAGGCCAGAACCTGCGCAAACGGGAGCCGGAGTTGATGCTGTTGAACCCCTTGACCACCAGTGCGTTCGACCTGCCCGACCGCCTCGCCGCCAAGGCCGGCCCGGCGCTGATCGGCGGCGACGAGGAGCACTTCGCCGCTATCGCGGAGAGCCTCCGGCAGACGATCGCCGACCTGTCCGACCGCCTCGACGCCGAAGCAAGGCGCCCGGCGGCATCGGCCAGAAGGCGCTGGACCGGGACATGGAGATCCACCGGCTGACCGCTCGCCTGCGCGCCCTGCGCCGCTTCGGCCTGGACCTGTGCCTCGGCCACGTCGTCAGCGCGGACAATCCCGAGCCCCTGCATATCGGCCGGCTCGGCCTCTCCGACAGCGCGGGCCGCCGGCTGCTGGTCGACTGGCGCTCCCCCGCGGCCGAGCCGTTCTTCGGGGCGACCCACGCCAACCCGATGGGCCTGGCCAGCCGCCGTAGGTACCGCTGGAACCGCGGCCGGATCACCGACTACTGGGACGAGGTGTTCACCCCGGACGGGTTTGACGGGCACGCCGCCGCGCTCGACGACCAGTCCGCGTTCATCGCGAGCCTGGGCGGCAGCCGGTCGGCCCGGATGCGGGACGTGCTCGGCACCATCGCGGCCGACCAGGACGCCATCATCCGCGCGGGTTCCCGCGGCGCCCTGGTGGTGGACGGCGGCCCGGGCACGGGCAAGACGGTCGTCGCGCTGCACCGGTCCGCCTACCTCCTCTACTCCGATCCTCGCCTGGGTCACCGCCGCGGCGGCGTGCTGTTCGTCGGCCCGCACCAGCACTACCTGGCCTACGTCGCCGACGTGCTGCCCAGCCTGGGAGAGGAGGGCGTGCGGACCTGCACCCTGCGGGACCTGATCGCCGAGGGAGCCGCCGCGATGCCCGAGGCCGACCCGGAGGTGGCCCGCCTGAAGGCGTCCGCGGACATGGTGCGGGCGATCGAGCCGGCCGTCAGGTTCTACGAGAACCCGCCCGCCAAGACGATGACGGTCGAGACCGACTGGGCCGGCATCCGGCT
>DATBGO010000246.1:0-1915 GCA_036558005.1 Streptosporangiaceae bacterium | reverse complement strand
GACGTGTCCGAGGCCAGGACCCCGACCCTGTGGCGGCTGGCCGGCCAGGGCTCGGTGGGCAACCTCGTCGACTACGCGGTGCTCCCGCTGACCTGCCCGGCCGACGGCTGGCTCACGCTGAACGCGGGCGCCCGGGCCCAGACCGACCACACCAACGCCGCCTGCGGTGCCTTCCCCGCCGTCCGGCCCGACGGCGCCGGCGCCAGCGTCCCCGGGCTGCCCGCCCTGGAGACCTACAACCACCGCTTCCACAACAACCCCGACTGGGGCCTGCTGTCCGGGCAGACCCCCGGCTGCGCCACCGCCGTCGGCTCCGGCGCTGCGCTGGCCCTGGCCGACCGGGCCGGCCACGTCGCCTCCTACCTGCCCGGGCCGGGCCGCGTCACGGCGGCGGCGCTGGCCCGCTGCCCGCTGACCGTGGTGGACCTCGGCACGCTCGGATATACCGAACGGGCCCGGCAACTCGCCACCGCCGACGCCCAGCTCGCTACCATCGCGGCGGCGCTTCCCGCGGACACCACGCTCCTGGTCACCGCGCCGGGCGCGCCGTCCAAGCCGCCGCACCTGCAGCTCGCCCTGGCCGACGGCCCGGGCTACTCCTCCGGCTTGCTCCACGCGGTCTCCACCCGGCAGCCGGGCCTGGTCGTGCTCACCGACCTGACCCCGACCGTGCTCGGCTGGCTGGGGGCTACGGTGCCGCCGCAGACCGTCGGCTCGCACGTCACCCGCGGCGACCGGGGCTCGCTCGCCTCGACGGTCCAGGCCCTGACCGGCCGGGACACCGCCGAGCAGGTGTGGCGGGACACGCACGACGAGTTCTTCTGGGCCTACTCGCTGGCCGACGCCGCGGTGCTGGCCGCGATCGGCCTGGCGTCCTGGGGCGCGGCGCCGGGGCAGCGCCGCCGCCGGGCCCGCCGCTGGCGCGTGGCCGGGGCGTTCGCCGTCGCGGTGCCCGCGGGCACCTTCCTGGCCAACCTGGTGCCCTGGTCGACGACCGCGCACCCGGCCTCCTGGCTGTACGGCGTCTCGGTGGCGCTGGCCCTGGTGATCGCGGGGGCCGCGCTGCTCGGCTGCCGCCATCGCGGCCCGCTCGCGCCGTTGGGCGTGATCTGCCTGTTCACCGTGGCCGTGCTGGGCGTCGACGTGATGACCGGGTCGGGGCTGCAGTTGGAGACCCCGTTCGGCCTGTCGGTGCTGGAGGCCGGCCGGTTCTACGGGATCGGCAACGAGGCGCTCGGCATCTACGGCCTGTCCGGTCTGTTCGGCGCCGCCTGGCTGGCGCTGGTCCTGCTGCGCCGCCCTGCTAGCCTGGCCGCCTCCGGCGGCGGGGCCCGCCTGGCCGCCTCCGGCGGCGGGTCGCCGTCGCGGCGGCCCGCGGTCCTGGCCGTCGCGGCGGTCGCGACCTTCACGGTGTTCGCGTCGGGCTGGCCCGGGTTCGGCGGCAAGGTGGGCGGCACCATCGCCATGGTGCCCTGCTTCCTGCTGCTGGGCATGGTCGTCGCCGGGGTCGGGCTGAACTGGCGCCGGATCTTGCTCGCCGCGGTCAGCGGGCTGGCCCTGTTCGCCGTGTTCGCGCTGATCAGCTACCTGGTGCCGGCCACCGGCCATTCCGACATCGGCGTGTTCGCCGGCAACACACTGCACGGCCGCTCCGGCGGGCTGCTGCTGCGCAAGATCAACTCCAACCTCGGCTCGCTGTCGGTCAACGTGTTCAGCCCGCTGATCCCGATCGTGGTCATCGTGACCGGGCTGATGCTCTGGCGCCCGGCCTGGTTCCGGCTGACGACCGTGCCCGCGGCCTTCGCGGCCGAACCGCTGCTGCGCCCGGTGCTGGGCGTGCTGTGGCTGATGCCGGCGCTTGGCTGGCTCGCCAACGACTCCGGCGTGATCGTGGCCGCCGCCGTGCTGCCGTTCG
>DATBGO010000245.1:0-1606 GCA_036558005.1 Streptosporangiaceae bacterium | reverse complement strand
ATACTGATGAGTCGTTCCGGATCGGGATCGGTGCAGGGGCCAGGGTGGACGCCGCTCCGGGTCGCCCGCCGGTGTCCTGTCCCAGCCACGATGTCCCCCGGGCGAGCACGCTGCCAGGGGCGGAGGTCCCGCGCTCGGCCTGTCTCCTGGTCGCCAGCCGGGAACATCCGTGGGCTGCATGCGGCCGGGGTGCCCGGCGCGCGGCCAGGCGGGCAGTGGCTGCGCTGGCCCGGGCGCCGTGAACACTGCCCCTGGCCTGCTGTCCCGGGCCTTTAGGCCCTGGACAGCAGCCGACGCCGAGCGCGATTATCCCCTTCGTTGAGGTAGGAGTGACCGGAATGGGTGCGATTTGCGGCCGTACCTTCGCGGCCGTGGCGTTTGCCTGGAAGGCGGCCGCGCCGCACCGCCGCCAGCAGGTGGCAGCTGTGAGCCGCCGTGTTGCGGCGTTGCGCGCGTGCGGCGTGGATGTCACCGTGATCAGCCACGACGAGGTCGTTCCCGCTGAGCTGCTGGCGGGATGCCGGCTCGCGAGGGAAACCGACGGGGCAGCGGTGATGCGCGGCATCTTGCCGGTTCTGGCCCGGCGGGGCGTGGGTCCGGGGCTGCTGCTGGTGGTGGGCAGCGAGTTCGGCGGGCCAGGCGGGGAGGCCGGGCCCGATGCGCGGCTGCTGGTCCCGGAGGCGGCGCGGGTGACCGCGGTGTCGGTCGGCCCGGAACCGGGCGGGGTGCCGACCGGCGTGATCCAGGCCCGCGGCGGTTCCGGGATGCTGCTGGAGCTACTGGATGAGCAGATCCGGCGGCACGCCCGCCAGCGGGTGCCTTCGGTCGATGAGGACCCGGCGTGGATCGTGTCCGAGACCGGCGGGCCGCTGCGCCGCCGGGTGACCGAGTCCCTGTTCACGCTGGGTGCCGGTGGCCTGGCCACGCGGGGGTCGGTGGAGGAGGCGGTCGCGGGTGCCCAGCCGATGGTGCTGGCCGCCGGGGTGTATGACGGGCGGGGGCAGGGCCAGCACCTGCTGCCCGGCCCGGTATGGACCGGCCTAGCGGTGGAGCCTGCCCCGGCCCGCGACCGCCGGGTGCTGGACCTGCGGACCGGCGTCCTGGAGCGCACCGAGCTGACGGACGCCGGCTGCCCGCTGCGGACCGTCCGGCTGGCCAGCATCACCCGGCCCGGGGTGGTCGCCATGCGCGCCGAGGCGCCGGCTGCCCGGCTGCGGGCGGGCCGTCCGCTGCGCCGCCCTGCGGGTGCCGAGATGGCCGCTGGCCGCCAGGACGGCGTGCACTGGGCGCGGACCGATGCGGACACCGGGGGAGGCATCGCCGCCGCCGCGGTCCAGCAGGCCCGCCGCGACGGAACGGTCCGTACCGTGCAGCGGGTAGCCGCTTACGCCGCCAGCGGGTGTCGGCGGCCTGATCCGCGCACGGCCGGGGACGCGCTCGGGGCGGCCGGCCGGCTCGGCTTCGACCGGCTGCTCGCCGATCATCGCGCGGCCTGGGCGCACCGGTGGGACGCCGTCGACATCCAGGTCCGCGGCGACCCCCAGGCGCAGCTCGCGCTGCGGTTCGCGTTGTTCCAGCTGTGGTGCGCGATCAAGGCGCGCGGCGA
>DATBGO010000244.1:0-2696 GCA_036558005.1 Streptosporangiaceae bacterium | reverse complement strand
GATACCCAGTTGAGTTGCAGGGCGTCCGAGTGCAGGGTGGCCATGCCGGTCCGGCCCGGCACGTAGATGCTCACCGCCAGCTCCTGCATGGCTGACACCTGCATGCCCACCGGATCGCTGAGGATCTGCTCGCCGGCCAGGATCCGGACCGAGGGCCTGCCGCCGAAGCTCACCGGGTGGATCGTGCCGGGGACTACTCCGGCGCCGAGGTTCGCCACCGCCACCGTTACGCGGCCGACCTGCAGCGGCGACCGGCCGAAGGCGTTTGTCAGCTCGAGACGGATAACGTTGCCGCCGACGCTGGGGACGATGATGTCCCGCACCGTCTGATCGTGGAAGCCGGCCATGCCGAGCGTGCCCCGCGAGGGATGCTGCGGGCTGGCGCTCCAGCTGGTCACCCAGTCGTACCCGTTGCGGGCGGCAGCGGCCGGCCGGGACGCGGTGACGGCGGCGATGCCGCCGATGGCGGCGGCCAGGATCAGCAGGGCGATGGCACCCGGCAGCCCGCGGTGGCTCAGCCAGTAGAGATGTCGGCCGGCCGGGGTGGTCGCGGTCATGGCTTACACGCGTACCGTTCCCTGGGTGTCGAACGTCATGGCCCGCTGCAGGGCCGCGGCACGCAGGTCCGGCGGTATCTCGACCGGGCCGCCCAGGGCGGCGGCGTTCATGCTGGCCTGTGCCGCCTCCTCGACGACACCGCCGACCAGGATCGCGAGGTCCGGGGTGCGGTGGAAGACCAGCACCCCGTGGTTGGCCAGCAGCACGGCCGGGACGCCCGGGGTGACCGCGGCCCGGATGTTCGCGATCGCCTCGTCCGACCCGCGCGGCCCGTAGCCGGCGACCGGCACGCCGTCCTGGAGGCCGAACATGGCCATGGCCTCGATCCAGCACCCGATGGGACGGCGGGCCACCGCGTACGCCGTGGCGTAGGGCGAGTGCGTGTGCAGGACACAGCCGACGTCGGGGTAATCGGCGTACATGGCGGTGTGCATCGCGACGACGGCGCCCTGGATCGGCGGCAGCTCGCCTTCGAGCAGGGCGCCGTCCAGACCGACCCGAACGACGGCGGAGGCGGGATGGCCGCGCAGCGACGGGCCCGCGGTGAAGTACATCTCCTGCGCGCCGGGCACCCGCACGCTGACGTTGCCGTGCCCGTTGGCGGAGATCGCGCCGCTGGCCACCACCCGGGCCGCGATGCCGGCAACCTGATCAGCCAGGTCCTTGTCCATGCCCCACCTTTCCCCGTAGTGCGCGCTGTCCAGGCAAAGGTAACCCGGCTGCCCCGTGCTGAGCCAGGTAGCGTAGGTGCATGCTCCTCGCCGAGGACCTGCTGCTCCTGATCACCGACGACGCCAGCGGGCGGCTCTCGATGCCTGGCGTGCAGGCCGATGCCGGGCTGGGCGGCGCGAACCTGGTCGAGCTGACCCTGCTCGGCAGGGTGGACGTGGCCGGCGAGCAGGACCCGGGCAAGCCCGGACGGATCGTCGTCCGGGACCCTTCACCGCCCGGAGACGAGGTTCTCGACGCGGCGTTGCAGACCCTCTCCGCCCGGCAGGGCAGCAAGCCGTCCGCGGTGATCAGGCCGCTGGGCAAGAACCTGCGGCCGGTGCTCTACCAGCGGCTGGCGGCCAGCGGGGTGCTGCGCGCCGGGCACGGGCGGGCCCTGGGCATCTTCCCCACCCGGACCTGGCCGACCCAGGATCCCGGCCACGAGGCCGAGATGCGCCAGCTCGTGACCCAGGCGCTGGTCCAGCCGTCCGCGCCGGACGAGCGGACCGCCGCGCTCATCGCCCTGCTGCACGCGCTCAAGTGCGAGCACAAGGTCGTCGACCCCCGGCCCTACCAGCTATCCAGGCGGCAGCTCCGGGCCCGGGCCGCAGAGATCGCCCAGGGCAACTGGGCGTCCGAGGCCGTGCGCAAGGCGATCGACGAGATGATGGCCGCGGTCGCCGCGGCCAGCGCCGCCGCGACCGCAGCCACCTCGGGATAGCCGACCCGGGCGCTGGACGGTCCCTGGCGGCCCCGCTAGGGTGATGCCGGTCTATCGGGAGGCGGCGAGGCTGATGCAGGGGGACGATCCGGGGCTGGCCGTGGCGCGGATCGCGCTGGGCTGCGGGAACTTCGGCGGCATCGGCTCGGCACCGGACTTCTTCGGCCAGGGGCTGACCGAGGACGAGGCGTTCGCGCTGATGGACGCGGCCTTGGCGGCCGGCATCGACTGGTTCGACACCGCGGACGCCTACGGCGGCGGCCGCAGCGAGCGGGCGATCGGCCGCTGGATGGCCGCCCGCGGGGTCCGTCCGCGGCTCACCACCAAGACGTTCAACCCGATGGAGGCCGGGGCCGATCATGGGCTGAAGCCGGATCGCGTCGCCCGCCAGCTCCGCTCCAGCCTGGACCGGCTGGGAGTGGACCAGGTCGACCTCTACCTCGCGCACGAGTACGACCCGGACGTGCCGCTGGCGGAGACCTTCGGAGCGTTCGGCACGGCCCAGGCCGACGGCCTGATCGGCGCGTACGGGGTGAGTAACTTCGACGCGCCGCAGCTCGCCGCCGCCCTGGCGGCGGGCGCGCCGCGGGCCGTGCAGAACAGCTACTCGCTGCTGGCCCGGCAGGACGAACCGGACCTGCTGCCGCTGTGCGCCGAACGGGGCGTGGCCTACCTGGCGTTCGGCCCGCTGGCGGGCGGCTGGCTC
>DATBGO010000243.1:0-1993 GCA_036558005.1 Streptosporangiaceae bacterium | reverse complement strand
GATCACGCCGGCGACGAGCACCGCGACCGGGATCATCGCGACCCGCAGCCGGAACGGGTCGCCATGACCGATCGAGGCCGCCGCGAAGGCCACCGGCAGGCAGACAAGCCAGGTGATCAGCGCCGCCAGCGACGGGTTCAGCCCCCGGAGACGTCCGCCGATGCCGTGGGCATCGTCCCCGGCGGACTCAGGGTCGCGAGGGAGCGACTGATGCTCCCCGGTAACTTCCTGCATGATTCCATTCGGGGGAAGGCCGTCCATCTTGTTACTCGGCACGTGCAGCTCCGGTTAGCCGTTACTCTGCGACTGCCGGACGACCATCACCCGGTCGCCCGGCAGGTTGAAGATGGTGAAGGCGTCCGGGCTGAACTGGGCGGGGGTGAAGGTGATCGTGGCATAGGGGGCGTCAAAGGGGTGCCAGGTCCAGCTGGCCGGGCCGCTGCGGTAAAGGATGAAGACGTCGATGGGGCCGAACGCGGTGCGGGCGGAGGCGGCGGCGAACGCGGCCGGGTCGGTGACCCGGGAAAGCTTCGCCAGGGCAGCGTACCTGGCCGGCCAGTTGGTATTGGTGCCGGCCGCGCCCATGGAGACGCCGATATAGCCGGGCCAGTTCACGAAGGCGAACAGTTCCTCTGAGATCGACAGGGTGACCGGTGCGGCGCTCGCCCCGAGCACAGAGGCCACGTCCCTCTCGATCGGCTCGGTGGGGAACCAGGGCTGGCGTAGGCTGGCGGGCGCGACACGCAGGTAGCTTCCGTCGGGGAACGGGGTGGTGAACGCGTTGGTCGCCTCGCTGGATGTGGTGCTCACGGCGGGCCGGAACGGCGCGCCGTATGCGGGGGGGCCGCCCGGCATCCACGCCTGCCACGCGGTGAAACCGGTCCAGGTGATGAGCAGGCACAGGGCGAGGGCCGACAGCCCGGCCGGGACGGTGCCGACGGAGAGCCGGCGCACGACGCCGGGAGCGGCCTGCGCGATGGTCAGCACCCCCGCCGACGCCAGCAGCGGGCCGATCAGCCGGGGGGTGTCCTGCAGCAGCCAGGTATGGCCGCTCAGGCTAAAGGATGCCAGGCCGAGCAGCCAGTAGGCGTAGGCGCTGCCGGCCAGCAGCAGCAGCGGTGTGCCCCACCACACCCGGCCCCGCCACCAGAGCAGCCCGGCCACGCCGATCAGTTCCAGGACGCCCAGCGGTGTCGGGGACAGGAACAGCAGCGGGCTGTTCTGGATCCCGCCGCCCTGAAACAGATCATCAACCTGGCTGGAACCGTGCAGGAGCCCCCAGCCCAGGTAGGGAATCCAGTACCAGGAGGCGACGACCGCGGCGACGAGGATCGTCAGCGCCACGTGCCGGACATACCGCGCCCGGTCCGGACTGGCCCGCCAGGTGAGCACGGCCAGCGCCAGGATGCCCAGCGCACCGTAGATGATGAACGCCCAGTTCAGGACGATGCTCAGACCGCCGATCAGCCCGGCCGGCAGCCAGTGCAGCCGCCCCCGCGGCGGGTCGCCGAACGTGGCCACCGCCCACGGGACGAACGCCGTCAAGGCCAGGACCTCGTATGACTTGCTCGGTAGCGAGAAGCACACCAGGACCGGCAGGGTCACCGCCAGGGCTAGCGGGCCGGTCAGCAGCCGGCGCCATAGCAGGTAGCCGGCGACCACCACGAAGGACAGGGTGATGGCCTCGGCCGGGCTGAGCAGCCGCCAGGCCGGCACGTGGAACAGCGCGGACGCCCGGCCCACCAGCCACGGGAACAGCGGCGGGTAGTGCGACGGCACCGACGGCACGATCCCGTCGCTGCTACGCCAGGTGCCGGCGTACCTGTTGGCCATGGCCGCCAGCCGGCCCGCATCACTTCCCAGCCCGCCGAACCCGAACGGCGTGCCGTGCACCGCCACCCGCAACGTGAACGCCACCCACCCGCCGAACAGCCCGGCCGCGAGGCCGCTGGCCAGGTCGGCCGGCAGCCGCCGCGAGGCGAGGCCGACGATG
>DATBGO010000242.1:0-72797 GCA_036558005.1 Streptosporangiaceae bacterium | reverse complement strand
CATCCAGGGAAATGTCGAGCAGCGGGTCGCCGGTCGGCGACGGGTCGCGCAGCACGATGTAGCCCTGGACGATGTCGATCCGCCCGTGGGCTGCCATCCGGACCAGTTCCGCGCCCGCAAGCCCGAAATCGATCCGCCGCGCATTGGCGATCAGGCCGCTTTCGGGCTGGATCAGCAAGAGGAGCAGGTCCTCCGCGAGAGTGTCCATGGCGGTGACGATACAGTCCGCCGCGGCGGCCAGGAAGCCGACGAATCCCTGCCGTGGCGGGCCGTCCCGCCCGGGGGTGGCGGCCGTCCGGCCGGGGCGAGTCTGCGGGCCGGGAGTGGCGGACCTCTGGCTTGGGGATGGCGGGCCGCCGGGCCAGCGGGCAGGGCTCCGGGCCCCGGGATGGCGGGCGTCCGGGCGGGGAGAAGGCGGGCCGCCGGGCCAGCGGAGTAGGGCTCCGAGCCCGGGATGGCGGGCGTCCAGGCGGGGAGATGGCGGGCCAGCGGGCAGGGCTCCGGGCCCGGGATGGCGGGCGTCCGGGCGGGGAGATGGCGGGCCGCCGGACCGGGGGTGGGGCGCCGGGCCGGGTGGTCGGCCGCCGGGCTGGGGATGGCAGTCGCTCGGACTGGTGATCGAACTCATATTTGAGTTACGGGTACAGTGAGCGCATGACAGGCGCGTTCCAGGCGTCGCTGCTGGACAGCGTGCAGGAGGTCGGGCTGGGCGAGCTTGGTTCGTCGGTGCGGCGGGCGAGGCTGGACCACGGCGCGTGGCTGGACCTGCGGCGCGGCTGGGTGACCGGCGCGGACACGTTGTTCGAGCAGTTGCTGGCGGCCGTGCCCTGGCGCGCGGAGCGGCGGCACATGTATGACCGGGTGGTGGACGTGCCGCGGCTGCTCAGTTTCTACGGCTCGGACCAGGAACTGCCGCACCCCATGCTGACGCAGGCTCGGCAGGCGCTGGATCAGCGCTACCGGGCTGAGCTCGGCGAGCCGCTGAGCACGGCCGGGCTGTGCCTGTACCGCGACGGCCGCGACAGCGTCGCCTGGCATGGCGACAACTCCGGCCGCCGGACGCCGGAGACCGTGGTCGCGATCGTCTCGCTGGGCACGCCGCGCGCGCTGCTGTTGCGGCCGCGCGGGGGCGGCGGGCCCACGCTGCGCTATGAGGTGGGTCACGGCGACTTGCTGGTCATGGGCGGCACTTGTCAGCGCACTTGGGAGCACGCCATCCCGAAGTCAGCCCGGGTGACCGGGCCGCGGATCAGCGTCCAGTTCCGCCCTGAGGGCGTGCACTGACACGGCGCCCTGACATTGCGCCCTGGTACTGCGCTGACACCAGCGGGCCAGCGAAACAGGCGCCCGGATCAGGCACCCGGATTAGGCAGGCGAAGCAGGCGCGCGAAGCAGGCCAGCGAAACAGGCGGCGAAGCTAGCGGCACCAGGCCACCGAAACAGGCGGCCGACCAGGCGGCGAAGCCGGCGGCATCAGGCCACCGAAACAGGCGGCCGACCAGGCGGCGAAGCCGGCGGCACCAGGCCAGCGAAGCTAGCGGCGGACCAGGCCAGCGACATGGGCGGCGGTTCAGGCCGGTGATGCTGGCGGCGGATCGGGTGCGGTCAGGAAGCGGCTGATATCGGCGGCGTCTTGTTCCAGTGCCAGCGACACCGCAGGGTCCAGCGGCGCGAACGGGCGAATCGTCAGCTCACCGCCGGCCAGAGCCCAGGTCGCGACCGCCCGGCCGCCGGCCAGCGCGAACGGGCGGAACAGCCCGTTCACCGTCACGATCCCCTGATGGGCGCCCAGGACCTGCTCGCGGGAGACCCAGCCGAGCAGCACGGGGTCGAAGGCGCCCAGCAGCCGCGGCGGCGGGAGCCCGGGAGCGGGCTCGCCGCCGGCCAGGCTGGCCAGCCCGTCGTCGCGCCCGGCCAGCTGGGCGGAGATCGAGCTGAGCCCGCGGCGGGCATCACGCAGCGGCAGCCCGGCCCACTTGGCCAGGTCCCGGTCGGATGCCGGGCCGTGGCCGGCCAGGTACCGGCGGGCCAGTTCGGCCAGCGCGCGGTCCCTGTCCTGGCCGACCGCACTAGCAGGAGCCGGCCCGAGCCAGTCACGGGTCAGGACGAAACCGTGCTCAGAGCCGATCATCGGCCCGCGGATGATCAGGCCGCGCAAGCTCGCCAGCATCAGCACGTGCACCAGGGCCTGGCCCTGTGTGCGCACCCCGGCCGCGTCGATCCGGTCGCGCAACTGGCCGCGGGTCAGCGGGCCGTCGGCCGTCAGCGCGCGCTCGATCGCCGTGACCGCGCGGTCGGCGCCGCTGGGCGGCACGCCTTCCTGGGCCAGTCGCCTGGCGTTGCCGGTGAACAGCGGCGGCGTGGTGAGCTCACGCAGCCACCAGTAGTCCTCGACGCGGACCAGGTGCAGGGTGCCGCGGTTCAGCCAGGTGATGAGCAGCGAACGGCTGGCGGTGAGCGCGTGGTCGACGTCGGCGGCGCGAAGTCCCGCGGACCGGGCCCGGATCGCCAGCCGGGCCCCGCGCGGGTCCTGCGCCTGCACGGCCAGCAGCCGGGCCACGACCTCCCCGGCATCGCGCGCGGGCGGGCCGGACAGCAGTTGCGCCGCGAGGCGGTCGGCCAGCAGCTGCGCCAGGCCGGCTCCGCCGCGGGCGTCGTCGGGCTGCTTGCCGGGGGTCATCGCCCGATTCTGCCACCGGGGGCGGCCGCGCCCGCCGGGCGCGGCGGCTGCGCCCGCCGGATGCCGCGGGCGGTCGGCCGACCTAGCGCGGGGCCCGTCGAGGGCAGGAGCTCCGCGGGTTAGCGTTCGCTGTCCAGGGCGGCCATCTGGCCGGGGTCGTAGCGGTCGCCTGCCACCTGGCCGGCCGGGACGGCGGCCTGCACGGCGGCTAGCTGGTCCGGGGTGAGCGCGAGCCGCAGCGAGCCGACTGCTTCGGCGAGCCGGTCGCGCCGCTTGGTGCCGATCAGCGGCACGATGTCCGGGCCGCGGGCGGTGACCCAGGCGAACGCGAGCTGCGCGGCGGTGACGTCGTGCTGCCTGGCGATCTGCTCCAGGCCGGCCAGCAGGTCCAGGTTGCGCCGCAGGTTCTCGCCCTGGAACCGGGGGAACCTGGCCGCGCGCGGGTCGCCGCCGGAGATGTCCCGCGCGCTCGCGCTGCTCAGCAGCCCGCGCGACAGCACCCCGTAAGCGGTGACGCCGATGCCCAGCTCCCGCACCGCCGGCAGGATCCTGGCCTCGATGCCCCGGCTCATCAGCGAGTACTCGACCTGCACCGCGGTGACCGGACGCACCGCGTGGGCCCGCCGGATGGTGTCCGCGCTCATCTCCGACAGCCCCAGGTGGCGGACGTAGCCGGCCTGGATCATCTCGGCGATCGCGCCGACCGTGTCCTCGACCGGGACCCGCGGGTCCAGCCTGGCCGGCTGGTACAGGTCGACGTACTCGGTGCCGAGCCGCCGCAGCGAGTAGGCCAGCGAGCTCTTGACGGCGGCAGGCGAGGCGTCGAAGCCGGTGAACGCGCCGGCCGGGTCGCGCTGGCCGCCGAACTTGACGCAGATGAAGACGCTGTCACGGCTGACGCCGCGGAGCGCGTCGCGCAGCAGCATCTCGTTGTGCCCCATACCGTAAAAATCGCCCGTGTCGAGCAAAGTAATGCCTGCGTCAAGC
Source organism: Streptosporangiaceae bacterium (assembly GCA_036558005.1). Taxonomy (GTDB): domain Bacteria; phylum Actinomycetota; class Actinomycetes; order Streptosporangiales; family Streptosporangiaceae; genus DATBGO01. Next base: position 69,130 of record DATBGO010000242.1, on the reverse strand, counting down.
GCGGCACGGATGGTGGCGATACTCTCACTGTCGTCGGCGGGGCCGTAGATGCCCGACATCGCCATCAGGCCAAGGCCAAGCCGCGATACCCGCGGGCCATCGCGGCCCAGGGTGGTGGTGTCCATCAGCCCTCCCGCGTCCCCGCATCGCCGACGCCCGGCACCAGGCCGGACGACCAGTTTCGTTACTGCCGTCCGAATATAACCAGTGAGCTACTTCCCAGTAGCCAACAGGGCTGTTGCCGGATCGATTTGCCCCCTTCCGTTAGGACATGTCCTGAAATGCTACTACATAGCTTACGTAGCGCATGCACGGTAAGTAACGATTTACATACCAGTCGTATGTGCTACGACGTGATCGGCAGGTGGGGCCGGGTGAGTACCGTTGCCGGGCTGTTAGCCAGCGTCGTTGGTATTGCATCGTATATCCCCTACGTCCGGTCGATCATCCGCCCGTCACAGGGCAAGCCGGTCACCCGGCCCGACCGCGCCGCCTGGATCATCTGGACGGCCGAATACGGCCTGCTGTTCGCCGCTCAGCTCGCCAAGAAGGCCGGCTCGGCCGACTGGCTGGTCGGCACCCAGTTCGCCTGCGTGCTCACGATCTGCCTGCTGACCAGCAGGTATGGCGTCGGCGCGATCGGCCGCTGGCAGCTGACGCTGTTCGGGTTCGTGACCTTCAGCCTGGTGCTGTGGTGGTTAACCAACAACCCCACGCTCGCCATCGTGCTCGCGCTCGTCGTCGAATGGTCGGGCGCTATTCTTGTCCTGCGCAAGGAATATCTCCTACCCGGTACCGAGTCGCGGTTGTCCTGGGGACTGGCCAGCATCGCTGGATTTATCGATCTTTGGGCGGCCGGCAGCGGGATCTTGTTTGCCTACCCGGCATCACTGATAGTGATGGGCGCTAGCATCGTCGGCGCATCGTTACTTGGGCAACACACCGAAAGGGCAAGCTCTTGGACCTCCCGTTGATTCCCTTCGCCCCCGAGCAGCTGCACTGTCCGGCAAGCGGTGAAACGCAGAGAATGGCGATGGCCGCCGCCCCGCATCCCGAGGTGCTCATGCTGACGAGCCGGCGGACCGCGGTGGCGGCGTTCGGCTACGGGCGGATCGACGTCCCGCGCGAGTACGGGACCACCTGGAACTGCGAGCGCGACAACCTCGACATGCTGCGCATGTCCGGCCCGAAGCTGACCCGGATCCACCAGGTCATCGGCCCGGTCACCGCGCAGAACCCGGCCAGCGAGCTAGCCGGCATCAGGCGCCGCGCCGCCGCCTTAGCCCGCCGGCTCGACTCCTCCGCCGGACCGGTGGACATCATCACCCAGTACGTCGAGCCGTTCATCGGCGCCGAGGTGGTGCGCGACTTCGGCGTACCCTCCGATGACTGGGACGCCCGCATCTACCGGCCCACCAACATCGTCTTAGGACTGCGCGAGTCCGATGACGCGCGGGACGCCATCCGGGCTGAATGGGCCGGCATCTACGACTACTGCCATCCGCTGGTCGAGTACCGGCGCCGCAGCACCGACCACAGCGTGGTCTCCCGGTCCGTCACCGCGCTGCACCAGGCCGGCTTCGATGACCGGCAGATCGGGCACGTGATCGCCACCTTCCTCACCGGCTATCCGACCCCGGTGCCGGTGCTCAGCGCCTGCATCGCCGAGTTGCTGGCCCGGCCTCAGGCGCTGGCTGACTGCCGCCGTGACCCGGGCGGGTACGCGATGGCGCTGCGCGAGATCATCAGGCAGAACGCCAACTTCGCCTATGGCTCCCCCCGGCTGATAACCGACGACCTGCCGATACGATCCGGGGGCGGGCCGGAACTCACGATCAAGGCCGGCACCGTGGTGGTGCCGAACGTGCGGCGCGCGCTGAACGACCCGGCTGAGGCGGCCGACCCGGAGACCTTCAACATGACCCGGCCGGGAATCAGCAAATTCAGCCTTGCCTACGGGACCGGACCGCACCGGTGCCCGTTCGTCTGGCGCAGCTTCCACTGGATGCTGATCGGCCTGGAGGAGTTCTGCCGGGCGCATCCCGGCGCCCGGCTCGCCTACGCGGGCGAGCGGACCCGCGGCCTGCTGGCCCTGCCCAAGGGCTACTGGGTCACCGGGCTGGGCACCAGCGGACCGGGCGGCCCGGGCGGCATGTCGGGCATGTCAGGCCTTGCTGGTCACGCTGAGGTGGCGCTCGCGTAGACGCGCTCGCCGCCCACGTAGGTGCACCGGACCCGGATGCCAGCCAGGTCCGCGGGCGGTGCGGTGATCGGGTCGCGGTCGAGCAGGACCAGGTCAGCCAGCCTGCCCGGCTCGATCGCGCCGGTCACGTCGTCCAGGTGATTCACGTAGGCCGACCCGGTGGTGTAGGCGGCGAGCGCCTCGGCGGCGGTGAGCCGCTGGCCGGGCAGCAGCGGCTCGGCGCTGCCAAGGCCACCCGGCAGCGTCCTGTTCACCGCCACGTGGCAGGCCCGCAGCGGATTGGCGCTGCTCACCGCCCAGTCGCTGCCGGCCGCCAGCCGCGCGCCCGCCCGCAGCAGGTCGCCGAACAGGTAGTTCCGCCCGGCCCGCTCCGGGCCGATGAACGGGATCGTCAGCTCGTCCAGCTGCGGCTCGTGCGCGGCCCACAGCGCCTGCATGTTCGCGGTCACGCCGAGCTCGGCGAACCGCGGGATGTCGTCGGGGTGCATGATCTGCAGGTGCGCGATGTGGTGGCGGTGGCCACTCAGGCCGTTGGCGGCCACCGCCGCGGCGACCGCGTCCAGCGACTCCCGGACGGCCCGGTCGCCGATGGCGTGGAAGTGCACCTGGAAGCCTTCGGCGTCGAGCCGGGTCACGCTCTCGCGCAGCAGCTGCGGATCGACGTAGGACAGCCCGCTGTTGCCGGTCTGGCAGCCGCACGAGTCCAGGTACGGCTCGATCATGGCGGCGGTGTAGTTCTCCGCGACGCCGTCCTGCATGATCTTGACCGTGCTCGCCCGGAACCGGCCGGCCTGGCCCTGCTCCCTCCGGCCGAGCAGGCTGGGCAACTGCTCGATGCCGCGGCCGCGGTCCCACCACAGGGCGCCCCGCACCCGCGCGGTGAGCTGGCCGCTGGCCGCGGCGGCCAGGTACACCGGCAGCGGGTCGGCCGCGCCGAGGTATTCCCCGATGATCGCGTCCTGCCAGGCGGTGATGCCGCGCGCGTGCAGGTGCTGCTGGGCCAGCAGCAGCCCGGCCAGCCGGTCGGCGAAACTGGGCACCGGGACCAGGCGGCCCACCAGGGTGGCCGCGCCCTCATGCAGGGTGCCCTGCGGCGAGCCGTCGGCGGCCCGCTCAATCCGGCCGTCGGCCGGGTCGGCGGTCCTGGCGTCCAGCCCGGCCAGCTCAAGCGCGCGGGTGTTGACCCAGGCCCCGTGGCAGTCCCTGTTGGTCAGGAACGCCGGGCGCCCGCCGGTCACCTGGTCGAGCAGCTCGCGGCCGGGCGTCCCGGCGGCGAACCAGTCCATCCGCCAGCCGCTGCCCGCGATCCAGTCCGCGTCCGGGTGGCTGGCCGCGTACCCGCTGATCCGGTCCAGCGCCTCGGCCAGTGAGGTGGCCCCGATCAGGTTGCAGCCGATCATGGTCACCCCGGCGAACGCCGGGTGCACGTGCGCGTCCTGAAAACCGGGCAGCAGCGCGCCGTCCCCGATCGCCACCACCTCGGTCGCCGGCCCGGTCAGTCCGGTGATGGCCGGGTCGTCCGCCGCGCCGACCGCGACGATCTGCTCGCCCCGGACCGCGACCGCGGTGGCTGGCGGCCCGCCCTTCGCCGCCGTCACCGGGACAAGCCGGCGCCCTGACGCGTCAGGCGTGTAGCTCACCCCGCCGGTGAAGACCAGATCAGCCTGCACGAATCTCACGTCCTCTCGGCCGGGCCCGGCCCCGGCTCGGATGTCCCGCCAGCGCCATTATCCCGCCAGCTGACCGGCCTGATTTGCGAGGTCAGCTAGCCGAGGCAGAACCAGCCGAAGCCAACAGGCCACAGCGGCGCCAGCCGCCCGCCCGGTCATCGTCCGGGCCCGCCGCGGAACTTGCCGCCAGCTGATTTACTGCGGTTACTGTCACTATTCAAAGTTGTCATCTGCTTCATGAACATTGCCATCAGCAGTGGCCCGCATGCGATAAGCCGGTGCCCGCCACGGTGGCCCCGGATAGCGCGGAACGCCAGCTCCAGCGTGATCCCGCCGCAGTAAATGAATCTCGCAACTGGACTGGCTGCTGGCCAGGCGCCGGACCGGCCGGTCCTCGTGACCAGGTTCCGGGCTCCGGCTGGGGTCACAAGGCCGCGATGCCTGCCCGGTCACCGGACGAACCCGGATGTCATGCCGGCGGGCCGCTGAGATCTTCGCTGAGTGCACCGGGCCGCTCGATCGGCGGGCCGGGCTGGACGCTGCATCAGCTCAGGCTGGCGGGGTGCCTGCCTGGCCGGGATGCGCCCGCTATGTCATGACTAACAACGCTATCGAGGCATGATCATACTGCCGCTGGCCTGCGGCGCGCCGCCGCTGGCCGGCTGCTTTGGCGGAACCGCCTGCCGCCGGGAGCGGTCCGCGGGTGCTGCCGTTCATCGCAGGTCAGCTCAGGCCGCGCACTCCCGGCAGACAAGCTGGCCGCCGCGGGTCTCCGCGAGCTGGCTGCGGTGATGCACGAGGAAGCAACTCGAGCAGGTGAACTCGTCTGCCTGCCGCGGGATCACCCGGAACGAGAGCTCCTCGTTGGACAGGTCCGCACCAGGCAGCTCCAGTGACTCGGCCACATCGTCAGGGTCGATGTCGATCGCCGTGGACGACTTGTCCATCCGGCGCGCCTGAAGTTCCTGCAGGCTGTCTTCGGTGAGTTCGTCGTCGGTCTTCCTCGGACTGTCATAGTCGGTCGCCATATGGGCCTAACCCCTCCAGTTTTCATGCCTCGTCGCGCGGATGTAACGCTCGGGACGGCTCGGTTGTGCCCGATTCCGGCGGGGAATTCTGTCACGTCCCGGCAGCTGGTACACGTAGCGCCCCCCTGCTCTGGTTCGTGTCGCCTCCGGTGCCCTCCTGTGGCACCTGGGGCGCTCCGCCGTGGCCGTCTTACCTGCTGGTAATTTTCCTGATCACCGCCGTTCACCGGCACAACGTGCGTATGGTACGAATCGCCCACATCCCCGGGCCTGCATGACCTCGCGGAGACGATGTATGCCCAACGTCGCGCCATTGCATGCCAACGATCCCAGGCGCATCGGCCGCTACCGGCTGACCGGGCGTGTCACCGCCCTACCCGCCGAGGGGCCGGTCTACCTGGCCGCGATGGCCAACGGCGCGCAGGTCACCCTCACCCTGCTGGATGAGAGCTGGATCGACACCAGCGCCGCCAGGGACCGGTTCACCGCTGAGGCCAGGGCGGCCCGCCGGGTGCCGCCGTTCTGCACCGCGCGGATCCTCGACGCGGGCGTGGACGACGGCCTAGCGTACCTGGTCCGCGAGTACGTGGCCGGGCCGTCGCTGACCGACCTGGTCGCCGACGAGGGCCCGCGGGCTGGGACCGCGCTGACCGCGCTGGCCGTGGGGATGGTCACCGGGCTCGCCGCGATCCACCAGGCCGGGCTGGTCCACGGCCAGTTCGGGCCGGACTTCGTCGTGCTCGGGGTCAGCGGCCCGCGGGTCATCGGGTTCGGCATCACCCCGCCCTACGGCTCGGCGACACCCGCGGCGGACATGCTCAGCTGGGCGCACGCGGTCGGGTTCGCGGCCACCGGGCTGGCCGCCGATGGCGGCCAGGACCTGGACCTGCTGCCCGAGCCGCTGCGCAGCCTGGTGGCCAGGTGCGCGGCCGGCGACCCGGCAGCCAGGCCGACGGCCCGGGCCGCGCTGACCGAGCTGATCGGCACCGACGACCCGTCCGGCGACCTGCTCGCCGAGGGTTCCAGGCGGGCGGTCAGGGCGGCGTTCCGGCCGCCCGCGGAGCTGCCCGAGCGCGAGCCGCTGCCCGCGCCGCGCCGGTCCGGGGCGATCTGGTGGGCGGCCGGGATCGCGGTCTGCGTGGTCGCGATCGCCATCGCGGTGCACGTGCTGCAGAACCAGAGTTCCCGGCCGGCCGCCTCGACCCGGCCCGCCAGCACCGCCGCGTCGAGCCCGAGCCCGCCGGCCAGCGCCCCGGCGGGCGGCTCGTCGCTCACCGCCCCGTCGGCGTCCCAGCTGCCCTCGGCCGCTCCCGGCTCGATCCCGGCCGCGCTGGCCGGAACCTGGACCGGCCAGGCCAGGCAGCAAGGCGACGTGTTCAGCGTCCAGGTCACGATGGCCCGCGGCGCGAGCACCGGCTCGATCCGCTACACCGGCACCTCGTTCAAGTGCTCGGGCCAGCTCAGCCTGGTCTCCTCGGCCGGCGACACGCTGACCATGCGGCAGCAGATCACCGTCGGCAAGCACACCTGCGCCAACGGCGTGGTCGCGCTCAGCCAGCAGGCGGCCGGCTCGGTGCAGTTCAAGTTCACCGGCGCGGCCGGGCCCGCGGCCGAGGGCACGCTGGCCAGGTCCTAGTCCCGCTGTCCTAGTCCCGCTCCGGGTCCAGCCCGGCCAGCAGGTCATGCAGCGGGCCGAACAGGGCCGGGCCGGCCGCCATGGTCATCGCCCGCCCCGGCGGCCTGCCGCGCAGCCCGCCGACGAGCGCCCCGGCCTCGCGCGCGATCAGGGCGCCGGCGGCGGTGTCCCAGTAGTTCACCCCGCGCTCGTAGTAGCCGTCCACCCCGCCGGCCGCCAGCGTGCACAGGTCGACCGCGCACGAGCCGCCGCGCCGGATGTCGCGCACCGCGGGCAGCACCGCGCTGACCACCTGACCCTGCACCCGGCGCTGCCGCGACTCGTACCCGAACCCGGTCGCCACCAGCGCCCGGTCCAGGCTGACCGGATCGTTGCAGCGCAGCGCGGCCGGCGGCGCCCCGGCGGCCCGCAGCCACGCCCCGCCGCCGCGCACCGCGCTGAACTCCTCGCCCCGGCGCGGCAGCACGACCGCGCCGGCCACGATCTCGCCGCCGGACTCGGCGGCCACGCTGACCGCCCAGTCTGGCAGGCCGTACAGATAGTTGACGGTCCCGTCCAGCGGGTCAACCACCCAGCGGACCGGCGCGCCCTTCCCGGTCTCGCCGCCTTCCTCGCCGAGGATCGCGTCGCCGGGCCGCACCGCGGTGATCATCTTCCTGATCAGCCGCTCCGCCGCCTGGTCCATCTCGGTGACCACGTCGGTCGGGCTGGACTTGGTCGCGACCACCGCCGGGCCAGCGGCCGGGCGCCGCTCGGCCAGCAGCCGCCCGGCCGCCGCCGCAGCCTGCCTGGCCAGGTCCAGCAGCTCGCCCGGGGCAGTCATCCGGCCATCCCGCCGCAGCAGCCAGGCCCGCAGGTGCCCGGGGCCGGCCACAGCGAGCCCAGCGCGCGGGGCCTGGTTCGGTCAAGCCGCTCCCGCACCAGCTCGGTCACCATGGCGGCGAAACGCGAATCAGCCGCCGGTGTCGCCGCCCTGGCCAGGCCGAGTCCGAGCGACGCCGCGGTCCGCGCGGCCTCGGTGTCCAGGTCGTACCTGACCTCCAGGTGGTCGCAGACGAACCCGACCGGGACCAGGACGACCGCGCGCGACCCGGCGGCGGCCAGCTCGCGCAGGCAGTCGTTGACGTCCGGGCCGAGCCAGGGCTGGGACGGCGGCCCGCTGCGGCTCTGGTAGGCCAGCCGCCAGGACCTGGCGCCGGCCCGCTCGGCGACGAGCCTGGCCGCCTCGGTCAGCTGGGCCTGGTAGGCGCCGCCACCCGGGCCGCTGGCCTGGTTCATCGCCACCGGGATGCTGTGCGCGGTGAACACCAGGTCGGCGTCGCCGGGCCCGGGCAGGCCGAGCGAGGCGATGGCCGCAGCGGTGGCGTCGGCGAACGGCTCGATGAACCCCGGGTGGTTGTAGTAGTGGCGCAGCTTGTCGATCCTGGGCGCCCGCTCCCCCGCCGCGGCCCGGGCGCTGGCGATGTCGCCGAGGTACTGCCGGCAGCCGGAGAACGAGCTGTAGGCCGACGTCACGAACGCCAGCGCGGACCGCACCCCGGCGGCGGTCATCGCCGCGACCGTGTCGGCGAGGTAGGGATGCCAGTTCCGGTTGCCCCAGTACAGCGGCAGGTCGACGCCGCTGGCGGCGAAGTCCTTCTCGACCGCCGCGAGCAGGTCACGGTTTTGCTGGTTGATCGGGCTGACCCCGCCGAACTGGTAATAGTGCCCGGCGACCCGCTCGAGCCTGGCCGGGGGCACGTTACGGCCGCGGGTCACGTTCCGCAGGAACGGGATCACGTCGTCGCGGTGCTCGGGGCCGCCGAAGGAGACCAGCAGGAATGCGTCGTGACTCGGCATAGCTCCATCCAACCAGCCCGCGGAGGGAACGCTGGCCGCCCGCGGCGCGCGCCCGGGCGAGGGCGGCGGGAAGCTCAGGCGTAGTCGGCCGCGTACTGCCGGGCCAGCGCCAGCACCTCGCGGACGTACCAGGTGGCGTGGTTGTAGGCGAAGATCGCCGCGGCCAGGCCGGTGCCGCCGGCCGCGGCCCCGTCCGCGCACAGCATCCGGGCCGCCGAAGGCACCGCGTCGTAGGGGTTCATGATGTCGGGCGGGCCGGGCAGCCCGAAGCCGGTCGTGCCCCAGGCCTGCCAGGTGGACGGCAGGAACTGCATCGGCCCGAGCGCGCCGGCCGTGGACGGCCCGACGTTGGCCCCGTCGCCGCTCTCGATCTGGCCGATGGCGGCCAGCACGGTCCACGACAGGCCCGGGCAGTACCGGGCCGCCGACGCCTTGAACAGCTCCAGGTAGCTGCCTGGCAGCTGGCCGGAAGGCACGCTGGCCACCGGCAGCTGCCGGGCCCGCAGGCTGACGATCTTCGCGGCGGGACCGAGGATGGCCCTGGCCCGCGCGGTGAGGGCCGGCATGCTCGCGCCCGGCGCGCTGATCAGCGCCGCGACCCGGCGGACCAGGCCGAGCTTCCGTGAGGTGGCGGTGCTGACCACCAGGTCCACGCCGGCCACCCCGAGCGCCGCGCTGGCGCCGAAAGGGACCCGCTGGGTGCTGGTCCCGGTGAGCTGATAGTCGTGCCCGCCGCGCAGCCGGAGCGACCGGGCGGCGGCAGGCGCGGCCACGAACCCGCCGCGGCTGAGCGTGCGCCACACCGCCTGGTCGGACGCGGTGCGCAGCGGCACCCAGGACCGGAACCGCGCCGGGCTGACCCCGATCACGCTCGCGGGATGGCCGGCCGCGGTCATCTGGGCGCCGTCGAAGGCGATCATGCTGCGGACGTCCCTGATCCGGCGGAGGCTGGCGAGCTGGCCGCTGGTGAGGCCGTCCGGGGCGACCACCAGCAGATCGGGCAGGATGATCTGGCGGAACGCGGTGGCGGCGCGGGCCTGCCCGGCGGCCGCTGGCGCGACCCCCGACCCCGCTCCGGGGGTGACGACGTGCGAGGCGGCGCTGGTCCCGGCGATGACGATCACGAATGCCGCGCAGGCCGCCCGGCCGCGCAGTGCCGTGCCGCGCAGTGCCGTGCCGCGCAATGATGGCCCCCGCAACGCTGGCACCGCGGCACCTCGGTCACCGGTGCCGCCCGTCGCCTTACGCCAGCGCAGCGGTCGCATTCCGTCCATAACCATAACCGGCCCGGGTGCCCGCGCTGAAGGGCACACCGCGCCGCGGCTGGCGGAAAAGAATTTGATGCCGGGTATAGCGTGCAAAGGGAGGTCGTGTTGTCGCAGGTCAGAAGCGAGGAGCGGGCGTCCGCGCCGGGCAACCCCTATCTGGAGATCTTGCGGATCAACGGCGCGCTGGCCTTCAGCGCGGCGGGTTTCGTCGGCCGGATCTGCATGGCGATGTACGGCCTGGGCACCGTTTTGCTGATCTCCGCGGCGACCGGCAGGTACGGGCTGGCCGGGCTGGTGGCCGGCGCGGGCGCGGTCGGCTACGCGATCACCGCGCCGCTGGCGGCCAGGCTCGCTGACCGGTTCGGCCAGCACCGCGTGCTCCGGCCGCTGGCGGCCTCCTTCGCGATCAGCACGGCCGCGTTCGCGGCCTGCGCGCAGCTGCGCGCCCCGGCCTGGGCGCTGCTGCTCACCGGAGTGCTGGCCGGGGCGTCGATGCCGTCGGTCGGGGCGATGGTCAGGACCCGGTGGAGCGCCTTGCTGGCCGACCCGGCCCGGCTGCACACCGCGTTCTCGCTGGAGTCGGTCGCCGACGAAGTGATCTTCGTGATCGGCCCGGTGCTGGTGACGCTGCTGGCCACCCAGGTGTACCCGCCGGCCGGGGTGAGCACCGCGATGGTGCTGTGCGTCACCGGGAGCCTGCTGCTGGCCGCGCAGCGCCGGTCCGAGCCGCCAGTGCGGCCCGCGCCGCCCCGGCCCGCCGCCTGGCCGCGGGGCCGGCCGACCGTGCCAGGCCGCGGGCTGGTCACGCTCGCCCCTGTCTACCTGTTCATCGGCTCGATGTTCGCCGGGATCGACCTGTCCACGGTGGCGTTCGCGCAGCAGCAGGGGCACAAGCCGCTGGCCGGGGTGGTGCTCGCGATCTACGCGCTGGGCAGCGCCGCGGGCGGGCTGTGGTACGGGACGCGGCACTGGCGGGCGCCGCTGGAACGCCGGTTCGTGATCACGCTGGGCTGCACGGCCGCCGGGGTCGCGACGTTCGCGGTGCAGCCCGGGCTCGCCTCGCTGGCCGCGGTCATCTTCTGCTGCGGCGTGGTCATCTCGCCGACGCTGATCGCCGGGTACGGGCTGGTCGAGCGGCAGGCGGTGGCCGGGCGCCGGACCGAGGGCATGACCTGGCTGAGCTCGTCGATCTCGGTGGGAGCGGCCGCTGGCGCCGCGGTCACCGGGCACATCGTGGACGCGGCGGGCCCGCACTGGGGGTATGCGTTCGCGGCCGGATCGGGAGCGGCGGCGACGCTGACCTGCCTGCTGGGCTTCGGCCGGCTGCGGGCCGGGGCTGCGGCGCCGCCCGCGCTCAGCGCACAATAGCCCGGTGACCCCCCGCGCAGGCAGCTGGCGGAACTGGGCCGGCAACGTCACCGCGCGGCCGGCCAGGATCGCCGTCCCGGCCAGCACCGAACAGGTCGCCGCGCAGGTCCGCCGGGCCGCGCAGGACGGCCTGGCCATCCGGATGGCCGGGTCGGGGCACTCCTTCACCCCGGCCGCCAGCACCGACGGGGTACTGCTGCGGCCCGGCGGGCTGACCAGGATCAGGTCGCTGGACAAGGCGGCGGGCCTGGTTACCGTCGAGGCCGGATGCCAGCTGCGGGCGCTGAACGAGGCGCTGCTGGCGGCCGGGCTCGCGCTGGCCAACATGGGTGACATCCAGGTGCAGACGGTGGCCGGCGCGATCCAGACCGGGACCCACGGCACCGGGCGGGACACCGGCGGGATGGCGGCCCAGGTCACCGGGCTGGAACTGGTGCTGGCCGATGGCTCGGTGCTGACCTGCTCGGCCGCGGACCCGGCCGGCGGGCTGTTCGACGCCGCCCGCACCGGCCTCGGCGCGCTGGGCATCCTGACCGCCGTGACCTTCCGGGTGGTGCCCGCGTTCTTGCTCGCCGCCCGCGAGGAGCCGATGCGCTGGGCCGAGGTGATCGCCAGGCTGGACGAGCTGACCAGCCAGAACGAGCACTTCGAGTTCTACTGGTTCCCGCACACCGAAGGCTGCCTGACCAAGCGGAACAACACCTCGCCCGGCCCGCCGCGGCCGCTGCCCGCCGTCCGCCGGTGGCTCGACGACGAGTTCCTTGCCAACACCGTCTTCGCCGCCGGCTGCGCGCTCGGCCACCGGGTCCCCGGGCTGATCCCCCGGCTGAACGCGGTGGCCAGCCGGGGGCTCAGCGCGCGCGGTTACACCGACGCCGCCTACCGGGTGTTCACCAGCCCGCGCCGGGTCCGGTTCAAGGAGCAGGAGTACGCGATCCCGCGGGCCGAGCTGCCCGGCGTGCTGGCCGAGATCCGCGCCCTGTTCGCCCGCAGGGACTGGCGGATCAGCTTCCCGATCGAGGTCAGGGTCGCCCCGGCCGACGACGTGTGGCTGTCCACCGGCTACGGCAGGGACAGCGCCTACATCGCCATGCACGTCTACCACCAGGCGCCGCACCAGGACTACTTCGCCGCCATGGAGGCGGTGCTGACCGCCGCGGGCGGCCGCCCGCACTGGGGCAAGCTGCACACCAGGCAGGCCGGCTACCTGGCCGGCGCGTACCCGAAATTCGCTGATTTCCTGGCACTGCGTGACAAGCTGGACCCTGACCGCAGGTTCGGCAACGGCTACCTGGCCGACGTGCTCGGTCGCTGACAGCGGCCAGCCCGCCAGCCAGGCCGGACGGGGGCATACTGAATTCATGACTAGCCAGCGCGACGGGGGCCCGGGCACCGGGCGGGGCGTGCGGGTCAGCGTCAGGATGGGTGATGCCCGCCGCCGGCTGCGCGACCGTTACTACGACATGAGACCATCGGACCAGGTAGACAGATTCCAGTTAGCCGGCGCGGACAACGCCGCGCACGCGCCTGGCCGGGTCTGCGAGCGATGCGGGCAGACGATCGGCGCCGACGAAGAGGTCCGGCGGCGGGCCGGCGGCTGGTGGATGCACGAGACCTGCCCTGGCGCCTGGTAGCGGCAGCCGGGGAAAGCCGCGGGCTTAGCGGTTACTGAGGCTAGGCTCGCCTGCATGAACGGCGACTCTGGCAACGCCAGGCAAGACCAGTGCAGCGGGCCAGAAGGCGCCGCGGGACGGGAAGCCTTGACAGACAGACAAGCGGACGGCCGCGCCGCGGAAGGGCGGACTGCCGTGGGCGTGACCGCAGGGGGCCAGCCGGCCAGGAGCCATCAGGCGAATTCGCGGCGGGGGCGGCCGTCACTGGGCGGCGGCCAGCCCGCGCAGGGCCGCGAGCTGGGGGCGCAGGGCCGCAAGACAGTACGCAAGCTGCTCGAGGCGGGCCTGGCCGAGTTCGACGAGCGCGGGTTCATGGCGGTCCGGGTGGATGACGTGGTGCGCCGGGCCAAGACCTCGCATGGCACGTTCTACCTGTACTTCTCCAACAAAGACGACCTGTTCAAGGCGCTGCTGCGGGACGCGCTGCACGACATGGAGCTGATCAGCGGCGACTTCCCCGTGGTGACCAGGAACGAGGCGGGCCGCAAGGCGCTGCGGGACTGGGTGGAGAGCTTCTGCGACACCTATGCCGCGCACGCCCCGGTGATCCGGATCCTCAGCCAGGCCGACGCGGTCGGCGAGGAGGTGTGGGGCGACGGGCTGCAGCAGCTGTTCCGGCTGGCCGAGGCGATCACCCAGGGCATGACCGCGGCCGCCCGGCGGGCCGACGGCGGCCAGCCCGAGCACGCCGAGCTGACCGCGGTGGCCTGCCTGATGATGCTGGAGCGGGTCAACTACCTGCTGAGCGTCGAGGTCAGGCTGCCCAGGGCGGAGATGGTAGACCGCCTCACCGCGATCATCTACGCCGCCTTCAACTCCTAACCGGAGCTAGCCGGCCGCCCAGCGCACCGCATCCAGGGCCCGGCGGGCGGCCGGGACGTCATGCACCCGGACGAGCCTGGCGCCGAGCCACGCGCTGACCGCCAGGGTGGCCGCCGTGCCCGGGCCGCGCTTGCTGGTCGGCAGGCCGAGGGTCTCGCCGACGAAGTCCTTGTTGGACACCGCCACCAGGACCGGCCAGCCGGTGCCGGTCAGCTCGCCGAGCCGGCGGGTGACTTCCAGTGAATGCCAGGTGTTCTTGCCGAAGTCGTGCGCCGGGTCGATCAGGATCGCGTCGGGCGCCACCCCGGCGGCGACCGCCCGCCGCGCCTGCGCGGTGACGTCGGCGGCCACCGCGGCCAGCACGTCTCGGTAGCCGGGCCGGTGCGGCCCGGTCCGCGGCGTGAGCCCGCCCGCGTGCGAGCAGACCAGCCCGATCCGGTGCGCGGCGGCGACCTCGGCCAGCCGCGGGTCGACCCCGCCCCAGGCGTCGTTGAGCAGGTCCGCCCCGGCCAGGGCGACCGCCTCGCCGACCTCGGCCCGCCAGGTGTCCACGCTGACCGCCACCTCGGGGTGGGCGTCCTTGACCGCCCGGACCAGCCCGGCGACCCGCCTGATCTCCTCTGCCACCCCGACCTCGGCGCCCGGGCCCGCCTTCACCCCGCCGATGTCGATGACGCCGGCGCCGTCGGCCACCGCGCGGCGTGCCGCGGCGAGCGCGGCGCCGAACTCGTAGGTGGCGCCGTGATCGAAGAACGAGTCCGGCGTCCGGTTGATCACTGCCATGATCCCGCAGCGGCCGGGCGGCCACTCGTGCTGCCCGAGCCGCAGCGTGCTGGGGGTGGTCACGGGCGCCAGGATAGGGCCTGCCCAGCCGGGGCCCAGCCGGCCGGGGCGGACCGGCACCGCCAGGGCAAGGCAGAATCGAAGGGTGCGATTCCATGCTGAGCGGCAGCCGCCGCACGACCTGACCTACAGCGACGTGTTCCTGGTGCCGACCCGGTCCGCGGTGGCCTCCAGGCTCGACGTGAGCCTGGCCACCAGGGACGGCAGCGGCACGACGATCCCGGTGGTGGTGGCCAACATGACCGCGGTGGCCGGGAGGCGGATGGCCGAGACACTCGCCCGCCGGGGCGGCCTGACGGTGCTGCCGCAGGACATACCGGTCGATGTCGTCACGGAGGTGATGTCCTGGGTCAAGGAGCGCGACCTGGTCTACGACACCCCGCTGACGCTGGGCCCGGACGCGACCACCGGGCACGCGCTCAGCCTGCTGCCCAAGCGGGCGCACAGCGCGATCATCGTGGTGACCGACGGACGGCCGGCCGGGGTCGTCACCGAGGCCGACTGCCAGGGTGTCGACCGGTTCACCCAGCTGCGCCAGGTCATGTCCACCGGGCTGCTGACGCTGCCGGCCGGGACCGATCCCGAGCACGCGTTCAGCCTGCTGCACGAGGGGCGGCACCGGCTGGCGCCGGTGCTGGACGCCGGCGGCCGCTGCGTGGGCATACTGACCAGGACCGGGGCGCTGCGCGCGACGTTGTACGAGCCGGCCACCGACGACCGCGGCCAGCTGCGGGTCGGCGCGGCGATCGGCATCAACGGCGACGTGGCCGCCAAGGCGAAGCTGCTCGCCGACGCCGGCGCTGATCTGCTGGTCATCGACACCGCGCACGGGCACCAGGACCGGATGATCGAGGCGCTGCGGGCAGTGCGCGGGGCGCTCGGCAGCGGGCCGGGCTGCCCGCCGCTGGTGGCCGGCAACGTGGTCACCGCGGCTGGCGTCGCGGACCTGGTGACGGCCGGCGCCGACATCGTGAAGGTCGGGGTGGGCCCGGGTGCGATGTGCACCACCCGGATGATGACCGGGGTGGGCCGGCCGCAGTTCAGCGCGATCCTGGAGTGCGCGGCGCAGGCCAGGCAGCTCGGCGCGCACGTGTGGGCCGACGGCGGCGTCCGGCATCCGCGCGACGTCGCGCTCGCGCTGGCCGCGGGGGCGTCGAACGTGATGATCGGGTCCTGGTTCGCGGGCACCTATGAGTCACCGGGCGACGTGTTCAGGGACAGCGAGGGCCGGCTGTACAAGGAGAGCTTCGGCATGGCGTCGGCCCGGGCGGTGCGGCTGCGGACCGCGTCGGACTCGCCGTTCGAGCGGGCCCGCAAGGAACTGTTCGAGGAAGGGATCTCGACTTCCCGGATGTACCTGAATCCGGACCGTCCCGGGGTGGAAGATCTGCTTGATGCGATAACGGCCGGGTTGCGCAGCGCGTGCGCCTACGCGGGCGCGGGCGACCTGGAGGAACTGCACCAGCGGGCGGTGGTCGGCGTGCAGGGCGCGGCGGGCTACACCGAGGGGATGCCGCTGCCGGCCGGCTGGTGAGGAACGGGAGTTGCCGTGCCGCGGTTAACCGCCGCCCTCGCCGCCGTCGCGGCGGCCTGCCTGCTACTGCTCACCGCCGGCCCGCAGCCGGCCAGCGCCGCCGTGGTGGCGCGCCGGAGCGTCCCGCACCGGATCCACGCCCGGGGCGCGGAGCTGATGAACGCGGCCACCGGCCGCCGCCTGTGGGGCCGCAACGAGAACGTGCGGCGCCCGATCGCCAGCATCACCAAGGTGATGACCGCGCTGGTGGTGATCCGTGCCGGGAACCTGGAGCGGAAGGTCAGGATCACCAGCGCGGTGCCCGCCTACGCCCGCAGCCACGGCGCGGGCAGCGCCGGGCTGCGGGCCGGTGACGTGCTGACCGCCCGGCAGCTGCTGGAGGCGATGCTGCTGCCCTCCGGTGCGGACGCGGCGTACGCGCTGGCCAGCACCTACGGACGGGGCTGGCGGCGGTTCGTGGCCACGATGAACGCCACCGCCAGGAAGCTGGGCATGCACCGGACCCACTTCGCCAACTTCGACGGCCTGCCCTGGCCCTCCGCCCGCGCTACCTACTCCACGCCGGCCGACCTGCTGACCCTGGCCAGGGCGGCGATGGCGCGCAAGGTGTTCCGCCGGATCGTCGGCCAGCACAGCCACTACCTGTCCGCCACCCCCGCCCACCACGCCTATTACTGGAAGAACACCAACCTGCTGCTGGGCAGCTACCGGGGCGCGACCGGGATCAAGACCGGCTGGACCAGCGCGGCCGGGTACTGCCTGCTGTTCGAGGCGGTCCGGGCCGGCCGGGCCCTGGTCGGCGTGGTGCTCTACACCTCGGGGACCGACCCGCAGTCCAGGTTCACCGCCGCGAGGCGGCTGCTGAACTGGGCGTTCGGCTGACCGTCCGGCGGTGGTCAGCTGGCCGCGGCCAGCGCGCGGCAGGCGGCGGCGAACTGGCCGGCTGACCCGAACCTGAGCGTCACGCTGGCGGTGCCCGCGTCCGCGGCGGAGGTGGCGGTCCTGATCGCCCCGCGCGGGGTGAACACCTCGGTGAAGGAGCTGTCCGGGCTGGCCAGCGCCAGGGCCGGCCCGTGCCAGCGGCCCCGCAGCGCCACCACCTGCCCGGCCGGCAGCGGGACCGGCTGGCTGCCGGACAGGTCGATCGAGGTCAGTGAGCCGTCGGTGGTCAGCCAGCCGTGCACCGCCCCGTCCAGCCGGAACGCGTAGGTGCGGCCGTTCTCGGCGCACAATTTCGCGCTGCCGGTCAGGGTCGAGCATTCGTCGCTGGCGCACCGGGCCGGGCCGCCGTTGAAGAGGCCGCCCTCCAGCTGGGCGTAGAGCAGGTAGCGGCCGCCGTTGCTGGCCCGCACCCGGCCGTAGCCCTGCCATTGCCCCAGCGGGGTGAACCGGCCGCCGATGTGTACCGCCCACGGCGTTGGCACCGCCTGGATCAGCAGGACCACGATGGCCAGGATCAGCACCACCCGCAGCCAGATATGCCGGCTTGGCCGGTATCGCGCGGGGTCGTTCCCGCGCCACCAGAACGGCATGACGGCCCTGCTTTCACGCTCGATCCGCAGGAATCTAGCCGATCGCCCTGAGCCGGTCCAGCCGGGCAGCGGCCGGGCTCAGGCGACCACGTTCGGGGCCGCGGTCACCGCGGCGGCAGTGGCGGCCCAGGCGCCGATCCGGTCCAGCAGCGCCGCGTCCGCGGCCGACTCGGCGTGCCCGAAGCCCTGCTCGGTCCACAGTTCCCTCGGCTCGCCCGCGGCCTCGTACAGCCGCCGCGCGTGCTGGAGCGGGAAGTACTTGTCCTGGTCGCCGTGCACGATCAGCAGCGGCACCGGGGAGATCCGCGCCGCCGCCTCGTCCGGCGGCATCGGCACCGGGTCCCAGCGCTGCCCGGAGATCCTGGTGTTCAGGAAGGTCCGGGTGACCAGCCGCCCGGTACGGTGCTCGATCGCCAGGTGCACCCGGCGCATCAGCCGGGTCCCGCGGTAGTACCACCAGCCCGGGCCGCTGACCGACACCACCGCGTCCACCCCGCCGCGGATGGCCGCGTGCCGCAGCACGATGGAGGCGCCCATCGAGAAGCCCACCGTGGCGACGCGCCGGTAGCCCAGCTCGCGCGCGTACCCGACGGTCACGTCCAGGTCGTTGATTTCCATGTCGCCGAGCGTGGACAGACCGCCGGACCGGCCGTGGCCGCGGAAGTCGAAGGTGATCACGCCGCCGTGCCGGTTCAGGCTCCGGGCGGCCCGCCAGACCGAGGGCCGCTGCCAGTGCAGCGTGAAGCCGTGCGCCAGCACCAGCGCGAGCCGGTCGTCGCCGGGCAGGTGGACCGCGTCAATGGCCACGCCGTCGTCGGTTACCAGGGTCGCGGCTTTTGTCACAGGCGAGCTCATGGCTCCATTCTGCCTGCCAGCAGTGACGACCCGGCCGGCCCCGGGCTTCCCTGCCAGGGCCGGCTACGGCAGTCTGTTGTGGTCCCCGCGGGATTCCGCGACGCTGACCGGAGGCCATGTCATGCCCGTTCTCGACCAGCTCGTCTCGGCGATCCGCGCCGCCACGATCGAGGTCATCGATCTCACCGCGCGGCTTGAGTCCAGCACCCCGGTGATCAAGCTGCCAGAGCCGTTCGGCAATACCGCCACCTTCGCCCTGCACGAGATCAGCAGGTACGACGAGCGCGGCCCGGCCTGGTACTGGAACGACATCAGCACCGGCGAGCACACCGGCACCCACTTCGACGCGCCGGTGCACTGGGTGACCGGCAAGGACGGCCAGGACGTCGCGCAGGTGCCGGTCACCAGCCTGATCGCGCCCGCGGTCGTGCTCGACTTCAGCGAGCAGGCCGCCGCCGACCCCGATTTCCTGCTGGAGATCGAGCACGTCAAGGCCTGGGAGGCGGCGAACGGGCCGCTGCCAGCGGGCTGGCTGCTCTACCGCACCGGCTGGGACGCCAGGTCGGGCAGCCAGGAGGAGTTCCTGAACGCGAACGAGACCGGGCCGCACACCCCGGGCATCTCGGTGCCGTGCGCGCAGTGGCTGGCCACCCAGACCCCGCTGATCGGGCTGGGGACCGAGACGGTCGGCACCGACGCGGGGACCGCGCATTCGTTCGACCCGCCGTTCCCCTGCCATTCCTCGCTGCTCGGCGCCGGCAAGTACGGCCTCACCCAGCTGCAGAACCTGGCCGCCCTGCCGGCCACCGGCGCGGTGCTGATCGCCGGCCCGCTGCCGATCGTCGGCGGTTCGGGCAGCCCGACCCGGGTGCTGGCGCTGGTCGAGCGCGGCTGATGCTGGCCAGCGACGCGGTCGGCGCCGCGCTGGCCGGCCTCGGCACCGACACGGTGTTCGGCCTGGTCGGCAGCGGCAACTTCCACGTCACGAACGCGCTGGTGGCCGGCGGCGCGCGGTTCATCGCGGCGCGGCACGAGAACGGGGCGGCCAGCATGGCCGACGGCTGGGCCAGGACGGCGGGGCGGCCCGGCGTGGTGACCATGCACCAGGGCCCCGGGCTGACCAACGCGGTGACCGCGATCACCGAGGCGGCCAAGAGCCGTACCCCGCTGCTGGTGCTGGCCGCCGACGTGCCGGAGGCGGCGGTCCGGTCGAACTTCCGGATCGACGTGGCCGGGCTGGCCGAAGCGATCGGCGCGACGCCGGCCCGGCTGCGCTCGGCGGAGTCGGCGGCCAGCGACGCGGTGCGCGCCTACCGGCTGGCGGCGGGGCAGCGCCGGACCGTGCTGCTGGCCATGCCGCTGGACGTGCAGGCCGGCCAGTGCGCCGGGCCAGGCCCGGCCGGGCCGGCCAGCCCGGCGGTGCCCGCGGCGCCTGACCCCGCCGGGGTGAGCGCGCTGGCGGCGGCGGTCGCGGCGGCCAGCGCGCCGGTGTTCGTCGCCGGGCGCGGGGCCAGGGTGTCGGGTGCCCGCGCCGACCTGGAGCGGCTGGCTGACCGGTGCGGGGCGCTGCTGGCCACCTCGGCGGCGGCCAGGGGCCTGTTCCGGGGCAGCCCGTGGGACCTGGATGTCAGCGGCGGGTTCGCCTCGCCGCTGGCCGCCGAGCTGATCCAGGGCGCCGACCTGGTGGTCGGCTGGGGCTGCTCGCTGAACATGTGGACGATGCGGCACGGCAGGCTGATCAGCCCGGGCACGGCCGTGGCCCAGGTCGACGACGACCCGGCCGCGCTCGGCGCGCACCGGCCGGTCGACGTCGGCGTGCCCGGCGACGTGGCGGCGACCGCGCGGGCGGTGGCCGCCGAGCTGGCAGCCGGCCAGCAGCGGGCCGGGTACCGGTCCGCGCAGCTGCGTGCCAGGATCGCCGGGCAGGTGCGGTGGCGGGACGTGCCGTTCGAGGACGAGAGCGGCGGCGGCTGCGTCGACCCGCGGGCGCTGACGATCGCGCTGGACGACATGCTGCCGGCCGAGCGGACCGTCGCGATCGACTCGGGCAACTTCATGGGGTACCCGAGCATGTTCCTGTCGGTGCCCGACTGCGAGGGGTTCTGCTTCACCCAGGCCTATCAGTCGGTCGGCCTCGGGCTCGGCTCCGCGATCGGGGCGGCCATCGCCAGGCCGGACCGGCTGACGGTGGCCGCGCTGGGCGACGGCGGCGCGCTGATGGGCGTCAGCGAGCTGGAGACCGCGGTCCGGCTCGGCCTGCCGATGCTGATCGTGATCTATGACGACGCGGCCTACGGCGCGGAGGTGCACCACTTCGGGCCTGACGGGCACCAGCTGGACACGGTCAGGTTCCCGGCTGCCGACATCGCGGCGATCGCGCGCGGCTTCGGCTGCGAGGGCGTGACCGTGCGCTCAGCGGACGACCTGGCCCCGGTCAGGGACTGGCTGGCGGGCCCGCGGGCAGTGCCGCTGGTGCTCGACGCCAAGATCACCTCAGCACGCGGCTCCTGGTGGCTGGAGGAAGCTTTCCGTCACTGACCGGGACCGGCTCGGGGATCTCCTCCTGGTCGTGCCCCGTCCCGGGCGCAGCGGGCGGCTCGGGCAGCGCCGCGGGCTCGGGCGGCTCGGCCGGGTAGGCCACCTCGCCGTGCACCGCCCGGTCGCCCGCCGCCAGCTCGGCGTCGGTCATCCGCAGCCGCATGACCAGCCCGATCCCGCGCAGCAGCACGAACGTCACCAGCCCGTCCCAGATGATCACGGTGGCCGCGGCGCCGGCCTGCACCAGCAGCTGCCGCGGGTTGCCGTAGAGCAGGCCGGCCGGGCTGAACCCGCGGGTCTTGCCCGAGCCGAGGTAGACGATCATCCGCGGGTCGGCGAGCAGCCCGACCATCAGGCCGCCGAGCAACCCGGCGAAGCCGTGGGTGTAGACCACGCCGAGCGCGTCGTCGACCTTGCGGAACGGCCAGGCCTTGCGCGGCAGGTAGGTGAACGACGCCCACACCAGCGCGGCGGTGACCAGCCCGATGATGATCGCGCCGGTCCCGGTCACGTACCCGGCCGCGGGCGTGATCGCGACCAGCCCGCAGATCATGCCGTTGACCCCGCCCAGCAGCGTGGCCCTGCGGCCCGGGCCCGCGGACATGTCCAGCACGATCCAGGTCATCATCGCGACGGCGGCGGCCAGGTTGGTGTTCACCACCGCGGCGGCCGCGTCCGCGCCCGCGAAGTACGGGTCACCGCCGTTGAACCCGTTCCAGCCCAGCCACAGCAGCCCGGCGCCTGCCGCCACGAACACCAGGTTGCTGTGGCCCGGCTGGTCCCGGTCGCGGCGCAGCCGCGGCCCGACCACCGCGGCGGCCACGAACCCCGACACCCCGGCCGCCAGGTGGATCACGTAACCGCCGCTGTAGTCCAGCGCACCCTGGCCGGCCCAGAAGCCGCCGCCCCACAGCAGGAACGCGCAGACCGCGTAGCCGAAGGTGATCCACAGCGGCACGAACACCAGCCACACGGCGAACCTGATCCGGCCGAGCACGCTGCCCAGGAACAGGACGGGGGTGATGGCCGCGAACACGAACTGGAAGTAGATCAGCGACCCCTGCGGGATCCGCAGCCTGGGCAGCATCCCGTGCAGCAGCGGGATGCTGGCCCTGGCCTGCTCGCTGGCCGCGTCGATGACCGCGCCTGGCCGGCCGACGAAGGTGTGGATCCAGGGCTGGCCGAAGCCCATCTTGAACGCCCACAGCACCCACACGATCAGCGTCAGCGCGAACGCGCTGAACACCATCAGCATCGTGTTCACCGCCCACTTGCGGGCGACGATCCCGCCGTACAGGATCGCCAGGGCGGGGATGCTCATGAGGCCGACCAGCGTCGCCGCGGTCAGCTGCCAGGCGTTGTCGCCAGGGCTCAGCCAGCTCGGGTAAGGAACCACGCCGCCTCCGTGGGGTAACCGGTCGTGTGTGCCGCAACTGTTCCCATCTGTCCCATGCCGGCGTTTCGGGCACGTTTCCCCGGTGTTACGCCGGCGGCAACAGATCACCGCCGGGACCGGCGGGTGTAAACGGCCTGTTTCCGGCGCTAACCTGCCCGGCTGGACACGCGCGGCGCCGCTGGTCATGCTCCAGGCATGAGCCGTGCCCCCGGCCGCAGCGCCGGCTCCCCCGCCGCACTCGCCCGTTCCGCCGCCCCCTCCCCGGCCGCCGGCCTGCCTGAGGCCGCCGCTCTCTCACCCGGCGCCGCGCCGCCCGCGCTCTGGCTGCGCCAGGCCGTCCCGGTGTGGACGGCCGCGAGCCTGCCCGGCTGCCGCCGGTTCCACCAGGCGTTCCCCGGCTACGCGCCGACGCCGCTGCGGTCCGCGCCCGGGCTGGCGGCCGAGCTCGGCGCCGGGGCGGTGTTCGTCAAGGACGAGTCCGGCCGGCTCGGGCTGCCCGCGTTCAAGATCCTCGGCGCGTCCTGGGCGGTGTTCCGTGCGCTGTACGCGCGGATCGGGGCTGACCCGCCGCCTGCCGCGACCCTGGCTTCGCTGGAACGCCAGTCCGGGCGGCTGGCACACCTGCGGCTGCTGGCCGCCTCCGACGGGAACCACGGCCGCGCGGTGGCCCGGATGGCCAGCCTGCTCGGTCTGCCCGCGCTCATCCTGGTCCCGGCCGCGGTCGGGCCGCACGCGGTGGCGGCCATCGAGGCGGAGGGCGCGCTGGTGCGGGTGACCGGCGCCAGCTATGACGAGGCGGTCGCCGAGGTGGCCGCGCTGGCGGCCGCCGACGAGCGGCAGGTGCTCATCCAGGACACCTCGTGGCCGGGCTACCAGCAGGTGCCGGGCTGGATCGAGCAGGGCTACCTGACCTTGCTGGCGGAGCTCGACGAGCAGCTGGCCGCCGCCGGGCACGGGCGGCCCGACCTGGTGGTCGTGCCGGCCGGGGTCGGCTCGCTGCTCGGCGCGACGATCAGGCACTACCGGGCGGCGGCGGCGCCGGGCCGGGTCGCGCTGCTGGCGGTGGAGCCGGCCTGCGCGGCGTGCGTGCAGGCGAGCACGCGGGCGGGCGAGCCGGTCACGGTGCCGACCGCGGTGACCGCGATGGAGGGGCTGAACTGCGGCACGGTGTCCGCCGCGGCCTGGCCGGCCATCAGGGACGGCCTGGACGCCGCGGTCAGCGTCACCGACGCCAGCGCGCTCGGCGCGGCAGCACGGCTCGCCCGGCTCGGCATCCACGCCGGACCGTGCGGCGCTGCTAGCCTGGCCGGGCTGTCCGGGGCGCTGGGCGGGCCGGCCGCGGCGCAGGCCAGGGAGCGGCTGCGGGTCACCGCCGCCAGCACCGTAGTACTGCTCAGCACCGAGGGCCCGCGGCCGGCCGGCGCATGCTGACACCCGGCCGGCGTGGTGTGGGCAACTTAGCGTCCCGAACCTGGTACCTCACGATATCGTGACGCTAATGGACGAACAGGATACTGAGAGCGACCTGGGCGACGTCGCACCAATCCGGCATGCGACTTTTGGCAGCGTTTTCGCAGTTGGTGAGTTCCGCGCGCTGTGGCTGGCCCAGGTACTCTCAGTGATCGGTGACCAGCTCGCCCGGGTGGCGCTGACGCTGCTGGTCTACGACCGCACCCGGTCGGCGCTGCTGGCGGCGATCACCTTCGCGGCCAGCGTGGTCCCGCCGTTCGTCGGCGGCGTGGCGCTGGCCGGCCTGGCCGACCGGCTGCCCCGCCGCCGGGTCATGATCACGTGCGACGTGATCAGGGCCGCGCTGGTGGCCGTGATGGTCATTCCGGGGATACCGCTGGCGGCGCTGGTGGCCCTGCTGTTCGTGGTGACCATGATCGCGACGCCGTTCTCGTCCGCGCGCGCCGCCGTGTACGCCGACATCCTGGCCGGCGACCGGTACGTCGTCGGCAACGCGGTCACCCTGACGACCTACCAGCTGGCCCAGGTTCTCGGCTTCGCCGCGGGCGGCGCGGTCGTCGAGATCTTCCACACCCGCACCTCGCTGCTGGCCGACGCCGCCACCTTCGCCGTGTCCGCGCTGATCGTGCGGACCTGGGTCAAGGCCAGGCCGGCGCCGCGGGCGCCGCAGGCGGCGAAGGCCCCGTCCCAGCTCGCCGACCTGCTCGAAGGGATCAGGCTGGTGTTCGCCCGGCCGGCCCTCAGGACGCCGATGCTGCTGGGCTGGCTCGCCGCGTTCTACAACGCTCCTGAAGGGGTCGCGGCCCCGCTGGGCCGCTCGCTCGGCTCGGGCAACACGGCGATCGGGCTGATCCTGGCGGTCACCGCGCTGGGCGCCTCGGTCGGCGCCATCGCCTTCAGCCGGCTGGTCCGGCCGCCCGCACGGCTGCGGCTGATGCACCCGCTGGCGATCGCCTCGTGCGCGGTTCTGATCTTGTTCGCGCTGCAGCCAGGGCTCCCGCTGGCCCTGCTGATCCTGTTCTGCTGTGGCTTGTTCGATTGCTATCAGGTGGCCGCGAGCTCGGTCTTCGTCATGGAGACGCCCGCTGCGCACCGCAGCCAGGCGTTCGGCCTGGCGCAAGCGGGGATGAGTCTGGGCCAGGGCGCTGCGATGGTGCTGGCCGGTGCCGCGGCGCAGCGGTTCACGCCCGAGACAGTGATCGCCGCGGCGGGCGCACTCGGCGCCATCACCGCTGTCATGATCGCTGTCAGCGGCATAACCCGGCAGCGGCGAGCGCCGCTAGCTGGTGACGTGCCTGGTTAATCCGGGTCAGCGCTAGCCCGACCGGCTCGGGCTGACCGCGTGGTGGCGTCTCAGCCCCAGTGCGTGGTCCGCATGTGAGCTGCCTCCTCCCGTCCTTGCTTTCCTGCTGCCTCGTCCGCGCTGCCATGCCCGCAGGCCGGCGCTGGCGCGGCCGGGGCTGCTCGCGTTGTGCTAGCCCCAGTGCGTCGTCCGCATGACTGCCCTCCTCGTGGCTGGCGTCGGCTCGGTGTCTCGTCGTCGGCTAGCCCGGTCAGCTGCCCCAGTGCGTGGTCCGCACGGCCGCCTCCTTCGTCAGTGCTGAAGATCAGTGCTGAAGATCATCGCACAACTTGCAATTTGCTGATGTCAGTTTTCTGAATGCAACGTGTCGGTAGCATCTATATAAGGATGTACCCGAACCTGCAAACATCATCCGATACAAGTCAAAGGTCAGATTAGGTAATTTAGAGAGAGACGTACAGTTTGTAGCAACGAGTGACATACTCTTGACAGCGAGTAGACTCCAGCTGAGACAATGCGCCCCAATAGCTACACATCCGTGTCGTAGTCACCGCGGCCCTGACTCAGCCGACTCGCCCAGGAGGAATGCATGAGTTTCGCCCGGCGCAAAGGCGTGCACGGGCGTGGGCTAGCTCCCCGGACGTGGGCGATCTGGGGTCTCCCCCGCCGGTGGGTGGCGCATTACGTCATGCTGGTCACGGCGGTGTACTTCGCCGCGATCCTGGCCGCCGGGATGGCCGCCCAGTGGCGGGCCCGTGACCTGCTGCTGTTTGGCGCCCTGCTCGCCTGCGTCGCGGGCACCGTGGAGATGACCCGGCGGGCCGGCGAGAACTCGGGCGTGATCAAGGACGTCTACGGGGTCTGGCTGCTGCCGGTCGCGATGCTGCTGCCGCCGGTGTGCGCCCTGCTCTCCCCGCTGTTCCAGGGGATCCTGACGCAGTGGCGGATCCGCAGGAACCCGGTCTACCGGCGGGTCTTCAGCGCCGCCGCGATCGGGCTGTCCTACGGCAGCGCCTCCATCGCCTTCCACTGGGTGATCGGGCCGCACACCCCGACGGCGGGCGACCTGGACAAGAACGCGGCCGTCCTGATCGGGGCGGTCGCGGCCTGCGGGGCGCTCCAGTGGGTGCTCAACAACAGCCTGGTCCTGGTCGCGGTCAAGGGCGCCGAGCCCACCGCCAAGATCCGCGACATGCTGCTCAGCCGTGAGCCGCTGCAGAACGACACCGCCGAGCTGTGCGTCTCGGTGCTGGTCACGATCAGCGTCGCGATCAGCCCGCTGACGGTGGCGTTCGCCTTCCCGTTCGTCACCTTGCTGCAGCGCTCGTTCCGGCACGCGCAGCTGGTCAACGACTCCCGGATCGACGCCAAGACCGGCCTGATCAACGCGGGTACCTGGGAGCGGGAAGCCGACGCCGAGGTGATCCGCGCCCAGCGCACCCATTCCCCGCTGGCCGTGGCCCTGATCGACATCGACAACTTCAAGCAGGTCAACGACCAGCACGGCCACCTGGCCGGCGACCGGGCCCTCAGCGCGGTGGCCAGCACCATCAAGATCTTCCTGCGCGACTACGACCTGGTCGGGCGGTTCGGCGGCGAGGAGTTCGCCGTGCTGCTGCCGCAGACCACCGGCCAGGACGCGCGCCGGATCGCCGAGCGGATGCGCGCCCAGGTCGCCGAGGTGCCCATCGACGTGGGCGACATCTCCCGCACCGAGACGATCAAGCTGACGGTGTCGGTCGGGCTGACCATGCTCGGCGAGAAGCCGAGCCAGGTCACCGACCTGCTGGCAGCCGCGGACGTCGCGCTGTACCACGCCAAGCACGCCGGCAAGAACCAGGTGTGGATGTCCAGCGACATCCCGGCGGCGGCCCCGGCCGCCCGGCCGTCGCCGCCCAAGGACCTGTTTCCGGAGAGCGCGGCCGAGCCGGGCAGCTACTGACCGGCGGCCTGCCCGTCCTGCTCCAGGCTCCGCTGCAGCTTGTTCATGCCGCGCAGCCAGCGGTCAGGCTCGGCGGCCCGGCCCGCGTACATCTGCGCCACCTCCGGGTGCGGCAGGACCAGGAACCGGCCTTCGGCCATCGCGGTGATCGTCGCGTCCGCGACGTCGTCCGGCTCGACCGCGCTGTCCAGCAGCATCCGCTCGGCCGCCGTCTCGCCGCCGACCAGCATCGGGGTGCGCACCCCCTGCGGGCAGATCGCCTGCACCGTCAGGCCGCGGTGGGCGTAGCTGAGCGCCAGCCACTCCGCGAACGCCAGCGCCCCGTGCTTGGTGACCGCGTAGGTCGCGGTGCCGGGGATGGACAGCAGCCCGGCGGCCGACACCGTGGCGATGAAGTGCCCGCTGCCGCGCTCCAGCCATGGCCCGAGCAGCAGCCGCGCCGCCCGGACGTGCGCCATGACGTTGACCTGCCAGGACGCGTCCCAGTCCGCCTCGCTGGCCTCGATCCCGCGGCCGCGGGCGATGCCCGCGTTCGCGCAGTACAGGTCGATCTCCCCCAGCCGCGCCCTGGCCCGCGCGATCAGCTCGGCGACGCCGTCCTCGCTGGCCGCGTCGGCGCCGATCGCCTCCGCGCCGACCGGGCCCGCTACCGCGGCGGCCGCGGCCGGGTCGATGTCGTTGACCACCACCCGGGCGCCCTCGGCCGCGAACCGGCGGGCCAGGGCCGCGCCGATGCCGCTGCCGGCGCCGGTCACCACGACGCCGGCGTCCCGCACCGACTTCACCGCGCGCCGCCAGGCGCGGGCAGGTCGGCCAGGGCGGCCAGGGTGGCGCGGTGCCAGTCCGCGGTGCCGAAGCCGATCGAGGAGCTCTTGGCCCGCTTCAGGTACAGGTGCGCGGGGTGCTCCCAGGTGAACCCGATCCCGCCGTGCAGCTGGACGCACTCCTGGCCGGCCAGCACCGCCGCGTCCGAGCAGGCCGCCTTGGCCAGCGCGACCGCGACGGGGGTGTCCGGATCCCCGGTGGCCAGGCACGCCGCCGCGTAACGGGAGGCGGCCCGGGCTTGCGTTAGCGCGACCCACAGGTCAGCGAGGCGGTGCTTGATCGCCTGGAACGACCCGACCGGGCGGGCGAACTGGCGCCGCTGCTTGACGTAGCCGACGGTCATGTCCAGGCACTGCTGCGCCGCGCCGAGCTGCTCGGCGGCCAGGATCGCCGCGCCCGCGGTCAGCGCCGCGTCCACGGCCGCGCGGGCGGCCTCGCCGGCGGCGACGAGCGTGGCCGGCGCGCCGTCCAGCGTGATGTCGGCCAGCTGCCTGGTCGCGTCCAGCGAGGTCACCGCGGTCCTGGTCACCCCGCCGCCGTCGGCCTGGACCTGGTACAGCCCGAACGGCACGCCGTCGGCGGGCACCAGCAGCACGCTGGCGGGCAGCGCGTCGGCCACGCTGGTGACGGTCCCGCTGATCTGGTACCCGCCGCCGTCGCCGGGCGGGCCGATCCGCATCGCCGGTACGCCGCCGGGCACCGCCGAGAACGGCACCGCCAGCGCCGCGGTGGTGCCGCCGCTGGCCAGCGCGGCGAGCAGGCTGGCATGGCCGGCCGCCAGCGCCGCGGTCGTGGCCACCACCGCGCTGCCCAGGTACGGCACCGGGGCCACCGCCCGGCCCAGCTCCTCGGCGACGACGGCCGCCTCCCGGTAGGACGCCCCCGCGCCGCCGTGCTCGTCGGGGATGAGCAGCCCGGCGCAGCCGAGGTCGGCCGCGAGCGACTGCCACAGGCCCGTGTCGTAGGAGTCGGCGGTCTCGGTCCTGGCCAGCACGTCCGGCCAGGCGCACCGGTCGGCGAGCAGCGAGCGGACCGCGGACCGCAGCTCGTTCTCCTGCTCGGTGTACAGCAGGTCGGGGGCGGCGCGCCGCTGGCCGTTCACGGCCGGGGCATCAGGCTGCGCTGTCTGGCTCACCGCGGCAGGTCCTTCCATGGCAGGGTGGTGTCGGTCCTGGTCTCCTGCGGCAGCCCGAGCACCCGCTCGGCGATGATGTTCCGCAGGATCTCCGAGGTCCCGCCCTCGATCGAGTTCCCCCTGGCCCGCAGGTACCGGTAGCCGACGTCGCGGCCGTAGAAGTTGGTCATGTCCGGGCGGCGCATGGTCCAGTCGCTGTAGCGCAGCCCGTCCGGGCCGGTCAGCTCCAGCTCGAACCCGGTGATCTCCTGGTTCAGCCGGGCGAACACCAGCTTGGCCGCCGAGCCCTCGGGTCCTGGCTGGCCGGCCGCGAGCTGCTGGCGCAGCCGCTCCCCCGCCAGCCTGGCCACCTCGGCCGCGGTCCACAGCCGCAGCAGGGCGTCGTGCAGCCCGGGGGTGCGCAGCTCGGGCCGCTGCCGCCAGGTCCGGGCCGCGGCGCCGATCATGCCGCCCTCGCGGGGCACCGCGTTGCCGCCGATGGCGATCCGCTCGTTCATCAGCGTCGCGGTGGCGACCTTCCAGCCCTCGCCGACCGCGCCGATCCGGTCGCTGTCGGGGATGGTGGCGTCGGTGATGAACACCTCGTTGAACTCGGCCTCGCCAGTGACCTGGCGCAGCGGCCTGACCTCGACCCCCGGCTGGGTCATGTCCAGGCAGAAATAGGTCAGGCCCTGGTGCTTGGGCACGCCGGGGTCGGTCCTGGCGACCAGCAGCGCGTGCCTGGCCACGTGCGCGGACGAGGTCCACACCTTCTGCCCGTTCGCCACCCAGCCGGTGCCGTCCGCGCCGCGCACCGCCCTGGTCGCCAGCCCCGCCAGGTCCGAGCCCGCCCCCGGCTCGGAGAACAGCTGGCACCAGATCTCCTCGCCCGTCCACAGCGGCCGCAGCCAGCGGCGCTGCTGTTCCCCGGTGCCGAAGGCGAGGATCGTCGGCGCGGCCATGCCCAGCCCGATGCCGATCCGCTCGGGATTGTTGCCGGGCGCGCCCGCCGCCGCGAACTCGGCGTCCACGACCTGCTGCAGGGACCGGGACAGCTGCTGCCCGCCCAGGCCCGCCGGGTAGTGCACCCAGGCGAGCCCGGCGTCGAACCGGGCCCGCAGGAACTCCAGCCGGTCCATCGCGGCCGGGTCATGCCCGGCCAGGAACTGCCTGACCTGCTCGCGCAGCTCGTCGGCCGGGGCGCTGGTCAGCACAGCGGCCCGCCGGCCACGTATATGACCTGGCCGGACACGAAGCCGGCCCCGTCACTGGCCAGGAACGAGATCGTGTGCGCGATGTCGTCGGGCTGGCCGACCCGGCGCACCGGAATCTGCCCGGCGGCGGCCTTCTGGAACTCCCCGAAGTCCATCCCGATCCTGGCCGCGGTGGCGGCGGTCATGTCGGTGACGATGAACCCGGGCGCGACCGCGTTGGCGGTGATGCCGAACTGGCCCAGCTCGATCGCGAGCGTCTTGGTGAAACCCTGCATGCCGGCCTTGGCCGCCGAGTAGTTGACCTGGCCGCGGTTGCCGAGCGCGGAGCTGGAGGACAGGTTGACGATCCGGCCGAACTTCTGCTCGACCATGTGCTTCTGCGCGGCGCGGCTCATCAGGAACGCGCCGCGCAGGTGCACGCCCAGGACCGTGTCCCAGTCGTCCTCGGTCATCTTGAACAGCATGTTGTCCCTGATCACGCCCGCGTTGTTGACCAGGACAGCGGGCGGGCCCAGCTCCGCGGCGGCCCGCTCGACCGCGGCGGCGACCTGGTCGGCCTGGCTGACGTCCGCGCCGAGGGCCAGCGCGCGCCCGCCGGCCGAGGTGATCGCGTCCACGGTGGCGCCGCAGTCGCCCTCCTTCAGGTCCAGCACCGCGACCGCCATCCCGTCAGCGGCCAGGCGGCGGGCGGTCGCGGCGCCGATACCCCGCGCCGCGCCGGTGACAATGGCGACCCGCTGTGCTTGTGGTGACATCCGTCCTCCTGGTCGGTAATCAGGTGTATTTGCGCAGCTCGCGCCGCGCGAGAGAGCGCTTGTGCACTTCGTCGGGGCCGTCGGCGAACCGCAGCGTCCTGGCCCCGGCCCACAGCCGGGCCAGCGGGGTGTCCTGGCTGACGCCCGCGGCGCCGTGCGCCTGGATCGCCTTGTCGATCACCCATTCGGTCATCGCCGGGGTCGCGATCTTGATGGCCTGGATCTCGGTGTGCGCGCCCTTGTTGCCGACCGTGTCCATCAGCCACGCGGTCTTGAGCACCAGCAGCCTGGCCGACTCGATCCGCACCCTGGCCTCGGCGATCCAGTCCTGGATCACGCCCTGGCTGGCCAGCGGGCTGCCCCAGGCGCTGCGCCCGCTGACCCGGCGGCACATCAGCTCGAGCGCCCGCTCGGCCACCCCGATCTGGCGCATGCAGTGATGGATCCGGCCCGGGCCGAGCCGGGCCTGCGCGATCGCGAAGCCGCTGCCCTCGGCGGCGATCAGGTTCGCCGCGGGCACCCGCACGTCGGCGAACTCGATCTCGGCGTGCCCGCCGTGGGTGGAGTCGGTGTAGCCGAACACGTGCATGCCGCGCCGGATCGTGATGCCGGCGGTGTCCCTGGGCACCAGGATCATCGACTGCTGCCGGTGCCGCTCGGCGCCAGGCTCGGTCTTGCCCATCACGATGAGCACCTGGCAGCGCGGGTCCATCGCCCCGCTGGACCACCACTTGCGGCCGTTGATCACGTAGTCGCCGCCGTCGCGCTCGATCCTGGTGGCGATGTTGGTCGCGTCGGAGGAGGCCACGTCGGGCTCGGTCATGCAGAACGCGGACCTGATCTCGCCGTCGAGCAGCGGCCGGAGCCAGCGGTCACGCTGCTGCGGTGAGCCGAACTCGGCCAGCAGCTCCATGTTGCCGGTGTCGGGCGCCGAGCAGTTGAGTGCCTCGGGCGCCAGGCCCGGGCTGTGCCCGGTGATCTCGGCCAGCGGCGCGTACTGCAGGTTGGTCAGCCCGGCGCCGAGCTGGGGCGCGTCCGCGGGCTCGCCGGGGCGCCTGGTGAGGAACAGGTTCCACAGGCCGCGGCTGCGCGCCTGCGCCTTGAGCTCGTCGACGGCCGGCGGCCGCTGCCAGATCTGGCCGGCCGCCTCGGCCTGCGCCACCTGGTCGGCGAAGACCTTCTCCGCGGGGTAGACGAACTCGTCCATGAATGCCAGCAGCTGGCTCCGGAGTTCCTGCGTGTGCGCGTCATACCCGAAGTCCATCTGCCGCCTCCACGAGTCCGGACAAGACTATCTACCGGCCGGTACGAGACAAACGCTACGGTGCCGCGGCGGGCAGGTCGAGACCGCCGCGGCCCGCCCGCCGCGACCGCGCTAGCCGTTGCGGGCGGCCCCGGCGGTGCTCGGCCGGCTGGCCGGCGCCCGGCGCAGATCTCGCACCTTCGGGTGCAACCGCACGTAGCCCTGCCCGGCCAGTCCCGCGACGGTCAGCAGCACCCCGGCCGCCAGGTAGGCGGCGGGCACGCCGAACGCGCCCGCGATCGCGCCGAAGATCACCGCGCCGGTGCCCTCGAGCACGATCAGGCTCCCGATCATGGTGCCGGTGACGTGCGCCATCCGCTCGGGCGGCACCACGTGGATGAAGGTGGTCTGCGCCGAGACGGTCCACCCGCTGAACAGCCCGATGGCGAAGTTCCCCGCGACCAGCAGCAGCGGGTCGGCTTTCAGCGCCGCCGCGGTCAGCAGGAACATCACCCCGAAGCCGGTGACGTACCGCAGCTGGGAGCGGACCTTCTCGCCGAGCGAGGACCGGCCGACGAGGATCGCGGAGATGGCGGCGCCGGCCGCCATCGCGGCAAGCGCGGCGGGCACCCAGGACCTGTCGGTCTTGCTCAGCGCGGTCGCGGCCAGGGTCTGCGGCATCGCGCAGAGGGCGAGCCCTATCCACACGACCGGCGCGAGCACCGACAGGGTCTGGTCGCCCATGATCGTCCGGATGCCGGTGGTCATCGAGGCCCGCTGCCGGGCCTGGGCCGGCGGCGGCAGCCTGATCCCGGCGATCAGCGCGGCCGCGGCGATGAACGTGGCGGCGTCGGCGGCCAGCGCCGGGCCGGCCCCGATCGCGATCGCGACCCCGGCCCCGGTGAGGTACCCGAGGACCTCGCTGACCTGGTTGGACATTGACACCAGCGCGACCAGCCTGGCGCGGATGTCGCGCGGCACGCCGTCGGCGATCGACCCGGTCCTGATCGCGTTGAACACGGTGCGGACGGCGCCGATGACCGCGGCGGTGGCCAGTACCGGCCACAGCCCGCCGAACACGATCGGCACCGCCATGGCGGCGGCGCCGGTCAGGCACAGCGTCAGCATCCCGGCCCGGCGCGGGATCCGGTCCAGCCACGGTCCCATTCCCGCCGATGCCGCGAACGCGGGTAAGGCCTGTACCCCGAAGACGGCGGCCGGGCCGAGCGGATGCCCGCCGGACCGGGTGTAGGCGGTCAGCAGCAGCGCGCCCAGCCCGATGAAGTCTCCGAGGTAGGAGACGGTCGCCGCGATCCACAGCCGCCCGGCTACGGGGTCAGCGAAGACAACCCGGTACCCCTGGGGTCCGTGGTCTCGCACTGACTTAGCTTTGCTGTGAGTGCCCATATTCTTCTGGGTCAGGCCCGGTTACGCATCGTCGATGATACTTGGAACCTTTCGCCCGGCCAATCACTGGGTGAGCTACCCGCCCCGGCCCGGGGCCAACCTTCGCACCGCCAGGCAATTGCGCCCGGTGCTATCTCAGCAGCAGCCTGGTGATCCGCCGGCCCGCCACCGCCAGGCCCGCCAGCCCCAGCAGCGCGAGGTAGGCCACGTGCCAGAGCAGCCCAGGGCCGACCACCCCCAGGGTGAGGCCGCGCATCAGCACGACCCCCTGGTACAGCGGCGACCACTCGACGATCACCCGGACCGGGCCCGGGTACACGCTCAGCGGGTAGAACGTGGCGGAGAACAAGAACATCGGCAGCAGCGCCACGGTGACGAACTCGAAATGCTGCCAGCTCTTCATGAACGTGGTCGCCGCCATTCCGGTCGCGGCGAAGCCGAACCCGATCAGCAGCGCCACCGGCAGCGCGGCCACCGCCCACACCGAGTGCACCAGGCCCATGGCCAGCATGACCATCGTGAACGCGATCGCGTACAGCCCGCCGCGCAGCAAGGCCCAGCCGATCTCCCCGAGAGCAACGTCGCCTGCGCCCATCGGGGTGGCCAGCGTGGCGTCGTACAGCTTGGCGTACTTGAGCCGGAAGAAGACGTTGAAGGTCGAGTCGAACACCGCGCCGTTCGCCGCCGCGGTGGCCAGCAGCGCCGGGGCCACGAAACTGGCGTAGCTGACCGGGGCGCCGCCGGGGCCGCTCACCCCGCCGACCAGCTTGCCGATGCCCACCCCGATCGCGAGCAGGTAGAACAGCGGCTCGAAGACCCCGGAGACGAGTTGCAGCCAGGCATGCTGGTAAGCGCGGGCGTGGCGTTCAATAAGGTGCCCGCTCCTCCGGCCGCCTAGTCCCCTGGCGGCCGCCAGCAGCGGCGCGGGCAGCACCCGCAGCGGCAGCGCCCGCAGCGCGGGCGCGGTCATCGCGGCTTCCGCTCAGACATGATTCCGCTCAGACATGATTCCGCTCAGACATACAGCCGCCTGCGGTAGGCCCGGCGCCCGATCGCCACCCCGGCCGCGGCGAGGGCGGCCAGGTAGCCGATGTGGACCAGCGCGCCGCCCGGGCTCGCGGTGCCCAGGCTGAGCGAGCGGCACAGCGCCACCCCGTGCCACAGGGGGGTGATGTAGGCCAGCGGGCGGATCCACTCCGGCAACTGGGTGACCGGGAAGAACGTCCCGGAGAACAGGAACAGCGGGATCAGCCCGAACCGGAAGATCAGCGAGAACGACTGGTCCTTGTTCCTGCTCACCGCCCACGCCTCGATCGGCGTGGCGAACGCCAGCCCGGTGAGCACCGCGGCCGGGATGGCGGCCAGCACCCAGGCCGAGTGGACCGCGCCGAAGGCCGCCATGATCACGACGAAGATCACCGAGTTCATGATCAGCCGCATGGTGGTGAACAGCAGGTGCCCGTGGAACAGGTCGGACGGGCTCAGCGGGGAGGCGACGGCGGCCTGGTAGGTCTTGAGCCACTTGACCGAGCCGAGGACGGGGTACGTCGACTCGACCATGGCGGTCTCCATCCCCGCGGCGGCCAGCAGCCCGGGCGCGAGGAAGGTCAGGTAGCTGACGCCGTCCAGCCGGGTGTGCTGGTTGACCAGGCTGCCCAGGCCCAGGCCCATGGCGCTGAGGTAGAGCAGCGGGCTGAGCACGCTGGTGTAGATGGAGCCCTTCCAGGTCCGCCGGTAGTTGGTCAGCCAGGCCTGCAGCGCCCGGACCGCGGCCGGCCAGGCGGGCAGGCCGGCCAGGTCGCGGGCCGGGGCCTGGGCGGGCGGCGAGATGGTGGCCATCAGTCCTCCAGCCGCCGCCCGGTCAGCCGCAGGAACACGTCTTCCAGGGTGCTGCGGCGCACCAGCGAGGTCAGCGGCTCCAGGCCGGTCCCGCGCACGCTGGCCAGCGCCGCGTCGCCGTTGCGGACGTAGAGCAGGATCCGGTCGGCGAGCACCTCGATCCGCTCGGCGGGCACGTCGGCCAGCTTCTGCCCGGCCTGCTCGTGCTCAGCCGGGTCGAACCGGAGCTCCAGCACCTCAGGGGTGGAGTACTGCCCGATCAGCGCCTGTGGTGAGCCCCCG
The DNA here is from genome assembly GCA_036558005.1 of Streptosporangiaceae bacterium. Classification (GTDB taxonomy): domain Bacteria; phylum Actinomycetota; class Actinomycetes; order Streptosporangiales; family Streptosporangiaceae; genus DATBGO01. The sequence goes on along the minus strand of DATBGO010000242.1, from coordinate 33,531 downwards.
GCCGCGATCTTGCCCCGGTCCATGACCACCAGCCGGTCGCACAGCTGCTCGGCCTCATCCATGTAGTGCGTGGTCAGCACCAGGGTGACGCCGCGCTGCTTGAGCCGGAACAGCCGGTCCCAGACCACGTGCCTGGCCTGCGGGTCCAGGCCGGTGGTCGGCTCGTCGAGCAGCAGGATGTCCGGCTCGTTGATCAGCGACCTGGCGATGGTCAGCCGCCGCTTCATCCCGCCCGACAGCGGCTCCACCTGGTCGCCGGCCCGGTCGGAGAGCTGCACGAAGTCGAGCAGCCGGGCGGTCCGCTCGGCGATCAGGTCCCGCGGCAGGCCGAAGTACCGGCCGTAAACGAGAAGATTCTCCCGGACTGTCAGGTCCACGTCGAGGGTGTCCTCCTGCGGCACGACACCCAGCCGGGCCCGGATCCGCGGGCCGTCGGTGACCGGGTCCAGGCCGAGGATGGTCAGCTCGCCGGCCGTCGGCGGGGAGACGCAGCCGATCATCCGCATGGTCGAGGACTTGCCCGCGCCGTTGGGCCCGAGGAAGCCGAATGCCTCGCCCTGGTGCAGGTCAAAGTCGATCCCGTCGACCGCCAGCACCCCGCCGCCGAAGCTCTTGGCCAGCCCGCGAGCGTGGATGAGCACGGCGGAATCGGACACGCCCGCGACACTACCCGGGGCCTCTGACAAAGCCCAGCGAGTTTACGGCTAGGGTGTGGGGTAACAGTACGTACAGACGGCGCCTCGATTTCCCCCGGTTTCGCCACCGAGCGCCTGGCTCGGAGTACCCTCGCATGCATCGCCTGGGACGTACTACGCGTCTTGGGGCATCCGGGAACGAGGAAGGGGACAGGTGAGCTTCGCCCGCAGGATCTACGAGCGATTCCAGCTGTTCATCCACGAGATGGCTAAATTCGGCATTGTCGGCGGACTCGCGTTCCTGGCCACCGAAGGGTTCTTCAACCTGCTGCTCCACGCGGGGGCTGGCGCGTTCATGGCGAACGCCGGCGCGACCCTGGCCGCCGCGATCATCGCGTTCCTGGGCAACAGGTACTGGACCTTCCGGCACCGCGATCGCGGCGGGATGGGCCGCGAAACCATCGTGTTTTTCGTGCTGAACGGGATCGGAATTCTGATTCAGCAGCTGTCGATCGAGGTAGCGAAGTACGAGTTCGGACGGCATGACACCTTTACGCTGAACGCCGCATTTCTTTTCGGTGTCGCGGTCGCGACGTTGTTCAGGTTCTGGTCCTACCGCAAGTGGGTGTGGCGGATGGCCGCGCCCGCGCAGGAGGAGACGGCGGTCGCCGTCGCCACCGCCCCGGTCTCCTCGGCCCCGGCTGTCGCCCAGGTGGACGGCTCGCAGCTGAACGGCACCGAGGTCAGCGGGAGCCAGCTCAACGGGACTCAGGTCAACGGCGCCCCGGTGAACGGGCACGAGCTGGACGAGCGGATCGTTCCGGTGCCCGCCGGGTGGCAGCGCCCGGGTCACGGCTGACCCGCGCTTCACCCCTGGCAGCTGCCCGCGCCGTGGCCGAGCATCGCGTCCAGCGGCACCGCCCGCGCGGCGGCCGCCCGCTCCGGGCTGAGCACGCCGGTCGCCACCAGCCTGCTGAGCACGTGCAGCTGCCGGTCCCGGGCCGCTGCCGGGTGCCGCAGCGGGTCGTCCACTGACGGGCCCTGCACCAGCCCGGCCAGCATCGCGGCCTCGGGCCAGGACAGGCCGGACGGCCGCACCCCGAAGTAGCCGCAGCTGGCCGCCGCCAGCCCGTAATACCCGTGGCCGAAGTAGACGATCCCGGCGTACATCTGCAGGATCTGCTGCTTGGTGTAGCTGAAGTCGAGCTTGATCGCGAGCGCGACCTGTTCCGGCTCGTTGCCGAAGGTGGACTGCCCGCCGGTGTAGAGCAGCTTGGCCAGCTGCTGGTACAGCGTCGCCCCGCCCTCGAACTTGCCGCCGGTCAGGTAGCCGCCCGCCACCCGGGCGAACGCGTACAGGTCGATCCCCGGTTCGGTGTAGAACCGCTTGTCCTCGGTGGCGACCAGGGAGGCGGAGAACTTCCGCGGCACCGGCGGCCCCGGGTAGACCGCGCCGTGCGCATGCGCCTGCTCGGCCGCGAGCTGCCGGGCGCTGCCCACCGACGGGGTGAGCACCATCAGCGCGGTGAACGCGATGATCGCGACGGCCGCCACCATGGCGACGAGGCCCGCGGCCCAGCGCAGCACCCGCCGGCCCCGCCGCGGCCGGGGCCGGCCAGCCGGCGGCCAGCCCGGCGGACGCGGCCCGGGCGGCACGGTGAGCGGGACCGTCGCCGGCCCCTGAGCACGTCCGCCGTCGCCAGGCTGTCCCCGCATGCTCGTTCCCGCCGCCCTGATGATCTGGTGATGGTGCCCCGCTCAGACGGTCGTGAGCACGTCCAGACCTGGCCGCCACGTTAGGTACGCCTACGTCATGCCCCCCGCGTACGCCCAGTCAAACGATCAGCCCGGGTGCGTGGTGCCCGCCAGAAGGTCCCGGTCCGGCGGCTAGATCACCGCGACGACCGCGCCAGCCCCGTCCTGCGCTAAGGTGAGTACGCCCGCAGGAACACGCGGGCAGGTGCTAGCACCGGGACGTGGCCCAGCTTGGTAGGGCACTTGACTGGGGGTCAAGGGGTCGCGGGTTCAAATCCCGCCGTCCCGACAGAGTTTGTGCAGGTCAGGGCCTTCTCCTCGAGTGTGAGAGCTGGCGCTTATGGCTGTCTGGGGAGCCAACCTCTCACAGATCCAACCCCAGCCCGTAAGCCGTCCGCGCGCCAATGCGGCCATCCCGAACACGAGGTCGGCCTCGGCTTGCCGATCCGTGTGACGGGAGGCTGTCACGCTCGGTCAGTGGGAGCCGAGGGGTGAGATTCCTCCTGGCCACCCGACTGGATGGACTCGGAGGGGCAGGAGGGACCGGAGCAACGGGGACGTCGGGCAGGGCACGCCGAATTTGCGGACGGCTACAATCGCTGAATGCCCGCAAGCGTCCGCAAGGCGGCCTTGGTGCTCGACCTCTTCTCGGTCGAGCGGCCGGACTGGGGCCCGACCGAGGTGGCGGATGAGCTGAGGATCGCCAAGTCCACTGCGCATGCGCTGCTGGCCGAGCTTGCCAGCGTCGGGCTCATTGAGCGATTGCCGTGCGGCCGCTACCGGCTCGGATGGCGGACGGTGCATCTTGCGCGGACGATGCTGGCGACGAGCGGGTACGGCGAGGTGGTCGTGGTGACCGCTCGCCGGCTGGCGAGCCACTTCGGCGAGACGGTTCATGTCGCGGCATGGGACCGCGGCCGCGTCCTGTACGTCATCAGCGAGCGCCCGCCGCGCGGCGTAGCAGCACCGGCTGGGCCAGTCGCCGCGGACCTCACGCCGCCCGGCACGGTGCTGCTGGCAGATCGCGCCGGCGACGCCGGCAGCGGGCTTGACCCGGATGAGGCAGAGCGTGTGCGGCGCCGCGGGCATGCGGTCGGGCCGCAACGCGCTCTTGATGGGGTGGATTGCGCCGCCGCCCCACTGCGCCTGAGCGATGGGCCGGCGACCGCCGCCCTCGCGCTCTGCGCGCCGAGCGATCGGTTCAGGGCGCGGCGTGACGAGTACGCCCGCGCGATCGCCGGTACAGCCGAACGCGTTGCGCGATCCGTTCGGCGATAGCGAACGGGCGTGGTCTTCGGCCGCCGGGCGGCGGCATGCTCGGACCATGACACTCGAGCACAATGCACAAACGGAAGCTGCAGGCGACCGCGCATGCAGCATCGTCCGCCGGAGACATCCTCGCGCACGCTGGCAGGCAGATGTGGCATCGGCCGGCACCCGAGCTGAGTGGCAAGGATGACCGACGACACTACCCGACGTGGACGACCCGGCACCACGAACACGGCGCGGGCCTTGTCGCCCATCCCGCTGATGCAACTGGCAACCGGCTTCTGGGCCTTCAAGACGCTCGCTGCGGCCCACGAGTTCGACCTCTTCTCCCGCCTGTCCGGCACTGCTGGTACGACGATTGAAGGGCTTGCCGGGCAGCTCGAGATCGAGGAGCGACCGGCGGAGATGCTGCTCACGGGGTGCGCCGCACTCGGGTTGCTCGCGAAGAGCGACGGCCGCTACGTCAACAGCCCGCTTGCCGAGGAGTTCCTGGTCCGCGGCAAGCCCTACTACTTCGGTGGCTGGGTGCAAATGCTCGACCAGCGGCTGTACCCCGGGTGGTGCAAGCTGACCGAGGCGATCCGCACAAACCGTCCCACGACCTGGGACCCGGACCGACAGGATTCCCTCTTCGCGGGTGAGGATCCCCAGCTTCTGTCGGTGTTCTGGGAGGCGATGCACTCGCTCTCGACATTCACCGCCCGTATCCTGGGCGGTGCCGTGGACCTGAGCGCCACCGACAGGCTGCTTGACGTCGGCGGGGGCTCCGGGGCGTTTGACATCGAGCTGTGCCGGCTCTACCCGAGAATGACCGCGACAGTCTATGACCTGCCCCTGGTCGCCCACATCGCGGCCGAAAAGGTCGAGGAAGCGGGCCTTTCGGAGCGGATCGAGACGGTGGCTGGCGACTTCTTCGTCGACGCCTGGTTGCCCGACGGCCACGACACGATTCTGCTGTCCATGATCCTGCACGACTGGGCCGAGGACCGTTGCCGGGCGATCCTCCAGAAGTGCTGGGCGGCCCTGCCCAGCGGCGGCCGACTGGTCATCGCCGAGCTGCTTGTCAACGACGAGCGCACCGGACCTCCACCCGCGGCGTTGATGAGCCTCAACATGCTCGTCGAGACGGAGGGCCGCAACTACACACCCACCGAGTACACGCGCTGGCTGCACGACGTCGGTTACCAGGACGTCCGCACCGTCTGGTTCGAGGCACCAGGGGCGAACGGTGCCGTGGTCGGGACAAAGCCGTAGTTCGATGACCTGTCGACGGTGGAGGTTGCCATCGTGGGACGACATTGCATTTGAAGTAGCCCATGAACCCGCTAGATAATCGCGGGCTGCCCGGTGCCGACTGGAGGTCGCAGTCGCCGACGAGGTCCTCGCCGCGCTCTGACGCCGGAAAGGAGCCGACTCATGATCGACGTCCGGATCGCGGGGGCGGCTGACGCCAGGAACACGGCCCTGATCCACGAACTCGCCGGCCTCGTCAACCGCGTGTACGCGGTCGCCGAGGAAGGACTCTGGGCGGACGGTGCGCCTCGCACGACGCCCGCAGAGATCGCGGACCTGATCGCCGCGGGGCAGATCGCGGTCGCCCGAGCGGAGGAGCGACTCATCGGCGCGGTACGGATCCAGCGGCTGGCCACCGGCGAGGGCGAATTCGGGATGCTGGTCGCCGACCCCGCTCACCGCGGCACCGGCGTCGGCCGCGCGCTCGTCCGGTTCGCCGAGCGCTGGAGTCACGAGCAGTGCTTGGACACGATCCAGCTTGAGGTCCTGATGCCGCGACACTGGACCCACCCGAGCAAGGAGTTCCTGAAGGCTTGGTACACCCGCATCGGCTACCGCCCGGTGCGGACTGGGCATTTCGAGGACAGCTATCCCGAACTCGCGCCGCTCCTTGCGACGCCATGCGACTTCGTCATCTATCACAAGCAAATTGCGTGATGAGGGTCGTGATCGCCAGGGACGGGATCGGAGGGCTGGCGACGGCGCTGATGGTGCACGAGGCGGGAATCGACTGCCAGGTGTACGAGTGGAGCGCGGCGATACGCGAACTCGGGGTGGGGATGCTTCATCACCTATTCTTTCGATGTGGTACCACTTTGGTACCATGATGTCATGGCCATGAATCTGCGGCTTGATGACGAAGACGGCGCACTGCTGAAGGCTCTGGCCGAGGCGGAGCATGTCTCCCTTCATGAGGCCGCTCTGCGAGCGATCAGGCGTAGCGCCCGCGAGCTAGCGCACACCGATCGCGTGCGAGAGGCGACTGGCGAAACGCTCGGCCGATGGGGTGATGTTCTGGACAGGCTTGGCCGCGCGTGACAGATCCGGCTTCAAGTACCGAGTACCTCAGCCTGGAGGATCTGCTAGATCTGGTGAACGCGCTGGGAGTCGGCCCTGTCAGGGACCTTGGCCTGCTCGATTCAGCCTGTCACCGCCCGCGGGCCAGCTTCTTCGGCCAGGATGCCTATCCGGCGCTCACCGGGAAGGCAGCTGCGCTCATGCACTCGCTCGCCGGAAACCACTCGCTCGTTGACGGCAACAAGCGGCTCGCCCTCCTGGCCACGGTTGTCTTCTTGCGGATCAATGGCTACGTTCTGGACCTGACCGACGACGACGCGTTCGATCTGACCATGTCCGTGGCTGCGGGACAGCTCGACGTCGACGGGATCGAGAAGCGGCTTCGACTTGCGCAAGCCTCCCCCTGAACCCCAGCTTCGCGAACGCTGGAGTGACATTCCGCGGCGGAAATGCACGTCCAGGTATGCCGCAGGGCGGCGCCAGTAGGCCGGCCCTGAGCACCTCGCCAACTCGCCGCGCCACCTGGCCGGGCTGGCGGGCTGGCCGCACCGGCCTCCCCCGGCCGCCTTGCCGCCGGGCGGCTCCCGCTCCGCTCAGCGGGTGGTAGCGAGCGTGTAGTGGACGTCGAGGTGGCCGGCCGCCCGGTTCGCGGTGATGGCCACGCTGTCCCCGGCCAGCAGCGCGTGGTCGTCGACGACAGGGAGGTCGGCGGTGGTGAAGCTGACCTGGTGGCTGAGCAGTGCCGGGCTGGCCTCGGGCCGGTCGAGGTCGCGAGCATCGCGGGCGCTCAGGGCCGCGGGGGTGATGGTCTCGCTGGTCCGGCCGATCGCGCGGCCATGCTCGGCCAGGACGGTGTACAGCCCCCGGCGGCAGAGGTCGGCGGGGTCCAGGGCCGCGGCCAGCCGCGCCGGGAGATAGGACGTCTGGACGATGACCGGCCGGCCGTCGGCCAGCCGCAGGCGCCGCAGCCGGAGAACCTGCCCGGCCGCGCCGAGGCGGGCGCCGACGTCGTCGCTCGCCGCGACGGTGTCCGCGGCGAGCAGCCGGGTGGTGATCTGCGCGCCCTGGGCGGCGAGGTCGGCGGCGAAACTGCGCAGGTGACCGAGGCCGTAGGCGTACCGGGAGGCCACGTAGGTGCCGCTGCCGTGGCGGGTGTCGATGAGCCCGTCGTCGGCGAGCAGCTGGAGTGCCTGCCGCAGGGTCATGATGCTGACGCTGAACTCGCCGGCCAGCTCGCGCTGGGAGGGCAGCGGACTGCCGGGCGGCCATCGGCCGCTGGTGATCCGGTCCCGCAGGGCGCCGTGGATGCGCAGGTACTTGGGCTGCCGGTCGTCGGCCGTCCGCCGGGCCGTGTTCACGGGCGGGCCTGGTCGAGCGCGGTGCGCAGGGCGGCCACGTCGCGGCCGATGCAGGCGCTGCTGGCGCCGTCCAGGACCCGGCGCATCAGCGCCGAGGCGACGATGACGCCGTCGGCGTGCCGGGCCGCGGCCGCGGCCCGGCCGGGGGTGTCGATGCCGAAGCCGATCAGCACCGGCCGGGGGCTGTGGCGGCGGGCGCGGGCGGCGACCGCCCAGCGGGAAGTGTCGGCGCTCTCATGCGGGTTTCCTGTGGTGGCCATGACGCTCATGACATACAGGAAACCGCGCGTGCGCCCGGCGATGGCCTTAATCTGCTCCTGCCCGGTGGCGGGAGTGACCATCAGGGTGGCGTCCAGGCCAGCCTGTCCGGCCGCCTCGAGGTAGTCGCCGGCCTCGACCGCGGGCAGGTCGGGGATGATCACCCCGCTGATCCCCGCGTCCGCGAGCTGGCGGCAGAACGCGGGCAGGCCGCGGGCGTAGGCGTGATTGGCGTAGGTCATCGCGATGAGCGGGACGTCGCCGGCGGCGGCCGCGCTGAGCTGGCCGAGGATGCCGGCCGTGCTCACCCCGCGGCTGATGGCGGCGGCCGAGGCCTGCTGGATGGTGCGGCCGTCCAGCATGGGATCGGAGAACGGCAGGCCGATCTCGACGGCGTCGGCGCCGCCCCCGATCATGGCGGCCAGCAGGTCCGTCCAGTCCTCGCGGATCCCGCCGGTGACGTAGGTGACGAGGCTGGGCCGGCCGGCAGCGCGGGCCTGGCGCAGTGCGGTGTCAACGGCGGCCACCGACGAGCTCCTTCAGCAAGGCGGCGTCCTTGTCGCCGCGGCCGGACATGGTGATCAGCACCGTCGCGCCGCCGGGCACGTCTCCGGCGTGCGCGGCGCGGTGCACCCAGGCCAGCGCGTGAGCTGACTCGAGCGCGGGCAGGATGCCCTCGGTCCTGGCGCACAACTCGGCCGCGGCCACGGCCTCCTCGTCGGTCGCGGTGTGGTACTCGGCGCGCCCGGACTCGGCCAGGCAGGCATGCTCGGGGCCGACGCCGGGGTAGTCGAGCCCGGCCGAAACCGAGCGCGCCTCGGCGATCTGGCCGTCCTCGTCCTGCAGGAAGGACGACAGGGAGCCGTGCAGCACGCCGGGGCGGCCGCCGGTCACCGCCGCCCCGCCCGCGGCCTCAACGCCGACCAGCCGGGCCGGGGTGGCGACGAAGCCGGCGAATGTCCCGGCGGCATTCGACCCGCCGCCCACGCACGCGACGACGACGTCAGGCCCGGCTCCCGAGAGCAGTTCCGCGCACTGAGCGCGCGCCTCGTCCCCGATGACCCGCTGGAACTCCCGCACCAGCCAGGGGTACGGGTGCGGGCCCAGCACAGATCCGATGCAGTAGTGCGTGGAGTCCACCGTGGTTACCCAGTGCCGCAGCGCCTCGCTGGTCGCGTCCTTGAGCGTGCGCGCCCCCGAGGTGACGGGCACCACGGCCGCCCCGAGCAGTTCCATCCGGAACACGTTGAGTTCCTGCCGCGCGATGTCCTTCGCCCCCATGTACACCGTGCAGCCCAGGCCCAGGTGCGCGGCTACCGTCGCGGTGGCGACCCCGTGCTGGCCCGCGCCCGTCTCGGCGACCAGCGCGGTCTTGCCGATCCGCTGGGCCAGCAGCCCCTGGCCCAGCGCGTTGTTGATCTTGTGGCTGCCGGTGTGGGCGAGATCCTCTCGCTTGAGCAGCACCCGCACGCCCAGCGCCTCGGACAGGCGGGCCGCCTCGGTGACCGGGGTCGGCCGGCCAGTGTAGGAGCGCTGCAAGCCGGCTAGCCCGGCCCGGAAGCCCGCGTCGGCCCAGGCCGCCCGGAAGGCCGCCTCGAGCTGCTCGCACGCCGGCACCAGCGCCTCGGGGACGAAACGCCCGCCGAAAGACCCGAACCGGCCGCCTGGCCCAGGATCGCCCATCGCCCACGGGCGGCTCGCCACCGCGGCGTCCGGTGTGCTGGCTGGCGAGACATCCGGTACCGCGGCGACGGCGGCGTGCCGCAGTCGTTCGATCATCACGACTCCTATCTTCTAGTGTTCTAGAAGAGTAGCACTTGATGGTCTATGTGCTCACCAGTCGTCGTGCCTGGCATGCGGCCAGGTCCACCCAGCGGGCGAATCGGGGTTCGGGCGCCGCTGAGCACTGTGGTCCAGGCTCCCGCCGGGATTGGCCGGGGGATTCTCGTTCAGGAGCACGACGGAGGTCAGCAGCGCCAGCAGGGCGAGGTTGCCCGAGTGCACCAGCAGCTGGCGCCCCCGGTTCCGGTCGACCGCACGCTCGTTTCGCGTGGGAGAATGCCGGCTAGTTCCGTGATGTCTGGGGGTCGGATGGATCCGGCTACGGTCGGCGCGGTTTTACTGGCGCTTGTCACCGGGGTGGGTGAGGCGGTGGGCGGCCAGTTGTGGGGGCGGGTGGTGTCGCTGGTGCGCCGCAAGCCAGCTGCGGAGCGGGCTGCCGTGGCGGGGTCGCTGGGCACGCCGGAGCTGGCGGCGCTGCAGCAGGCCCCGCGTGACCAGGAGCGGGCGGTGGCACTGGCGACCGTCCTGCTGGCGCGGGCGGCCGCGGATGAGGGGTTCGGCCGGGAGTTGCGCGACTGGTGGGAGCAGGCCGCCCCGGTCCGGGCCCAGGTCCAGACGACGGTCACGAACACGATCAGCGGCGGCACCCAGCACGGCCCGGTGCTTCAGGGCCAGACCTTCACCAACATCACCTTCGGTGTGGCCACACCGCCGGCTCCCCCGCCGTCTGAGCCTGGTACCGCGGAATGACGGCCCTGGGCGATAGCGCCGGGAACGTCATCAGCGGCGGTGCGCAGCACGGGCCGGTGGTGCAGGCCCAGAACATTCACGGCCTGCATATCGGGAACGTGATCCACGCGCCAGCCCGGCCGGCGCCGGTGGCGCTGGATCAGCTGCCGCCGCTGGATCCGGGGTTCACCGGCCGCGACGGCGAGCTCGCCCAGATCACCGCGCTGCTGACCCCCTCCGGTGCGGGGGGTGCGGTGGTGGTGTCGGCGGTGGCGGGGCTGGCCGGGGTGGGCAAGACCGCGCTGGCGATCCGGGCCGGGCACGCCGCCCGCCGGGCGGGCTGGTTCCCCGGCGGGATCTTGTTCATTGACCTGCACGGGTATGACCCGGCACCGGTGCAGCCCGGGCAGGCACTGGATGCCCTGCTGCGCGCGCTGGGCGTGGCGGGCGAGCACGTCCCGCCGGGGGTGGAGGAGCGGACGGGGCTGTACCGGTCGGCGCTGGCGGGGATCAGCGGCCCGGTGCTGGTGATCGCCGACAACGCCTCTTCCGAGGCGCAGGTGCGGCCGGTGCTGCCAGGGCCGGGGCCGCACCGGGTCATCGTCACCTCCCGGCACACCCTGGCCGGGCTGGGCGCCCGGCTGCTGGACGTCACCGTCCTAGGCACCGGCGCGGCGGTGCGGGTACTGGATCAGGCGCTGCGCGATGCACGGCCGGCCGACGACCGGATCACTGGTGATCCTGCAGCTGCCGAGCGCCTGGCGGCGGCGTGCGGGGGGCTGCCGCTGGCGCTGCGGATCACCGCGGCGCTGCTGGCCGCCGACCAGAGCCTCACCGTCGGGGACCTGGCCAGCGAACTGGGTGATGAGAAACACCGCCTGGAGGCGCTACGGTACGACGACGGCAGCGGGACCAGTGCGCCGTCGGTGGCGGCCGCGTTCGAGCTGTCCTGCCGGCAGCTGGGCGACGATACGGCGCGGCTGTTCCGGCTGCTACCCCACAGCCCCGGGACCGATCTGTCAACAGCGGCCGCCGCCGCCCTGGCCGGCCTGCCCGGCCCTGACACCCGCAAGCTCCTGAGCCAGCTCGCCAAGGCGCACCTGGTCGAGGCCACTGGGGTAGCGGGGCGGTGGCAGATGCATGATCTGCTGCGCCTGTACGCTGGCCAGCTCCCCCAGCCCGGCGGCCAGACCACGGAACGAGAACAGGCCCTCGGCCGGCTCCTTGACTACTATGCCGCCCGGACCGAAGCGGCGGATGCGCACCTGCGGGCGCTGCCAGGGATGCCGGTGCCTGCCGGGTTCACTAGCCGCCAGGACGCCCTGGCCTGGCTGGATGCTGAGCGTCCCAGCCTGATCGCCGCCGTCACCACCGCCGCAACCACCGGCCGGGACCAGATCGCGCTCACCCTGCCCCTGAACATGAGCGAGTACTTGTCCTGGCGGCGGAGGTTCGACGATTGGATCAGCGTCCTGACCATCAGCCGAGAAGCCGCCCGCAGCCTCAGCGACCAGGCTCGTGAGGCCGCAGTGCTGAACAACCTCGGTATTGCCCTGCGGAAGGTACGGCGGTTCGAGGAGGCCATCACCGCCCTCCAGGACGCCGCCGCGATCTTCCGGGAAGCCAGGGGCCGCCACAGCGAAGGGACGGCGCTGGACAACCTGGGCATCGCCCTGCAGCAGGTGCGGCGGTTCGGGCAGGCCATCATCGTCCACCAGGACGCCGCCGAGATCTACCGGGAAACCGGGGACCGCCACCGCGAGGGCAGGGCTCTGAACAACCTCGGTATTGCCCTGCGGGAGGTGGGACGGCTCGAGGACGCCATCACCGCGCATTGGAACGCCGTGGCGACCCACCGGGAGACCGGGGACCGCCACGGCGAAGGCATAGCGCTGAACAACCTCGGCTCTGCGCTACAAGAGGTGCGGCGGTTCGAGGACGCCGTCACCGCCCACCAGGCCGCCGCCGAGATCTACCGGGAAACCGAGGACCGCCACGGCGAAGGCACGGCGCTGAACAATCTCGGCCTCGCGTTGCGGCAGGTGGGGCGATTCGAGGACGCCATCACCAGCCACCAGGCCGCCGCCGAGATCTACCGGGAAACCGGGGACCGCCACGGGGAGGGCATGACGCTGGGTAACCTCGGCCTCGCCCTGCAAGGGCTGGGGCGGTTCGAGGAGGCCATCATCGCCCTTCAGGACGCCATCGCGATCTTCCGGGAGACCGGGGACTACGAGCGCGAGAAGGTAGCCCTCGAGAATCTCGAAGTGTCTCGATCGCACAGCTGACCGGCCTACTCCGGCGGTCTGTACTCGCACGGCAGGGGTGGCAGGGGTGGCAGGGCCGGCGCCGTCAGCCGGTCCATGATCAGGAGGCTCCTGAGGCCCGGGGAACCGGGGATCCCCGGGCGGGGCTACGGCCCCCGGGGCTGGACGCCGCCGAAGCCATCCTCACTCTGCGCGCAGTGATCGGCAACGGCGACTCCGGCTCTGCTCCCCGCCACAGGAGGTCGTGTCCATACTGGACAGATGCCGCGGCCCGCTCTGCTGCTCGATGTCGATGGCGTCCTCAATCCCTACGGCACCGTGAAATGCCCGGAAGGGTTCACCGAATACGACCTGTTCCCCGGGGAAGATCCGGTTCGCCTGTGCCAGGCGCACGGGGAATGGATCAGCGAGTTCCAGCATGTCTTCGACGTCGCCTGGGCCACGGCCTGGAATGATGACGCCAACCGCCTGCTGGCCCCTCTCCTGGGGATCGCGGCACTCCCGGTGGTCACCATGCCCTCGCCCCCGTTCCAGCCCCGCGACAAGGTACCCCCGATCGCCCAGTTCGCCAGGCAGCGCCCGGCCGTCTGGATCGACGACCTCCACCCCGCTGAGGCCTGGACATGGAGTACAGGCCGCCACGAGCCCACCCTCCTCATCCCGGTCGCACCCGCCACCGGCTTGACACGAGAAGCCGTCGACCAGGCACTCACATGGGCGAGGCAGACCTGATCAACCGCACCCTTCAGCAGAGCCACACCTTCCCGGAATGGCGCGGCGGGCAGCAAAACACGGCACCCTCCCTAACAGGTCACGATCTACAGCTGCCCTAATAGGCGCAAAGGACTTACCGAGCAGGCTGACTCTCAGGCCCGCGTCAGCTCGATGTAATTGTCTGGGTCGATGCCTGCCGAATCAGGCACGCACCGTAGTTCGACCACATCACCAGGCGTCAGCTCGACCTCCACCGGTTCGCTGCGGCTGAAGCCACAGCCGGTAAACGATGAACAGCGGTACTCCGACGAAAGCACTGAGATCGTCTGGGAAGAGCCGCAGTGCCTGCGCTGAGGGCTGTGGCTCGGCGACCCGGTCCACCCTGAACCCGGCGTCCGCGAATGCGCCGAGGGCAGCCGCCAGCGGCCTGCGCCAGAAGTGCTGCGTCACTTCCACATCAGCCTTGCGCCAGGTATCGGATACCAGCTCGGTGTCGAAGTAGCCACCCCGCTGGCCGGGGCCGCCCGGCCCGAACGGGTGATCCACGGAGATGACGGCCCAGCCGCCGGGCCGCAGGGCTGAGGCGAACGACCGCAGCGGAACGCTCCAGTCTGCGACGTAGTGCAGCGCGAGGGAACAGGTAATGCCGTCGAGCGATCCGGGCTCCAGCGGCAGCGGGCTGGCCAGGTCAGCGACCAGGAACCGGCCGCGTCCGGCGCAGCGGCGCTCAGCTTCCTCGATCATCCGGGGGCTGATGTCGATGGCGACGATGTCGGCGCCCTGCCCCAGCAGCCACTGCGCCTGCGCCCCGGATCCGCAGCCAGCGTCCAGCACCACGGCGCCCCGCAAGTTGCCGGGCACCAGCGCCCGCAGAGCGGGCCGCTCTAGCAGGCCGTTGAATGGCCCTTCGTCGGTGGTCGACGACCAGACTGCCGCCAGCCGGTCGTATGCCTCACGTGTTCGCAGCGTGTGCTCGGCCTGGCTAGCTGGGATGTCAATGTCCACCGAAGGAGAGCTTAGCGAGAGTCGCCGGCCTTCAGCATGCCGCGCCGCCTTGCCTATCCGGCGCCCCCTTTCCCCACTGCCGATGCGAACCGCCTAAGGTGGGCGGAATGCGGCTGGAACCGGTGACGGCGCGACAGCGATCATGACGGTGGTGCACTGGGCCCGGCACGGTGAGAATGTCGCGAACGTGTCGCGCCGGTTCTCCTATCGGGTCTTCGACGGTGACCTGACCGACCGGGGCATCGCGCAGGCCGGGCAGCTCGCCGGGACCCTGAGCGCTTCCGGGCACCGCTACGGCCTGCTGGTGTGCTCTCCGCTGCGGCGGGCGCGGCAGACCGCGCAGATCGTCTCGGCCCGGCTGCGGTTGCCGGTCCGGGCGGAACTGGAGGACCTGCGCGAGGTCAATGTGGGCGACCTGGACGGCCGCAACGATGACACCGCGTGGCAGACCTACGACGCGATCCTGGCCGGATGGCGGTGCGGGCAGCTCGGCCAGCGCTTCCCCGGGGGGGAGTCCGGGCACGAGCTGGCCGGCCGGATCGGCCGCGCCCTGCGGACCGTCGCTGAGCTAGCCGGTGATGACGACGCCGTTGTCGTCGCGCACGGCGCCAGCGTCCGGGCGGCTGTGCCGGCCCTGACCGGGCTGCCAGACCCCGGCGCCGATCTCGCGACCGGCGGGATGGCCAGGTTCGTTGTCACGCCCGGCGGCGGGACCGCTAACGGCATCACCCTGGCCGCCTGGACCTGAGGCTTCAGGCGGGCTCTGGCACGGCGAGATCTGGCGGCTTCGTGCCCGTCAGCGGAGCGGGAACGCCAGATCGCCGCAGCAGTTCGAGCACGAGCCGGGCCCGGCGGACCCGTTCCCGGCTGAGCGCGATCGCGGTCGGCTCCAGGTGAGTGCCGGACGGATAGATGTCCGGGGCGTTGCGCAGTCCGAGCTTCACGTAGACGGGGGCTGCCGCCGCGATGAGCTCCGCGGTCTCGTGGTGCCGGACGAATCCGCCCAGGCCATCTGGTGCTTCGATGTACATGTCGATCGGCACGGGCACGACCGCGCGGATGGCCGCGATCTGGCTGATGCTGAGGTCGGGCGGCAGGTTGAGCGTGTTCGCGCCGTGCTCGACCAGGATCCGGGCCGTGGCCGGGTTGGCCGCGGGAAGCATCACCGACACCTTGGCCTGCATGCTGGCTGGCAGGTCACCCAGCTCGCGGAGCCGGCTGAAGGACGCGAGCACGCCCAGGTCCGCGATCAGGACGCTGCGGATGCCGTGGCCGGCCGCGCGGACGATGTCGTCGAGCACGTAACGCAGCTGGCTGGTGCCGCGGGCCGCGCTGAACAGGGCGCCGCCGCTAGCCGCGACCGCGGTAGCCGAGGTGTCCCAGCCCGCGGCCGGGCGGGCGAACAGGGAGAGCTCCACGCCGGCCTCGGCAGCGGTGCCGGCCATCGCGTCCAGCTCCGCGTCGGTGAGCATGAACACGCCGCTGCCCTGCGAGAACCGGTGGACGGGCACGTCCAGGTCCGCGGCGGCTGCCAGCGCCGCGGACAGGCAGGCCGGGCCCTCGGTGCTCGGTATCTCGAACCGGTACGCCGATCCGTCCGCGAACCTCAGCGCGGAACGCGGGGCCGGGACCGGGTCCTGCGGCGGCAGGCCTAGCTTGGCGAGCAGCTGCGCCGACGTGCTCGGGTCCGAACCGTTCATGTACCTATTTCCTTGAATAGACCAGCAGCGGAATTGTCCCGGCGAAGCCAGTGATGATGACCGCCAGGCCCACACCGTGGTGATTCGTGTAATAGAGCAGAACGCCAATCGCATAGACGACGCTCTCCGCAACAGACCAGTTCAGGATGATTCTGACCCTGCGGCGCCTGGCGATGAGGCCGTCCCAGTTGTCAGGCGGGATGTCTGACCCGGCCGGATCAGGCGACATCGGATCCATAACCACTCCCTGCGAGCCAGCCAGGCCGCCGGCCCGGGCCCGGCCCGTCCTGCGCGCCCGCGGCCACCCTGGCGCCCACGGCCGACCCTCGTCTGACCTGCGTAAACCGCGAGTTGATCAGGACTGTATCGGGCGGCCAGACCGTCCACCAGAGGCCGCTGATCACGTACCGGTCTCACTTCTGCCCGATCGGCAGCCGGCCGAGGACGGTGGAACCGTAACCGGGGTCCGCCCTGCGGTGCGATTCAGAGGTCGTTCGGTCGTCCCTTGATGCCGATTACCTCGGTGAATCTCTCCGCTCCCAGGAAGTCCCCGGGATTAGCGGTGTAGAGAGGCAATGCGTTGCTGGCAGCTGTCGCCGCGATCATCAGGTCAGAAGCGCGCTTGCGGGGCTGACGGCCCGCGGCCCGGACAGCCGCGCAGATCTGGCCATAGAGCCTGGCCGCATGATGGTCATATGGGAGCGGCTCGAAGGTCGACTCCACATGCTGGAGAACTGCAGTACGTGCCGCCCGCTTCAGCGGATCATCAGTGGCATGTGGCCCGTAGGACAGTTCCCCTAGCGTTATCGCCGTAATCAAGATCGTGTCAGGTAGGTCCGCGGAGTCGTATAGCGCCAGAGCAGCGATGATGCTGGTATCTAGAACTCCGGCTTCAGGCACGGTCACCTGCCTGTTCCCTCGTACGGGTCACGCAGATCCTGAGCCACTGCTGCGTCCAGGTCGGAGCGCAGCTCATCGACCTCGATAACCGGAGCAGACGCGAAGATCCTCAGGACTTCGTCCTTGGGCACAGCCTGACGACGCCTGATCGGGATCAGGCTGGCCAGCGGTTCGCCGTTCAGCGTAAGCGTGTACGCATGGCCTTGGCGCAGACCGCGCGTGACCGATCCGGAATCAGCCACGAACTGCCGGATGCTGAGATCGGTCGGGCGGTCATCAGGACGCGTCACAGCGACAGTATAGCTGCCCGTACCACGCCGTACCACAGTAGTAGGCAGCCAGTGACTAGCCGGTCAGGTGGTCAGGATGGCTTGCGGCCGATGGCGTAGAAATAGGCGACGAAGACGGTCGGGCGGGGCTGCGCGTTGTCCATCCGGTCGAAGGACTCTTGCCAGTATTCGACGTCGTCCCGGGTCGCGATCCCGGCGGCGACCAGCGAATCCCTGGCGGCCCAGGCAGGCCCGCGCGCTCCGCGCGGAGCGGTTGAGATCGCGTAACGCCCGTCATGCGTGACGACCTCCAGCCCGGCCCGGACCAGCAGCTGGCCGAGGCGCAATCCTGACTGGCCGTCGTTCCCGCGGCCCTGGTGGAACTGGACGTACTTCGCCTGCAGGTCGTTGAAGCCAGCGTTGGCGCCCAGCAACCGGCCCGCCGTCCAGTCCACGTCGACCAGGTAGACCGCTCCCCCGGGCCGGACCAGACCCGCAAGGTGATCCACGATCGGTTGCTCGCCGGACCCGTTGTGACCCAGCACATGCCGCAGCACCGCCACGTCGGCCGAACCCGGCGCCAGCCCGGTGCCGGCCGCCCGGCCCAGCACCAGCTCCACATTGCCGGCCCCGGCGTGCTCAACGACCCGCTTCGCCGCGGCCAGCGCGGCTTCATCGAAGTCCACGCCGATCACCCGCCCCGCGGGCGCCACCATCGCGGCCATGCACACCGAGACCGCGGCCGGGCCGCACCCGACATCGGCCACGACCGCACCGGGCACGATCCCGGCCGACTGCCAGAGCGCGGCCTCGCTCGCCTGTGCCCGTTCGGCCATCATCATGTACCGCCGGATCTCCGCCTCGCTTATGGCCAGCGAATACTCGGACATGGGAGGCCTTTCATCGAACCGGTCGCGGCGCATCAGCCATGGCCGCCCGCGGAACCTGAACGCGGTCGCCGCGGGGACTGAGCACGAAATCACGATCGCGTCGGAGCGCGAATAGCGTTTGAGTATTACTACGTCAGGGCGCTCGATCTAGTTCCGTCGGATGCGCCCGCGGCCTCTGGCCGGGTCCGCTCGGGATCCCGGACGCCCGGCACGAGAAGGCCGAGCGCCGTCAGTGCCGCCAGGGCGCCCCCGGCGAGCAAGGTGGTCCGCACTCCGGCGGCGGTGGCGAGCAGGCCGGCCCCGATGAGGCCGACCGGGGTGCCGGCGAAAGATGCCACCCATTCGAGGGATGACGCCCGGCCGAGCATGTCCGGGGGCACCTGTTCCTGCATGATCGGCGCCCAGAGCACGTTCGCGTAGGTGGTGAACGCCCAGACGGCCGCGAAGAAGGCGCCCGCATACCAGGCGTTTGACCCGGCAGCGAGCGCCACCACCATCGGGCCCACCGCGCCCAGGCTGAGCCACATGGCGGTGACGCGCCGCCGGACCCGCAGGCGGCCCGCGACGACAGCGCCGATGACGCCGCCGACCCCGCCGGCTGCGATGACGAAGCCGAGGACCGCACCGCTTTGCCCGTAGACCTGTTCGATCAGCAGGGGAACGAGCACGAACAGCGGCAGGATGGCGATCATCCCGACGAAGCCGTGGCTCGCGACCGCCATCCAGAGCCAGCGCCGGGACGCGCAGTAGCGCAGCCCGTCACGCGCTTCGGCGAACAGCGATCGTCTCGGCGAGGAGGCCGCGGTTGCATCCTGCGTGGCGGGCCCGCGGCGCCTTTTCATGGCCAGCAGGCAGGCCGCGCTGACGGCGAAGCTGGCCGCGTCGGCCGCGAATGCGCCGCCGGTGCCCGCCACCGCCACCAGCAGCCCGCCGGCCGCGGGCCCGATGAACCCCTGAGCGGCTTGCTTGCTGGTCGCGGTCAGGGAACTGCCCTGCACGAGCAGGTCCGTAGGCAGCAACTCGGGGACGATGGCGGTCGACGCCGGGGAGAAGATGGCGTCACCGATGCCGAACGCGACCGCCATCGCGATCAGCTCCCACAGCCTGGCCGATCCGCTGGCGACGGCGAGCGCGATGAGCCCGACCGCGATGCCCCGCCCGGCGTCTCCGGTGACCATCGCGAGCCGGCGCGGCAGCCGGTCCACCATCGCACCGCCGAGCGGCAGCAGGCAGACCGCGCAGCCGATCCGGACCGCGAGCACCAGGGAGAGGCCGGTCGGGCTGTGGTCGAGCCGGAGCGCCTCCAGCGCGACCGCCACGGTGAAGATGCCGTCACCGGCCATCGACACGCTCTGGCCGGCCCACAGCAAGGCGAAGTCCCGGTGGCGAAGGGCCTGCGGAACCCGGCGCCCTAGCGGCCTGCGAACCCTTTCCATCCCACCCAGAACACTACCCCGCCACCCCCGCAAGAATGGCGCCTGTGATCGTGGTGGTTACACCGTAGATATCGCTGACAAACAGCCACGATCATTATGCGGCGGGCCCCGGGTCGATGCGCGCCGAGCCGAAGACCCATGGGGAGGCTTGGGAGATGAAGTCGCCCGGGAAGCCGCGGGTGAAGCTGGTGGCCTGCTCCAGGCGAGCGACACTTTCGGGCGGCAGGGTGAGATCGGCGGCGGCGAGGTTGTCGCGCAGCTGGTCGGCGCGCCGTGCTCCGATGATGGGGTGGATGGCGCGGGACCGGCTCATCGTCCAGGCGATCGCTACCTGCGAGGGCGTGGCGCCGAGGTCGTCGGCGACGTTCTGCACGACTTGGGCGACGGCGTGGTCCTGCGCCGACAGCGAGTCGGCCGTTAGCCGGCTTGCGCCCGCGGGGCTGTCCGGGCGGCTGTACTTGCCCGACAACGCCCCGCCGGCCAGCGGGCTCCACGCGGCGACGCCGAGCCCGAGGGACTCAGCCATCGGCAGCAGCTCCCGTTCGGCGTCGCGCTGCAGCAGGCTGTAGGGGACCTGCAGGCCGGTGAACGGGCTCCATCCGTGCCACTGCGCCAGGGTGTTGGCCCGGGACACGATCCAGGCAGGGGCGTCGGAGATCCCCACGTACAGCACCTTGCCGGCCTGGACCGCGTCATCCAGGGCACGCATGGTCTCCTCGATCGGCGTGTCACGGTCCCACATGTGCACCCAGTACAGGTCCAGGTAGTCCGTGCGGAGCCGGCGCAGGCTGATCTCCAGCGATGCCCGCAGGTTCTTGCGGTGGTTCCCGGCGGCATTGGGGTCGGCGCGGTCGCGCGACACGGTGTACTTCGTGCCGAGCACGAACGACTCCCTGCGGCCTGCTAGCAGCTCGCCGAGAATCTGTTCGCTGGCTCCGTCGCGGTAATTGATGGCGGTGTCGATCATGTTCCCGCCGGCCTCGGCGTACAGGTCCAGCATCCGCCTGCATTCCGGCAGCGGCGCGCCTACCCCTCCCTGCTCGCCGAAGGTCATCGCGCCCAGGACCAGTTCAGGAACTCGCAGGCCGCTCGCGCCCAGAGTGCGGTACCTCATGCCGGCAGCTGACCGGTGCGATCGCCCCGGAAGGCGTCGTGCACCGGCTCGTCGGTGACGGCCAAGTGGATAGCTAGTTTCGTCATAGCCACGACTATACATACTGTATGGACAGTCTGTCTACACACTATGTACGTACAGTTTTCGTATGCTGGACCGCATGCCGCCCAAGCGCACCGCGCGCTCAGCCCGCCGATCCAGCGCGACGCCTCCCTCTGCCGAGCTCAGGGAGCGGATCCTGTCCGCGACGCGCGAACTACTGCAGCAGCGCCGTTTCGACGCCCTGAGCGTGGCCGACATCCTGACTGCCGCCGGGGTGTCCCGGGCCAGCTTCTACTTCTACTTCCCGAGCAAGCAGGCCGTGCTCGGCGAGCTGGTGCGCGACGCCGTGGCGAAGGGGCAGCAGGCGGCGCAACCCTGGATCCACGGGCAGGAGGACCCGGTCGCCGCGCTTCGGGCCGGCGTGAGCGACGGTGCCCGGCTGTGGCGCGCCAATGCGGGCATTCTCATGGCGATCGTGGAGAGCTGGGGCACGGACGAGGGCCTGCGAGCCCTATGGCTCGAGCAGATGGGCCTGTTCACGGACGCCGCCGCGGCACGCATCGAGTCTGACCCGCACGCCCGCCAGCGACTCGGCGGCCTGAACGTGCGCGCCGTCGCCGCCTCGCTGACCTGGCTGGGGGAACGGCTCTACTATCTGGCCGCAGCCGCAGTACCTCCCTTCGACGACCAGGAGATCCTGGTCGACACCCTCACCAATGCGTGGACGTCAACCCTTTACGGGACGCCATCCACCCACCCGCGGACCCCGCCGGGCCTGGCGACTGAACCGGAGCAGCGCGCATAAAGGCCCTGCTGGTGACGCGGTCCGCCGTCCCTCCGGGCAGCCGCGGGCAAGAGTTCCGCCGCCGCCCGCCCCGGTCAGTCAGAGGCTCGCTCAGGGTCGCCGGGCTGGGCGGCGGCTTCTGCTGCAGCAGCGGCGGCGGCGGCCTGGATCATCTGCTGGCGCCGCCGGAACCCGCGCAGCATCAATCGGTCGACCTGGCGCGGGAACAGGTGATAGGCGCGCCGGCCCCAGCGGATGCTCGCGGGAAAGTAGATCAGCGCCTGGTTGCGTGCCATCCCGGCCAGGATCGCCCGCGCCGCCTGGCCCGGCTCCAGCATCCTGGCGGGCGCGCCGGCCAGCTTCTCCCGCGGGATCGAGGCGGGCAGGTCCGGGTCGGCCACTTTCGCGTTCTGGTAGATGCTGGTCCGCACGAATCCCGGGCAGGCGCAGCTGACCCTGACCCCGAGGCCGGCGCCTTCCATCCGAAGCGACAGGGACAGCCCGACGACGGCGTGCTTGGCCGCGCAGTACGGGGAGTTGCCCGGGGCCCCGGCGATGGAGGCCGCCGACGAGGTGTTCACGATGTGGCCGAACCCCTGGCTGACCATGATCGGCCAGGCCGCGTGCATGCCGTGCACGACGCCGTAGAGGTCTACATCGAGGACCTCGTGCCAGTGCTCCATGGTCAGCTGGCTGAACTGTCCGCCGATCGCCATGCCGGCGTTGTTGAACAGGTAATCCAGCCGCCCGTGCGCGGCGGCGGTGTCCTCGACCAGCCGCCGGACCTGCGGCTCGTCCGCCACGTCGACGGTGCTGGCGCTGGCCTGCCCGCCGCCGCCGGTGATAGCCGCGGCGACCCGGTCCGCATCGCCGGCGTTGATGTCGGCGACGACGACCCATGCGCCGCGGCGGGCCAGTTCCAGGCACAGCGCCTCGCCGATGCCCGAGCCGCCGCCGGTCACGATCGCTACCTTCTGCCCTGCTGGCTCTGTCATCCCTGCTGGCTCTGTCATCCCTGCTGACTCGGTCATCGTCATCGCCAGGCCAGCGGGACGAGCCGCTTGTGCCGCGCGGCGGCGTGGTTAATACCGAGGTAAGGACGCATCATTCCTCCGCTGAACGGCGGCCGCCCGGGGCTTCGCCCCCGGGCCGGGTGGCGATGTGAAACAGGTCCGCGAACTCGCGGCTTTAGCGGAATTAATCCTGCCGGTCAACGATTGTCAATGCGCGGCCGCGGCGGCTTCTGACGGCGCTGGCGTGTCAGGCCAGGATGAGCGCCTCCAGCGCGAGGCAGGCCAGCACGAACAGGTACAGGCCGAAGGTGTGCGGCAGCCGGAGCTCGGCCAGGATCGCGGAGAAGTGATCCGGCCGTCCCGACTTGGCGAAAGCCCGCTTCTTCCACGTGGGCATCGCGGTGCCGACGATCGGCAGGCTGCCTGCCCCTTTCAGGACTTCCATGATCCCGGTGGCCCGCAGCTCGGAGTCGATGGCCCTGTTCCGGTCGATAAACGCCCGCTGGACCAGCTTGAACTGGCAATTGACCAGGCAGAACCCGACAACGGCGCCAGCACCCACGACCAGCAGCGCAGGCTTGTGATAGGCCGCCGCGAACCCGCCGATCGCCAGGCCGGCGGTCACGCACCAGCCCTTGATCTGGAAAGTCACCGCGTCCAGGCCCCGGATCGCGTTCTGGATGGCCTGAAGCTCGCACTGAAGGAGCGCGAGCCTGGCGTCTTCTTCAGTCATGGATGAGCGCTTTCCCCGCACCGGCTGGCCGCTTTGTCCGCTGATGATAAACCAGATCGCCCGCCGGGCCGAGCCCGTCAGCGGGCCCGGTGCGCGATCACTACGATGCGGGCATGGCCGGGCTCTGGGACCCGCGGGCCGCTGGCGTGCTGCGGCTGTCGCCTGTTCCGGCGGCCGCGGGCGCACCGGAACGGCACTCGCCTGCCTGGCGATCCTCGACGGCCTGCCCCGGCAGGAGGCAGTGGCGTTCGTGCGCGAGCACTATCACCCGAGGGCGGTCGAGACGTTCCGGCAGCGCCGCTACATCGCCCGGTTCACCCCGCCATAGGCGAGCGACCTCCCGGCGGCCACAGCAGCGGCCAGGCCGACCATCGTGGTGGTTAGTCAGCGCTATTTACTGACCAGTCGCCATGATCATGGACAGGTCGGGTTGGATGCCTGGGCGCGGGCATGTCAGCTCGCCCGCACCGGGTCGACCATGTGGAGCCGCAGTTCACTAAAGTAGCGCTGGCCGGCCGCGTCCGGGAGCCAGGCCTGATCGGGGCCGGGCAGCAGCTCGGTCATCACCACCCCGGCCTCAGGCCCGGCCCGCTCCTTGGCGGTCCGCAGCATGGTGGCGAACGCGGACACGTACCGGGGGCTGGTCAGGTCCAGGTAGACCGGCTTGATCTCGGTACTGACCCTGGCGAACACCTTGTCGGGCAGGCCCAGGTCGCGGCGCAGCCTGCGGGCCGCCAGGTACTCCGCCAGCTGGTCGCGGGTGGTCAGCCCGGACTCGCCGACGGTGAAGCGCCAGGTCTGCCTGCTGACCACCAGCCGGTCGATGGTGATCCGCGGGTTGTACGGCCGGGAACTGGTCAGCTTGAACAGCTCCGACCCGAGCCAGCCGATCACCGCGGAGAACATCTCGATCAGCGGCCAGCGGCGGCCGTCCGCGGCCGCCGCGACCAGCTCGCCGCCCTGGTCGGTGACGGTGATCTGCATGACCGGCAGCAGCCGGGCCGGGTCCGTGCCCGGCTCGGGCGCGAAGGCCAGCTGGAGTTCCTCCCGCAGGTTGGTGGCCATCCGGGGGGTGAACTGCGGGCACCAGCTCGCGTACAGCGGGAGCAGCTGCGGCCCGAGGTCGGCGGCCGCGGCGGCGCGCAGCCGGGCCTTGTCCGGGTGGCGGTCGGTGAACATCGCGCCGTCCAGCGTCGGCCAGGCGGCGTGCAGTTCGCCCAGGACGATGGTGAAGTCCCCCTGGCGCAGCGCCGCCGCGCTGGCCGCGCAGATGGACAGGTCCGGGCTGTGGATCCGGGCCGCCGCCCAGCCAGGCCGGTCCGCGGGGAAGAACTCGGCGACCCGCCCGGCCAGGTCGTCGCTGTGCAGCGAGACCCGGGTGGCGCCCGGCGGCACCTTGTCCAGGCCGAGCAGCCCGGTCCAGCGCCGGGCGAACTCACCGGCTACCTCGCCCAGCGGTTGCGCGGTGACGGTGAACAGCGGCCTGGCCGCGAACCAGAACCGGTCCAGCGGCACTCCCGTCTCCCCCGGGCCGGCCAGCTCCTGGTAGATCTCGCGGAACCTGGCCGTGTAGCTGCCGGCCAGCGCCACCGACAGCCACCTGGCCGCGGGCAGCAGCACCCGGCCCAGCGGGCCTGCCAGCGCGTCGAGCACCGGCCCGCCGAAGCTCACGTCGACGTCCCGGACCGTTTCCTCGTAGCACAGCTTCCGGCCCGCGTACATCTGCCCCGGCCGGCGCTGCGGCGCGTCCCCGGTCAGGCTGGTGAACTCGGCATCCAGCGCGCTCATCGCCGCGGCCAGCTTGTCCGGGTCGCCGGCCGCCGCGGTGATGGCGTCCCTGGCCAGGTCCAGCCGCCGCAGCCCGGACAGCGCCCGCTCCCTGGCCATCTCGTCAGCTATCCCGGCCAGCGTGCGCCGGAGCGCCTGCTCGGCCTCGGGGTTCTGGGGCAGGTCCGCGCCCCACCAGATCACCCCGCGCCGGGCCAGTCCCGCCAGCAGGCCGAGTGCCTCCTGCTGATCCGGGCCGCCTGCCACCGCCACGGCGCTGCGGCGGCCGTCGCAGCGGGCCAGCAGCGCTGCTTCGGCGCGTGACAGCGGCAGCGGGTCCTGTCCGGGTACCAGCACCTGGTTTCCGGTCACGGTCAGGTGCGCGTGCAGCCCGGCTGGCAGCCAGGGCGCCACCACCGGGTCGGCGGCCAGCCGGGCGGCGACGGCCTCCAGCGCCCAGAACTCGTAGTAGGTGTCCCTGGCCCGGGTGAGCGCCGGGCCGGCCTGGACCCGCACGGCCGGCCCGCCCGGATCGAGGGTGACCCAGGTCACCGGGCCGAAGAAGCCGATGGTGTCGTTCTTGCCGCAGTACCGCTGCCAGTACCGGACGACGGTGTTGTCCCTGGCCTTGCGCCGCATCCGCTGTTTGGCGGCCTTCTTGCCGGTCTTGCCCGGGTCCTCGGGTGCGGTGAGCCGGTCCATCAAGGCCGGGTTCTGCCAGAGGACGGCCTCGCGGAACAGCGGGTCGGCGATGGTCTGCGCGGCGGCCTGCCGGGCCTGGGCCAGCGCCGCCGCGTTCGCGGCTTCCAGTTCGGCCCGGCTGGCCCGCCCGTCCAGGAACGCGTCGGCGACGGCCGCGCAGCCGGGCGCGGCGAACCGGTCCAGGCCATCGGCAGGGAACCCGGCCGACCTGAGCACGCCATCGCGCCAGACGGTCCAGTCAGTGCCGGGCAGGGCAACCAGATGATCATCCTTGCGCCCGCTCATCACCACGTCCCCTGGGCTCTGGGCCCGAAGCCGGAAAGTAATGAAACGCTAACATGGCGGCAGATTCTGGACTATTGGCTCAATCAGCGGCTGGCTGGCCCGCGGCTGGCGGCCCGGCTGTCCGGCGCCCGGCTGTCCGGCGCCCAGCTGTCCGGGGCCCGGCCGATCGGCTGGGCGGCTTACCGGCGAGTCCCTGCTTACCGCGAGGCCGCCTTCGCACTACAGTTTGTAGTAATGCACGGGGCGGCAGCGGTAATGGCGCTGGCGGCGGAACGGGTCGCGGACCCGGTCGCGGCCCGCTCGCAGATGGGCTTCTCGCTGGCCTGGCACATCGTGCTGGCCTGCTTCGGGGTCGGGCTGCCCGGGCTGGTGCTGTTCACCGAGTGGCGCGGGCTGCGCACCGGCGACCCGGCGTACCGGCTGCTGGCCCGCCGCTGGGCCAAGGTCCTTGGCGTGCTGTTCGCGGTCGGCGCGGTGTCGGGAACCATCCTGTCGATCGAGATGGGCGTGCTGTGGTCGGGCCTGATGTCGGACTACGGACAGGTCATCGGGCTGCCGTTCGCCATCGAGGGGATAGCGTTCTTCATCGAAGCGATCTTCCTGGGCATCTACCTGTACGGCTGGGACCGGCTGCCGCCGCGGGCGCACCTGCTGTCCGGGATCCCGATCTTCGTGGCCGGGGTGGCCAGCGCCTTCTTCGTGGTGTGCGCGAACTCGTGGATGAACACGCCCACCGGGTTCACCGTCCGCGGCGGCCGGATCACCCGTGTTGATCCGTGGGCGGCGATGTTCAACCCGGCGACCGGCCCGCAGACCGCGCACATGATCATCGCTGCGCTGATGGTGACCGGGTTCGGGGTGGCGAGCGTCTACGCGGTGGCGATGCTGCGCGGCCGCCGCGACCGTTATCACCGCCTCGGGCTGCTGATCCCGCTGACCGGCGCGGCGATCCTGACCCCGGTGCAGATCGTCGTCGGCGACTGGGCGGCGCGGATGGTCGGCGACCACCAGCCGGTCAAGCTGGCCGCGATGGAGGGCCTGGCCAAGACCACCATGGGCGCGCCCGAGTCGCTGTTCGGCTTCTACAGCGGCGGCAGGCTGCACGGCGCGCTCCGGATCCCCAACGGGCTGTCGCTGCTGGCCAAGGGCAACCCGGACGCGACCATCCAGGGCCTGAACACGGTCCCGCCGAGCGACCGGCCGCCGCTGGTCACGCTGGTGCACCTGTCCTTCGACTCGATGGTCACGATCGGCTTCGGGCTGCTCGCGCTCGGCCTGTGGCTGGCCTGGTCGTGGTGGCGCAACCGGGACGCCCCGCGCACCGCCTGGTTCCTGCGCGCGGTCGCGGTCTCCGGCCTGGCCGCGACCGCCGCGATGGAGCTGGGCTGGATCACCACCGAGGTCGGCCGCCAGCCGTGGATCGTCTACCGGGTGCTGCGGGTGGCGAACGCGGTGAACCCGGCGGCCGGCCTGCAGTACGGGTTCTACGCGGTGCTGGCCATCTACGCCGTGCTGACCGTCACCACCATCGCGGTGCTGCGCCGCTTCACCAGGGCCCGCCCGGTGCCCGAGGCGCCGCAGGAACGCGACGTCAGGGAGTACAAGATCACATGACGATCCGCCAGGGCCGATGAGCCTCGCCGACGCGCTGGCCGCGGTGGCGTGGGTCGGGGTCACCTGCTACGCGCTGTTCGGCGGGGCCGACTTCGGCGCCGGGTTCTGGGACCTGGTGGCCGGCGGCGCGCACCGGGGCGCCCGGCAGCGGGCGCTGATCGAGCACTCGATCGGGCCGGTCTGGGAAGCCAATCACGTCTGGCTGATCTTCGTCCTGGTGGTGCTGTGGACGTGCTTCCCGCCGCTGTTCGGCGCGGTGGCATCGACGCTGTGGATTCCGCTGACCCTGGCCGCGTTCGGGGTGATCGTCCGGGGGTCAGCATTCGCGTTCCGCAAGACCGTGTCCGCCACCTGGCAGCGGCGCATCTTCGGCGCGGCGTTCGCGGCCTCGTCGGTCATCACCCCGTTCTTCCTCGGGGCGGCCGCCGGGGCGGTCGCCTCCGGCCGGGTACCGCCCGGTGTCGGCGCCGGCGACCCGGTGACCAGCTGGCTGGGCCCGGTGCCGGTGCTGACCGGCGTGATGGCCGTGGTGGTGTGCGCGTACCTGGCGGCGGTCTACCTGACCGCTGACGCCCGCCGGGCCGGTGACGCGGCGCTGATCGCGCAGCTGCGCCGGCGGGCGCTGGCGGCCGGGGTGGCGGCCGGCGCGATCGCGGCCGGCGGCCTGCTGTTCGTGCACCAGGACGCCGCGGTGCTGTACCACGGCCTGCTGCACCGGGGCCTGCCGCTGGTCATCGTGTCGGCGGTGGCCGGGGTGGTGTCGCTCGCGCTGCTGCGGTGGCGGCGCTTCCTGACCGCGCGGTTCACCGCCGGGGTCGCGGTCACCGCCGTGCTGTGGGCGTGGGCAGCCGCGCAGTACCCTGACCTGCTGACGCCCGGCCTGACGATCTCCGCCGCCGCCGCGACCCGGCCGGTGCTGACCGCCACCGCGGTCAGCCTGGCCGTCGGCGCGGTGCTGGTCGTGCCCGCGCTGGCCTGGCTGTACCTGCTGTCCCAGCGTTCCCCCGCTGAGGGCACGGACTGAGCCCGCGGCCCGCGGCCGGTATCAGGACGGGCGCGCGCCGCTCCGGGGTGGTGAAAGGGCCGGCCACCGCCGGCCTGCCGGTCTCGCTCAGGGGGCGCGTCATGACAACCCCAGGTCAGCTCACCGCCATCGACATGGTCGATATCGTCCCGATCCTGCCGCCCGACGCCAGCGGCGGCGGCCTGCTGGCTACCCAGGCCAGCGACGGCACCTGCACGCTGTGGTTCTGCACTCTCAGCGCCAGGGAGCCGCTGCAGCACGCGACCTGGCGCCAGGTCGTGCTGGCCGACCCGGCGCCGCCGCCCGGGCCGCCCGGCCAGCTGGAGTTCATCGACTGGATCAGCGCCAGCCCGCAGGGGGCCAACGGCATCTTGCACGGCCAGCCGGTCACGCTGACCGGCCCGATGGGCACCGGCAGCGACTTCAACGCGACGTTCCAGCAGTTCAATACGCCCGCGTTCACCCCGCAGCTGGCGGCCAGCGACTGCGTGGAGATCGTCGGCCAGCCGGGGCATTCCTTCACGCTGAACTTCGGGGCGCCGGTCCGGGACCCGGTCCTGCTGCTGGCGTCGTTCGGGTCGGTCATCACCTTCGCGCCGGGCACGACGGTGGTCCGGCTCAGCGGCGAGGACACGTTCATCGTCTCGGGCAACACGGTGACCGGCCAGGTGTCCGCTGGCGACTCGGCCGGCACGGTCCAGCTGCCGGGGGTGTTCACCACGATCGCGTTCACCGCGGTCACCAACTTCCCGCCCGCCCCGACCGTCCCTGACGGGATCTTCCTGCAGGCCGGCGGCACGCCTGTCTAGCCGGCCGCGCTAGCCGGCCCGCACTGGCCCGCAGCCCCGGGCGGGCCCCGCGCCGCTCAGCCGCAGACGCGGAACGCGACGCCGCCGAAGCTCACCCGGTCACCCGGCTGGACGGTGAAGCCCGCGCCCGCGAGCCAGCCGTTCACCCGGGTGCCGTTGGTCGAGCCGAGGTCGGTCAGCTGCCACCCGCCGGCGCCGCGGCGCAGCTCGGCGTGGCGCCAGGAGACGGTCATGTCCCCGATCGCGAGGTCGCACTGCGGGGACCGGCCGATCACGAACACCCGGTCGGCGCGGGGCAGCACCAGGCTCGGCAGCCGCGGCGTCCGCCAGGCCAGCTGGACCCGCGCGCCCGCCGCCGACCAGCGCCAGATGGCGCGCTCCAGCCAGCTGGCCTTGCGGGCCGGCGGCGGCAGGTCCTTGAGCAGGCCGGCCAGGTCGGCCAGGCCGCGCGCCTGCAGCGCAGCTTCCATCCGGTGCACGAACGTGTCGTGGGACAGCTGCCCCGAGACCGCGCCGGCCCGCAGCATGGCGATGACGTGATCGCGATCCTCGTCGGAGGCGCGCAGCGCGGGCGGCAGCGTGTCCGGACCTACCACGTCACAAATGTACGCTCGCCGGGCGCCGCCGTTCCAGATCCGGTCCTGGCCCTTAACCGCGAATGGTCAGCTGGCGGAGACTCCGGCTGCGGCCGGCCGGGCCGGGCCGGGCCGGCGCCGGGGCCGCCGATGGGGAGGACTTCCCTTGAGCCAGGCAGCCGCCATATCGCACCCTCGTCGGCAGGCGGCCCGCCGGGCCGCCATCGCCGGCCAGCAGAACGGCTGGCGGGACCGGAAGGGATCAGCCCGATGAGATTCACCCGCACGCGAGTGCTCCTGACGGCGGGCCTGCTGGCGGTGGCCGGGGCGGCTAGCGCGACCGTGGTGGCCGCCAGCCCGGCGTCCGCGGCACCGAGCCCGGTGGTCACGGTGGACTGCGCGGGCCATGGCCAGGTCCGGCCGGCCAGGCTCGACAGCTTCGGCTGCATGCCATCGCAGCAGCTGCTGGCCGGGCTGCGCTGGACGAGCTGGCGGTCTTCCGCGTTCGGCCACGGCTACCTGGAAGTGAACAACTGCACCCCGACCTGCGCCCAGGGCAGGTTCGTCAGGTTCCCGGTGCTGACCGTGCTGTGGCGGGCCCGGCCGTGGCCGCGTCACCAGGGCCGGATGTATTTCTCCCGGCTCACCTGGATCTATACCGGCAAGCGCCCGCAGCCGCATGACCGGGCCGCGCTGACGATGACGCTGCCCGCCAGCTAGCCCGGCGCCACCGGCTAGCCCGGGCCGCCACCAGCTGGCCGCATCCGGCCGAAGGACAAGCCGCTGCCGCCGGCCACGCGCCTGAAACAGGGGCAGGCACGTGACCGGGGCCGCGGGGACAGGCCGGCCAGCCGGCGCCATCGGGCTAGGAAAACGGTCGGCCAGCCGGGCTGACGGAGCTGGCCGCCCTAATGGCGGCGGCTGAAACTACTCAGCCAGGTGTTGCTGAAATCGCCCGCGCCATCCATCGCGCTGGTCGTGTCCTGCTGCTGGCCGCCGCTGTCCACCATGATGATCGAGGTCGGGCCCTGGGCGCCCATCGAGGCGCCGTCATCGGATGATCCGCCGTAATTGATCGTGCCGAAGTCGGCAAGCGGCAAGACGCCGAACTCTGACGACGGCGCCTCGGTGATGACTTCGGCCGAGGACCGGGCCAGGCCGCCCTCATCCTGAGTGATGGTCTGGGTCCAGTCCTGGGTGCTGTCGGTCAGCACCAGCGTGTAGGTCTCGGTGCCGCTGAACGTGACCGAGGCGCTGATCTGGTCCCCGGGCTCGACCGGGTTGTCGAAGTAGACCGGGGCTGCCGGGTACATCTCGTACCAGCCGTAGTAGTCCGGCGACGTGCCGTCGCAGTCCGAGTCGGTGCCGGTCTGCTCGACCGAGCCGCTGTTGAAGCCGTCCAGGCCGACCCAGAACGCGGCGTACTCGGCGCTGCCGCTGTCGGAGCAGTTCGCGGCCGGCTGTGTCCAGCTGGACGAGACGCTGTTGAAGGCGCCGTCGCCTCCGGTCACGGCATAACCGGACCAGTTGGTGCTCTCGTCCTGGAACTTCTGCCCGCGGGCCTGCGCGAGCGCGCCGGATGGGCGTTTCATCAGCCCGCCCGGCGTAAAGGAGGCGACGGCGCCGCCCGGACGGACCTGCGTGGTGCCAGGATGGGTGCTTGCCGAGGCGCTGGCACTGCCGGCTGCCAACATCGAGCCGACCACCAGGGCAAGGATCGTGACGGGTACGCACCAGCGGGGAAACATAACGGACTCCTTTGACCGTCATATCGGGCAGTTAACGCAAATCACCCTTTTGGTCAATCTGTCGTAACTGCGGAGCGTTATACGATAACGTACAGTCACTATAAGTCACAACGAAACAACCACAAGGTAAAGAATCGGCATACAGCCGTTCTTAGCGTGCAATCCCAGGTCAGCCGCCGCGGCCAGATCGCGGCCACGCCGCGGCTCAGCGGCGCCGTCCTACCAGGTGGAACAGCCGGCTCAGCTGCCGGTACGGGTCGCGGCGGCTGGCTTGCAGTTCTACCTCCATGGCCAGGTCCTCATCTGCTGCTGCCGGCCTGGGCGGAGTCCAGCTGTCAGTGAACAGCCGCACCCCGTACCAGGCGATCGGCTCGACGCCGCAGCTGGCCAGCCGCGCGGTCAGGTCTTCCACCGTGTCCGCGCGGGTGTCCAGGCCAAGCCCGTTGACCTGCCGGTCGGTGTCGAACGCGGCCAGTGCCTGCGCCCAGTCCCCGGCCAGGGCCGGGCGGGTCACCATGGTCCTGGCGTTCTTGGCCACCAGCGAGACGATCCCGGCCCGCTGCGCCAGGCCCGCCAGCGCGGCCACGAACGGCCCCGGGTCATCGACGTACATGATGACGCCGTGGCACAGCACGCCGCTGAACCGCTCGCCGCCCAGCGCCGCACCCGCCTCAGCGGCGCTGGCCCGGAGCAGCCGGACCCGGGCCGCCACCTCGCCCGGCTCGGCGGCCAGCCGGTCCCGCGCCCTGCCCAGCATCGCCTCGGACGGATCGGCGATGGTCACCCGGTAGCCCGCCCGCGCCAGCGGAATGGACTGATGGCCGGCCCCGCCGCCGATGTCGACCAGGGCCGCGGGCGGCGGTGGCAGGTGCGCGCGCAGGTGCGCGCCGATCACGTAGGTCCGCACCCTGCCGCGCAGGGTCGCGTAATGCTGCGCGGCGAACCGCTCAGCCAGCGGCGCCCACTGGTCCTGGTTCATGGTCTGCACGGTATCGGCGCGGCGGCGGGGCGCAAATTGTCGGCGGCGCCTGCTTGGATGTGTACATAAAGCTAATGACACGCGTGCCGGTCATCAGCAAGACTGCCGTAGCCCGCGGCCCGCCGCTGCGGGCTGCGCGTGGTCGGCGGACCGGGTACGCGCCCGGGACCGGTACGATCGCGGATTGGGCCATCCGCCAGCGCAGCGCCTCGGTGCGTCCGGGCTGGCGTCGAGGGAAGGACAGGGGTGTTGGCGGCGACGGGGCACGACGGGCCGGCAATCTTGGTCGAGGGACTGCGCAAGTCCTTCGGCAATGTACACGCGCTGCGCGGGATCGATCTGGTGGTCCCCACGGGGACGGTCCTGGGAATGCTCGGTCCCAACGGCGCGGGCAAGACCACCGCGGTGCGGATCCTGACCACGCTGCTGCCGCCGGACGCGGGCAGCGTCCAGGTCGAGGGCCTTGACGTGGTCCGGCAGGCCGGCCCGGTGCGGCGCAGGATCGGGCTCGCCGGGCAGTCGGCCGCGATCCAGGAAGAGCTCACCGGCCGGGAAAACCTGCAGATCATGGGCCGGCTGCACCACCTGGGCCGGAAGGTCGCCGCGACCAGGGCCGACGAGATGCTGGCCCGGTTCGGCCTGGAGGAGGCCGCCGACCGGCCGGCCAAGACGTTCTCCGGCGGCATGCAGCGCCGCCTGGACCTGGCCGCCAGCCTGGTCGGCTATCCGTCGGTGCTGTTCCTGGACGAGCCGACGACGGGCCTGGACCCGCGCGGCAGGCTCGGCATGTGGGAGATCATCAGGGAGCTGGTGGCGGGCGGCACCACCTTGCTGCTCACCACCCAGTACCTGGACGAGGCTGACGAGCTCGCCGACCAGATCGTCGTGATCGATCACGGCAGGGTCATCGCGGCCGGCACCTCCGAGCAGCTCAAGGACCGGGTCGGCGGCGACGTGCTGGAGTTCACCGTGCCCGAGCGGCAGCGCATCACCGACGCGGTCAGCGCGGTCAAGGGGCTGGCCGACGCCGAGCCGCACGTCGAAGACGTGTCCGGCCGGATCGCG
>DATBGO010000241.1:0-1596 GCA_036558005.1 Streptosporangiaceae bacterium | reverse complement strand
ATCCACCGCCGGATCGGCATGAGCGGCGGGCTGTTCGTGTCCGCCCTGCTGCGGGAGACCGGCCGCACCCTGTCCGAGGCCGACATCGCCATGCTGCAGCGGGCCCACCAGGAGGAGTACCTGGCCCAGGCGGACTCCGTCCGCCCGCTGCCCGGCGCGGCGGGCCTGCTCGCCGCGCTGACCGAGCGCAAGGTGCCCTGGGCCATCGCGACCAGCGGCTACCGGGCGACCGCCCACCAGGCGCTGGCCATGCTGGGCCTGCCCGACGACGCGCCGATGGTGACCAGGGACATGGTGGCCCACGCCAAGCCCGACCCGGACCTGTTCCTCGCCGCGGCGGCCCTGCTGGGCGTCGAGCCCCGGCACGCCTTCGTGGTCGGCGACAGCGTCTGGGACCTGCTGGCCGCCCGGCGCGCCGGGGCGCTGGGGATCGGCGTCCTGTCGGGCGGCTACGGCCGGGAGGAACTGGAACGCGTCGGCGCCTACCGGGTCTACTCCGACCCCGCCGACCTGCTCGCCCGCGCCGACGAGGTCGGCGTCCGCGGCCTGGCCCGGCCGGGCTGAAGGATCGCTCCCCCGGGGTGGACACGCCATGCTGATCGTGATCGGGGTCTGGTTCGCGCTGGCGGGCGGGGTGGCGGCCCTGGCCGGCCTGACCAGGATGCGCCGTGCCCGGCGGCTGCGGCGCGGCGGATCGCCGGTCTGGGCGGTGGCGCTGCCGCGACCGGTCCCCATGGACGAGGGGGCGGGCGGCCCGCCGGGCCGGACCATGATCCAGTACACACTGGCGGACGGGCGGGTGGTCGAGCGCGTCTCTCCCGGGCCGGCCAGGAAGGCAGCGCTGTTGCGCCCCGGCCAACGGGTACTCGTCTGGTACGACCCCGACGATCCCTACGAGCTCCTGGTCTATGGCCGGGAGGGAAGGGTCGCGGACCTGGCCTTCGTAATTGCGGGAGCGCTGTTCATCGCGCTCGGCGCGGGAATCGCGGCAATCGGCCATTGACCCCAGCCGCTACAGGCCCGGCTGGCGCCTGAGAGAGCACTGTGCTATCACGATTACGTGCGGGTCCCGCCATGGCTCACCCGGGACCGCCTGGCAGTGATTGCTGCGCTGGCGGCCCCGCTGGCGCTGACTGTCATCCTGGTGCCGTTCCGGGACAGCATCCCCAACACCGACGCGGCGCTGGCGCTGATCCTGGTGGTGGTGGCCGTCGCGGCGAACGGTTACCGTCTGGCCGGCTACCTGGCGGCACTGTCGGCCGCGGTCTGGTTCGACTTCTTCCTGACCCGGCCCTACCAGCAGTTCACCATTACCCGGCGGACGGACATCGAGACGACCGTGCTGCTCCTCGTTATCGGCGCGGCGGTCACGGAGCTCGCCGTGTGGGGACGCCGCCAGCATGCCGCCGCCAGCAGGCGTGCCGGCTACCTCGATGGGATCAACGCGGCCGCCCGGGCGGTCGCGACCGGGGGGTCACCGTCGGAGCTGATCGATCAGGTATCGGCCAGGCTTACCGACCTGCTGTCGCTGCGCATGTGCAGGTTCGAGTACGGCAAGGCCGGCCTGGGCAGGCCGGCCCGGCTGCTGGGCGACGG
>DATBGO010000240.1:0-17922 GCA_036558005.1 Streptosporangiaceae bacterium | reverse complement strand
GGGCTGGGGTGCACGTGCCGGCCGGGCTGGGGTGCGTGTGCCGGCTGGGGCGGGGGGTGCGTGTGCCGGCCGGGCTGGGGTGCACGTGCCGGCCGGACCGGGGTGCACGTGCCGGCCGGGCCGGGGTGCGTGTGCCGGCCGGTCGGGGGTGTATGTGTCGGCTGGACCGGGTGTTGCCTGGTATGCCCGGGGTTGGTCGGGGGTTACATGAGCTTTCTGAGGCGGAGCAGGTCGAAGATGCTGCCCTCGACCTTGAGCTTGCCGGTCAGCCAGGCCCGGGCGAAGCTGGCCGGGGCATCGGTGATGGACACGACGACGTCGCTGTTAGCGGTGAACCGTATCTGCGCGGGCCTGGCCCGGGCGTCCGCCTCGGTGACCGGATCGGCACCGTGCGGGCCCAGCCGGGTGACGAAGGTGACGCCCAGGTCGGGTATCCGGCAGCTCAGCGTCCGGTCTAGTAGATGGTTCGCGCGAGCATCCGGATCCATGTCCGCGATGCGTGCCGTCAGGCTCTCCAGAGCCTTGCGGCATTCCTCGGTAGTCGCCAACCTGACCTCGCTTTCCAAGGTCATTCTCTGTCCTCCGGCTGGGAGTTATTCCCCGGGGTGGGCCCAACGCTCCCAGCCGGTGGGCAGAAGGCGGTCGCGGCAGGCCGTTTTGGTGTGCGCCTCAGGCGGCTGTGGACGGTAGCGTTCCTGACAGGGCAGGATCAGCTGCGCGCGAGCGCCGGGCCGGCTAAGGAGAGTGATCGCCGATGGAGGACCACACCGACGAGCCCAGCCCGCCGCTAGCCAGCGAGATGCCAGGTCAGGGCCCCAAGGCCGCGGCGCAGTCCGCTGGGGGCGGGGCGGAGGCCGCCGAGGGCGGGGCGGAGGCCGGTCAGGCCGGCCGCGACGAGGACTTGTACGGCGGGGCCGGGGACGCAGCGCCAGAGGCTGACGGGGCTGAAGCGGTCCAGTCATGGGCTGGCCAGTCGGGGGCGGAGGCCGACGATATGGCGACCGTCCCGGAGGTGGCTCCGGTCGATGCGGCGAGGGCGGCCAGAGTGGCCGGCGAATCCATGGGCGCTGCCGGCCGGCAGCCTGGTCAGGTCGCCGACGCCGACATAGACGACGGGGCCGGGGTCGGGGCGGGCTGGGCTGGTGCCGGCGCTGCCGCCGCGGGGACTGGCGGCCGGGAGGCTGAGGACCAGGGGGATGGCGGCCGGGGGGCTGAGAGCCGGGGGGCTGAGAGCCGGGGGGCTGAGGGTGAGGGCCGGGGGGTTGAGGGCCGGGCTACGCGGCTGAGGACGGGGGAGCCGCGGGTTGACGCGGCCCTGGCCAGGCTGGACGAGCTGCCGGACTTGCCGGTGACCGAGCACCGGGCCGTGTTCGAGTACGTGCACCGGAGCCTTACTGAGGTGCTGGGCGAGCTGGATGCGGGCCTGCCGCCTGGCGGCGGGGACGATCGCGACTTTCCGGGTGGTCACGCTGGTAACGGCCCGGGCCGACGGGGCTGAGCGAGCTGCTGGCAGCCACGATGAGCAGGCGGATGCGGCTGGATGCCGAACTGGTGCGCCGAGGGCTGGCCCGGTCCCGGCAGGACGCGGCCGACCTGATCCTGGCGGGCCGGGTCGCGGTGGCCGGGCAGCCGGCCGGCAAGGCGGCGACTCAGGTCGGCACCGACGCGGCCATCGTCGTGTCCGGCCCGGCCGGGGAGCCCGGGTATGCCTCCAGGGGCGGGCAGAAGCTCGCCGGCGGGCTGGCGGCGCTCGGCGGCCCGCCGGTCGCGGGGCGGCGCTGCCTGGACGCCGGCGCATCGGCGGGCGGGTTCACCGACGTGCTGTTGCGGGCCGGCGCGGCGCACGTGATCGCCGTTGACGTCGGGCACGGCCAGCTCGCCTGGCACCTGCGGACCGATCCGCGGGTGACCGTGCTGGACCGGGTCAACGTCCGCAACCTCACCCCGGAGCAGGTCGCGCCGCCGCCCGGGGTGGTCACGGCGGACTTGTCGTTCATCTCGCTGGCCCTGGTGATCCCCGCGCTGGCCGCCTGCGCGGCCCCGGACGCCGACTTCGTCCTGATGGTGAAGCCGCAGTTCGAGGCGGGCAAGGACAAGGTCGGGGCGGGCGGGGTGGTGCGCGACCCGCAGCTGCGGGCGGCCGCGGTCGCGTCGGTCGCCGCCGCCGCGCTGGACTCGGGCCTGGGCACCCGCGGGGTGGCCGCCAGCCCGCTGCCCGGACCGGCCGGGAACGTTGAGTACTTCCTCTGGCTGCGCCGCGACGCCGGCCCGCTCGACCCGGCGGACCTGCAACGGGCGATCACGGACGGCCCGCAGTGAACGCCAGCAGGACCATGCTGCTGGTCGTGCACACCGGCCGGCCCGGGGCGGTCAGTTCCGCCCGTGCGGTGGCGCGGCGGCTGGCCGGGGCGGCGGTCACGGTCAGGGCGCTGGAAGCCGAGGCGGCAGAACTGCAATGCGCGGCGATCGACGAGGTGGTGCCGGTCTCGCCGGAAGCGGCCAGGGACGCCGAGATGGTGATCGTGCTCGGCGGGGACGGCACCCTGCTGCGGGCGGCCGAACTGGCCCGGCCAGCCCGGGTGCCGCTGCTCGGCATCAACCTGGGGCACGTCGGCTTCCTCGCCGAGGCCGAGGTCGAGGGCCTGGCGGACGCGGTGGACCGGGTGGTGGAGCGGCGCTACGTGGTGGAGCAGCGGATGACCGTTGACGTCACGGTGCGGCGCAACGGCACCGTCACCGCCTCCACCTGGGCGCTGAACGAGGCCAGCGTGGAGAAGTCGGCCAGGGAACGGATGGTCGACCTGGTCACCGAGGTGGACGGCCGGCCGCTGTCCCGGTGGGGCTGCGACGGAGTCGTGTTCGCCACCCCGACCGGTTCGACCGCTTACGCGTTCTCGGCCGGCGGCCCGGTGGTCTGGCCCGAGGTCGAGGCGCTGCTGCTGGTGCCGATCAGCGCGCACGCGCTGTTCGCCGGCCCGCTGGTGGTCTCGCCCAGGTCAGTGCTCGCCGCCGAAGTAATCGGCCCGGCACCGGGTCAAACCGAGACGTCTATCGCCGTTCTGTGGTGCGATGGGCGGCGTAGGGTCGATCTGGGCCCGCGCGCGCGGGTCGAGGTGCGGCGCGGCGCCGAGCCAGTGCTGCTGGCGCGGATGCGAGGCACCAGCCCGGGCGCGGCAGCGGAGATCGGCGCACCCTTCACCGACCGGCTGGTGGCGAAGTTCGGCTTGCCGGTCACCGGCTGGCGGGGCCGTGGCGCGGCGCGGCTGGGGGCGGCCACGGCCGGGCCTGCCGGTGAGCTAGACCGAGATGAGGAGCCGGGCGGCAATGCTTGAGGAAGTCCGAATCACCGGGCTCGGGGTGATCGACGAGGCGGTCCTGGAGCTTTCGGCGGGCTTTAACGTGGTGACCGGCGAGACCGGCGCGGGCAAGACGATGGTGGTGTCCGGCCTGGGCCTGCTGTTCGGCGGCCGGGGTGACCCGAGCCGGGTCCGGCCGGGCGCGGACCGAGCGAGCGTCGAGGGCAGGCTGAGCGTCTCGCCCGACGGCCAGGTCGCCCGGCAGGTGAACGAGGCCGGCGGTGACCTCGACGACGACGGCGGGACGCTGCTGCTGAGCCGCTCGGTGTCGGGGGAGGGGCGGTCCCGCGCGCACGCCGGCGGCCGGTCGGTCCCGGTGTCCCTGCTGACCTACCTGGCCGATGAGCTGGTCGCCGTGCACGGGCAGGCCGATCAGCAGCAGTTGCTCAAGCCCGGCCGGCAACGCGCCGCGCTGGACCGGTTCGGCGGCGCGGGCCTGGCCGCGCTGCTGGCTGGCTACCAGCGCACCTACACCAGGCACCGGGACGTGCGGGCGGAACTGGACCAGCTCACCACGCTGGCGAGGGAACGCGCCAGGGAGGCAGAGGACCTGCGCCGGGGCCTGGACGAGATCGAGCAGGCTGACCCGGCCGGCGGCGAGGACATTGAACTGCGCCATGAAGAAGAACGCTTGTCCAACGCGGACGAGCTGCATACCGCGGCCACCACCGCGCATGAGGCGCTGCTGACCGATCCGTCCAGCGGGTCCTACGAGGGCGCCGACGCGATCACGCTGCTCGGCGGCGCCCGGCAGGCCCTGGAGTCCGCGGCCCGGCACGACCAGGCGCTCGCGGCCCTGGCCGGCCGGGTGTCCGAGGCCGTCTACCTGGCCTCCGACATCGCCGCCGAACTGGCCTCATACGCCCAGTCGGTCGAGGCCGACCCGGCCCGGCTCGCGGTGGTGCAAGAACGCCGGGCCGTGCTGGGCCGGCTGATCAAGGCCTACGGGGCCAGCCCGGACCTCACGGCCAGACCCGGTTCCAGCCCCGGCGCGGGCGCCGGCCCGGACGGCAGCACGAGCCCGGGCGCGCCCGCTGGCCAGGAAGCGCAGCCGCAGGCCGCGGCGGCCGAGCCCGGTGATCCGCCCAGCGCCATCACTGGCGTGCTCGCCTGGTCCAAGCAGGCGGCGGCGCGGCTGGCCGAGCTGGACAGCGACGACGACCGGATCGCCAGCCTGGGCAAGGAAGAGGCCGAGCTCGCGGCCCAGGTGAGTGAGCTGGCCGGTCAGCTCACCGAGGCCAGGAAGGAGGCGGCCGGCGACTTCTCGGCGCAGGTGACCGCCGAGCTGGCCGCGCTGGCGATGCCGCACGCCACCCTCAGGGTGGCGATCACCCCGCTGTCCGAGCCAGGCCCGGCCGGCGCGGACGACGTGGAGATCAGGCTGTCCGCCCACCCGGGCGCGCCGCCGCTGCCGCTGCACAAGGGCGCCTCCGGCGGTGAGCTGAGCCGGATCATGCTCGCGATCGAGGTGGTCTTCGCCGGCGCCGATCCGGTGCCAACGTTCGTGTTCGACGAGGTGGACGCGGGAGTCGGCGGCAAGGCGGCGACCGAGATCGGCCGCAGGCTGGCCCGGCTGGCCCGGATGGCCCAGGTCATCGTCGTCACCCACCTGCCGCAGGTCGCCGCGTTCGCCGACAACCACCTGGTGGTCGAGAAGGCCGGCGACGGGTCGGTCACCAGCAGCGGCGTGACCAGGCTCAGCGACGACGGGCGGGTCAGGGAGCTGTCCCGGATGCTGGCCGGCCTGGAGGACTCCGAGCTCGGCCGGGCGCACGCGAGCGAACTGCTGGACGCCGCGGCGGCCGAGCGGGCCTCGATGGCCCCCCGGCACAGCCGCCCGGCCCGGGCCTGACCCGCCGGGGGCCGCAAGCGGCCGGCGTGGCGGCGGCCAGCGCCTGCCGGACAGGCTAGCCGCGGGCGTCCGGGTTTGGGTGGCGGCGTGCCTGACTGCCAGGCATGGGCAGGTGGCTTCGGCCGCAGGCAAGTTCTGGCAGACTAACTGTGCGATGAAACAGCAGTCTCGCAAGTTTCGCGGATCCCGTCGGACCAGGCCAGACGACCTGCCCGGGATTGCTGCGACGGCGCGGATTGATCATCGGACCAAGAGCCTGTCGACCCGGCTGCAGCCCGGGGACATCGCCATCATCGACCACGCTGACCTGGACCGGACCGGCGCGGACGCCCTGATCGGGCACCAGGTCGCCGCCGTGGTGAACGCGGCCCGCAGCATCACCGGCCGCTACCCGAACCTCGGCCCCCAGCTGCTCGTCGAAGCCGGGATCCCGCTCGTCGACGACGTCGGGCCGGACGTGTTCGAGCGGGTCAGCGAGGGGGAGCGGGTCCGGCTCGACGGGGAGACGCTGTACCAGGGCGACCACATCGTGGCCAAGGGCAGGCTGCAGGACCTGGAATCGGTGTCCTCGGCGATGGCTGAGGCCAAGACCGGCCTGGCCACCGAGATCGAGGCGTTCGTCGCCAACACGATGGAGTACATCAAGCACGAGTACCCGCTGCTCCTCGACGGCATCGGCGCCCCGGCCCTGCGCACCCGGTTCGAGGGCAAGGATGCCCTGGTGGTGGTGCGCGGCTACCGTTACCGCGAGGACCTGGCCACGCTGCGGTCCTACATCCGGGAGTGCAAGCCGGTGATGGTGGGCGTCGATGGCGGCGCGGACGCGCTGCTGGAAGCCGGGTACCGGCCCAGCCTGATCGTCGGCGACATGGACTCGGTCTCGGACCGGGCGCTGGCCTGCGGGGCCGAGATCGTGGTGCACGCCTATCCGGACGGCCGGGCACCGGGCCTGGCCCGGGTCCAGGCGCTCGGGCTGGACTGCGTCACCTGCCCCGCGCCTGGCACCA
The DNA here is from genome assembly GCA_036558005.1 of Streptosporangiaceae bacterium. GTDB lineage: Bacteria > Actinomycetota > Actinomycetes > Streptosporangiales > Streptosporangiaceae > DATBGO01. The sequence continues at coordinate 11,707 of DATBGO010000240.1, read as the reverse complement.
GCGAGGACATCGCGCTGCTGCTCGCCGACGAGCTGGGCGCCAGCCTGATCGTGACCGTGGGCCGGCACGACACGCTGGTAGAGTTCCTCGACAAAGGCCGCTCGGGGATGGCGAGCACCTTTCTCACCAGGCTCCGGCTCATCGATAAGCTGGTCGACCAGAAGGGGGTCAGCAGGCTTTACCGCAGCCGGGTCTCACCCAAGGCGGTGATCCCGCTCGTGCTGGCCGCCGCGGTGACCGTCCTGGTAGCGATGGTGTTCTTGCCTGCAGGCCAGATCTTCCTGAGGTACCTAGGCACCGAGCTAGACACCTTCAGGTATTGGCTAACTGGACTGTTTTAGTGATTGATTTCCGATATCACCTTGTCTCGATCGTGGCGGTCTTCCTGGCGCTGGCGATTGGCATCGTCGTCGGCGCGACCGCGCTGAAGCCCAGCACCGTCGCGGTGCTCGACAAGACCTCGCAGCAAGAACGGAACCAGATCAGCTCGCTGCTGGCCAACAACGGGAACCTGCAGCAGCAGATCACCAACGACCAGGACTTCGCCACCGCGGTCACCGGGCCGGTGCTCAGCCACCTGCTGGCCGGCCAGCGGGTCGTCATCGTCACCGCCCCGCACGCGGACGGGCCGATGACCAGCGGCATCACCACCGCGCTGCAGCAGGCGGGCGCCCAGGTCACCGGGCAGGTGGCGATGCAGCCGGAGTTCTTCGTGGCCGGCCAGAGCACGCAGAGCAACCTGGACTACCTGGCGCAGCAGCTCGCCCCGCCCGGAATCAGCCTCGGCCAGGGCCAGCCGCCGGGCGCCACCGCGCAGATCGCCGGCCAGGCCGAGGCCGCCCAGGTGATCTCCTCCGCGCTGGTCGCCAAGGACGGCCCCGGGGTGGCCGACCCGCAGAGCAAGGCGATACTCGACGGCTTCGCGCAGCACGGCTACCTGCAGGTCAGCGGCACGAACGGAACCTCGATGCGGCTCGCCACCCTGGCTGTCGTGGTCATCCCGGCCAGCCCGCCTGCGCCCGCTGACACCGACACCGCGAACCTGGCGCTGCTCGCCCTGGCCCATCAGCTGGACCGCACCGGCCTGGCAGCGGTGCTGGCCGGCTCGCCGGCCGGATCCGGTCCCGGCAGCGCGATCGACGAACTGCTCAGCGGCAGCAGCGGAGTCCAGCTGTCCAGCGTGGACAACGCCAACTACAAGACCGGCCAGCTCATGGTCGCGCAGGCACTGGGCCTGCGGCTGGCCCGGCACAAGCCGGCCAGCTACGGGGTCGCGCCCGGCGCGGTGCCCAGCCCGGCACCCACCCCGGCGGCGACCCAGTCCGCCACTCCGGCCACCACCAAGAAGCCCAAGCACGCGGAGCACCGATGACCCCGAAAGCGGCACTGACCTGCGGACTCGCCGCTGCGGCGGCGCGCGCCGCCTACGCCGCGCTGACCGTCGTCCCGCCCGGCGGCCGGGCCCGGTGGACCAGGACCAACCATCGCGGCGAGCCGGTCACGCTGCTCGAAGGCCCCGCGGTCGCCGCGGCGGCGGTCGCCGCGGCCGCGCTGGTGCCCGGGCTCACCGGCCGCCACCGGGCTGCGCTGGCGGTCGCCGGGGCCGGGGCGGCGGCGTTCGGCTGCTACGACGACCTGGCCGGCAGCGGCGCCAGCCGCGGCTTCCGCGGCCACCTGGGCGCGCTGGCTCGCGGCGAGGTGACCAGCGGTGCGGTCAAGATGGGCGGGATCGGGGCGACCGGCCTGGCGGCCAGCCTGCTGGCTGGCGGGTCAGCACCGGATCTCGTTATCAATGCCGGTCTCACGGCGGGCAGCGGCAACCTGCTGAACCTATTCGACCTGCGCCCCGGCCGGGCGATCAAGGTGGCGCTTGCTGCCGGGTCGCTGGTCGGCGCGGGCTCGGCGCGGGGGCGGCAGGCCGTGGCCGGGCCGGTCGGCGCGGCGCTCGCGCTGCTGGGCGAGGACCTCGGTGAGCGGGCCATGCTGGGCGACGCGGGCGCGAACGCGCTCGGCGCGATGATCGGCGCTGCCGCCGCCGTGACGCTGTCCCGGCGGGCCAGGCTCGCCGCGCTGGGCGTCATCGCCGGCCTGACCGCGGCCAGCGAGGTGGTCAGCTTCACCAAGGTCATCGAGCGGACCCCGCCGCTGCGCTGGCTCGACATGCTCGGCCGCCGCCCTGCCGCGCCGGGCCGGGCGGCCGCCAGCCAGGCCGCGGACCCGGGCCAGGAGGCCGACGCCGGGCCAGCGCAGGACGAGCCCGCGGGCCAGCGTGTCCCGGCTGGGGCCGGCCCGCCGCCAGCCGGCCGGGCCGGCGGGCGGGGCGGCCAGGGCCCGGCCGGACCGGCGCGGGCCTCCGCCAGCGGCCGGTGACCGGACCGGCCGCGCCGGTGACCAGCCGGGATCCGGAGGAGTCCCGGCCGTCACGGCAGGCAGGCCGGGCGATCGGCCGCGCGGCGCTGCTGATCGGCGCGCTGACCGCGGCGGCCAGGATCATCGGGTTCGGCCGTCAGCTGGTGTTCGCGCACACGGTCGGCGCCTCGTGCCTGGGCACCGCCTACACGACGGCCAACCAGGTCCCCAACATCATCTACGACATCGTCCTCGGCGGTGCCCTGACCAGCGTCATGGTCCCGGTGCTGGCCGGCCCGGCGCAGCGGGCCAGGACCGATCCTGGCAGCCAGGCGGAGGCGGGCCAGATCGCCTCGGCGCTGCTGACCTGGACGGTGCTGATCCTGGTCCCGGTCAGCGCGATCCTCGCGGCGGTCGCGGGCCCGGTGGTCTCACTGCTGGTGCCGGCCGCGCCGGGCTGCGGGCACGCCGACGTCGTGGCGGTGGCCGCCCGGATGCTCGCGGTGTTCGCCCCGCAGATCCTGCTGTACGGGCTGGCGGTGGTGCTGTACGGGATGCTGCAGGCGCACCGCAAGTTCGCCGCGCCCGCGCTGGCGCCGGTGCTGTCCAGCCTGGTGGTGATCGCCGCGTATGAGGTGTTCGTCCCGCTCGGCCAGGACCAGGCGCAGCACCTGGCCGGGCTGTCCCCCGCGGCCGAACTGACCCTCTCGGTGGGCACCACCGCCGGGGTGGCCGCGCTGGTGGTGACCGCGCTGCCGCCGGCCCTGCGGCTGAAGTTGCCGCTGCGGCCCGCGCTGCGGTTCCCCGCCGGGGTGGCCCGGCGGGCGGGCGGCCTGGCCGCGGTCGGGATCAGCGCGCTGATCGCGCAGGACGCCGCGACCGTGGTGGTGATCCGGCTGGCGAACGGCCACGGCGGGACCGGCGCGATCGTGCTGTACAACTACGGCTGGCAGGCGTTCGTGGTGCCGTACGCGATCCTGGCGATCCCGATCGCGATCAGCGCGTTCCCGGTGCTGTCGACCAGCACCGGCGAGGAGTTCGACCAGACCTCGGCCCGGTCGGCGCGGGCGGTGCTGCTGGTGTCCTGGCTCGGCGCGGCGCTGCTGGCCGGCGCGGCGGTGCCGGCCGCGAGGATGTTCATCTCGCATCAGCCCGGCCAGGCCAGGCAGCTGGCGTTCACGTTCGCCGCGTTCGCCCCCGGGCTGGTCGGGTTCGGGCTGGTGGCTTGCCTGTCGCGGGTGCTGCTCGCGGACCGGCGGCACCGGGTTGCCGGGGTGGCGATGGTCGGTGGCTGGTTGCTGGTGATCGTCGCCGACGTCATCGCGGTCATGCTGGTCAGCGGCCGCTGGGTGGTGCCCGCCCTTGGCGCGGGTAACACGGCGGGGCTGGTGATCGGCGGGGTCGCGCTGGTGGTCGCGGTCCGGCGGGCCCGCGGCCCGGCCGCGCTGCGCGGCACGGCGCGGGCGGCGGCGTCCGGGCTCGCCGCGGCGGTGGCGGGCGCAGCGGCGGGCGCCGCGGTGTCGGTCGCTGTCCCGGTATCCGGTTTCCTGCTGAACGCGATCCTCGCGCTGGCCGCGGCGGCCTGCGTGATCGCCGTGTTCGCGGTCGTCAGCCTGGTGCTGGACGCCGGGGATACCCGGGCGGTACTGGCGCGCGTCACCCGCAGGGCCAGGTCATGACCGGGCCGCGGGTCACGCAGGTGGTCGGCACCATCTCCGGCGGGACAGCCGGTCATGTCGCGATGCTGGCCGCGGGCTGCCGGGCGCAGGGGCTGACGGTAAGCGTGATCGGCCCGGCCGCGGCCCGGCCGTGGTTCTCCGGCACCGGCGCGGAGTTCACGGTCGCTGAGATCGGCGACCGGCCGCACCCGGCCCGGGACGTGGCGGCCATCGTCAGGCTGCGCAGGCTGCTGCGGCGGGCGGCGCCGGACGTGGCGCACGCGCACGGGATGCGGGCCGGCGCGTTCGCGGCGCTCGCCCTGGCCGGAACGCGCCAGCGCCGGCCCGGCCTACGCGGAGCTGGCCGGAGCCAAGCTGGCCGGGCCGCCGCTGGCCGGGCCGGGCCGGCGTTGCTGGTCACCGTGCATAACGCCGCCCCGGACGCCCGCCTGGCGGCGGCCGTCTACCGGATCCTGGAACGGATCGTGGCGCGGCGGGCGGACGCGGTGCTGTGCGCTTCTGGTGACCTGGCCGCGCGGATGCGCCAGCTGGGCGCGCGGGACACCGCCCAGGCGGTGGTGGCGGCGCCGCAGGCCGGGCCGCCACCGGAGGCGGCGGTGAGTGCGGCACGGTCGGATCTCGGGGCCGGCCCGCGCCCGGTTCTGCTCACGGCCGGACGGCTCGCCGCCCAGAAGGGGCTGGACGTGCTGCTGGCGGCGGCGGCTTCCTGGCGGAACCGTGACCCGGCTCCGGTGCTGGCGATTGCCGGGGCCGGACCGCTGGCCGCGGACCTGGCCGGCCGGGCCGAGGCAAGCGGGCTGGACGTGCGGTTCCTCGGGCATCGCGAGGACGTGCCCGCGCTGCTGGCCGCCGCCGACGTCGTGGTCGTGCCCAGCCGGTGGGAAGCCAGGGCGCTGATCGTCCAGGAGGCGCTGCTGGCCGGCAAGCCGGTCGTGGCCAGCCGGGTCGGCGGCATCCCGGACATCACCGGGGACGACGGGGCGATCCTGGTCCCGCCCGGTGACCCGGCTGCGCTCGCCGCGGCGGTGCTGTCGCTACTCGACGACCCGGCGCTGGCCAGCCGGCTGAGCGCCGCGGCGCGGCGGCGTGCGGCGGCGCTGCCGTCCGAGGCCGACGCGGTCGCGGCGGCGGTCGCGATGTATCACCGACTGGCCAGCGAAGCCGCGAGGCCGGCCAGCAAATCCGCTTAAATCGTCGCGCAATTTGCATTGCTCATTATGCAAAATGCGATGTTCACGACACGCTGTAGGTTTCTCGTAACAAACAGCTATTTCTGCTGAAAGAACCGTGCAACATGTGCTGTGCTTTCTCCTGGGGACCGCGCCGCTGATCTTGCGGTCCTTGGGGGGTAGTTGCCGATGGGCGATCAGGGGCGGGTCATGCCTCCGTTGCGGCGTGCGCGCCGCCGGGACTCCGAGCCCGCCCGCACCGAATCGGCGCAGGCAGACGCCACCGATCGGGACCCGAACCCGGCAGTGCCCAAGCCCGCGGAGCCAGCCGGGCCGACCCCGGCGGCTGGCCAGGCCCGGCCCGCCCGCAAGCGCAAGCCCGCCGAGTCCAAGCGTGCCTCGTCGCCCGGCGCCGCCGCCGCGCCCCCCGCCGCCGGTGCCGCGCCCGCCAGCGAGCCAGCCCCGGCCACAGCCAAGGACGCGACTCCAGCCAAGGAAGCCGCTCCAGCCGAGGGCCAGGCCGGGACCGGGAGCACGTTGCCGGCCGAAAGCGCGGCCCCAGCCAAGGATGCGGTGAGCCTGGACGATTCTGCGCCTGCTGAGGACCCGGGAAACCCGGAAGACGCCGCCTCTGCCGAGGACGCCGCGACTGCCAGGGCGACCGGCCCAGCCGAGGAAACCGCGCCAGGCAACGCGGCCGCGTCAGCTGATCAGACACAGTCCGCTAAGGAGACCGGGCGGACTGAGGACACCGGCCCGGCCGAGCAGACCGCATCGGCTGAAGAGACCGGGTCAGCTGAGGTGACCGGGTCGGCTGAGGCGGCCGGCCCGGCCGAGGAAACCGCGCCAGGCAACGCGGCCGCGTCAGCTGATCAGACACAGTCCGCTAAGGTGACCGGCCCGGCCGAGGAAACGGCGCGAGGCAAGGCGGCTGCGTCAGCTGAGCAAACGCAGTCCGCTGAGGGGACCGGGCGGACTGAGGACACCGGGTCGGCTGAGACCGGGTCGGCCGAGGAGGCTGTGCCGGCCGGAGAGGCTGACCCCGGAGAAGAGACTGCCTCGGCTGAGGCTGTCGGGTCGGCTGGGGCGGCCGCGGATGCGGCCTCGGCTGAGGGCCCGGCCGACGGCGGGCCGGGACCGGCGATCGCGGATGACGCTCCGGACCGGACCGAGCCGATCCCGGCCATCCGCGAGACCCCGCACCCGGCCGCGCCGCACCCGCCCGCGCCGCACCCGCCCGCGCCGCACCCGGCCGCGCCGCACCCGCCCGCGCCGGAGCCGGCCGCGCCGGACCCGGCCGGGCCCGAACCGGTCGTGGCGCAGTCGCCAGGTCCGGCCGGTCCGGGATCAGCCGGGCGGGAGACCGGCCGTCCGGGCCGCCAGGCTGCGGCGGCGCCGAAGGCGCCGCCGTGGAACAAGGTGCTCGACACCACCGTGCAGCTGTGGCTGACGCGCCGGTCCGTCCGGTCGCGTCAGGTGGTGATCCTGGTGATCGTGCTGGTGGTGTTCGCGGCCGGCGCGGTGACGGTGCTGCTGGCGAACCGCCAGGCGGCACCTGGCGCGGCCGGCCGGGGCAGCAGTGGCCAGGCGGCCGCCGGCGCCGGCGGCGGGGTCACCGGGGGACAGCTTCGGGCGGTGACCGCGGCCAGGAAGGCCGCGTCGGCCTGGGTCGCCACCCAGGTCAGCAAGAACTCGATTGTCGCCTGCGACCCGGTGACCTGCGGTGCGCTGCAGGCCGCCGGAGTCCCGGCCGCCAGCCTGATCGAGCTGGAACCCACCGCGGGCGACCCGCTCGGCTCGGCCGTGGTGGTCGCGACCGGCACCCTTCGCAGCCAGATCGGCCCCAGGCTGAACAGCGTCTACGCTCCATCGGTGCTGGCCAGCTTCGGGACCGGGCAGGCCAGGGTGGACGTCCGGGTGACGGCGCCGGACGGGACCGCGGCCTACCTGAAGGCGCTGGCGGCCGACCAGCAGGCCCGGGTGAGCGGGGGCCGCGCGCTGCTCGGCAACCGGCGGCTGACCTTCACCCGGGCGGCCCGCCAGCAGCTGACCGCGGGGCAGGTCGACGGCCGGCTGCAGATCACGATCGCGTCCCTGACCCATCAGCGGGACATAGGCGATCTCGAAGTCGTCGGCTTCAGCGACAGCGGCCCGCACGCCAGCCAGGGCATGCCGCTGCGCGTGGCCGAGCTGGCTGCCCCGCGCCGCTCCGCGGACAAGCCCAGCTATCTCAACCCGGTGCTGAAATTCACGGCCGCCCAGCGCGCGCCCTACCTCGCCGCCAGCTCCGGCCTGGCGCGGCTGCCCGGCGGGCAGCTCGTCGCCCGGATTCAGTTTGCCGCTCCGAGCCCGCTCGGGCTGCTCAACATGACCCCCGGCAGCCCGAAAACCCATGGGAGGGAATCATCATGAAGTTGCCTACTAGCATGACCCGATTGATCAGGGCAGCCGCGGCCGCGGGCCTGGCTGCCGGACTCGTCGCGTTCACGGCACCCGCCGCGTCGGCGCACAGCGGCGACGGCTGGCTCCGGCTCGCGCACTTGTCCCCGAATACGCCAGCCGTTGATGTGTACCTGTACTCGTTTAACAACCCGAACGCCAAGATCGTGCTGCACCACGTTGCCTACGGCACCGTGTCGGGGTACGAGAAGGTGCCCGCGGGCGAGTACACGGTGGCGATGCGCGGGGCGGGAGCCAAGTCCAGCTCCAAGCCGGTGCTGTCCACCACCGTCAACGTGACGTCCGGCAAGGCCTACACGGTCGCGGGCATGGGCCCGGCGTCAGGGCTGCGGCTGCAGGTGCTCGATGACCAGCTGACCACCCCGGCAGGCAAGTCGCTGGTGCGGGTGATCCAGGCGTCGCTGAACGAGCAGCGGGTCACCGTCACCGCGGCGGGCAAGACGATCGCGGACAAGCTCGCCTTCTCGAAGATCACCTCATACCAGACCGTCTCACCCGGGGACTGGTCGGTGCACGCGACCGGTGCGAACGAGAGCGGCTCGGCTACCGTCAAGCTCGCCAGCGGGGCGATCTACACGCTCGTGGTCCTGGACGACCCCGGGCACCTGACCATCGACAGCCTGGAGGACGCTGCCGCCAGCCAGGTGGCCCCGGCTGGCGCGCCCGCGACCGGCTTCGGCGGCACCGCGCCGCGTCCGGGCGCGCCGCTGCTGCCGTGGCTGGTGACCGGCGGCATCGGCCTGATCGTGGTGGCCGGCGGGGCGGCGCGCCTGATGCGCAGGCCGCGCCGTCGCGCCGCGCACGCGCGATGAGATGATCCGGCGGTCTGGCCGGCACGCCACCCCGTCACGGGTGGCGCGCCGGCCTGCCGCTGCCGCCACGCTGCTGGCCGGGCTGCTGGCCACCGGCGTGGCCGCTTGCGGCTTCGCGCTGGCCAGCGGGCACCAGGGCCGCCCGGCCCAGCCCGCCGGGCAGCCGACGCTGCTGCCGGTGCCCAAGGGCAAGCGGGCACCGGTACCCGGCTCGTCCGCGGTCGCGGCGGTCGCCAGGCCCAGCACGCTGATCATCCCGGTCATCGGGGTGCGCAGCCACCTGATCCGGCTGGGCGTCACCAAGGCGGGCACCATGCAGGTGCCGCCGAGTGCCGCGGTGGCCGGCTGGTACACCGGCAGCCCGCGGCCCGGCGCGGTCGGCGCGGCGGTGATCGCCGGGCACATCGACTCCCGGCAGGGCCCGGGCATCTTCTACCACCTGCACCAGCTGAGCCTGGGGGACCGGGTCTACGTGCGGCGGGCTGACAACACCGTGGCCGTGTTCAAGGTCACCGCGGTGCACATGTACCTGAAGGCGGACTTCCCGGCCTCAGCGGTGTACGGGGCGGTGCCCGACGCCCAGTTGCGGCTGATCACCTGCGGCGGTGCCTTCGACCCGGCGACCGGGCACTACCTGAGCAACGTCATCGCGTTCGCGCAGCTGATCCGCTGAGCCCTCCCTGGCCAGGTGGCCGGGCCGCCCGCAGCGGCGGTGCCGCAGGTCAGCCGAACCGCCCCAGCGCGAACCGGTCCGGCGGCCTGGCGGCGCCCGGCTCGCCGGCGGCCAGCCCCGCGAGCCACTCGCCCAGCAGCGGGCCGAACTTGAAGCCGTGCCCGGACGTCCCGCTGCCGATCACCACGTTGCCGATCCGGTCGATGATGAAGTCCTCATCCGGGCTGTTGTCGTAGACGCACCGCTCGACCCGGACCGGCTCGGGATCCAGCCCGGGCAGGTACCGCCGGGCCAGCCCGGCCAGCGCCCCGGCCTCCCCGGCGCTGCCCGAACTATCCCTTGTGCCGGGAAGATCCTGGTGGTCGGGGTCGGTCGGCAGGCCCGACTGGTGGATGCCGACCTTGTACAGCGGCTCGCCGGGCACCGGCAGCCCGTACGGGGACTGGCGGCCGTGGCACACGAAGATCGGCAGCCCGGCGGCGCCCGGCTGCCCGGCCGCCGCGGCCAGGTAGCCGACCCGCTCCAGGATCGGGCTGGACGGGACCCGCAGGCCGGCCGGCCGGAGCAGGCCGCTGGTCCACGGCCCGGCCGTGACGATCACCACCGGCGCGGTGAACGGGCCCGCGCTGGTGCTGACCGTCACCTGCCTGCCGTCATCGCGCAGCGCGGTCACTCGCGCCCCGGTGCGCAGCCCCGGGCAGCCGGCCGCCAGGTCCCGCAGCACCAGGCTGGCCGCGATCACGGCCGACCCGGGCTCCAGCAGTGCCGGCCCGGGTACCGACAGGCCAGGAAACCGCTCCGCGACGGCCCCGGCCGCCAGCAGCTCGCACGGCGCCCCGGCGGCCAGCATCGCGGCGTGCACCGCCTCCCGCCTTTCGCCGAAGGTCAGCTGCGGCGCCGGGAGCAGGAACGCGGCGCCGGACCTGGCCTGCGCCGCCGCCCACAGCCGCGCCGCCTCGCGGGCCAGCGACACGTAGCCAGGGTCGGGGTAGCCCAGCCGGAAGATCCGGCAGCTGCCGTGCGAGCCGCCGGCCAGGTGCCCGACCTCGGCCTGCTCCAGCACGGTCACCTCGCGGCCCCGGTCCGCCAGCGCCCGCGCCGCCGACAGGCCCAGCAGCCCGGCGCCGATGACGACGCAGTCGGCCTGCCGGGTCACCGGCTACCAGCCGCGGGCATGCCAGTCCGGCAGTTGCGGGCGCTCGGTGCCCAGCGTGGTGTCCTTGCCGTGGCCTGGATACACCCAGGTGCCGTCGGGCAGCGCGGCGAACACGCGCTCCTCCAGGTCGCCGATCAGCTGGCTGAACCGCTCCGGGTCGCCTTCGGTGTTGCCCGGCCCGCCGGGGAACAGCGAGTCGCCGGTGAACAGGTGCGGGGTGCCGGCCAGCTCGCCGCCCGCGTCGTAGCACAGCGCGATGCTGCCCGGCGTGTGCCCGCGCAGGTGGATCACGGCCAGGGCGGCGTCCCCGACCCGGACGGTGTCGCCGTGGCTGACCAGCGTGGTCGCCGGGACCGGCAGCTCGTCCGCGTCGGCCGGGTGCGCCACCGTGGCCGCCCCGGTGCCGCCCTGGACCTCCGCCAGCGCGCCCCAGTGGTCCCAGTGCCGGTGCGTGGTCACGATCGTGGCCAGCGGGGTGTCCCCGAGCAGCCGCCGCAGCGTGTCCGGCTCGTTCGCCGCGTCAATCAGCAGCTGTTCCCCGGTGCTGCTGCAGCGCAGCAGGTAGGCGTTGTTGTCCATCGGGCCGACGGCCACTTTCGTGATGGTCAGGCCAGGCAGTTCCCTGGTGTCGGCGGGGCCGCCGACGCTGACATCGCCCGTGTAAGTCATGCCCGCTCCATCTTCCTCACAGGTGCCAGGCCGCTCACCCGAGCGGGCCGGCGATCCGGTCCGTTTCCTGGCAGCCTAGGGGGCAGCGCGGCCCGGCTGCCACCGAGGAACAACCCTGGGCGGCGCGACGTTGCACCAGCGTGCGCCCGGTCGCAGGGGGACCGGCTGGTGCGGCGGCTGCGGCGGATGGGCCAGCTGTGCCAGGGGTGAGATTCGCTGCGCGCTGGCCCCGGTGAACTGACGGCGTTTTGTCAGCACCCCCGGATAGCATGTCCAGGCGTCCCCAAATCCGCAGCAGTCCGTCCCAACTTCGGAGATCTGAGCACAAGTGGCTGATCGTCTCGTGGTCCGCGGCGCGCGCGAGCACAACCTCAAGGACGTGTCGCTCGACTTGCCGCGAGATGCCCTGATCGTGTTCACCGGCCTGTCCGGATCGGGTAAGTCCAGCCTGGCGTTCGACACGATATTCGCCGAAGGCCAGCGCAGGTACGTGGAGTCGCTGTCGGCCTATGCCCGGCAGTTCCTCGGCCAGATGGACAAGCCCGACGTCGACTTCATCGACGGGCTGTCACCAGCGGTATCCATCGACCAGAAGGCGGCGGGCCGCAACCCGCGCTCGACCGTCGGCACCATCACCGAAATCTACGACTACCTCCGCGTCCTCTACGCCCGCATCGGCCAGGGCCACTGCCCCGTCTGCGGCCGGCCCATCACCGCCCAGACCCGCGAGCAAATCCTCG
>DATBGO010000239.1:0-1874 GCA_036558005.1 Streptosporangiaceae bacterium | reverse complement strand
ATGCATCAACGCGCCGCAGCGGTTCGCCCCGGCGCTGATCGATGCATGCTGGTCGGTGGCGCCGGGCCGCGGTGGCGCCGGCACGCTCGCCGCGCCGGACCGGCGCGACCAGCCCGCGTGACGCTGCCCGGAGGGCCCGGGCGGGCGGGCCGCTAGGCGCGGGCCCGCGGCGGGACCCTCCCGGTCATGATGTACCCGCCGCCGAACGCCACCTCCTCGACATGGACGCCCTCGATCAGCTGCTCGAGGTGATTCCAGGGCCGGTCGAACCCGTCGAAGCTCCGTACGTACGGAGCGTGCAGCATTCTCACCTGCATGTTCACGGCCACCATGAGCGGCGCGGCCCACTTGCCGCCGCCCGCGGCCACCCATGCCCCGGGACGGAGGCCGCCCAGGACGTTCCGCAGCGCGTCCGGGGACTGCATGACGTCGTGGACGGCGCAGAACAGGGCGGCGTCGGCAGTGAACGCCATCTCGGCGTCCTCGGCCCGCGACTCCACCACGGTGACGTTGAGCCAGGCCTCCGCCGCGATGTGCTCGCGCGTCACCGCGGCCATCTCGGGCGACTCCTCGATGCCGACGACACCGCCCAGCGCCGTCACCTTGTCCCGCAGGGAGCCGAAGCACAGCCCCGTCCCGCATCCGACGTCGAGGACCACCTGCCCGGGGCGGAGCGGTAACGCCTCCACGATCGCCTGACGGTAGGGCTGGAACGCGCCCGTGTCCCGCTCGTAGCAGCCGGCCTGCTCGTGGTAGGCCGGCATCCGCGCGGCCGGTGCTGATTTAGGTGACCTGCTCATGATCCTTCGCCCCGCCCCCCAGGCAGAGCACCACCTGCCCTACCCCGGGTCCGCCGCCCGTAACAGGTACCGGCGGGTAACGCCCAGGATCCGGCTGAACGCCCGGCCGCGGCCGTGGCCCGCGTCAGTCGTCGTTGTTTCCCTGGCCGTTGCCGTTGCCGCTTCCCTGGCCGGGTGGCGGGCGCGCCGCGGTCACCGTGACGGTGCTGCCGGCCGGCACCCGGCCGCTGGGCTGCACCGAGATGACCGTGCCGGGTGCCTGCCCGCCCCGGACGGTCCCTACCACGCGGGGCCGCAGGCCGAGCTGGCGCAGCTGCTGGCTCACCGCACTGGCCTGCTGGCCGGCCAGGGCATCGGCGTTCACCTCGACGGTGGGGCCGGCCGGGGCGGTGGGTGTGCGGCCGGCGGCACCCGGTGTGTGCGCGGCGGCCGGTGTGTGCGCGGCGGGCTGCTGGCCACCCGGCTGGGCCGGCCGCGGCCCGGCTCCGAACGCGCCCGCCAGCAGCCCTCCCGCCAGGCCCGCCACGAGCACCACGCCGGCCACGGCCAGGACCACGCCCCGCCCGGGCCGCATCCCTCTCCGCCCGGGCCCCATCCTTTCCTGCCCGGGCCGTATCCCCTCCCGCCGCGGCCGGCGGTGGGCGGGCGCCATGCCCGGCGCCGGCTCCCCGGCCAGGGTGACCGGGCCGCCGGCCAGCGTGGCCGGCTCCGCGCCCATCGCCCCGGTGGGGTGCGGGCCACCTGGCGGGCTGGCCAGCTGGCCGGCGGCCGCGCGTCCGGCCAGGGCATCCCGCAGCCGGCCGGCCCGCACCGCGACCTCACCGGCGCTGGCCGGCCGGGCCGCCGGATCCCCGGCCGTGAGGTCGAGGACCAGCTCCGCCACCGCGGCGGGCACGGCCGCGGGCAGCGGGGGCAGCGTGCGCTGCTGGTGCGCGGCGGTCACGGGCGGTACCCCGGCGAAGGGGACGGCGCCGGTCAGGCACTGGTAGCCCACCACCCCGAGGGAGTACAGGTCGCTGGCCGGGGTGGCGGGGCCACCGGTGACCCGTTCCGGGGCCAGGTAGGCGGGCGTGC
>DATBGO010000238.1:0-1936 GCA_036558005.1 Streptosporangiaceae bacterium | reverse complement strand
AACGTGTCGGTCGCGGCCGCGTTCGGCCTGTCCTACGCCGACCTGGACGACGCCCAGCAACGGCTGTTCCGCCGGCTGGGCCTGCACCCGGGGCCCGACATCGACGCCTACGCCGCCGCCGCGCTGGACGGCACAACCCTGGACGCTGCCCGGCGCGGCCTGGAGGCCCTTTACGACCAGCACCTGATCACCGGGACCGCCCACGGCCGGTACCGGTTCCACGACCTGATCCGCGAGCACGCCCGCACCCTGGCCGCCACCGACGACCCGGCCGCCCGCGACGCCGCCGCGACCCGGCTGCTGGACTACTACCTGCACACCGCCCGCGCCGCCAGCGGACACTTCCCGTCCTGGACGAACGCCGAAGGCCCCGCGCCAGGCCGCCCGCCGGGCAGCGCGCCGCCGGTCTCCACGCTTGGGCAGGCGGCCGACTGGCTGGAGGCCGAGCGCGCCAACCTGCACGCGGCCGCCGGCTACGCCGCCGCCACCGCGCGGCCCCGGTACGCCGTGCTGATCGCCGCCGCGATGGATGGCTTCCTGTATGCCCGCGGCTACTGGGATCAGGGCCTGGTCCTGCACCAGGCCGCGCTGGATGCCGCCCGCCGGGCCGGCGACCGGCCCGGCCAGGCCTACGCTCTTTTGCTGCTGAGCCCCATGCAAGGCATGACCGAGGACGCCCCGGCTGCCATCGCCAGCGCGACCCGGGCCCTGCGGCTGTACCGCGGCCTGGGCGACCGGGCCGGGCAGGCAGCGGCCCTCGCCTGGATCGGCTCCCTGCACATGACCACCGACGACTACTCGGCCGCCGCCGCCGAACTGGGCCAGGCGCTGGAACTGTTCGATAGCCTCGGCCACCGGCGCGGGCAAGGCCATGCCCTGACCGACCTGGGCATGGTGCACCGCTATACCGGGGACTACCGGGCGGCCGCCGCCTGCCTCCAGCAGGCGCTAGAACTCCACAGCGACACTGGCCACCGGTCTGCCCAGGTCCACGCCCTCATGGAGCTGGGTGCCGTGCAGCAGCTGACCGGCGATTACCCGGCCGCCGCCGCCTCCTTGCAGCAGGCCCTGCCGCTCAGCCGTGACCTGGGCGACAGCTTCCAGCAGGCCGGGATTCTCACCGAGCTCGCCGCGGTGCAGCGGCTGACCGGCGACTACCCGGCCGCAACCGCCAGCAGCCAGCAGGCCCTCAGCCTGTCCGGCGACCTCCGCGACCTCCGCAGTCAGGCCTACGCGCTCAACGAGCTCGGCCTGGCCCAGCAGCTGACCGGCGACTACCCGGCCGCCGCCGCCAGCCACCAGCAGGCCCTCAAGCTGAACCACGACGTCGGCAACCTGCTCGGCCAGGCCGAAACCCTCAACTGCCTCGGCGAGCTAGCGTCCCGGACCGCCGACGGCCACCAGGCCCGCGACCACCACACCCAGGCACTGGCCATCGCCCGCGACCTCGGCACCCCCCCGGAACAAGCACGCGCCCTGGAAGGCATCGGCCACAGCCACCTCCGCGACGGCCACGCCAGCGAAGCTGCCACTTGCCTGCGGCAAGCCCTTGCCATCTACCAGCGCATCGCAGCTCCCGCCGCCCGCCGGGTCCAGGAAACCCTCCGCCAGCTCAGGCAAGACAATCTGGCCCCAGCTCCCGAGCGGTAAGCCACCAGACCCGGACGCACACTCAACGCTGCCGCAGCCAGTGACCTGATCCGTTCCGGGACACAGAACGACCGATCCTGCATGCGAGCGAGCGCTTGATATCAGAACTTCGAAAGGCGCGCGGATCGGCGGCAGTGTGCGCCTAGCAGAAGCGGGAGCAGATTACGAAGTACGAAACAAGGTGCCCTGGTTCCGGGCGCCCACCTGGCTGAGCCGGGGTGGCTACCGCTCGTGCTCGCGCTCGCCGGAGGCCTGTGTATCCATTCGACTGGCCCGGTACCATCCG
>DATBGO010000237.1:0-71017 GCA_036558005.1 Streptosporangiaceae bacterium | reverse complement strand
AATGCGTATCTCCGCCGCGGCGCCGACCGCAGAATCAGCGTGACCGCGGATGCGCCCGGGCCCCGGCCCGGTGCACAGTCTCGGCAGGACACCACGCGGGCTGCCCGCATCAGGAGGATGGCAGTGACCAGGCACAAGATCACCCTCGCCGCAGTGCTGGCGATCGCCGCGGGCAGCGCGGCGGCCTGCGGGCCGGGCCAGCCCCGGGCCGCGATGAACCAGGCATTCCTGCACCGGCTCAACCGCGTCTGCACGGCGGACTTCGCGGTCATGATCAACACCAGCAAGGACCCGTTCCCCTACCCGGACTTCAAGCCCGACGACCCGCAGCCGGGCATGCTGCCGAAGGTCGGCCGGTTCTTCGAGCCCAACGTCGCGGTGTGGCAGCGGCTGCCCGGGCAGCTGGGCACGCTCGGCGAGCCGCCCACCCTCGCGGCAGGCTGGGACCGGCTGCGCCAGCTGGAGGCCAAGTCGAACGCCAACGGGATCCGGCAGGTGCACGCCGCGCTGGCCGGCGACGCGCGCACCTTCACCGCGACCTATCACATCGCCCACACGACCTATCAGCAGGTCCAGGACGCCGAGCAGCAGGCGGGCCTGCCGGCCAGCTCGCCCTGCCAGAAGGTGTTCAGCTAGCGGGCCGCCACGTGCGGGCGGGCACGGGGATGCATGCGCCTCGTGTCGCGGGTAGTTGCACCGGGAAACGGGCGGCCGGCCAGGCCGCCCGGGCCGCCACGAAGGGACCCCCGGTGTTTCGCCCCAGCGCGCTTGCCCCCGCCCGGCCGGTGGCGGTGGTCCTCGCCGCCGCGTCGCTCCTGCTCACCGGCTGCAAGATCGAGAACGCCAGTGGCTCCGCGGACGGCGGGTCCGGCCCGTCCGCCACCAGCAGCCAGGGACCGGCCGCCGGGCCGTCCAGGTCCGGGCCGCTGATCACCGAGCCCGCCGCCGGGTTCTCGCCGGTCTACCAGATGATCAGGCACGCCCGCCGCAGCGTCGACGTGACCATGTACGAATTCGCCGACACCACGGCCGAGCACGCCCTGGCCGCCGCGGCCCGCCGCGGCGTGCGGGTCCGGGTGCTGCTGGACCAGCGGGAGAAGCACGTCAACTCGGCCACCTTCAGCTACCTGGCCGCGCACCGGGTCAGGGTCGCCTGGTCCTCCACCAGGTTCCGCTACACCCACCAGAAGACGGTGGTCACCGACGACTCCCGGGCGATCATCATGACCGCCAACCTGACCAGCAGGTACTACGCCGATACCCGGGACTTCCTGGTGGTCGACGACTCACCGGCCGACGTCAGCGCGATCGAGAAGGTGTTCAGCGCCGACTTCGCCGGGCGGCCGGTCCGGCCCGGTGACGGCCGTGACCTGGTCTGGTCACCGACCGGGTCGCAGCGCCAGCTGCTGGCCCTGATCAGCGGCGCCCGGCACAGCCTGCGCATCTACAGCGAGGAGATGGCCGACACCACCGTGGACGACGCGCTGATCAGCGCCGCCAGGCGCGGGGTCAGGGTGCGGGTCTGCGCGGAGAACATCGACGGCGCCTACGACAGCGCCTTTACCCGGCTCACCAGCGCCGGGGTGCGGATCAGCTACTTCAGCTCCTCCCACGGCTTCTACATCCACGGGAAGGTGATCGAGGCTGACTACGGCACCAGGCGCGCCAGGGCGTTCATCGGCTCGGAGAACTTCTCCAGCACGTCGCTGAACGACAACCGCGAGCTCGGCCTGATCACCTCGAACCACAAGGTGCTGTCTTCGCTGGCCAGGACGTTCGCCGCCGACTTCCGCGCCGGGAAGCGCTGGCAGTGACCAGGGCCGGCCAGCGCCCGGCCCGCCCGGGCTGATCAGCTGCCGGTGCTCTCAGCTGCAGGGGCTGATCAGCTGGTACAGGATGTGGTCCTGCCAGCGGCCGGCGATGCTCAGGTACTGCGGCGCCAGCCCGAACCGGGTGAACCCGTTGCGCTCCAGCACCCGCTGCGACCTGACGTTGTGCGGCACCGTCCCGGCCTGGAGCCGGTGCAGTCCCCACTCGCCGAAGGCCACCGTGATGATCTCGGCGACGGCGGCCGTGGCCACCCCGCGGCCGCCGGCCGTGGCGCTCACCCAGTAGCCGAGGTGCGCGTTCTGGAACGGGCCGCGCACGATGTCGTTGAGGTTGACCCGGCCGGCCACCTGCCCCGCCTCGTCCAGGATGACGTGCGGGAGCATGAGGCCCTGCCGGTGCCGTGCCAGCGCGGTCTCCACCACGGCGCGCTGCCCGGCGATCGTGAAGTACTCCTCGCCCCTGGCCGGCTCCCACGGGGCGAGGAATTCGCGGCTGGCCCGGATCAGCTCGGCCAGGGCCGGTATGTCGTCGGTAGTCAAGAGCCTGGTGATAGCCACCCGCCCATGCTCTCAGCAGCCTGACCGGTCCCGGCCGCGGGCCGCGGGCCGCCCGGAATCACGGCTGCCCGGGCCGGCGCTGACCTGACTGACGGACGGCTCGCAGCCCGTCGCGGATGACCGCGATAGTGCGTTGCGGGTCGGCCTGGCCGCCGGGGCGAGGACGCAGCGCGCTGATGATGCCCGTGATGAGGGCCATGAGGTCGGCGGCGGTGATGTCGTCGCGGATGGCGCTGGCGTGCTGGGCGCGGGTCAGGAGGCGGCCGATCTCGCCGCGCAGGCGCGCGGCCGTCGCGGTCAGCGCGTCATTCAGCTCGGCGCCGCCGCTGGCCAGCGCGTCGGCAAGATCGCGTTTGAGGGCCGCTTCGGCGGCGAGCCGGCCGATGAAGTCCAGCAGCGCGGACCCGGGGTCCTCGGCGTGCCGCAGCGCCTGGGCCTCGTCGGCGAGGCGCTGGAGGCGGTCGTGCAGCACAGCCTCGAACAGCGCGCCCTTGTCGGGGAAGTGCCGGTAGAGCGTGCCCGGGCCTACCCCGGCCCGGCGGGCGATCTCATCAAGCGGGACCGACAGCCCCTCGGCGGCGAATGCGTCGGCTGCCGTCTGCAGCAGCCGCTGCCGGTTGCGGCGCCCGTCGGCCCGCAACGGCCGGGCACCTGTCATGGCTGCCCTCCTCTTCGCCGGTAAGCGGGGCGATGTCTCCGGTAATCTCTAACCGGGGCGTAGCCTCCGATTCTAGCCGTCCCGTTCGCGACCGCATCTCAGGAAGGACCAGCGGCCCATGCCCGCCACCGCCAGCCCGCGCCAGACCGCAGAGCGGCTCCTTCGCGCCGCTCTCAGCCCCGACCCCGGCGACATCGCCAGCTCCCCGAACTGCTGGCCGCGCTCCGCGCTGGCGAGCCTGGCACTGACTAGAACCGCCGGGCTTCGCCCGCTGTGGAATCCGATTTGTCAGGGGCTGCCGTTAGAATTCAAACACAGATTCGAAGAGTTTGAGCTTTGGCAGCCGGGAGGGGCAGCGGATGTGTGAGCCAGGCGAGCGGCCGACGGTGCCTGCCGCCGTCCCGGGCGGGCCGACAGCGCCATGGGGTGCCGTCGCCGCGGCAGGGCTGGCCCGGTCCGGGCTCGGCTGGCTGGCGACCGCGGACCCGGCCGGGCTGACCACGGCGGAGCAGGCGGACTGCCTGCGGGCCCTGGAGCAGGCCGAGTCGATGCTGACCGCGGCCCGGGCGAGGGTGCTCGCCGCGTTCCGGGCCCGGTCCGGCTACGAGGACGACGGGCAGGGGTCGGCCGGGTCGTGGCTGCGCTGGCAGACGAGGGTCACCCGGGGCGCGGCGTCCGGGGCGCTGGGCTGGATGCGGCGGCTGGCGCCCACCCTGCCCTCGCCGCCGCGCTGGCCGCCGGCCAGCTGTCCGTGTCCTGGGCCCGGACGCTGTGCGGGTGGACCGACCAGCTGCCCGGGCACGCCCGGCCAGGCGCGGACCAGATCCTGCTGGACGCGGCGCTGGCCGGGGCGGAGCTGGCGGACCTGGCCCGGCTGGCCGAGGAGATCCGGGCCCGCACCGCGGCCCCCGACACCGACGGCCGTGATGACGGGTTCGCTGACCGCCGGGTCCAGCTGGACCTGACCTACCAGGGGGCGGGGAGGCTCACCGGTGACCTCACCCCAGGCTGCGCGGCCGCGCTGTCAGCGGTGCTGGCGGCGTTAGGCAACCGCGCCGGGCCCGAGGACCTGCGCACCACCTGGCAGCGCGACCACGACGCGCTGGAGGAGGCATGCCGCCGCCTGATCGCTTCGGCCGGGCTGCCGGACCGGGCCGGGCAGGCCACCCAGATCCAGCTGCACATGACGCTGGACCAGCTGCGCGGCCTGCCCGGCGCGGCCGGGGCCGAGGCGGCCTGGTCCCGGGGCTGGTGGCCCGCGGCAGGCCCGGGAACCGACTGCGACGCGTCGATCGTCCCCGTGGTCACCGGCCACCCCGATCCCGCCGTCCTGGACCAGCTCGCCGCCGTCCTGCTCCGCCCTTCGCACGTCCGCGCTGATCCGCCGGCTCCCCCCGGCTGCGGCCCCGCTGACCCCGCCGCCACCCGGGCGGAGCGGGCCGGGCAGGCCATCCAGCGGCTGCTGCTCGGCCACGCCGCGCGCATCCTGTCCGGGCCCGGCGGGCTCGCCGCCTGGCTGCGCACCGGCCTGCTGGCCGGCCCGGCCGCGTCCGTCAGCCTGCCGCTGGACGTCGGCGCGGCCACCGACACCATCCCCGCGCACCTGCGCCGCGCGGTGACCGCCAGAGACCGGCACTGCCGGTTCCCCGGCTGCGCCCAGCCGCCATCGGCGTGCCAGGTCCACCACCTGATCCCCCGGTCCGAGGGTGGCCCGACGACGCTGGCCAACATGACTCTGGCCTGCACGTTCCACCACCTCATCGCCATCCACCGGTGGGGCTGGAGCCTGGTCCTGCATGCCGACGGCACCACCGCGACCAGCCCCGGCGGCGATCGCACCCTGCACTCCCACAGCCCGCCCGCCGCCGTCGCCTGAGCTGGAAGGACTCGCCGGCTAGGCAGGCTGCGGGGTGACCAGCGTCATCTTGAAGGAGTAGCGGTCGGCGAGGTAGGCGTGGCTGCCGTGCTCGACCGGGCGGCCTGAGCTGTCGCACGCGGTCCGGCTCATCGTCAGCACGGTCGCGCCGCGGGCGGTCTGCAGCAGCCTGGCCTCCCTGGCGGTGGCCCGGCGGGCGCCGATGACCTGCTCGCCCGCTTGCAGTTCGATGCCCTGTCGGCGGATCAGCTGGTACAGGCCGGCCGTCTCCAGCTCGGTCTCGGGGTGCCCGGTCAGCAGCCCGGCCGGGAGGGTGTTGCGCATGATCGCCAGCGGCGCGCCGTCGGCCAGCCGGAGCCGCTCCAGGCATAGCACCCGCGCGCCGGCCGGCAGCGACAGCGCCTGCGCGACCTCGGCGTCGCAGCGGGCCTCGGTCACCGAGATCACGGTCGTGGCCGGGTGCCGCTCGGTCTCGGTCAGGTCGTCGTACAGGCTGGTGAGCGCCACCGACCGCATCACCCGCGGGGCCAGGACCACGGTGCCCAGGCCGCGCCGCCGCTGGACCAGGCCGTCCTGGACCAGCCGCTGCAGCGCCTGCCGGATGGTGGGGCGGCTCACCCCGAGCCGCTCGGCCAGCTCGAGCTCGTTGTCGAGGCGCTCGCCCGGCGGGAGCTTGCCGTCCCGGATCGCCGCCTTGAGGCTCTCGGCGATCTGGAAGTAAAGCGGGATCGGGCTGGCCCGGTCGAGCCGCGTCTGGATCATTGAACGCCCTGGCCTCCGGCCGCAGCCGCCGTGCTAGCAGCCGGCCGCGGGATGGCCAGCCGGCTCATCTGCTGCATGTCTGGAGTGTAGAACCCGCGGCTTTTCATCGGCGTCACGCTGGCTGGCAACGGCCGGCTCCTCACTGCTGCTTGGCGTAGAAGTCCGGGCGGGGCGGCAGCGTCACCGCGGCGCGGCGGCCGGTCGCCAGCGCCTCCAGGCAGCTGTCCGCCACCGCCGTCGCGGCGAGCCCGTCCCAGCAGCTGGGCCCGCCGCAGGTCCCGGCCGCCACCGCGCCGAGCCAGTCCCTGAACTCGGCGTCGAAGCTGGCGCCGAACCGGTCCCGCCAGTCCGCGGGCACCGCGCCGCCGAGCTGGCCGCGCCGGCGGGTGCTGACCGGGCCCGGGTCGGCGAGCGCCACCGTGCCGCTCTCGCCGACGATCTCGGCGCGGATGTCGTAGCCGTAGCCGGCGTTGACGAACACCTCGACGTCGACCAGCACGCCGCTGGTCATCTCCAGCAGCACGATCAGCGGGTCCTGCAGGTCCTGGCCGGCCTTACTGGTGCGCCGCGGGGCCATGATGCTGGCCGCCGCGACTTCCTCCTCGAACAGCCACCGGACCAGGTCGATCTCGTGGATCGCCGAGTCGCTGATCATCATCTGGGTGGTGAACCCGTACGGCGGCGCCGACGGGTTGCGGTGCGCGCAGTGCATCAGCAGCGGCGCGCCGATCTCGCCCGCCTCCACCGCCGCCTTCAGCGCCAGGTAGCCCGCGTCGTACCGGCGCATGAAACCGACCTGGACCATCCGCCGGCCCGCCGCCATCTCGGCGGCGACGATCCGCTGGCAGGCCGCGACGGTGGTGGCCAGCGGCTTCTCGCAGAACACCGGCTTGCCCGCCTCGATCGCCGCGATCACGTGCTGCTCGTGCGTCTGGCCCCAGGAGGTGACCAGGATCGCGTCCACGTCCGGGTCGGCGATCAGCTCCGGGCTGGCCCGGTGCAGCCGCGCGCCCGGCAGGTCGCCCGCCACCTGCCGGGCCCGCGCGGCGTCGACGTCGGTGACCGCCACCACCGCGCCGCCCGGCAGCACCTGGGTGATCCTGCGAATGTGCTCCTGGCCGATCATGCCGGTGCCGATCACCCCGACCCGGACGGTCATGGCCGCTCACTCTCCTCATCCCGGCTCCCGCCGATGCCCACCCCGCGCAGGTACTGGTAGGTGCGCCGGGCGACCGGCTTGGGCCGGTCGAACTCGACCGGGTACAAGTCCTGCTCGACCACGACGAACAGGTCCGCCGGCAGCTCCCGCAGCGCGGCGGCGACCGCCTCGATGTCGGGCTCGCCCGCGGGCGGCTCGCAGCTGGGGCCATCCCGACCGCCTGCCCGAACGCCAGGTCATCACGCTCGGCGATCTGCACGACGGCCGGGTCCATCTGCTTGATGTGCAGGTCGTCCTCACCCCCGGCTGGTGCTGCGCGGCAGCACCGCCGCGCCGCCGGGAAGCCAGCCGGCGCTACGGGACCAGGACGGCGCGGCCGCGGATCCGCCCGGCGTCCAGGTCGGCCAGCGCGCCGGCCGCCTGGGCCAGCGGGTAGCTGCGGGTGTGCAGGGTGACCCGGCCCGCCTGGGCCAGGGCCATCAGCTCGGCCAGGTCGTTGTAGGTGCCGACGATGTTGCCGATGATGTTGCGCTCGGTGGAGATGATGTCGAGCGTCGGGACGTGCATCGTGCCGCCGTAGCCGATGACGTAGTACGACCCGGCCGGGGCGGTCATCGCGAAGCCGTCGGCCTCGGCGCCCTGCTCGGCGACGAAGTCGAGCACCACCTCCGCGCCGCGGCCGCCGGTGAGCTCCGCCACCGCGCCGACCTGGCCGCCGTCGGCGACGACGGTGTGCTGGGCGCCGAGTTCGGCCGCGAGCTTGAGCGCCTCGGGGTTGCGGTCGGCCACGATGATCCGGGTGGCGGTCAGCGCGGCCAGGCACTGGATGCCGATGTGGCCCAGGCCGCCGGCCCCGATCACCACGCAGGTGGTCCCCGGGTACAGCAGCGGGAGCGCCTTGCGGACCGCGTGGTAGGCGGTGATGCCGGCGTCGGCGAGCGCGGCGACGTCCTGCGGCCGGGTCTGCGGGTCCAGCTTGACGCAGGCCCGCGCGGAGGTGAGCAGGTACTCGGCCATCCCGCCGTCACGGGACAGGCCGGGGAACGTGCTGGCGGCGCAGTGCATGTCATCGCCGGCCCGGCAGGCCCGGCACAGCCCGCAGGTGGTGGTCGGGTGCAGGATGACGGTGTCGCCGGCGGCCAGGTTGGTGACCCCGGGGCCGGTCTCCTGGATCCAGCCGGCGTTCTCGTGGCCGAGGATGTAGGGCAGCGGCGTGCCCATCGCCGCGTCCCACTGGCCTTCGATGATGTGCAGGTCGGTGCGGCAGACCCCGGCACCGCCGATCTTCACGATCACGTCCAGCGGGTCGCTGATGACCGGCTCGGGTACCTCGTCGACGACCGGCTGGCTGTGGAACGCGTGCAGTCGGACAGCCTTCACTCCTGCTCCTCCTCGCCTTGTCCTGGGCACTCACCCGGTCCGGGCGGGTCGTACCGGTGCCGCAGCATGCCGCGGCAGATGCTGCCGTTCGCCTCCAGGCTGACCCGGGTGGTCCTGGCCCGGCGCAGGTGCAGCGGGACCTGGTTCGCGGTGACCGGCTGCCCGGTGGCCGGCTCGATCAGCAGCGGCGCGTCGTCGCCGGCCGGCAGCCCGAGCTCGGCCCTGCGGGCCCGCAGCCGGGTCAGCGCTGGCGTGCGCGGGACCTGCCCGAGGGTCATCGACCGCAGCGCGGCCGGGCCGGTGCCCGCGGCCAGCAGCGGCCCGCACACCTGGTCGGTCCCGGCCATGACCGCCTTGCGCAGGAAGTCGGCGCGCAGCTGGTGCAGCTCGCCGGCGGCCTCGCCGTCGAAGGACCGGGCGAACCCGGCCTGCGCCGCGACCCCGCCGTTGATCGGGCCGGAAGCGAAGTGGTCTTCCAGGATCACCTCGGCCGACCGCACCCCCGCCAGCCCGGCCACCGCGTCGTAGGCGTCGGCGACCATGAGGTAGGCGAAGTTCGGCGCGCAGAAATAGGTGGGCAGCCGCAGCCGGACCCGCGCCTCGCCGTCCTCGCTGACCACGGCGGAGGCGACGAACCCGAGCGCGGTGATGGGCTCGTCCAGCTCCGGGTCGCGGACCGTTTCCAGCGCGGCGAGCACCCGGGCCGCGGCGCCGCCCGGCCCGGTCACTCCTCCACCAGCTGGGCGTCCTCCCGCGCCCCCGGGGTGCCCGCCTCGGCCGGCAGCCGGAACTCGGCCGGGACCTCGATGTCGTAGAGCCTGGCGGCGTTCAGGCCGAGGATCTTCTTCTTGGTCGCCGTGGTGACCCGCGGGTAGTCGGAGAATTCCTCGCCGGCCGGGTAGTCCCAGTCGACGAGGCCCTCGACCTGCCACCTGGGCTCCCAGATGGCGTAGTCGCTGCCGAAGGTCATCTTGTCCTCGCCGACCCAGAACAGCAGCTCCCCCATCACCTTGGCGAAGAACCTGGGCCGGGCGTGCATCAGGGCGCCGATGACCACCGCGAGGCCCGCGTACACGTTCGGCTCCTGGGTGGCCATGAAGCAGAAGTCCTCGATCCGGGGCAGCCCGACGTGCTCGACGATGAAATTCAGCTCCGGGTGGTCGGTCGCGGCCCGGTCCACGTCGGACACGTCGAACGCGTCCTTGTCCAGCGGCCAGATCGTCGGGCCCTTGTGCACGTGCACGTTCTTGATCCCGAGCTGCTGGCAGGCCTCCAGGAACCGGTAGGCCTCCGGGTCGGTCAGCTTCCAGCCGCGCGACCCGTTCCTCCATTCCGCCGTGTAGAGCTTGACCCCCTTGGAGCCGTAACGCCGCACATCGCCGGCCAGCTGCTTCAGCCCGTCGTCGCCCTCACGCGGGTCCCACCGGGTGTTGTAGACGAACTTGCCCGGGTGCTTCTCCCCCATCGCCGCGTTCCGCTCGGTGGTGTTGAAGCCTTCCTTGTACCACTCGGTCAGGTAGGTCGGCTGGAACACCGCCACGTCCACGTGCCCGTCCTCGAACACGTCCTTCATCAGGTCGTCCTCGGAGTACTTCTGGAAGTGCCCGAGGCTCCAGTGCGTCTGCGGGGGGCCCAGGCTCTGGTATGCGTGGAAGCACTCGATCCAGCCCTTGGCGTACTGCTCGGCGCCCGGCACCCAGTTGTCCGGGGCCGCGTTCCAGTAGTGCAGATGGCTGTCGACTACGAAGTACTTCTCGCCGTCTTTCTCGTACACCGCGCCTCCTGTCAGGCTTGACTGATCGCCCGCCTCGCGGGGCGGGCTCGCCTAGGAGACCCTCGTAGCCGATGTCCATCCGCCCGGTGGAGTCGACTATGTTCATCGAGGGCAGATAGGTGATCTTCGGACTGACTTCGCGACTCTACGTTACCACCCCGCCGGTTTCCTTGATCTTGGTTGTTCGTCAGCGATATTTACTGACAAACGACCACGATCAAGGTCAAACGCCCCGGCCGGCTCGCAGCGCGCGGCGCACCGCTTCGGCGGGCAGCGCGTGTTCTGTGTGGCCGGACCGGCCGGTCACGGTGCGGGCGGTGAGCAGCGAGTTGATCACGGCCTCCTCGCTGGCGTCGGTCACCGCCTCGAAGAACGGGTTCAGGTCGCTGCCCTGGATGACCGGCTCGGACCGGCCGATCCGGCCTTCGGCGTCGGTGCGCAGGCCAGTGGCGCAAGCCAGGAAGACCCCCCCTGCCGTGGCTGGCGGTCGATCCGGTCCTGGCCAGGCCCAGCCCGACCCGGCGGGCCAGCCGGGTGCAGGCCGCGCTGTCCAACCAGCACCCCGACGGTATGGCCGGAGGGCAGCCGCCGGGACGCGGTGCCGATGCCGCCCTTCCAGCCCAGGCAGGACATGCGGTCCCGGCGCCGGCGCAACTGTCCTACTGCTGTGCAACCGTTTAGCCCATGGCAGTCCGCAAGAAGCGCTCCATCTCCATGCCACCTGACCTGGATGCCGAGATAGCCGCTGCGGCCGAGCGGGCGGGAATGAGCTACAGCGCCTGGCTGGCTGATACCGCGCGCAAGGAATTCACGATCCGGGCCGGGCTGACCGCCGTCAGGGAGTATGAGCAGCAGCACGGCGCGTTCAGCCCGGACGAGCTCGCTGCTGCCGACGAGTGGGCTGCTCAGGCGATCGGCCGATCCAGCCAGAAGGCGGCCGGCGGCCGGCGCCGGAGCGCCTGATGGGGGTCACCTACGACACCGGCGCCCTCATCGCCGCCGACCGGGGTGAGCGGCGCATGTGGGCCCGGCATCGCGCGCTGCTGCTGCGCGCGCGGTGCCCGTCGTTCCCGCGCCAGTGGTAGCCCGGTCCTGGCGCGGGACGTCCCGTCAGGCCTTGCTGGCCAGGCTGCTGACCGGGTGCGACATCGAACCCCTCGACGCGGGCCAGGCCCGGTCCGTCGGTGCGCTCGCCGCCCGGGCGCAGGCCACTGACATCGTCGGCGTGACCGTCGTCGAGGGTGCCCTGCGCCGCCGTGACCTGGTCATCAGCTCCGACGAAGGCGATCTGCGGACGATCGCCGCCGCCATCAGCGCACAACTGGAGATCGACCACCCCTGATCGGGCGGTGCCTTTGCGGGGGGCCCGGCCCGCCCCCCGCGCCCCCCGGCGCGATCCGCCCGGCCCGCCCCCCGCACCCCCCGGCGCGATCCGCTCGGCCCGGGACAAGCCCGGGTCGCGGATCGCGTGTTGCGTCGCGCGGCGGGCGGGTGTCATCCTGGCGCCGGGGCCGCTGGCGAGGCGAAAGGGAGCTTCCCGATGGGCACGACCTCCGCAGCCGGGGCGATCGCAGCCGGGCACGTCGACGTGCTGATCGTGGGGGCGGGCCTGTCGGGCATCTGCGCCGCCTGCCACCTGCAGTCCGACGCCCCCGGCCTGTCCTACGCGATCGTCGAGGCGCGCGCCGCCAGCGGCGGGACCTGGGACCTGTTCCGGTACCCGGGGGTCAGGTCGGACTCGGACATGTTCACCCTCGGGTTCCCGTTCCGGCCGTGGAAACAGGACCGGGCCATCGTCGGCGGCGAGGAGATCCTGGCCTACCTGCGGGACACCGCCAGCGCCTACGGGATCGACCAGCACGTCAGCTACCACCGGCGGGTGGCGGCGGCCGCCTGGTCCGCGGCGCAGGCCCGCTGGACGGTCACCGTGCAGGACACCCAGACCGCCGAGGAAACCCAGCTGACCTGCCGGTTCCTCTTCCTGTGCTCGGGCTACTACCGCTACGACCAGGGGTACACGCCGGACTGGCCGGGCCGCGACAGCTTCGCCGGGACGATCGCGCACCCGCAGGACTGGCCCGCTGACCTGGATGTGGCCGGAAAGCGGGTCGTCGTCATCGGCAGCGGCGCGACCGCGGTCACGCTGGTGCCCGCGCTCGCCGAGGCCGGCGCCCGGGTGACCATGCTGCAGCGCTCGCCCTCTTACGTGCTGGCGCTGCCCGCCCGCGATCCGGTCGCCGCCGTGCTGCGCAAGGTGCTGCCCGAGCGGCGGGCTTACGCAGCCGTGCGATGGAAGAACGCCAGGATCGCCACGGCCATTTACCAGCTGTGCCAGGCACACCCCGCGCGGGCCAGGGCGCTGCTGCTGGGTGGCGTGCGCAAACGGCTGCCCGAGGGCTTCGACGTGGACACCCATTTCAATCCCCGGTACGAGCCGTGGGACCAGCGCATGTGCCTGGTCCCGGACGAGGATTTCTTCCGCGCGATCAGGTCCGGCAACGCCGGGGTGGTCACCGACCACATCACGGAGTTCACCGCCGCGGGGCTGAGGCTGCGCTCGGGCGCGGAGCTGGCCGCCGACATCATCGTCACCGCGACCGGGCTGAACCTGCTCCCGCTGGGCGGCATCGACCTGACCGTCGACGGCGAGCCGGTCGTGGTCCGCGAGCACGTCGCGTACAAGGGGATGATGCTCGAAGGCGTGCCGAACATGGCGTTCGCCATCGGCTACACCAACGCCTCCTGGACCCTGAAGGTCGACCTGGTCTGCCAGTACGTGGTCCGGGTGCTGACGCACATGACCGGCAGGGACTACGCGGTCGTCACCCCCCGGCTGCCGGACGAGCCGATGCGCACCTCGTCGTTCATCGACATGACCTCCGGCTACTTCGAGCGGGCCCGGGCGAGCCTGCCGCTGCAGGGCGACCGGGCGCCGTGGCGGCTGCGCCAGCACTACTTCAGGGACGCCGCGCTGTACCGCGCGCCCATCGACGAAAAGGAACTGGAGTTCCGCCGGGCAGGCGCGCTGCTGGCCGGCTGAACGGCTCGCTGGCTGGTACACCGGGCACGGGAACCGTATTCTCCGATATGCAGGCGAATCGCCGCCGCAAAGGAGCGGAATGGTGAACAACGCGTGGCTGCCGTTCGGGTCGCATCCAGACGCGAGCATGCGGCTGCTGTGCCTGCCGCACGCCGGGGCCGGGGCGACGGTCTACCGGTCCTGGGGGGCCGGCTTAGCGCCGGCGATGGCGGTCTGCCCGGTGCAGCCGCCCGGCCGGGAGATGCGCCTCGACGAGCCCCCGTTCACCAGCATCACGCCGCTGGTCAGGGAGCTGGCCCAGGAGATAGCCAGCTCGGTGAAGCTGCCGTACGCGATCTTCGGGCACAGCACCGGGGCGATGTGCGCGTTCGAGGTCATCGGTGAGCTGCGGGCGATCGGCGCCGGCCCGCCGGCCCGCCTGTTCGTGGCCGGCCGCCGGGCCCCGCAGCTGCCGATGGAGCACACCGAGCTGGCGAGCCTGGACCCGCCCGAGCTGGCCAGCGTGCTGCGCCGGCTGGGCGGCACGCCCGAGTTCATGCTGGAAGACCACGAGCTGCTGCGGCAGTTCCAGCCGCTGCTGGCCGCTGACTTCGCGGTCAACGAAGGCTACGAATACCGGCCGGGCACCGCGCTGGACATCCCGATCACCGCGTTCGCGGGCACGACCGACCCCGGTGCCGGCCCTGGCCTGATGGATCCCTGGCGCGAGCAGACCCGGGCGGGCTTCACGCTGCACGCCCTGAACGGCGGCCATTTCGCCATCTTCGAACGGGCGGACGAGGTCCACGCCCGCATCATCGCCGAGCTCGCGGAGCACGCCGGGTAAGCCCGGCGCGGCTGCGCACCACCGCCACGGCACCAATCAGGAGGGGATGACAGTAGTGGCTTTCTCGCACACCGGCGCCAAGATGGCGAGCGCATCGGGAATACGGGCGATCATGGACGACATCGCGGTGTCCACCGCGGCCGCGGCGGGCGGCCGGCCCTGGCTGAACCTCGGCATCGGCAACCCGGCCTACATCCCTGAGGTCGCCGCCGCATGGCAGCGGCTGACCATGGCAGCCCTGTCGGAGAACTTCGCCGAGGCCAGCTGCCGGTACGGGCCGTCGAGGGGGACGCCGGAGCTGGTCGGGGCGATCGTGGCGTACTTCCGCGGCCGCTACGGCTGGGACATCGGCGCGCAGAACGTGGTCGTGGGCCCGGGCAGCCAGCTGCTGGGCTTCATCGCCGCGGCGCTGTTCACCGGGCCGGGCCCGGCCGGGGGGTCGAAGCTGGTCCTGCCGGTCGTCCCCGATTACACCGGGTACCAGGGGCTGGTCCTGACCCCCGGCGGGATCGCCGGGATCGAGCCGGTGCTGGAGCCTGACGGCGGCCGCTCGTTCCGCTACCAGATCGACTTCGCCGCCCTGGAGCGCCGGGACGACATCGGGATGCTGCTGCTGTCCAGCCCGAGCAACCCGGCCGGGCGCTGCCTGGAGGCCGCCGAGCAGGACCGGCTGATCGCGCTCGCGACCGCCAGGGACGTGCCGCTCATGATCGACAACGCCTACGGCGAGCCGTTCCCTTGCATCGGCAGCACGTTCGTGCCGCCAGCCTGGCATCCCCAGGTGATCAACTGCTTCACCCTGTCGAAGGCCGGCCTGCCCGGCGAGCGGATCGGCTTCGCCATCGGCAGCGAGGCCTACATCGGCCCGATGGTGTCGTTCCTGGCCAACTCGGCCCTGCACGCCGCGCAACTGGCCCAGCACACCATCGCCAGGGCGCTGGGCTCCGGCGCGCTGGACACGATGGTGGCCTCGTCGATCACGCCGTTCTACGCCCAGCGCCGCAAGCTCGCCGAGTCGCTGCTGCTCGACAGCCTGCCGGCCAGCCTGGCCTGGCGGCTGCACGCCAGCACCGGCGGGATGTTCTGCTGGCTCTGGGTCGACCATGACTGGTTCGACGACCTGGCGCTGTACCAGGCGCTGAAGCGCAAGCGGGTCTTCGTGGTGCCCGGCCGGCACTTCTTCACCAGCCAGGCACGCCCGGGCCCGTCCGGCGCGCATGCCCGGCAGTGCTTCCGGCTGAGCATCAGCGCGCCAGAGGCGGAGCTGACCGACGGCATCGGCCTGATCGGCGAGACGCTCGCCGAGATGGGCTAGCTGCTGGCCCAGCTGCCCGGCGCGCCGCGGCGAGAACGGGTCAGACACCCGCCAAGCCGCTGAAAACTCCGCCCTGCCCTGCCGCCGCTCGGCCGCGATGGGTAGGGGACCTCCCCCCGTTGACGGATGCTGCCCCTGCCCCCGGCTGACACAGTCGAGTCCACATGATGCAGCCAATCGCCCGCAAACCGGCGGCACCCGTGGGGGCAGAACCGTGTCCGAGGATGACCCGGCACCGGAAATCGATACCAGCACGCCAGCTGTCGTGCTCAAGCTCGACCGCAACGTCATGCACCACGGAGGCCTCGGGGTCATCCGCAGCCTGGGCCGGCTCGGGGTGCCGGTCTACGGGGTGCACGAGGGCCGGTGGGCACCCGCGGCCAGCTCGGCCTACCTGCACGGGCGCTGCTACTGGCAGCCGGAGCCCGAGCACGCCGAGCAGCTGACCGAGGGCCTGACCAGGCTGGCCGGGCACATCGGGCAGCGCGCGGTGCTGCTGCCCACCGACGACGCGGGCGCGATCTTCCTGGCCGAGCACGGCGCGCGGCTGCGGCCGATGTTCTCCTTCGCCGCCCCGCCGGCCGGGCTGCCCCGCCAGGTGGCCGGCAAATACTCCCTCGCGCTGCTCTGCGCCGAGCTGGGCGTGCCCTGCCCGGCCGCGGTGCTGCCCGGCTCGCTGGCGCAGGCCCGCGCGTTCGCCGCCGAGGCCGGGTACCCGCTGATCGCCAAGCTCAGCACGCCGTGGGCGGGCCGCGGGCTGCGCAGCACCTCGGTGCTGGCCGGCCCGGATCAGCTCGCTGCCGCCTACCAGCAGTGCGCGCAGGCGGGCGCCGGGCTGATGCTGCAGGAGTTCGTGCCCGGCGGCAGCGGGCACGACTGGTTCTTCCACGGCTACTGCGCCGCCGACTCCACCTGCCGGCCGGCCTTCACCGGGGTCAAGGAACGGTCCTACCCGGCCCACGCCGGGCTGACCTGCCTGGGCCGGTCCACCCCGAACGACCTGCTCCGGACCCAGGTGAGCAGGCTGCTGACCCGGCTGGGCTACCGCGGCATCACCGACCTGGACCTGCGCCTGGACGCCAGGGACGGGCAGTACAAGCTGCTCGACTTCAACCCGCGGCTCGGCGCCCAGTTCCGGCTGCTGCGCGACACGGCCGGCCAGGACGTGGCCACCGCCGCGTACCTGGACCTGACCGGGCAGCCGATCCCGGCAGGCCAGCAGGTCGCCGGGCGCGGGTTCCTGGTCGAGAACTACGACCCGCTCGGGGCGCTGCGCTACTGGCGCGACGGCGAGCTGGGGCTGCGGTCCTGGCTGGCCTCGCTGCGCACCGTGCACGAGACCGCCTGGTTCGCCCGCGACGACCTGCGCCCGTTCGGCCTGATGTGCGTCCGGATGGGCTGGCGGCTGGCCACCAGGCCGCTGGCCAAGGGCGGCGGCCCGGCCCGCCGGGCCGGGTTCCGCTACCGGCCTGGCCGCGCCGCGGGGAAAGCCCCGGCGGCCACTACCACCTCGCGGCAGCAGGCGCCGCAACCACACAAGGAGGGGACACTCGCATGAGCGACGCCGTGGACGTGGCCATCGTCGGAGCCGGGCCTTACGGCCTCTCCCTGGCCGCGCACCTGCGCGGCGCGGGCATCAGCTACCGCCAGTTCGGGCTGCCGATGCGGCTGTGGCGCGGCATGATGCCCGCGGGGATGTACCTGAAGTCCCAGGGCAACGCCTCGAACTTGTCCGACCCCCGGGGCACCCACACGCTGGCGGCCTACTGCAAGCTCACCGGCCAGCCCTACGCGGACGTGGGCCTGCCGGTGGCACTGAGCACGTTCGTCAGCTACGCGCAGTGGTTCCGCGCCGAGCTGCTGCCCGCCGCCGAGGAGGTGCTGGTCACCAGCATCGCGCCGGATCACGGCGGGTTCACGCTCAGCCTGGCCAGCGCCGAGCAGGTGCGGGCCCGCAACGTCGTGGTGGCGGCCGGGGTGGAGCACTTCGCGCACCTGCCCGAGCCGTTCGCCTCGCTGCCGTCCTGGGCCTGCACGCACGCCTCCGCGCACACCGACCTGGCCGCCTTCGCCGGCCAGCAGGTCGTGGTGGTCGGGGCCGGGCAGTCGGCGCTGGAAACGGCCGCGCTGCTGCACGAGCACGGCGCCGGAGTCCAGGTGCTCGCCCGCCGGGCTGTGGTGGCCTGGAACGGCCAGCCGCTGACCTCTGACCGGCCGCTGCTGCAGCGGATCCGCGAGCCGGAATCCGGGCTCGGCTCGGGCCTGGGCACCTGGTTCTACTCCAACCACCCGGACCTGTTCCGGCGGCTGCCGAGGTCCACCCGGGTGCGCAAGGCCCGCACCGCGCTCGGCCCGGCCGGCGCGAGCTGGCTGCGCAGCCGGATCGAAGGCACCGTCCCGGTGCACACCGGGCAGCAGGTGACCTGGGCCAAGGCCGACGACGGCGTGCTGCGGCTGGGCGTGGCCGGCCCGGACGGGACGGCCAGCGAACTGGCCGCCGATCACCTCATCGCCGGCACCGGCTACCGCACCGACCTGACCCGGCTGCCGTTCCTGGGCGCAGAGCTGCGGTCCCGGCTGCGGACGCTGGCCGGCAGCCCGGTCGTCGACGCCGGGTACCAGACACCGGTCCCCGGGCTGTACTTCATCGGCCCGGCGGTGGCGCCGACCATGGGGCCGGTCATGCGCTTCGTCTTCGGCTCGGCGCACGCGGCCCAGCGGGTGACCCGCCAGCTGGCCGCCCGGGCCGGGCAGCGGTCCCAGCCAGCGGCCGTGCCGGCCGGACGTTAACCGATACGCAGGGAGCAGACCAGATGACCAAGCCCAGCCTGTCACTCGCGGTGAACGGGCGTGAGTACCAGCTGACCAGCAAGCTGCGGCTGTACCAGCCGGACGGCAGCGAGCCCGGCGCCGGCCCGGCGGCGGCGGTCGCGATCGTCGGGCTCGGTTACGTGGGGCTGCCGACCGCGATCGCGCTGCACGGCCGGTGCAAGCGGATCATCGGCCTGGACCTGAGCCAGCGGCGGCTGGACGAGATCGCCGCCGGGCAGGCCGACCTGACCAGCTCCGACCAGGCCGAGCTGACCGCCGCGCTGGCCGACGGGTCGGTGGAGCTGACCGCCGACCCGTCCGCGGTCAAGGCCGCCGACGCGGTGATCATCTGCGTGCCGACCCCGGTGGACGGCCAGTACGTGCCCGACCTGGCGGCGCTGCGCGGCGCGTGCGCGAGCGTGGTGGCGCACGCCCGGCCCGGGCAGACCGTGATCCTGACCTCGACGACCTACGCGGGCACCACCCGGGAGCTGCTGGCCCAGCCGCTGGCCGAGCGCGGCCTGGCCGCGGGGACCGGGGTGTACGTGGCCTTCAGCCCGGAGCGGATCGACCCCGGCAACCACGACCACCTGCAGCGGGAGACCCCGCGGGTGGTCGGCGGGATCACCGGCGCCTGCACCGCGCGCGCGGCCGCGGTGATCAGCCAGCTGACCGACACCGTGTACCTGGTCAGCTCCCCGGAGGCCGCGGAGGCGACCAAGCTGTACGAGAACATCTTCCGTGCCGTGTCACTGGCGCTGGCCAACGAGTTCGCCGACGCGTGCGGCGCGCTGGGGCTGGACCCGGTCGAGGTGACCCTCGCCGCGGGCACCAAGCCCTACGGCTTCCTCGGCGCGCTGCCCGGCCCGGGGGTCGGCGGGCACTGCATCCCCTGTGACCCGCACTACCTGCTCTGGCAGCTCGGCCGGCAGGGCCGCCCGTCCCCGCTGATCGAGCACACGATGAAGCTGATCAGCCTGCGGCCCGCCCGGGTCGCGCAGCGGGCCGCCGAGGTGCTGGCCGCCGACGGCCTCCCGGTGGCGGGCGCCGCGGTGATCGTGGTCGGCGCCAGCTACAAGGCGGGCGTGCAGGACCTGCGCGAGTCCCCCGCCCTGGGGCTGATCGCCCATCTGCTGGACGCCGGGGCGCAGGTCAGCTACTACGACCCGCTGATCCCGTCGCTGCGGCTGCCCGGCGGGCGGGAGCTGTCCTCCTGCCCCGCGCCCGGCGGCAGCCGCTGGGACCTGGCGGTCGTGCACACCATCCACCCTGGCGCGGACTACAGCTGGGTCAGCCAGTGCCCGCGGGTGCTCGACGCCACCTACCAGTTCGACGCCGCACCGCACCGCGCGGTCGTCTAAGCACCCGCGATGACCACCTCCCAGCCAGTGCCGGCGCTCGCGGTCGCGGCGCTGCCCGCGGGCCCGCCCGCTGCCCGGCCGGCCCTGCTTCCGGCCGGGCAGCGGGCCCTGCTGGCCGCCGCGCTGCCCGGCGCCGACGCCGCGGCGCTGGCCGCGGCCGCCGGGCTGTGCTGGCTCGCGGCGGGACGGGGCTGGCTGACGGCCAGGCCAGTCAGCCTGGCCGCCGGGCCCGGCGGGCTGGCGGTGGCCGGCTACGCCGGCGCGGTGCTCGCGGCCCTCGCCGGCAGCGGGCTGCACCGGCTGCGGATCTGCCCGCGGACCTGCGATCAGCTCGGCCGGGTGCTCGCGGCGGTGCTGGCACCCGCGCTGATCCTGGTGGCGTTCCTGCCCGGCCGCGACGCCGCGGCGGCGGCCGGCGCGGCGGCCGCGCTGGTGGTCACCGCCCGGGCACTAGCCTGCGCCGCGCTGCGGGCCGCGCGCCGCCACGGGCGGCTGGCCGAGCCCGCGCTGCTGGTCGGGGCCGGCCAGGTGGGCCAGCAGCTCGCCAGCCTGCTGCGCGAGCACCCCGAGCTGGGCCTGCGGCCGCAGGGCTACCTCGACACCATCGCGCTGGCCAGCCGGCTGGACCTGCCCGTCCTCGGCCCGCCCGCCGCGCTGGAGCAGGTGGTCGCCGAGCACGGCATCCGCCGGGTGATCGTCTGCTTCCCCCGCGGCCGGGACGAGGACATGGTCAGCCTGCTGCGCCGGTGCCGGGACCTGGGGGCCGACGTCTGCGTGGTGCCGCGGCTGCACGAGCTGGGCATCACCGCGCCGCGCGGCTGCCTGGACGAGGTCTGGGGCATCCCGCTGGTGCCGCTGCGGCCCCGGCCCGGGCCAGCCGCCCGGTCGGCCAAGCGCGCGCTCGACCTGGCCGGGGCCGCGGTCCTGCTCGCGCTGGCCGCCCCGCTGCTGGCGGTGCTCGGCCTGCTGATCTGGCTGGGCGGCGCCGGGCCGGTGCTGTTCCGCCAGGCGCGGGTGGTCCGCCAGGGCAAGGTCGCGCAGATACTCAAGCTGCGCACGCTGGCCGAGCGGGACGGCAGTGACACCTGCTGGGTGGTGCCGACGTTCGAGCTGACCCGGCTGGCCCGCTGGCTGCGCGGCACCCACCTGGACGAGCTGCCGCAGCTGGTGAACGTGCTGCGCGGGCAGATGTCGCTGGTCGGGCCGCGGCCCGAGCGGCCCTACTTCACCGAGCGGTTCGGCCGGGAGATCCCGCGCTACGACGACCGGCACCGGGTGCGCGGCGGGCTCACCGGCTGGGCCCAGGTGCACGGCCTGCACGGCGACACCTCGGTGCGCGAGCGGGTGCGCCTGGACAACGCCTACATCGAGAACTGGTCGCCGTGGCTGGACGCCGCGATCCTGGCCGCGACGTTCGGCTCGCTGGTCGGCTTGCGCCGGCCGGCCCGGCCAGGCACCCGATGAAGCACTCCCCCGTCACTGGAGCGGGCAGCCTGCCGCG
The DNA here is from genome assembly GCA_036558005.1 of Streptosporangiaceae bacterium. Classification (GTDB taxonomy): domain Bacteria; phylum Actinomycetota; class Actinomycetes; order Streptosporangiales; family Streptosporangiaceae; genus DATBGO01. Next base: position 50,167 of record DATBGO010000237.1, on the reverse strand, counting down.
CGGTGCTGCCGGAAAGGATCTGCGTTGAAGGTTCTGCATGTCATCACCGGTCTGGGCGTCGGTGGCGCCGAGATGCAGCTGCGCTCGATCCTGCAGCACACCCGGCACGAGTGCGACGTGGTGACGCTGTACAACCCGGGCCCGGTCGCGGACATGATCCGCGCGGACGGGACCCGGATCGCCGACCTGGGGATGGCCCGCAACACCCAGCTGTCCGCGCTGCCCGCGCTGCGCCGGGTCATCCGGGCGGGCCGCTACGACGTCGTGCACTGCCACCTGTACCGTTCGCAGGTCTACGGCCGGCCCGCCGCCTGGCTGTCTGGCACCCCGGTCATCGTCACCACCGAGCACTCGATCGGCGAGACCCACCTCGAGCGCCGGGAGATGACCGCCGGGGTGCGGGCGCTGTACCTGGCCACCGAGCGGATGTCGGACACCACGATCGCGGTGTCGGAGACGGTCAGGGAACGGATGATCAGGTGGGGGGTGCGCGATTCCCGGATCGAGGTCATCCCCAACGGGGTCGACCTGGGCCGGGTGGCGTTCGAGGCCAGCGCGCGGGACCGGATCCGGGCCGAGTTCGGGATCGGGGCCGGCCAGTACGTGATCGGCGTGCTCGGCCGCCTGGACCCGAACAAGCAGTTCGGCCTCGTCATCGAGGCCAGCGCCGCGCTGCTCGGGGACGGCGTCAAGCTGATGATCGTCGGCAAGGGCGACGAGCAGGACGCGCTGGCGCAGGCCGCGGCCCGGTGCGGGGTGACCGGTCAGGTGATCTTCACCGGGGAGCGGCACGACGTGGCGGCGATGCTGTCGGCGATGGACCTGTTCGTCGCCTCCTCCGCGCAGGAGACGTTCGGGCTGTCGGTGCTGGAGGCGCTGGCCAACGGCCTGCCCGTGCTGTACACCACCTGCCCGGCGCTGGCCGGCCTGGAGGTGAGCCGGGCCCGGCAGGTGCCCTCCACCGTGGCCGGCCTGCGGGCGGCGCTGGCGCCGGAGGTGCACGCCGGGCAGCGGGAGCGGCTGCCCGAGCCCGCGGTCGAGAAGGAGTACGGCATCAGCGCGGTGACCGCGCGGATCGACGACCTGTACGAGCGGCTCGCCGCCCAGCCGAAGCGGCGGACGCTACTGCGCCCGCGCCGCCGCCGCGCCGCGCCCGCACCCGCACCCGCACCCGTTCCCGCGCCCGAGCCCGAGCCGGCCCGGCAGGGCCAGTGAGACCCGTTAGCAAGCCCAGTCGCGACAAGCACAGTCGCGACAAGCACAGTCAGGGAAAGGTCAGCGGTGAAGATCTTCGTAACCGGCGCCGCCGGGTTCATCGGATCGCATCTGGTCGAGGCGCTGCTGTCGGCGGGGAACGAGGTGACCGGGCTCGATGACCTGAGCACCGGCCGGACCGGGAACCTGGCGGCGGTGGCCGCCCACCCCCGGTTCACCCTGGTGCAGGGCTCGATCCTGGACCAGGGCCTGGTCGATGACCTGACCGCCGGGCGTGACCAGGTCTATCACCTGGCCGCCGCGGTCGGCTCGTTCGTCATCAGGGACCGGACGCTGGACAGCCTACGCACCAACATCCACGGCACCGAGAACGTGGTGGACGCGGCCTGCCGGCACGACGCGGTCCTGCTGGCCGCGTCCACCAGCGAGATTTACGGCAAGAACGCCAAGCCGGGGCTGCGCGAGGACGACGACCGGGTGATCGGCTCCCCGCTGAAGTCGCGCTGGAGCTACGCCGAGGCCAAGGCCATCGACGAGAGCCTGATCGACGCCTACGGCCGGGAGCGCGGGCTGCGCGCGGTGATCATCCGGTTCTTCAACACCGTGGGGCCGCGGCAGACCGGCCGGTACGGCATGGTGATCCCGCGGCTGACCCGGCAGGCCCTCGGCGGCGAGCCGCTGACCGTGTACGGCACCGGCGAGCAGATCCGCTGCTTCTGCCACGTGCTGGACGTGATCCCCGCCCTCACCCGGCTGATCGCCACCCCGGCGGCCTACGGCCGGGCGGTCAACCTCGGCAACAGCCAGCCGGTCACCATCAACAGCCTGGCCGAGCGCATCATCGCCGCGACCGGCTCGTCCAGCGTCATCACGCACACGCCCTACCTGGACGCCTACGGCCCCGGCTATGAGGACATGCAGCGCCGGATCCCGGACGCCACCCTGGCCGGGCAGCTGGCCGGGTTCGCGCCGCGGCGCGACCTCGATGACATCATCCGGTCGGTCATCGATGATCAGGAGGCCAGCCAGCGTCTCGCCGCCGCGGCCTCATGACCGCCGGGCCACCGTCGTGCGCGCGCACTCCGCGAAGCTCAGCCGGCTGCTGGCCGGCCCGGGCCGGCTCACCAGGCGGCTGGGCCGGCGGCTGCCGGGGCGGCGCGGCCGGGGCGAGCGGCCCCGGCTCACGCTGGTCCCCGGCACCGGCCCCGCTGGCGAGGACCCGGCCGCGGGGCCGTCGGCCGAGCCGGTGCTGCTGCCCCGGCGGCCAGGCGGCCAGCACGGCCGGCGGGTGCCGGGCCGCGGCTGGCTGGCGGTCATCCCGGCCGGCATCGTGGCGGTGATCCTGACCGTGCACGCGTTCAGCGGCCCGGGCCGGGCCGGGCCTGCCGCTCGCCCCGCCGCCGGGGCCAGCAACGGCGCCAGGCCCGCCGGGACGGCAGCAGCCAGCCCGCCCGCAGCCGCCGCCCCGGCCCGGCCCGGCGGCAGGATTCCCGTGGTGGTGGCCTCGCTGCCGTACTGGAGCATCGGCCAGGTCACCGGCAGCGTGCTGGCGAACCGGTCCGACGTCAACGAGGCGTCCCCGTGGATCTACCGGGTCAGCGCCGGCGGCCAGGTCCGGCTCGACCCGGGCATCAGCCAGGCCGCGCTGTCCGCGTCGCTGGGCCAGCTGCGCGCCCGCGGCCTGCCGCTGGTGCCCACGCTGGCCAACGTCGACGCCCAGGGCGGGTTCAGCTACCCGGCGGTGGGCCGCATCCTGCATGACCAGGCACTGACGGCCCGGCACGTCGCCGACATCGTCGCGCTGGTGAACGCCCAGCACTACGCGGGCATCGACATCGACTACGAGGACCTGCACGCCGCCGACCGGCAGGCCTTCACCGGCTTCATCACCGCCCTGGCCACGGCGCTGCACGCCAGCGGGAAGATCCTCTCGGTCGCGCTGTTCGCCAAGGCCAGCGACGCCGGCTACGCGCCGCGCAACCTGGCGCAGGACTACGCGGCGATCGGCCGGGTGGCCGACCAGGTGCGGCTGATGGGTTACGACTACCACTGGGCGACCTCGCCGCCCGGCCCGGTCGCGCCGGTCGGCTGGCTGACCGCCGTGCTGACCTACGCCAGGACCCAGATCCCCGCCCGCAAGATCATCCTCGGCGTGCCCGCCTACGGCTACGACTGGACCGGCGGGCAGGGCACCGGGATCACCTGGCAGCAGGCGGCCGCGCGGGCCCGCAGGGCCGGGGTCCGGGTCCGCTACAGCGCCGCCAGCCAGGCGCCGTGGTTCCGCTACACCGACGCGGCCGGCCGGCCGCACACCGTCTGGTTCGAGGACGCCCGCAGCTCCAGGGCGAAATTCGAGCTGGCCAGGACGGCCGGGATCGGCGGGGTGTACCTGTGGCTGTACGGCAACGCGGACCCGGGCACCTGGCCGGCCCTGCGGCAGGCGCTGCCGGCCGGCTCGCAGCCGTCCGGGCCGTCCGCCCGGAGCACGTCATGATGCCGTGGTGGGGGGTCGCGCTGCTGGTCTTCGGCGCCAACTTCACCCTCTGGGGCTCGGTCGGCCTGCTCCGGCTCGCTGACCAGGCGGCGCGGTCGCTGGGCCGGATGCTGTCGCGCCGCCCGGCCCGGGCGGCCGGCAACGTCGTCGCGCTCCGCCACCACCCGGCCGGGCGGCGGGCCCGGCAGGTCAACCTGACCGTGGACGACGTGGCCGTGCTGATCCCCGCGCACAACGAGAGCGCCGTCATCGAGGACAGCCTGGACGCGATCACCAAGCTGGTGCCGCGCAAGAACATCCACGTGGTGTCCGACGGGTCCACCGACGACACGCTGGAACGGGCCATGGGCGCCGGGGTGAAGGCGATCAAGACCCGGCGCAACGTCGGCAAGGCCGGGGCGCTTGCCGAGGCGGTCGAGCGGTTCAAGCTGGTGGAACGGTTCCCGGTGGTGATGCTGCTGGACGCCGACACCAGGGTGCAGCCCGGCTACTTCGCCGCGGCGCTGCCGCTGTTCGACTCGCCCAAGGTGGTCGCGGTGGCCGGCTGCGTGCGGACCGACACCCACCGGGTGCTGTCCCCGCTGGGCAACATGCTGACCGGGCACCGGATGCGGATCTACGCGGTCGGCCAGCGGGTGCTGAAGTTCGGCCAGACATCCAGGTTCCTGAACGCCACCCCGATCGTGCCCGGGTTCGCCAGCATCTACCGGACCGCGGTGCTGCCGCGGATGGAGATGAACCCGCCGGGCCTGGTGATCGAGGACTTCAACATGACGTTCGAGGTCTACCAGCGGCGGCTGGGCCACGTCGGCTTCACCCTCGGCGCGGTCGCGGTCACCCAGGACCCCGACAACCTGCATGACTACATCCGCCAGACCCGGCGCTGGGCGCTCGGGCTGTGGCAGACGGTGCGGCGGCACCCGCCGAGGCTGAACCTGTTCACCGCCATGCTGGCGCTGTCGCTGACCGAGCTGGTCACCTCCTGCCTGCTGTTCATCACGCTGCCGCCGCTGATCGCGGTGCTGATGCTGCCGCACATCTCCAGCGCCACGCTGACCATGCCGGTGCTCGGCCCGGTGTACGCGGCGGTGTCCGCGCACGTGACGCTGCCGCGGATCCTCTACGGCGTGGGCGTGCCCGACTTCGCCATGACCTGCCTGGTGACGCTGGCCGAACGGCGGCCGCGGCTGCTGCTGTCGGCGGTCTTCTTCCCGTTCATGCGGGTGCTGGACGCGTTCATCGGGCTGCAGGCCATCCCGCTGGCCTGGCTGGCCAGCTCCAACGGGGTCTGGAAGAGCCCGGCCCGCCGCCGGGCCCGGCGCGGCGCGGCGCTGCCCGCGCAGCCCGCCGCGGCCGCCGCGGCCTGGAAACAGGCAGAACGCCAGGCCTCCGGCTGAGCCCGCACGCGGGCGGCTCAGGCCAGCCGCATCCGGTCCTGCTCCTGCTGTTCCTGCTCGGCCTGCTCGGCCCGGGCGTACTTCACGTACCGGTACTGCCCGCGCCCGATCAGCGCCCCCGCGACCAGCAGGAACGCCAGCGCGCCGAGCAGCAGCGGCATCGCGTGGCTCTTGGCCGGGGCGAGGCTGTAGCCGGTGGTGGTGATCGTCGCGGCCGTCCTGGCGGTCAGCCCGAAGCTGACCGCGGTGGCGCCTGGCGGGGTCTTGGGGGTGGTCCAGGCCGCCTGCCGCCAGCCGGCCGTGGCCGGGAACGTGGTGCTGGTGGTCCAGTACGACCAGGCGCCGGCCGCGTTCCGGTAGTACAGCTCCAGCTGCACCGGGCGGTCGGACTTGTACCAGAGCGCCGCCCGGTAGCCGCGGCCCGGCCGCACCTGCGGCGCGCACTGGCCGAGGTCGAGTGCGGGCAGCAGCTTGGCGTTGCCGTGGCCGATCCGGGTGATGCGCACGGTCTCGGCCGGCCCGCCGTGCGGCCCGCCGGCCGGGTCGTAGCCGAACGTGGCGGCGGTGCCGCCGTACACGGCCTGCTGGAAGCAGGCGGGCGCTCCGCTGCCGGAACGGGCCTTCAGCTGCGCGTTCGCGATCCCGGGCGGCGGGAAGGGGCGCGGCGCGGGCCCGCGCACGGCCGGCCGCAGCGGCCCGCCGACCACCTGGCGGATGGTCCGCACCACGACCCCGTGCGCCTGCTGGCCGCGCAGCCAGCTGACCACCTGGGTGAGCATGCCGGGGGTCACCCCGAGCGCGCAGGTGCGCGGGCACACGCCGTGGATGGTGAAGATCACCCAGCCGCCGCCGTGCGCCTGCGCGGCGCGGACGATGGACTGGTAGGTGCCGGCGGTCCAGCTGGTGCCGACCGAGTTCACCTCGATCGGGGTGCGCAGGTCATACCGGTCGGCGGGCGGGGTGGTCTCGGCGAACCCGCAGGTCCGGCACAGCCCGGCGCCGCGCAGCTGGCCGGTGCCCAGGCCCGAGTTGTACCCGCACTGCCGGGTGAGCCGCTCCATCCGCGCGGTCACGGTGGCGAACGGGTAGGCGAAGTCGGCCGGCTCGAATCCCCAGCGCAGCAGGTTCGCCCGGTCGTCGCAGATCTCCCGCTTGGCCTCGGCGGCCGGCAGGCTGGCCAGCTGCAGGTGCAGCAAGCTCAGCCCGCCGATCTCGTTGCCGCCCGCCGCGAGCGCCCGCACGTCGCCGATGGTCAGGTACGGCGAGGTCGCCTTGCACTGGGCCGCGGCCTGCATGCACACCAGGCCCGAGGGCACGAAGTAGGTCGCCCGCATGCCGTAGCGGCGCAGGATCGGCATGGCGGCCATCTGCGAGGCCAGCCCGCCGCCCCAGGCGAACGTGACGATGGTCCGGGCAGGCCGCGCGGTCGCCGGCGGCGGCCCGGCCCGGTGGTGGCTGGCCAGCGCCGGGCCGGCCGGCAGCGCCAGGGTCACCCCGGCCAGGCACGCCAGCAGCGCCGCGGCGGCCCGTGCTGCTCGTCTCATCGGCTCGCCTCCCGCCCGGCCGGTCAGGCCGTCTCGCCGGCGGCGGCTGGCAGCAGCAGCCCGATCGGGTGCGTGACCCGGTCGAACTGCGGCGGCACGACCCAGGTCAGCGCCTGCGACAGGTCGACGAACCCGCCGCTGAACGTCGCGCTGGTGAAGTCCACCTCGCCGCCGCTGAACCGGGACCGGCTGAAGCTCACCGTTCCGCCGTTGAAGCTGGCGCTGGCGAAGCGCACGGCGGCGCCGCCGAACTCGGCCCAGGGGAACCGCACCTCGCCGCCGTCGAACTCGGCGGCCACGAAGCTGACCGTGCCCTGGGCGAAGGCGGCGCTGGTGAAGCTCACCTCGCCGCCGGTGAACTCGGCCCCGACGAAGCTGACCTCGCCGCCGCAGAATTTCGCGTCCACGAAACCGACCTCGCCGCCGGTGAACTCGGCGTCCATGAAGCCGATCTCGCTGCCGGAGAACATCGCCGCCAGGAAGCTGGTGTAGCCGCCGGTGAACCTGGCGCCGAGGAAGCCGACCATGCCGCCGGAGAACACGGCCGCGGTGAAGCTGATCTTGCCGCCGCCGAACTCGGCCCCGGCGAAGCTGACCTCACCGCCGGTGAAGTCCGCCCCGACCAGCGACAGCCTGGTCCCGGTGAACCTGGCCCCGGCGAAGCTGACCTCGGTGCCGGCGAAGTGCGCCCGGGCCAGCGAGACGATCCCGCCGGCGAACTTCGCGTCGGTGAACCTGACCTTGCCGCCGGTGAAGCCGGCCCCGGTGAAGCTGGTCTCGCCGGCGCTGAAGGTGACGTCGGTGAAGTCGACGTCGGCCCCGCTGAACACGGCGCCGGTGAAGCTGACCTTGCCGCCGCCGAACTGGGCCCCGGCGAAGCTGACCGCGCCGCCGCCGAACTCCGCGCTGAGCAGCGACACCCGCGTCCCGGTGAAGCTCGCGCCCGCGAAGCTGACCTCTCCCCCGGCGAACGTCACCCCGGCGAAGCTCAGCTCGCCGCCGCTGAACCGGCCCCCGGCGAAGCTGACCTTGCCGCCGTCGAAGGTGACCCCCGCGAAGCTGACCGGCGACAGCGCCGCGCCCGGCGCCGGGCTGGCCTCGGGCTCGTCCACGACGATGCCGGTGAAGTCCAGGTCGCAGCCGCGCCAGGACACCGCGGCGTCGTCGCGCAGGTGCGCGGTGAGCACCGCGAGCACGGCCTGCCGCCGCTCCCGGCTGGCCCGCCAGTCCTGCTGCTGTTCCTCGCTCCCGGCGGGCGGCGGCCGGTCCGGCGGCGCGGCCCGCACCGCGGCGCAGAGCAGGTCGACGCACTGCTGGCGGGCCGCGGGATCTTGGTCCGCGAGCTGCTCCAGGGCGTGCAGCCCGGCTTGCTGCCCGGCCGGGTCGCCGCCGGTGAACCCGGCGGCCGCCGCGGCCAGCGGCCCGTCCGGCGGGCCGGGGCCAGCTGGCCCGCGGCGGCCGTCGGCGCCGCGGCGGCGGGACCGGCCCGCCAGCGGCCCGGGACCGTCGGCCGCCGTGGGCCCGGGCGGTGCCGCCTTGCGGGCCGTGCTGCTCACCGCAGCCCGCCGATCCGGTGCCGGACCGCCTTGGCCCGCAGCCGGGGCCCGGTGTCACGCTCGCCGACGAAGGTGCGCGGCAGCGCGTACGTCCCGGTGAGCCCGGACCGCCAGATCGCGCACCCGTACTCGTAGCCGGCCCTGCGCACCGCGGCGACCACCCGGCTGTCGAGGTCGCCGTAGGGATAGCAGAACCCGGCGACCTGCTGCCCGCTGATGTCGCGCAGCAGGCTCCTGCTGCCGGCCACCTCGCGGACCAGTTCGTCGTCGCTGACCGAGGCCAGCCGGACGTGCCGCATGCCGTGCGAGCCGATCTCGATGCCAGGCCCGGCCAGCCCGGCCAGCTGCGGCCCGGTGAGCAGCGGCTTGCGCGGGCCGTCCGGGTCCCACTCGTTGTCGCCGCCGAGCCGGCCCGCGATGGGGAACAAGGTCGCGCTGAACCCGTGGCTGGCCAGCACCGGCGCCACGTTGCCGGCGAAGTCGGCGTAGCCGTCGTCGAAGGTGAGCCCGACCAGGCCGGCCGCCGAGCCGGCCCGCCGGGCCGCGAGCAGCTCGCGCATGCTGACCCCGCGGCGGCCACGCCGCCGCAGCCAGTCCATCTGCTGCTCGAACCGCCGCGGCGTCACTGTCACCAGGTACGGGTCCGCCTCGTACCTGGTGACGGAGTGGTACATGTACACGAGCGGTGCCCTGACGCTGGAAATGACTGGCTCCCGGATGGTCTGCTCGGACGCGGCACTTCGGACGCGGCACTGCCCGAAAGCTAAGCCATCAGGGCGGGCTTGTTCATCGCGCAGCGGGATTGCACGAAGTCATTCATTGGTATGAGGACAGCCCGGCCGGCGCCGGTCATAGTGGCGATGTGGACGTATTGCGGCTGGTTCTGGTCGGTGACTACCGGATGGTCACCGAGGCGCTCGCGTCCCGGCTGTCGGCCGCGCCCGACCTTTCGGTCGCCGACACCTGCACCAGCACCGACCCCCGGCTCAGCCAGCTGGTGAGCTGGCGGCGGCCCGACGTCATCGTGATCCATGCCCGCCCGGCCGGCCTCGCGGTGGCCGGGCTGGTGCAGCAGCTGCAGGAAGCCTGGCCGGCCGGGCACGTGGTGATCGTCAGCGCCGACGACGACGTCAGGGAGGCGGTGGACGCGGCCAGGGCGGGGGCGGACGCCTGGGTGTCCAGGACCCAGGGCGCGGCGGAGCTGGAGTCGGTCATCCGCGGCGTGTGCGCGGGCAGCTCCTGGTACCCGCCGCAGATTCTCGGCGAGGTGCTGCGCCAGCTGCGCGACGACATCCGCCGGGCCGGCCAGGAGTCCAACCCGCTGGACGTGCTCAGCCCGCGCGAGCGGGACGTGCTGGCCAGCATGGTGGAAGGCAAGCACGGCCAGCAGATCGCGGCCGAGCTGCTGATCTCCCCCGACACGGTGCGCACCCACACCCGCAGCATCTTCAGCAAGCTGGACGTGCACACCCGGCTGCAGGCGGTGCGGATCGCCCGTGCGGCCGGCCTGCGCCCGCCCGAGCGCCCGGCCAGCCAGCATGCCGTGCATCCGCCGGCCGGCCGGGCCGGGACCGCCGTGCCGATCGGGTCGGCCGGCCAGCGCCGCCGGTGACCGCGCCGGTCCTGGTGGCGACCGTCATCACCCGGCTGGAAGGCGGGGCGGGCCAGCTCGCGCTGCGCGGCGCGCAGGCCGCCGACGGCGCCGCGTTCCGGCCGGTGATCGTGACCGGCAGCGGCGACGGGCTGCTGGAGGAGGCCGCCAGCTCCGGCATCGAGGTGCTGGTCGAGCCCGCGCTGCGCGCGCCCATCGCGGTCCGCAGCGACCTGCTGGCGCTGCGGCGGCTGACCCGGCTGCTGGCGCAGCGGGGCTTCGGGGTGGTCCACACGCACTGCTCCAAGGCCGGCGCGATCGGCCGGATGGCCGCCCGCCGGGCCGGGATTCCCCGGGTCGTGCACACCTACCACGGATTCGCGTTCCACCAGTTTCAGGCGCCACCGCGGCGGCTGGCCTATGTCACCATCGAGCGGCGGCTCGGCCGGATCACCGACCTGGCGCTGTGCGTGGGCAGCGGCGTGGCCGCCGAGGCGGTGCGGCGCGAGCTGATCGCCCCCGGCCGGATCGCCACGATCGGCGTGGTGGTGGACGGGCCGGACCGCGACGCCGCCGCGATGTCCGCCCGCGACCCGGCGGCCCGCCGCCGGGCCAGGCGCGCGCTCGGCCTGCCGGAGACCGGCGTGGTGGTCGGATCGGTCGGCCGGCTCACCTACCAGAAGGCCCCTGAGGACCTGGCCGCCGCGCTCGCCGCGCTCGGGCGGCCCGGCGTGACCGGGGTCTGGATCGGCGGCGGCGAGCTGGCCGGGCGACTGTCCCGGCGGGCCGGCCGCGCGCGCTCCCCCCGGGTGCTGCTGGCCGGCCAGCGCGCCGACATCCTGCGGGTGCTGCCGGCCCTGGACGTGTTCGTGCTGCCCAGCCGGTATGAGGGCCTGCCGACCGCGATCGTGGAGGCGATGATCTGCGGCGTGCCTGTCGTCGCGACGGCCGTGAACGCCGTGCCCGACCTGGTGCTGCCCGGCTCGACCGGGCTGCTGGTGCCGCCGGGCCGGCCCGCGCTGCTGGCCGCGGCGATCGGTCACCTGCTCGACTCGCCGCGGGCCGCCGTCGCGATGGCCGCCGCCGCGCACGCCCGGGTGGCCGGCCAGTACCGGCAGCAGGACCTGCGCGACGCGCTCACCGCCGCCTACGCCGACGGCCCGGCCGTGCCCGCGGCCGCCCGGGCCTGACCAGATTCCCGGCCAAGCTGGTGCAACTGGGAACGACGTGAGCATTTCGGGAAAAACCGAAAGAAGGCCCAGGACATGCCGTCAGCGCCAGTCCCGCGCAAACAATTCGTAAACGAACGCGGGTGTATGGGCGTCTTATCAATGTAGGTAACCGCGCAACCGCTAAATTGCTGTTCGCACGGTTCTTACGTTATTACCGGCCGGAGGCGGGAGCAGGGCCGGGTAGTGGTCTGGCGGCGCTGGGGGGAGACAGCAGTGGAGTGGATGAACGACGGCCAGGTGCCTGGCCGCCTGCCGCGACGGGCAGGTGCTGGCCGGTGACGAGCCTGGTACTCGGCGAAGATCACCTGGTTTTCCTGGACGCCCTGTCCACCGCGCTGGCTCAGCACGGGTACGTGATCAGGGCGGTGGCGGGCAGCCGCGCCGAGATGGTCGCCAGCGTCCGGCGCGAGCGGCCGGACGCGTGCCTGGTCGACCGCGCGCCGCCGACCGACGAGGAGGCGGGCGAGATCATCGGCCGGGTACGCGCGCAGTGCTGCGACACCGCGGTCCTGGTGCTCGGCGCCGACCTGGGCGCGCCCGCGGTCACCCGGGCACTGGACGCCGGGGCCCGCGGTTACGTGCACCAGTCACGCGGGCTGGCGGCGGTGGTCTCGGCGCTGGCCAGGATCGGGCGCGGCGAGACCGTGGTCGACGTGCCCGCCGCCCCGCCCGCCCGCCGTCAGGCGCCCGCCGACGCGGGGCTCCGGCTGGCTGCCCAGCTCACCAGCCGGGAACGGGAGTGCCTGCTGATGCTGCTGGAAGGGCTCGACACCACCGCGATGGTTCAGCGCCTGGGGGTGTCCAGGACCACGGTGCGCACCCACCTGCAGTCCGTGCTCACCAAGCTCGGCGTGCACTCCCGGCTGGAGGCGGTGTCGTTCGCGGTCCGGCACCGGCTGCCCGACCTGTGGTCGCAGGACAGCCTGGCGCTGAGCGGGTGCGAGGTGTGGAAGATCCGGCCGGTGCACCGCCCGGCCTACCGGGCCGGGACCGGCCGCGAGCTGGCGGCGGCCGGCTCGTCCGCCGCCGTCCGCTAGTCAGGCCCTAGCCGGGCGCGGCCCCGCCCTCGCGAGGGGCGCGCCGGGCCGGCGAGCGCCGCAGCGCCACGGTGATCTTCGGTAGCTGCGTGCCGAGCAGCTCGCTGATCTCCGCGAGGTCGGCGGCCACGCTGTCCTTCTGCCTGGTCAGCTCGTCGATATAGCGCTGGGTGGTGGCACGCTGCCGGTCCGCCTCGGCCCTGGCGGCGGCCAGCAGCTGGTCGGCCTGGGCCTGGGCCCGCTCGGTGATCCGGTCGGCGTTCTTCCGCGCCCCGCCGAGCAGCCGCCTGCGATGCTGGTCGGCGTCCCGGCCGGCCTGCTCGGCCCGGCCGCCGGCGGTGCTGGCGCGCTGCTCGGCGCTCGCCGCCTCCTCGGCTGCCAGGGAGACGAGCTGCTGGGTTGTCCCCTTGGCCTCGGCGAGCCGTTCCGCCTCGGCCTGCTCGGCCTGCTCGCGCCGGGCGGCGAACGCGGTCTCGAACTCGGCCTGCTCTTTCGCCTGCCGCGCCGTGGTCTCTTCCAGCGCCTGGCGGGCGGCGGTCAGCAGGTCGTCGGCTTCCTTCCTGGCGGCGGCCATCTGCTCGTCCCGCTGCTGCTCAGCCGCCTGCTTCTGGCTGGCGGTCTCGCGCCGCGCGGTGTCCTGCATCCCGGCGAGCTCTGCGGCCGCCGCGGTGCGCTGCTCGGTCACCTCACGCTCGGCGTCGGCGCGCCGCTGCGCGGTCTTCTGCCGGGTCGTCTCGGCCAGCTCGGCGGCCTCCTGCCGGGCGGTGGCGGTCAGCTCCCGCGCCTGCGTCACGGTGACCGCCCGCAGTTCCTGCGTTTCCCGCCTGGCCGCCGCCCGGGCCGCGGCTGCCTCCTGCCCGGCGGCCGTCCGCTCCTGCTCGGCCTGGGTCTTCGCGTCGGCGCCGAGCTTCTCCGCGGCGGACCTGGCTTCCTGCAGGATCTCGGCCTTCTGTTCCTCGGCCAGCCGCAGCTGCCTGCCGATCCGCGTCTCTGGCGCGGAGGTGTCCTGGCCGTCCTGCCCGCGGAGCTCCTCCTGCCTGCTGGCCAGCTGCTCGCGCAGCGCACCGGCCCGGTCCTGCAGCTGGCGCAGCTCGCCTGCCAGCTGCCGCAGGTACTCATTCACCTGATGCGTGTCATATCCGCGCAGCACCCGCGCGAAGGTGGCCTCCGCCGTTCCCTCCAGAACGCCCGCTGGCTGTGGACCCATATCAGGCGGCATACCTTAATGCTAGACAGCTGGCCGGTGAACTAAACCCGCAATTGCGGTGGCTGGCATACGTTCTTTGGATGATGCCTGATAAAGGCCGCTCTCGGCGGTAGCCGCCGATGGCCGGAAAATCTGCTGGCCAGCCGGGCGGCGGGCCGGGAGAATCGGGGCGTGAGGCATCTGTCGCCCGAGCGCCTGCTCGCCGGGCTTGACCGCGTCCGCGATTCTCCGCCCGACCGCGGCCGCGTCATCCTGGTGGTCCGCCGCCCGCGGACCGGGCAGCGGGAGGTGGCGAGCCAGGCCAGGCTCGACCTGGTCACCGGGCTGGCCGGGGACAACTGGCTGGAGCGCGGCAGCAGGCAAACCCCCGGCGGCTCGGCGGACCCGGACAAGCAGGTGACGGTGATGAACGCCCGGATCGCCGAGCTGGTCAGCGGCGGCCAGGACCGGATGCCGCTGGCCGGTGACCAGCTTTTCGTTGACCTCGACCTGAGCGTGGCCAACCTGCCGCCAGGCTCGCTGCTCATGGTCGGCGGCGCGGTGCTGCGGGTTTCCGCGGCCCCGCACCTGGGCTGCGCGAAGTTCGTCGAGCGGTTCGGCGCCGACGCGATGCGGTTCGTGAACTCCAGGACCGGCAGGAAGCTGCGGCTGCGCGGGATGAACACCAGCGTGGTCACCGCGGGCCCGGTCCGGCCCGGTGACCTGGCGGTGAAGGTCGCGTCCGGCGTGCTGCCCGGCGGGCCCAGCCCGGCCGCCGCGGCGGCAGCAGGCCCCGCCAGGGCCGGTCAGCGGTCCTGACCCCGCCAGCCACTCCCCCGGGTTGCCGCGCACCGGCACCGCGCACCGGCACCGCGCACCGGCACCGCGCGCGGGCACTGCCGCTGACCGGGCTGGTCGGGCACTATGGCAGCGTGGTGATTCCCGTCCATGACCTGAACCCGCTGCGCCGGACGCCCTGGGTTACCTACGCGCTGGTCGCGGCCAACGTCGTGGTCCTGCTGCTGACCCCGGTGTCGATCGGCGTGATGGCCGCGCAGCCCGGGCCGGCCGCGCTGTGCCACCAGGCGGCGTTCTATGACCGGTACGCCGCGATCCCGCACGAGCTGGTCACCGACAGGCCGCTGCGGCTGGTCCCGACCGGCCAGCTCGCCCCCGGCCACCCGGGCAGCTGCCTGCTGGGCAAGCCGGGCTACCGCAAGTCGCCGCCGCTGTCGGTGCTGTGGTCGATGTTCCTGCACGCGGGCTGGCTGCACCTGCTCGGCAACATGCTGTTCCTGGTGGTGTTCGGCAACAACGTCGAGGACCGGATGCGCAAGCTGCCGTTCCTGATCTTCTACCTGGGCTGCGGCTACGTGGCCGCGTACGGGTTCGCGGCGATCTACCCGGCCTCCACCTCGCCGCTGATCGGCGCGTCCGGCGCGATCGCCGGGGTGCTGGGTGCCTACCTGGTGCTGTACCCAAGGGCCAGGGTCTGGAGTCTGGTGCCGTTCCTGCTGTTCCTGCCGCTGCGCATTCCCGCCTGGCTCGTCCTGGGCCTGTGGTTCGTGCTGCAGTGGGTGTACTCGGTGGGCGTCACCACCTCCGGCGCCGGGTCAGTCGCCTACCTGGCCCACATCTTCGGCTTCCTGGCCGGCGCCGTGGTCGGCCTGGCCATGCGGATCCTCAGCCCCGAACCCGGCCCGCCGCCCCGCCGCCTACGCTACTTACACCGGGAGGCCCGCGATGGCTGAGGTCGACGTGCTGGTGGTCACCGCGCTGCAGGAGGAGTTCGACGCGGCGCGGGATGTTGCCAGCCGCGGTACCGCAGCTGATCCTGGCGTGGCGAGCTGGGAGGAGCATAACGAGGACCCTCCTCCGTACCACCTGGGCGAATACCGGCTGGCCGGCGGCGGTGCCCTCACGGTCGCGCTGGCTCGCCCGGTCCAGAAGGGCGGCACGGCGACCGGCGCGGTCGCTGGCTTACTGGCCGAACGGCTGCGCCCGCGTTGCCTGGCGATGAGCGGCGTCTGCGCGGGTAACCCGGCGAAGGTGCTGCTCGGCGATGTGATTGTCGCCAGTTTCACCTACCGCTATCAGGAAGGAAAGCAGAGCGCAGCCGGGTTTCATCCCTGTCACCGCCAGATCCCGGCGCGCGAGAGCTGGATTCGGGCCGCCCAGGATCTGCCATTGACGGGCCTGAGCACCAACGGTCCGCCGAGCGAGGAGGAGGCACGGCGCTGGGTGCTGGAGCGCCTCCTTGCCCGGGAGGACCCCCGGGCGGACCGGGGCCGCTCCCGGTACATCGCCGACGAGGAATGGGCGGCAATGCTGGCCCGGCTGGAGTCCGGGGGACTGATCACCGTGCCGGTCGACCGCCCGCGGCTAACCAGGGCGGGACGCGAGTACGTCCGGCGGGTGCGGTACCTCGATGTCAGCTCGCCGCGGACGTTGCCGTTCCGGGTCGTGGCCGGGCCGATGGCCAGCGGCGACCTCGTCGTCGAGGACGGCCTGACCTGGGACCAGCTGCGAGCGCCGGGAGCGGAGACGGTCGTAGGGCTGGAGATGGAGGCGGCGACAGTGGCGCGCACGGCCAGCAGCCGCGGCGACCTGACCTGGATCGTCGTCAAGGGCGTCATGGATCACGCCGACCCGCGCAAGAACGATCGTTACAAGCCCTTCGCCGCCCGTGCCTCCGCCGAGGTCATGTTCCGGCTGCTCGCGACCCAGCTCGCGAGCAGGACGTCCGCGCCAGCCGGTCCCGGCCCGGCGCGGCGAACGAGGCGGTGGCAGCTGAGGCCCGGCCTCCTCAGGATCTCCGTCACAGCGCCGTTGATCGCTGTTGCGCTGCTCGCTACCGGGATCTACCTCATGTCGCAGATCCTGGGCGGCCAGAACGGTACGACGGTTACTGGCTCAGTTGCTTGTACATCAGGCCAGCCGGTGGTCGGGGTCTGGGTCGCCGCCTCCACCGGCCAGGCCGACTCAGGCCTTGCCCACCTCGGCCCGCCCGGCACCTCTGGTTTCAGTTATCCCATCGGCTCCAGGGGAACCTTCAGCTACCGGCTGCCGCATGCCGGGTCTTACGCCCTGCACGTCGGGTGCGGCGGGACCGCCCATAACTGGGCGTCGAGCGACTACTCTGCGCTGTTGTCCAGCCGGACAGTCCACCTCCGCTGCCAGGATCCGCCCGTATCAGCCCAGGGCACTGCCGCCAGAGGACAGTGCCTTGTGACGTCAGCTAGCTGGTCACCGGCGATGGGTCACCGGAGCGCCGCGGTGCACGACTAGGGTCTGCGCCTGGCTACCAGCGCCTGGTGGATGTGGCCGTCGAGGACCTGATGCGCGCAGAACTGCTCTCGTCATGCACCGGACGACGGGATCTACGGGGAGGAGAGCGGCAGCATCGCCGGGTCGTCGGGCCGCCGGTGGATCATCGACCCGATCGACGGCACGACCTATTTCGCCAGCCGGATCCCGCTGTCCGGCAACCTCCTGGCCTATGAGGACGAACACGGCCCGGCGGCCGGCGTGATCAACGAACCGGTGGCCCAGCGGATGATCTTTGCGGGCCGCGGCCTAGGCTGCTGGATGGGGCGGCTCCGGGCCGGCGCACGTTTTCCGCGGCGCTCGGTAGGCTCACCAGCATGGCCTATGACGAGGAACTCGCGGGCCGGATCCGGCGGCTCATCGGCGGCGATCCTGACCTGACGGAGCGGAAGATGTTCGGCGGGCTGGCCTTCCTCATCGGCGGCAACATGGCCATCGCCGCCAGCGGCGAGGGCGGCGCCATGGTCCGCGTTGACCCGCGGCAGTCTGACGCCCTGACGGCCACGACAACTGCCAGCCTGGCGGAGATGCGCGGGCGGGCGATGCCCGGATGGCTGCGCGTCAGTTCCGCCGATCTGCGCACCGACGAGCAGCTCATCCCGTGGGTAGAACGGGGTACCGGGTACGCACGCTCTCTCCCGCCCAAGCGCTAGCCACGAACCCGCGGCGGCGCTTACCCGGACCGGTGATAGCGCAGCTAGCCGCTCGCGGGCTTGCGCCCGGCGGTGAGGAACAACTCGGCCAGCTCCCGGGTGGTGGTGGCGTCCTCTGGGGCCTTGTCGTCGCGCCACCGCCCGGTGAACCGGGGAAAGCGCATGGCCAGCCCGGCGTCGTCGTCGATCTGGCCCCAGGCGGCGGTGTAGTTCGGGGACAAAGTCAGCTCGGCACTGAGGACTTCGAGGACCAGGCCGGGCTCGAACCAGGCGTCCGGCTCCTGGCGCGCGTCGACCCGGGCGGGCTTGTGCGGGCTGAGCAGCGGCGCCAGCCGGGCGGGCAGCGCGGCCAGGTCGGCATCGGAGAACCCGGCGCCGCACTTGGTCACGGCGCGGAACACGCCGGCGGCCGCGTCGTAGGCGGCCAGCAGCACCGCGCCGTAGACCCCGGCGCGGCGGCCGCGCCCGGCGAACGCGCCGATGACGACCAGGTCGACGGTGTCGGCCAGCTCGGTCCGGTAGTCCCGCTTGAGCTTGATCCACTGCCAGCCGCGCGCCCCGGCCTGGTAGGCCGAATCCGGCCCGGTGGACTTGCACACCAGCCCCTCGCACCCGTCGGTGACCGCCTGGGCGAACATCGCGTCCAGCTCGGCCGGGCCGGTGACCTCGGCGGCGGTGGCGAGCCGCAGCCGGGGCGAGAGGGTGAGGGCCGCCTCGAGCGCGGCACGCCGCTGCGGATACGGCAGCATGGTCAGGTCCTCGCCGTCGGCGTACAGCAGCTCGAAGCAGAACAGGCCCACCGGCACGTCCATGACCGCCTGGTCGATGCCGTGCTTACGGCGGCGCAGCATGACCTCGCCGAACGGCCGCAGCTCGGCCGCGGCCGCGTCGTACGCCACGACCTCCCCTTCGAGGATCGCCTCGGCCGGCTTCAGCCCCGCCAGCAGCTCAACGACGTCGGGGAACTGGTCGGATATCTGCTCAAGCCGCCGGGTGAACAGCTCGATCGTCCCGTCGGCGGTGCGGTGCGCCTGAACCCGCACCCCGTCGTACTTGTACTCGGCCGCGCACCGCCCGCCCAGCCGGGCCAGGATCTCCCCGGCGTCGGCCAGCCGCTGAGCCAGCATGACCCGCACCGGGTTGCCCGGCTGGACCCGCAGCTCTACCACCGCGGCCAGCCCGCCGCTCACCAGGGTGGCGGCTACTTTGCCGAGGTCACAGCAGATGTTGTAGCCGCGCTCCAGCACCGGCCTGGCGGCCTTGCCGCCCGCGTGCACCTGGGCCAGCGCGTCCAGGATGGTGGGCGTGCCGATGCCCAGCCGCAGGTTCCTGGTCACCAGGCGCAGCAGGTAGCGGGCCTCCAGCGGGGTGGCCTCGGTGAGCAGCCCGGCCAGCAGCTCCAGCTTGCGGCCCTGCGAACCCGGCCCCTCGGCGGCGGCGATCTCGCGCAGCGTGCGCACCACACCGGTGACCTCCAGGCTCGCCGCCCGGTCACCGGCCCCGGGCAGGGTCAGCAGCCGCTCCGCGGCCTGGCCCAGGTCGCCGGTCTCCCGGACCAGGGCGGCAACCTGCACGGCATCGGAGCCGGCCGCGGTGGCCACCGCGCGGACGGCGAGCTTCTCGGCCAGGCCGAGGTCCACCCCGGCGAACTCGGGCGCTATCAGCCCCTGGCACAGGTAACACACGGCCGGCAGCAGTCCTGCCGGGGTCTGCGCGAGCAGCGCGGCCAGCCGCTCGGTCAGCACCAGCCGGCTGCTTACCTGCTCCAGGTCACGGTAGGCCTCGGCCACGATCAGGTACCGCACGGGCGCCCCCTTTCCGCCTGGCCCTGGGTCACGGGCTGATTCCCCGCTCAGGATGAGTCGGCCCGAAATGCTGAGGGAACGCCAGGTTGCGGCACCGCTGACGGCGCAGCGCACCGCACACCGGGCACGCAGACCCGCTCACCGCCGGATCCAGCCGGGCGAGGGTGTCGGCGTCCAGCTTGCGGGGCTCGGGTTGAGCGGGAAGCCGCAGCGGCCCTCGCAGCGCCAGTCCGGACACGAAACGCTCGTACTCGCGTTCACACTCATCACACCGGCAGCCTCGCGCCCAGGCCAGCACCGTGCCGTGCGGCGGCAGCGCGGGCGGCAGGCTGTTCCATCCGGTCATGCCTCCACGGTAGGACAGCGGCGCCGCCGGTTGGTCCGGCCAGGTGCGCCCTGGCGGGCTCAGCGGCCGGACGGCGGCGTCCCCGCCACCCAGCTAGTCAATGGGGTCATCGCCAGCCAGGCGAGCCTGGAGGGGGCTCACTGAGACGACTGCTTCCTCCTGATCCCGCGGCCCGGGCGCGGGCGGCCTGGCGGACCAGGTGGTCGCGTTCGGCGACGTCCGTGGCCCGGCGGGCGGCGTCCGCGTATGCCGTGGCCGCGGCCGGGAGGTCGCCGTTCAGCTCGTGCAGGTGGCCGCGGGCGGCGTGCCACCGGTGCCGGTCGCCGAGCACCTCGCGCAGCCGGTCGGTCTCGCGCAGCCCGGCGGCGGCCTCGACCTGGTAGCGGCCGGGGCGCTCAGCGGCCAGTGCCGACTGCAGGACGCGCACGCCCTCGGCGATCTCGCGGGTGTCCCACCGGCCGCGGTCCTGCCGGTCGAGCGTGACGATGCGACCCTGTGAGTCGAGTCGCGCCGGGAGGCGGGCATGGCTGAGGAGCATCAGCGCGAGCAGCCCGCGCGCCTCCGGTTCGTCGGTGGCGAGGGTGAGCTGGCGGGCGAGCCGGATTGCCTCGCCGGCCAGGTCGACCCGGCCCGCGTGGCCGGCCGTGTAGACGAGGTAGAGCACCCGCAGCACGACGGCGAGGTCGCCGGGCTGGTCCAGGCGGCGCCCCCGCAGGGCGCGCTTGGCCCGGCTGATCCGCTGCGCCATCGTCGCCTCCGGCACGTAGAAGGCGTCGGCGATCTCCCGGGTGGTGAGGCCGCCGACGGCGCGCAGGGTCAGCGCCACCTGGGAGGCGGGCGTGAGGTCGGGGTGGCAGCAGCAGAAGAGCAGGAAGAGGGTGTCGTCACCCTCCTCGCTGGCGGCGGGCCGCGGCTGCGCGTACGTCGCCTCCTCACGGCGCTGCCGGGCGGCCTCGCTGCGGCCTTCGACGAGCCGCCGGGTCGCGACCGTCGCCAGCCACGCGCGCGGGTCGCGCGGCGGGTGCTCAGGCCACAGCCGCAGCGCCTCCAGCAGCGCCTCCTGCAGTGCGTCCTCGGCGGCATCGAAGTCCTCGCCCCGCCGGACCAGGCCCGCGAGCACCCGGGGAGCGAGGGCGCGCAGCGCGCCCTCGCCCAGCCGTCGCGCCGGGTCTGCGATCACGCCGGGTCGTCGGAGTTCGCCTCGGACATGACCTCCCGGACATCGATCCACTCATGCAGCGGATTTCCGCCCGGGCCGGGCTCGGAGGAGACGTAGGCCGCCAGCTCGACCGCGCGCTCGTACGACTCGACGTCGATCATGTACCAGCCCGCCACGAGATCGCTGGTCTCAGGCAGCGGGCCGTCGGTGGTGACAGGCGCGGCGTCCGGCCCGCCGTAGCGCACCCAGGTGCGCGCCGGCGTGAGCGCCTGCGCATCGACTTACTCGCCGTTCTCCTCCAGCAGCTCGCTGACGTGCCTGAGGAAGGCCATGTGCCTCCACGTCCTCGGGAGCCCACTGGTCCATCGGGGGCACCGGACGGTGCGGCTGCGGGCCGCCGCGGTAATGCTTGAGTAGCAGGTACTTCGGCATGGTGATCTCCTGGTGTCGTGGGCCACGCCTGTCGTGGCGCTTCACCTGGTGAGCGGAGCCGATCAGAGCTTCTCGACATCGAATCACTCATCTAGCTCAAATATCTTGCTCCAGCCGGTCCAGCAGCGCTGTGACCGCTGACGTGCTCAGCCCGGCGGTATCGAGTTATGTATCTAGACGGTTACGTAACTATCTTGATACATTAATGCCATGGAAGCTGTACTGCGGGCACTGGCGGACCAGAGCCGGCGGACGATCCTGGATACCTTGACCCGCGGCCCGGCAACCGCCGGTGAGCTGGCGGCGCTGCTGCCGATCGCCCGCGAGGGGGCATCGCGGCACCTGCGCGTGCTGCGGGAGGCGGGACTGGTCGAGACCCGCCAGCAGGCGCAGCGGCGAGTTTACAGTCTTCGCCCCGAGCCGCTCGCCGAGGTCGACGAATGGCTGAGCCGGTACCGGGCCATGTGGGAGCAGCGGCTGGACGCCCTGCACACCGAGATAGCCCGGGGCAAACGCGGGCGAAGGAGCACCTGATGACCAGCGATACCCGCGGCGGCGACCGCATCCACTGACAACAGGAAGGGCATGACGATGGCAGACGGACTCGTATCGGTCTCCCGGCACATCGAGGCACCCGCGGAACGGCTGTTCGCGCTACTGGCCGACTCGGCGAACCATCCGCTGATCGACGGCTCGGGCATGGTACGGGAGCCGGCCCCTGCGGTCAGGCTGTCAGGTACCGGTGACGTCTTCCGGATGAACATGTACCACGCCGACCGTGGTGCGTACCAGATGCGCAACGAGGTGGTCGAGTACCAGGCCGGCCACCGGCTGGCGTGGGAGCCGGTGCGGGTGGAGGTGGTCGCCTCCGGCCCCGGAGAGCAGGAAGTCACCGGCGAACCCGCGTGGTTCCGGTGGAGGTTCGAGCTCTCCCCCGATGGCGCCGGAGCCGCCGTGGTCACCGAGACGTTCGACTGCAGCCGTTCCCCGGAGGAACTGCGCGAGGCCGTCCGGGACGGCGAGGAGTGGCGGGACGCCATGACCGCGTCGCTGGTCAAGCTGGAACTCCTGGCAAGGGCCGTGGGCCCGGCGTAACCACTGAGTCCCCAGCTGGCGAAGCCCGCGGGGAGCCCGGCTGCCGGTGCGGGCCCCTAGGCTATGGGCATGCGCGCAGCGGGCTTCGGCCAGGACGGCCAGGACGGCCAGGACGGCCGGGATGGCTGACGCTGACGACGTGCGCCGCCTGGCGCTGGCCCTGCCGCAGGTGGAGGAGGTCGACAGCGACGGCTTCGACTTCCGGGTCGGCGGGAAGGGATTCGTCTGGTCCTATCCCGAGCGTGAGCCGGGCCGGCGGCGGGTGATCCGCACCGATATCGCGGTGCTGTTCACCGGCGACGAGGCGGAGAAGCAGGCCCTGCTGCTGGGCGAGCCGGAGGTGTTCTTCACCACGCGCGGCTATGACGGCCTGCCGCTGGTGATGGTGCGGCTGGCGAAGGTGGATGCCGGGCGGCTGGCCGAGCTGGTGACCGACGCGTGGCGGATGCGTGCCCCGGCCGCGCTGGCCGGCGAGGCCGGCTTCCTGCCCGGCACCGGACCAGGCTGAGCACGCTACTCAGGTGCCTCGCTTCGGCGTTGCGCGCCGGCCTCCGGCCGGCTTCAGCCGCTGGTGAGCAGCTCGGCGAGGCGGCCGGCGTCGATGTTGCCGCCGGAGATGACCGCGGCGGTGGGCTCGCCGCCGGGCAGCCCGGCCGCGGCCTGGTAAGCGAGCGCGCCGGCGCCCTCGGCCACCACCTTGTGCCGCAGCGCCAGCTCGGCCACGGCCGCGCGCAGGCCGGCCTCGGGCACCTCGGTCCAGCGGTCCACCGCGGTGCGCAGCCGCTCGTGCATGCCCGGCTCGTAGGGCGCGGTGGTGCCGTCGGCGATGGTGTCGGGCACCAGTTCGGGCGGCTGGCCCGCGCCGAACGTCCGCGGCCAGAGCGGGTAGCCGCTGGACTGGACGCCGATCACCTCGACCGGCTGGCCGGCCGCGTGCAGCGCGGCCCCGACGCCGGAGGCCAGCCCGCCGCCGCCGACGGCCACCAGCACCCGCCGCAGGCCCGGCACCTGGTCCAGCAGTTCCAGTGCCATGGTGGCGTGCCCGGTGATGACCGCCGGGTCAGCGAACGGGTGGATGAAGCGCTGTGGCATGCTCTCCCAGCCGCGGCTGGCCATCCAGTCCAGCAGCCGCGGCCGCGGCAAGGAAAGCACCTCGCCGCCCAGCGCCCGCACCCCGTCCCGCTTGGCCGCGGGCGCGGTGTCGAACATGACCACCGTGCACCCGACGCCGGCCTGCCGGGCCGCGTACGCCGCCGCCAGCGCCGCGTTGCCCGCGCTGACCGTCACGATCCCGGCCGCGAGCTCGTCCCGGCTCAGGCTCCTGACCGCGTTCAGGAAGCCCCGCACCTTGAAACTGCCGGCCGGCTGGAAGTTCTCCAGCTTCAGCCACAAGTGCTCGCTGACCTGGACCGCGGGCGTGGCGCGCAGGTCGCCGATCCGGTCACCGGCCGCGCGAACCTCGTCATCGAGCCCGGATTCAGCCACCATGACCGGCGATACTAGCGCCCGGCCGCGGCGGCGCTCACCGTGGCATCCCGGCGGTCACTGCGGCGTGCCCGCGATGTAGTGACCGTAGCCAGCCTCGCCGGCCACGACCGTTACCGCGAGGTCAGGGCGCGCCGCGCGATCTATCGTGTTACGATATAAATCACGCGAGTGTCCCTGGTGGCGGGATCACGGGACGGTGACGTGGTGAAGCGGTACAAGTACCAGGCTCTGGTCGCGCTCCTGCCGGAGGAGGCGCACAGCGCCGTCCCGGCAGCGCCGCGGCCGGCCCTGCCCGGGCCGGCCTGCCGCATCGTGGTCCGGGCGGCCGGGCCGCCGGCGCACCAGGACAAGATGTTCAGCGCGCTGATCACGGCCAGCGACGCCAGCCCGCGGGCGCCGGACTTCGATGCCCTGGTGACGATGACGGTGGTCGGTGACGACGTGGTCGACTACCTGTCGCCCGGCGAGCCGTTCACGATCTGGCGCGGCCGCGACATCGGCCGCGGCGTGGTAACCCGCCGGATCTTCGTCTGATCACAGGAAGTTGTTGGGCCAGATCATCGTCCGCCACATGTGCGCGACCGGGGAGCCGTCGAATCCCAGCCCCTCACTGGGCTGGCGGAAGTTCCGGCCCAGCACGTCCTCGAACTCCTCGAAGCTGACCACGACCGCGGGGTCGAAGGAGTAGATGTCGTTGATGGTGACCAGCCGCGAGGTCATGTACCAGCGGTGCCGCCGGGCGGCCTCGTGCTCGCGGCGGATGTACTCGGGCGGCCGGTAGTCCTCCCCGAAGTACTCGACGTAGGCGCTCGGGTAGCTGTAGCCGACCGACTCGTCAGCGAAGTAGCGCAGCGCCTCGTGCTTCTCGATCGCCCACGCGACCTCCTCGTCCACGTACGGCCTGACCAGCTGGGCGCCCCAGTAGCCGTGGTTGGCCGAGAGCAGCCCGGCGATGGCGATGTCGTGCAGCAGGCACGCCGTGATCACCTTCTCGCCCAGCCCGTTCTCCCTGGCCACCCGGGCGCTCTGCAGCAGGTGCGTGCGCGGCACCCGGCCGAACCGCAGCAGGTAGAAGTCCCGCAGCGCCGGCCGCTCGGGCATCACCGGCAGCGCCGGGTTGTCGCCCATCATGAAGATCGTGTCGGGCTGGCGCGCCTGCGCCAGCAGCGGCCCCTGGTACTCGCTGGCCGGGGTCCCGATCATCGCCGCGGCCGGCGGGAACAGGATCCGGCGCCTGCGGTCCACCGCGTCGTCCAGCGGCTCGCGGATCCAGTTCGCCAGCCCCGCCTCGCGCAGCGACGCGGGCAGTTCGCGCGGGTCGACCTGGGTGCTGGGGGGTGCGTCGGCGGACTGCGGTTCAGGCATGTCACGGCGTCCTTTCCGGTCCCGGTGGCGGTGCGCGGCCTTGCTATCCGAATCTAGCCCGAGCTACCTTGACCGCGGACGCGCGCCGGAAGGGGCCGGCGGAAGGAGACCGCGATGACGCTGAGGATCATGCCGCACGGACGGCTGCAGGAATGGGTCGCTGAGGAGAAGGGGTACTTCGCCGCCGAGGGGCTCGACTACAGCTTCGTGGCCGAAGGCGACTACGGCATCCGGCACGGCGGGCGCGACACCGCCGGGGAGATCAAGACCGGCGCGTTCGAGACGTTCGAGGCCGGGCGTGACGGCGCCAACGTGAGCTGCGCCTGCCACTGGGCCACCAACGCCGCCGCGGGCGAGCGGTCCGGCCAGCTGGTGACCTCGGCCTATTCGGTGGCGCCGTGCGCGATCATGGTGCCGCCGGAGTCGCCGGTCCGGCGGCCCGAGGACCTGGCCGGGGTGAGCGTCGGGGTCGGGTACCACTCCGGCAGCCACTTCGCCACCCTGCAGGCGCTGGAGGCGGTGCTGGAGCCCGGCGACATCAAGCTCACCTTCCAGGGCCCGCCCAACGAGCGGCTGGACGCGCTGCTGAACCGCGATGTCCCGGCGTCCACCGCGTGGGGGGTGCCGCTCTACGTCGCCGAGTCGCTCGGGTTCCGCAAGGTCATCGACGCCACGTTCATGATCGGGTTCCTGGTCACCGGGGAAAGCGTCAGCAAGGCCGAGGTGGACAAGTACCTCGGCGCGCTGCGGCGGGCCCAGATGGAGATCGACCTGCACCCGGAGCGGTACAAGCACTATCACCGGCGGGCGGTGCCGGAGAAGTACCGCGACCAGGTGGACGTGCGCGGATTCGGGACCGGCGAGCGGATCGTCTTCCTGCCCTACACCAGGGAAGTGTTCGCCGAGACCAGGGAGTGGGTGCAGGCCCGCAACCTGTTCCCCGACCAGCCCGCGTCCATCGCCAGCTACGACGAGGCCGTCCTGGCCTGAGGCCGGCCCGCCGGGCCGGTCAGGCCGGCCCGGTGCCGATCAGCCCGTTGCGGGTGACCAGCGCGGCCAGTTCCTGCTCGCCCAGGTGCCCGGTCCCGGCCGGGCGCCGGGGCAGGACCATGTAGCGGGACTCCGCGCTGGCATCCCAGACGCTGATCTTGACCTCGGGGCCGAGCGCGAAGCCGAACTCGGCCAGCACCCCGCGCGGGTCGCGCACCACCCGGGACCGGTACGCCTCGCTCTTGTACCAGGTCGGCGACGGCCCGAGCAGCGCGATCGGATAGCACGAGCACAGCGTGCAGACGATGACGTTGTGCTGGTCCTCGGTGTTCTCGACCACCTTGAGCCGCTGCTCCTGCAGGCCGCCGCCCATCGACAGGCCGAGCTCGGGCAGCGCTGCGTTGGCGTCAGCGAGCAGCCGGGCGCGGAAGTCCGGGTCGAGCCAGGCCCGGGCGGCCACCCGGGCGCCGTTGGCCGGCGAGGACCGGGCCAGGAACGCGGCCAGCGCCCGGTCCAGCTCCTGCGGGTCGACCAGGCCGCGCTGCTCCAGCAGTCCTTCCAGCCGCCGGACCCGGGCGGCGACCGCGGCGGCCGGGCCGGCGTGACCGCCGCTCACCCGGTCACCGCCGGGTCAGCAGGGCGCAGGTAGCTCTGCCACAGGTCGACCGTCACCGTGTGATCGCCCTTGCCGAACAGCTCGCTGGCGGCGAAGGCGACGGTGTACACCGGCTCGGGCTCGGCGGGCAGGCACCGGGACCGCAGGTCGGGCAGCGGGTGGCGGCCCTGCATCTCCACCACCGTGCCGGCCGCGCCGCGCGCGTACCTGGGCAACCGGGTGTGGTGCGGCGGGTCAGTCCGGCTCGCCCGCACCCGGTCGCCCGGGCGGAAGCCCTCAGTCACCGGCGATCTCCTCCTCGGTCAGGACGCCCTTGCGCACCAGCAGCGTGCTGATGGCCCGCAGCCACTTCTCGTAGTAGGAGGACGCCAGGTATTCCTGCGGCGGCATCTGCTCGATGGCGTCCCTGAACTCGTCCAGGTTGTAGATGCCGTGCCCGAGCAGGGCCCGGTTCAGCGCGAAGACGTGCGCCTCCCAGTCGGCGTGGAAGGGGGGCTCGTCGATCTCCTGCCGCACCGGCGGGAAGCCCTGCATGCCGCCGACGTCGTTGATCCGGCTCATGGTCCTCCCGTGATCAGCCTGCTAGGGCCAACCTACCCGCAGCGGCGCGGCCGGCTAGCGGGCCGCGCCTGCCCGCGGCCGGTCGGCGTGACCGGGCCACCAGGCCCGGCGGCCGATCAGCGCGGTCAGGCTCGGCATGAAGAACATCGCCATCACGAACGCGGCGAGCACGATCCCGCTGGACACCGCGAACCCGAGCTGGGACAGGATCGAGTTGCCCGCCAGGATCAGCGACCCGAACGTGCCGGCCAGGATCACCCCGGCCGCGCCGATGGTCGGCCCGGTGTGCCGCAGCGCCATCGCCGCGGCCTGCCGGGCGTCGCGGCCCTCGCGCATCTCCTCCCGCAGCCGCGCGATCATCAGGATGTTGTAGTCGGTGCCGAGCGCCACCACGAACAGGTACATGTACACCGGCAGCAGGAAGATCAGCCCCTGCTGCCCGCCCAGGCCCTGGAACACCAGCACGGTCGCGCCCAGCGTCGCGCCGAACCCGAGGCCGACCGACGCCATCAGGTACCACGGCGCGACCAGGCTGCGCAGCACCAGCATGAGGATCAGCAGGATGATCAGCGCCGCGACCGGGAACACGACCGCGTAGTCCCGGTTGACCGCCCGCTGGATGTCGGCGAACACCGAGGTGGTGCCGCCGACCAGGGCATAGGTCCCCGGCGGCGCGGCGGCGTGCGCGCCGGCCCGCAGCGGGCCCTTCATGGTGTTCACCGCGGCGGTGGACGTCGGGTCGTGGCTGAGCGTGACGGTGAAGTCGGCGGTCGCCTTGTCCGGGCTGAGCCTGGGCGCCGCGACCGCGCCCACCCCCGGCAGCGCCGCCAGCTTCGTGCCGTATCCAGAGAGCTGGGCGCTGCTCAGCGAGCCGGACCGGGCGTGCAGGAACACGTCGGTCGGGTCGGTCGCGCCGGGCGGCAGGCCCTTCTCCAGCGTCACCAGCGCGGTGTGCGACTCGGCGCTGGCCGAGATGCCGGCCGAGGACAAGTCGAAGGTCGGGTTGAAGCTGAACGAGCCGATCGCCAGCCCAGCCAGCACCAGGCCGGACACCAGCCCGAACACGGCGGGCCTGCGGCCGAGCGAGCGGCCGATCGCGGCGAACCTGGCCGCCTCCGGCTCCTTCCGCCACGCCTTGGACGGCCAGAACACCCGGGTGCCCAGCAGCGACACCACCGCGGGGACCAGGGTCAGGCCCGCGACCAGGGTGGTGGCGACGGCGATGGCCAGCGCGGGCCCGATCGCGCGCAGCACGCTGAGGGTGGACAGGGTCAGCGCGAGGAACGAGACGATGACGACGCCCGCGGCCGAGGCGATCACCTCGCCGACCCGGGTGACGGCCTCGACCATCGCCTGCTTCGGGTCGTCACCGGACCTGATCCGCTCCCGGTAGCGGAACATCAGGAACAGGATGTAGTCGGTGCCGATGCCGAACAGCACCACGATCAGGATCGTCGAGATCGAGCTGTCAGTGTTCAGGCTGAACGCCTTGTTCACGTCGCTGACCAGGCCGGTGGCGACCTGGGAGACGAGCGCGATCACGATCAGCGGCAGCAGCGCCACGACCGGGCTGCGGAAGATCACCAGCAGCAGGATGAGGATCAGCGCCAGGGTGGCCAGCAGCACGATCTGATCGGCCCGGTTACTGGACTGCTGGCTGTCCAGCTGCTGGGCGGCCGTCCCGGTCACCCCCTCGGTCAGGCCGGTGCCCGCCATCAGCGGCTTGATATCGGCGCGCAGCGTCTTGACCGCGTCCCCGGCCGCCGTGCTGGTGCCGTTGAGCACCTTCTGCGGCATGCTGACCAGCGCGGTCTGCACGAGCCGGTTGGGCGAGGGCGGGGTCGAGGTGACCGAGTCGATGTCGTGGATGTGCCGGGCCGCCAGCGCCCCCGCGATCTGGCTGACCTTCGCCGAGTCGGCGGCGGTCAGCTTGCCGCCGCCAGGCCGGGAGAACACGATGATGGCGGCGGTGCCGGCCACCTGCTTGGTCTGCGGGAACGCCTTGTCCTGCAGGCTCGCCGCCCGGATCGACTCGTAGTTCTTGGGCAGGAAGCTGCTCTCGCTCGCGGTCGTCGGCAGGGCCGGCGCGGTGGCGATCACCGCCACGGCCGCGACCACCCAGATCGCGATCACCCGCCATGGATGGCGCACCACGCTGCGCCCGAGCCGGGCGAACGCCCCCCGCTCCCCCTCGGCCCGTTCCCCGCCCGGGCCGCCGGGCGCGCCGCGGTCCGAAGTGCGCGCCATGCCTCTGCGGTTGCTCACCGTGTCCCCTTCGCCCTCACCGTTCATCGCTGCGCCGCGCCCCCATCCGGCGCGCGCCAGGTTCATGCCGGGCACCTAGCCTAGGTTCATCCCGCCGGGGGTCGAAACGAATAACGGCCGGCCAAAGTGCCTGCGGATACGGCATCCGCCCGATGCCCGCTGCGGCGGCTTACCGCGAGGATGACGCCATGCTGGCGCTGACCGCGGCCGCCGCCGTGGCCGGGCCGGTGCTGCGGCAAGGCCGTGCTGCACGTGGACTGAGCCCAGGAACTGCCGTGCTTGCCCTGTGCCGGGAACGGCGCTTGGCTTGACGTGTGGACACGCAGCGGCCGGGTGCGGGTGCCGCCGCCCGGGCGGGCTCGCCCGGTACCCGGTGGGAAGCACGGCTCAGCCGCTCGACCAGACCCTCGCGGAGGCGGTCGACGAGCTGAACGGTAACTACGCCGCCAGCGTCAGCGACTACGAGGCGATCCAGCTGCACATCCTCGCCATGGCCGACCTGCTCAGCTCGGGCATCATGAAGCAGTTCCCGAAACGCTTCCGGTAGACCGCCCAGGCAGGGCGCTAGCGCCGTGGCTGCGCTGACCGGGCGAGCCGGGCCAGTATTGTTCGCTGCGACGGACGTTTAAGTGGCAGGGGGGACAATGCTGCGAGGATTCAAGAATTTCCTGATGCAGGGCGACCTGATCATCATAGCCGTCGGCCTCGTCGTGGCCTTGGCGTTCAGCACCCTGATCCTGGCCTTCACCACCAGCATCATCACCCCGCTGGTCAACGCGGCCGGAGGCGGCGGCGCGGCGGGCAAAGGGCTGGGCTGGACCCTTAACGGGCAGCGGATCAACCTCGGCGCGTTCATCTCCGCGGTCATTTACTTCCTGATCTTCATGGCTGTCATCTATTTCCTGATTGTCGTGCCGTACCGGGCATACATGAAACGTCGCGGTATCGCCGTTTTCGGCGATCCCCAGCGGCTCAGGGAGTGCCCGCGGTGCAAGTCAGCCGACATTCCCGCGGGCGCCACGAAGTGCAGGTACTGCGCCAGCGAGCTCACCGCCGCCTGACAGCCCGGTTCCATGATCGCGGTTAGCTTTAGGGGTGAGCGCACCTAAAAGTCACCGTGATCATGCACGTCTAGGAGGCAGCGATGGCAACGACCGGGGTGGCCGTGGTCACCGGGGCGGGCTCGGGGCTTGGCCGGTCCATCACCCGCGCGCTGCTGGCGGCCGGCTGGCAGGTCGCGGCGGCCGGCCGCCGCGAATCCCCGCTGCGGGAGACGCTCGAAGGGGTGGCCGGCGCGGCCGGCGCGGGACTTGCCGTTACCGCCGATGTGAGCGATCCGGAGTCGGTGGCCGGGCTGTTCGCCGCGGTCCGCCAGCGCTGGGGCCGGGTCGACCTGCTGGTCAACAACGCCGGGCTGTTCGGCCCGCCGGGCTCGGTCGACGAGGTTTCACCGGCGGGCTGGCAGCAGGTCGTCGACACCAACCTGACCGGGGCGTTCCTGTCCGCGCACCACGCGGTGCGGCTGATGAAAGCCCAGGTCCCGCGCGGCGGGCGGATCATCAACAACGGGTCGATCTCCGCGCACAGCCCCCGGCCCGCCAGCGTCGCCTACACCGCTACCAAGCACGCGATCACCGGGCTGACCAAATCGATCTCGCTGGACGGCCGGGCGTTCGACATCGCGTGCGGGCAGATCGACATCGGCAACGCGGCGACCGACATGACCGGCCAGATGAGCGGCGGCGTGCCGCAGGCTGACGGCTCGCTGGCACCCGAGCCCACCTTCGACGCCGGGCACGTCGCCGCGGCCGTGCTGTACATGGCCAGCCTGCCGCTGGACGCCAACGTGCAGTTCTTGACGGTGATGGCGACGAAGATGCCGTTCATCGGCCGGGGCTGACCCGCCGCGCCCCCGCCCGGCCGGGTGTCCGGCCCGGCCGGCGCGGGTAGGAACCAGCAACCAGTCTGGGCTGGAATCGGGGGGATACAGCTATGTACGCGACACGGGTATCGGTACACATCGAGCCAGGACATGAGGACGAGGCCCGCAAGGGCCTGACCGAGCGGGTTCTGCCCATGGTCAAGCAGGCGCCGGGATTCCTGGCCGGCTACTGGTTCGCGCCGACGGGGAACCAGGGCTCGTCGGTCATCCTCTGGGACACCAGGCAGCACGCGGAGGCGGCCGCCAGCCGGCTGCAGCCGGGCAGTCACCCGTCGCCGCCGGTGACCGTCGACACGGTCGACATCCGCGAGGTCATCGAGAACATCTGACCCGCCGCCAGCTCAGCCTCCGCCACGATCTGTGGTGGTTTCTCAGCGAATGCCGCGGACCACGATCTTGGAAGTCGCTCCGGGGCCCGCGGGAAGAGCTCGCGTCCCGCACAGACGGCGCTTGACTTTGTGCTGCAAAGAAGACTAACTTTGCAGCACAAAGTTAGAGCGGGCCGGCTGAAGGAGGACTGCCATGAATGAGGGAACGAGCAGGGAAGACGCGCCGGACGCCGGCGAGGCGGCGGTCCTGGATGCGCGCGGCGCCGCGGTCATCATGCAGCAGGCGCGCGAGCGGGCCGGGCGTGAGCTGGTGGTCAGGCGCCCGGTGCTGTTCACCGCCTGGGGGCTGGTCGTGCTGGCCGGCTACGGCGCGATGTGGCTGTCGGTGCGCGGGCAGCACCCGTATCAGGGCCCGGCGTGGCCGACCCTGCTGCTGGCGTTCCTGCTCTTCGCCGCCGTCGCGGGCGCGACCGCGAACGTCGTGGACCGCGCGGCCAGCGGCATCACCGGCCGGTCCGAGCTGCAGCGCGGGATCTTCGTGCTGGCCCTGGCCGCCGGGTTCGCCGCGCTGGAGGTCGAGCGGCAGGCGCTGGCCCACGCCGGCGCCAGCCAGCTGCTGGTCTCGCAGTTCGGCGAGGCCATCCCGTTGCTGGTCGCGGGCCTGGTCTTCGTCGCGAGCTGCGCCGCCGCCGGCGGCGGGCTGAACTGGCCCCGGCTGGCCATCGGCGGCTGGCTGCTGGCAGTGGCCGCCGGCGGCGGCTGGGCCGGGCAGGCCGCCAGCCTGGCGGTCTACGCGCTGGCCGGCGGCGGCGGGATCTTGCTGATGGCGGTCATCGAGCCCAGGATGCGCCGGTCATGAACGAGGCAGAGCTCGACCCGGTGATCCACACCCCGGCCCGGCTGCGCATCGTGGTGACGCTGGCGGCGCTGTCCAGCGGCGACGACATGTCCTTCACCCGGCTCCAGGACGTGATCGGGCTGACCCCGGGCAACCTGATCACCCACCTGCGCAAGCTCGAGGACGCCGGCTACGTCAGCACGCACAAGAACGGCAGCGGCGTCACCGCCCGCACCTCCGTCGCGCTCACCCACGCCGGCCGGGCTGCGCTGGATGGCTACACGACCGTGCTGCGGCAGCTGCTCGACTCCGCTACTCGCGGTTAGCGCGGAGCCACTGGCAGCGGGCCGGCGTCCGGCCGTCAACCGCGGGCAAGCGAGCGAGATCTGGTAAGCCTGTTTACTATTGCCCCAGATGGAGCACAAGCCGAGCGCCAGGGCGACCCGCCCGCCCACTGCCGCCACGCTGGCCCTGCGACGATCCTCCAGGCCCGGCGGCCTGCTACGGCAGGGCGTGCATCCACCGCGGCCGGCCGGATGAAGGCGGCGGCTGGCCGTGGTCGAGCAGAGGAGATCAGATGAAAGGACGGCTGGTATCAGGCCTCGCGATCGCGGGGGCAGCGTTAATAGCCGTTGCAGGCTGCGGATCATCGGGTGGTAGTTCGGGCAGCTCGGGCAGCTCAGGCGGCTCGACGACGCTGACCCTGTTCGGCGCCGACTACGGGACCGGCCCGGCGAACAGCACCACGAAGTACTGGGACGCGATCGCGGCCGCCTTCCACCGGGCCAACCCGAGCATCACCGTCAACGTCCAGACGGTGGACTGGACCGACTTCCCCGCCAAGGTCCAGACGCTCGTCCAGAACAAGCAGTTCCCCGACATCCTGGAGGGCGACACCGCGCCGCAGTTCGCGCAGAGCCACCTGCTCTACAAGTCGAGCCAGGTGCTGTCGCCGGGCGCGCTGGCCAACATCATGCCGAAGTTCCTCAAGGACACCGACTACCAGGGCACGCCGTACGGCATCCCGTTCACCACCAGCACCCGGGCGCTCTACTACAACAAGAAGATCTTCGCGAAGGCCGGCATCTCCTCGCCGCCCACCACCTGGTCGCAACTGCAGGCCGACGCCGCCAAGATCAAGAGCAAGGGGTTCATCGGTTACGGGCTGCCGCTGGGCAGCGAGGAGGCCCAGGCCGAGGCGCTGATGTGGTTCCTGGGCAACGGCGGCGGCTACCTGAACGCCAGCGGCAGCTACGCGATCAACAGCAAGGCGAACATGCAGACGCTGCAGTTCCTGAGCCAGCTGGTGCAGGCCGGTGTCACCCAGCCCAGCCCGGGCACCACCGACCGGAAGGACGTCTGGGCCCAGTTCGCCCAGGGGAAGATCGGCATGGTCGGCGGCCAGCCGGCCCTGATCCCGATCATCGGCCAGGCCAAGGTGCTGTCGGCCGCGGACTACTCAACCGCGAACTTCCCCGGCCGGACCGGCCCGCTGGGCTCCACCCTGGGCGTGCACGACGACGTCGTGGCCTTCAACACCGGCGGCCACCAGGCCGCGATCAGGAAGTTCCTCGATTTCGCCTACCAGGACAAGTACCAGCTGCAGTTCGCCAGCGAGTACGGGCTGCTCCCGGCCACCCAGAGCGCGGCCACCGCGATGTCGGGCAACCAGACGTTCGCGGCGTTCTTCAAGAACATCCCCGATTCGGTGAACTACCCGTCCCTCACGAACTGGACCACGGTGGAGAACCAGATCAAGACCACGCTCGGCCAGGCCATTACCGGTAACCCGCAGCAAATCCTCAACGCGATCCAGCAGACCGCGACCAGCGGCAGCTGACGCGCCGCCGCGGTCCCGGCACCGGGGCTGACCCGGTGCCGGGACCGCGGCCTGCCACCGCCTTCCGGGAGCCAGCATGTCCGACAGCACCGCCATTGAGCAGGCGGCCGGCCCGCAGATCGTCCAGGCCGCCGCGGCGCGCCCGCCCAGGGCGCCCGGCCGCGGCTGGCGCCGGCTGGGCCCGCTGCCGTGGATCGCGCCGTGCATCATCCTGATCGCGGTGGTGGTGCTCTGGCCGATCGTGACCATGGTCCAGACGTCCATGCAGGACATCACGCCGATCGGCGTCACCATCGGCTCGGCCGGGGCCAGGAACTACACCACCTTGTTCCACAACCCCAGCCTGCCCGGCATCCTGATCCGCACGGTGGTCTGGGTGGCCGCGGTGGTGGGGATCACCATGCTGGTATCGCTCGCCCTGGCCCAGCTGTTCAACCAGCGCTTCCCCGGCCGCCGGGTGGCCCGGTGGGCGCTGATCGCGCCGTGGGCCGCGTCGGTGATGATGACCGCGCTGATCTTCCGCTGGATGCTGCTCCCCGACAACGGCGTGATCAACGTCTTCCTGCACCAGCTGGGCCTGGTGCAGTTCAACTCCAACCAGTCGTCCTGGCTGGGCCGGCCCGACAGCGCGATGGCCTGGATGACCGGCGTGGCGGTGTTCGTCTCGCTGCCGTTCACGACCTACACCCTGCTCGCGGGCCTGCAGGCGATTCCCGGTGAGCTCTTCGAGGCCGCCAGGGTCGACGGCGCGTCCCGGCGGGCCAGCTACCGGTCGATCACGCTGCCGCTGCTGCGCCCGGCCTTCCTGGTCGCGTTGCTGATCAATGTCATGAACGTCTTCAACTCGTTCCCGATCATCTGGGAGATGACCCGCGGCGGGCCAGGCTATGAGACCAACACCACGACCGTGTTCATGTACAACCTGAAGGAGAGCTTCATCGGCGAGGCCGCGGCGATGTCCATCGTCAACTTCACCCTGATCATCGTCGTCGTGCTGTTCTTCCTGAAGGTCAGCCGGTGGAACCGGCAGGAGGCCCGCTGATGGCCGCGCAGACCGCGGCCGCCCGGCCGGCCACCGCCCGCCCCCGCGCCGCCCGCGCCCCGCGCCGCCTGCCACCGGTCAAGACGGTGATCATCGCAGCGGCCGCCTACCTGATCGCGGTGATCTTCCTGCTGCCCTACGCCGAGATGGTGATCACCGCCCTCCGGCCATCAAATGAGCTGCTGGAACGCAATTACCTGCCGCATCATTTCGCCTGGTCGAACCTGACCGGGATGTGGGGAACCGGCTACGGGATCACCTCCAGCCTGCGGATCAGCCTGGAAGTGGCGGCCGGGGCCACCGTCGTGGTGCTGCTGGTCGCCATCCCGGCCGCGTACTACACCGCGCGGCACCGGTTCCGCGGCCGCGGCCTGTTCCTGCTGCTGGTGCTGGTCACGCAGATGCTGCAGCCGACCGCGCTGATCGTCGGCATCTACAAGGAGTTCCTCAGCTTCCACCTGGTCAACACGGTGTGGTCGCTGATCCTGGTCAACTCCGGCTTCAACCTGGCGTTCGCGGTCTGGATCGTCAACGCCTACGTCGGGTCGATCCCGGTCGAGCTGGAAGAGGCGGCACTGGTCGACGGCAGCAGCCGGCTCAGCGCGATGTTCCGCGTCACCCTGCCGCTTGCCGCTCCCGGCCTGGTCACGGCGCTGATCTTCACGTTCATCGCGGCCTGGAACGAGTTCATCGTCGCGCTCACCCTCACCACCGGCTCGGCGGTGATGCCGCTCACCGTGCGGCTGGACTCGTTCATCGGCCAGTACACGGTGGACTGGCAGCACCTGTTCGGCGCCTCGGTGGTGGCCACCATCCCGGTGCTCATCCTCTTCGCCCTGATCGAGCGCCGGGTCGTCAGCGGCCTCACGGCCGGCTCGATTAAGTAACCCCGGCCGCCGCGCCGCGCGCCGCCGCCGACGTACCATGACCGCATTGCCCCTGCCCGCGGACTTGCGAGGACACCTGGAGCGGGTCATGCCATCGTCTGTTCCCGTCATCGACCTGGCCCCGTGGCGCGACCGGGACCCGGCCGCCCGGGCCGGCGTCGCCGCCCAGGTCGACCAGGCCCTGCAGGACGTCGGGTTCTTCCTGATCACCGGGCACGGCGTGCCGGACGGGCTGCGCGCGGACGTGCGCGCGCAGGCGCGGGCGTTCTTCGCGCTGCCTGCCGCGGTGAAGCAGCGGTACGCGGTCACCGTCGGCGGCCGGGGCTGGCTGCCGCCGGGGGTCGAGGCGAACGGCTACGCCGAGGGCACCCAGACACCGCCGGACCTGAAGGAGTCGTTCGCGGTCGGCGCCGACCAGCCGACCGGCGACCCGGACGTCGACGGCTACTGGTTCCAGCAGAACGTGTACCCGGCCGAGGTCCCGGCGCTGCGGCCCGCGGTCGTCAGCTACCTGGCCCGGATGCGCGCGCTCGCGGATGAGCTGCTCGTGCTGTGCGCGGCCGCGCTCGGGCTGGAACGCGACTTCTTCACCCGGCACACCGGGCACGCGACCCACACCATGAACGTGAACTGGTACCCGCCCGTCGCGGTCGCCGGGGCGCCGGAGCCAGGCCAGTTCCGGATCGGCCCGCACACCGACTTCGGCACGGTCACCGTCCTTGACCGCGAGCCCGGCAAGGGCGGCCTGCAGGTGTGGACCGGGGAGGACGGCTGGCAGGACGCGCCGTACCAGCCGGGCGCGTTCACCATCAACACCGGTGACCTGCTGGCCCGCTGGACCGGCGGCCGGTGGAAGTCCAACCGGCACCGGGTGCTCCCGCCGCAGGCCGAGGCGCCGGACGAGGACCTCGTCTCGCTGGTCTACTTCTACGAGGCCGACCACGACGCGGTGATCGAGTCGCTCCGGCCGCCGGTCGGCAGGCCGAATGACTACCGGCCCGTGGTCTGCGCCCAGTTCCTCAAGGAGCGCCTCGACGCGATCACGATGGCCTGACCAGCCGCGCCGCCTGCGCGCCGTAGGCGGCCGGGAAACCCTGCCGCCAGCTGGGATAGCGCAGCGTCCAGCCGAGCTCGGCCTTGGCCCTGGCGTTCGACGCGCCACGGGACTGCGCTGCCATCGTCACCATGCCGGTGCCCGCGATCAGCCGCGCGAGCCAGCGCGGGACGCGGCGCGGCGGCCTGGCGCCGAGCGCGCTGGCGAGCGCCGGCAGCCAGTCCCGCATCGGCGCCGGGTCGTCGTCCACGATGTTGTAGACCGCCGGGCCGTCGCGCCCGAGCGCGAGCACGGTCGCGGCGGCGGCGTCGTCGAGGTGGACGAACGACGAGATGCCGCCGCCGTCACCGATCAGCGGGAACTGCCGCTTTCGCACCGGCCCGATCAGCCCGTCACCGGCGGCGCCGTAGAAGCCGCCGTAGCGCAGCGCGATCCCGCCGGCGCCGGTGACCGCCTGGTCGAGATAACGCATAGCCGCGGTGGTATGGGCTGCCATCGCAGGCGGGTCCGGGTCGAGCGGATCATCCTCGGTCTTGACCGGCCCGCCCTCGCGGGCGTAGCGGTAGCTGGCGAAGCTCTGGGCGACGAACCGGCGCACGCCCGCTTCCCGCGCGGCGGCCAGCAGGGCGTCGGTGCCCTCGGTCCGCAGCCGGTTCGTCAGCGCGAAGCTCCGGTCCAGGCTCCGGGAGAACCGGACGTTGGCCAGCGCGGTGACCTCATGGATGATCGCCTCGGGCGCGGCCGCGATGACGGCCTCGCGCACGGCGCGCGGGTCGAGCAGGTCCAGTTCGGCCGGCCGGGCCCCGAGCGCCCTGACCCGCTCGGCGTTCCCGGCCGACCTGAAGCTGCCGGTCACCTCGTGACCTTGCTCGATGAGCTGGGGAACGAGCCGGGTGCCGATCGCGCCGCTCGCCCCCGCGACGAAAACTCGCATCGTGTTCTCCGTTCGCTGCCGGGAATTCCGGCGTGCCTTCCTGTCACACCCGCCGTCCTCGGCGGGTCACACGGGTTGACACCGGGCGAGGCGAGGATGTGACCGATGAGCGAGGACCAGTGGCTGGCTGACCTGTTCGAGCAGCACCGGGCCCGGCTGCGGGCGGTCGCCTACCGGATGCTGGGCTCGCTGGCCGAGGCCGATGACGCGGTCCAGGACGCCTGGCTGCGGCTCAGCCAGGCAGGCACCGACGAGGTGCAGAACCTCGGCGGCTGGCTCACCACGATCGTCGCCCGGGTGTGCCTGAACCAGCTGCGCACGCGCAACCTGCGCCGGGAGGCCGCGTTCGGGGCGCAGGTGCCCGACCCGGTCGTCAGCACGGACGCCAGCCTCCAGCCCGAGGAGGAGGCGCTGCTGGCCGACTCGGTCGGCCTCGCGCTGCTGGTCGTGCTGGATACCCTGACCCCGGCCGAGCGGCTGGCGTTCGTGCTGCATGACACGTTCGGGCTGCCGTTCGGCCAGATCGCGCCGGTGCTCGGCCGGACCCCAGCCGCGGCCAGGCAGCTGGCCAGCCGGGCGCGCCGCCGGGTCCGGGGCGCGCAGGTGCCAGTCCCTGACCGCGACCTGGCCCGTCAGCGCCAGGTGGTGGACGCGTTTTTCACCGCGGCGCGCGGCGGCGACCTCGACGCGCTCGTCGCGGTGCTCGACCCCGACGTGGTGCTGCGGATCGACGCGGGCGAGACCGGGCCGGCCGGGTCGAAGAAGATCCGCGGCGCGCGGGCCGTCGCCACCCAGGCACTCAGCGGGCTCACCTCGCTGCTTCCGGCCGTGTCCGTGCGGCCCGCGCTGGTGAACGGGGCGGCCGGGGTGATCATCCTCAGGCGCGGGCGGCCGGTCACCGTGATCGGCTTCACCGTCGCGGCCGGCCAGATCGCCGAGATCGACTCCATCGCCGGCCCGGCGAGGCTGCGCCGGATCACGGCCGGCCTCGCCAGCTAGCCGCAGGCCCGCCTGGCAGCGCGCCCGCTGGTGGCCGCGCACCAGAATAGGGTCATGGTCTCTGAGATCTTCGAACCCGACCGGTG
The DNA here is from genome assembly GCA_036558005.1 of Streptosporangiaceae bacterium. Classification (GTDB taxonomy): domain Bacteria; phylum Actinomycetota; class Actinomycetes; order Streptosporangiales; family Streptosporangiaceae; genus DATBGO01. The sequence goes on along the minus strand of DATBGO010000237.1, from coordinate 10,862 downwards.
GCAGCGCGTCGAGGCGTTCTCGTTCACCGACATCACCTATCACCGCGCCGTCGACTCGGGCACGGTCCGGATCGCCTTCGACCGGCCCGAGGTCAGGAACGCGTTCCGCCCGCACACCGTGGACGAGCTGTATCTCGCGCTGGATCACGCGCGGATGTCCGCCGACGTGGGCTGCGTGCTCTTGACCGGCAACGGCCCCTCGCCCAGGGACGGTGGCTGGGCCTTCTGCTCGGGCGGTGACCAGCGCATCCGGGGCCGCGACGGGTACCGGTACGCCGGCGGCGAGAGCGCCACGGGGATCGACCCGGCGCGCGCCGGGCGGCTGCACATCATGGAGGTGCACCGGCTGATCCGGTTCATGCCCAAGGTGGTCATCTGCGTGGTGCCCGGCTGGGCGGCGGGCGGCGGGCACAGCCTGCACGTCGTCTGCGACCTCACCCTGGCCAGCAGGGAGCACGCCCGGTTCAAGCAGACCGACGCCGACGTCGGCAGCTTCGACGGCGGTTTCGGCTCGGCCTACCTGGCCCGCCAGGTGGGCCAGAAGTTCGCGCGGGAGATCTTCTTCCTCGGCGAGACCTACGACGCGGCGCAGGCGCACCGGATGGGCATGGTCAACGCGGTGGTCCCGCACGCCGGCCTGGAGCGCACCGCGCTGGACTGGGCCGCGAAGATCAACGCCAAGAGCCCGACGTCGCAGCGGATGCTGAAGTTCGCGTTCAACCTCATCGATGACGGGCTGGTCGGCCAGCAGGTGTTCTCGACCGAGGCCACCCGGCTGGCCTACATGACCGACGAGGCGGTCGAGGGCCGGGACGCCTTCCTGGAGAAACGCCAGCCGGACTGGACTCACTTCCCTTACTACTACTGACCGGGCGGCAGGCTCATCCTCGTCGGGCGATGCCGGGCCGGGGGATGCCGGGCCACAGTAGTCTCACCGGACGCTTCGGGGGTGGGCAGGTGAGAGCCAGATCTGGTGAGGAGCGCGGGCGGCCGCCTGGCCGGCGGCGCGGCGGGCCCGGCCTGCGCGCGGCGGCCGCGGCCGCGCCGCTGGCGGCAGTGCTGGCCGTCTGCGCGGGCTGCTCGAGCGGCGGATCGGCCAGCGGGCAAGCCGCGACCACGCCTGCCGCGACGCCGGGCAGCGCTCCTGGCACGCCGGTGACGCTGCAGCAGGCCTACGTCAGCGCGATCCGCCGGGTGCTGCCCTCGGTGGTGGAGATCAAGACGGCGAGCGGCCTGGGCTCCGGGGTGGTTTACGACACCGGCGGTCACATCGTGACGAATGCCCACGTGGTCGGCAGCGCGAGATCGTTCCAGGTGTTCCAGGCGGGCTCGGCGGAACCGCTGCAGGCCCGGCTGGTCGGCAGCTACCAGCCCGACGACCTGGCCGTCATCAAGATCACCGGGTCGGCCCGGCTGACCCCGGCGCACTTCGCCAATTCGCCGGGGCTGCGGGTTGGTGACATCGTGCTCGCGATGGGCAACCCGCTGGGGCTGTCGAGCAGCGTGACGGACGGGATCGTCTCGGCGGTCGGGCGGACCGTGTCCGAGCCGCAGGAGAGCGGATCGCCCGGCGCGACGCTGCCTGACGCGATCCAGACCTCGGCGCCGATCAACCCGGGCAACAGCGGCGGCGCCCTGGTCAACCTGGCCGACCAGGTCGTCGGCATCCCCACCCTGGCGGCCACCGACCAGCAACTCGGCGGTGCCGCCCCGGGGATCGGCTTCGCCATCCCGTCCAGCATCGTCACCGATATCGCCGGGCAGATCATCAGGACCGGCCGCGTCACGAACTCCCATCGCGCCGCCCTGGGCCTGCGGGTGCAGACGATCACTGGGCCGGACGGCCAGCCTGCGGGCGTCGGCGTGGTCACGGTGACCTCCGGCGGCCCCGCGGCCAGGGCGGGGCTGCGGCCCGGCGACGTCATCACCGCGGTCAACGGCACGGCTACCCGCGACACCGAGTCGCTGGCCGCTGTCCTGGCCCAGCTGCGGCCCGGGCAGCAGGCGTCGGTGCGCATCACCAGGGCGAGCGGCGGCACCGCCACGGTGAAGATCACCCTGGGACAGCTGCCCGCCTCCTGACCGCAATCCTGGCCCGGCGCCAGCGCCGGGCTTGTTCCCGGCTAGGCCGGCTCGGTGAGCGCCGCGCACAGCCGGGCGATGGCCGAGGTATAGGCGTGACCGGGCGGCGTGGCGTAGCCGATGACCAGGGCGGGGCCCCTGGTGAGCCGGCCGGCCGCGTAGCCGCCCAGGCCCTCGACCGCCAGCCCCCGCCCGGCGGCCCGGGCGATGATCACCTCCTCGGCATCGCGGCCGGGCAGCGCGGCGACGGCGTGCAGCCCGGCCGCGATGCCGGTCACCTCCACCTCGGGGGCCTGGCTGGCCAGTGCGGTGAGCAGCCAGTTGCGCCGCCGCCGGTAGGCCAGCCTGGCGCGGCGGATGTGCCGGTCGTAGCCGCCGGAGCTGATGAGCTCGGCGAGGGTGAGCTGGTCAAGGCTTCCGGTGTGGGTGTCGGCACATGACTTGGCGGCCGCGACCGCGTCGGTCAGGTCCGCCGGGAGCACCAGCCAGCCCAGCCGCAGGCCCGGCGCCAGCGTCTTGCTGGCGGTGCCGGCGTAGGCGACCTGACCGGGCGCCAGCGCCTGCAGCGCGCCGACCGGCTGCCGGTCGTAGCGGAACTCCCCGTCGTAGTCGTCCTCGATGACCAGCCCTCCGGTGCCGGCCGCCCACCGGACGGCCTGCGCCCGCCGCCGCGGCGACAGGGCCGGGCCGAGCGGGAACTGGTGCGCCGGGGTGAGCAGCACCGCGGCGGCGTCACCGGCGGCGTCCAGCACCGCGCCGCTGGCGTCGACCGGCAGTGTCACCGGGGCGAGGGAATGCGCGGCGAGGACCGCCAGGGCGGCGGGCTGGCTGTATTCCTCCACCGCCACGGTGCCGCCGCCGCGCTCGCGCAGCACCTGGCTGAGCAGCGCCAGGCCCTGGGTGAACCCGGTGCACACCACGATCTGGTCCGGGCTGGCCCGCACGCCGCGGGCCCTGGCCAGGTAGCCGGCCAGCGCGGCGCGCAGTTCGGGCCGGCCCCGCGGGTCGCCGTACCCGAGCGCCCCTGCCGGGGCGGCGTTCAGCGCCCTGCGCGCCGCGGCCAGCCAGGCCGCCCGGGGGAACGCCGACAGGTCCGGCGACCCGGCCCGCAGGTCAAACCGGAACTCCCTGGCCGGCTGCGCGGGCCTGGCCTGCACGGCGGCCACCGCCGCGGCCGGCACCGGGCTGGTGACCCGGGTACCCGAGCCCTGCCGGGCCGTCAGCCAGCCCTCCGCGACTAGCTGGCCGTAGGCCTCGGCCACGGTGTTGCGGGCGATCCCCAGGTCGGCGGCCAGCGCGCGGGAGGACGGCAGCCGGGTTCCGGCGGTCAGCCGGCCGGCCTGCACCGCGTCGCGCAGCGCGGCTTCCAGCCCGGCCCTGACCCGGATGCCGCGCGGCTCCAGGTGCAGGTCCAGGCTCGAAGTGGCCCACGTTACTGCCATAGAAATGGACCTTACCCGTGGGCTGCTATCGCCATAGCCTCGGTGCTATGGAAACCATCACCAGCACCAAGGACACCGCACCGCAGATCCCGGTCCGGCTTGACTTCGACGCGCAGGCCCCCGGTTTCGCCCGCGCCATGGCTCACCTGGACCAGGCGGCGACCAAGGAACTGGACCGGGCCGGCTTCGACCCGCGGCTGCGCGAACTGGTCCGCATCCGCGCCTCGCAGCTCAACGGCTGCGCCTACTGCATCGACATGCACAGCACGGACGCCAGGGCCAGCGGGGAGACCGAGCAGCGCCTGTACGCGCTGCCGGCCTGGCGGGAAACCCCGTTCTTCACCGAACGCGAGCGGGCCGCGCTGGCGTTCACCGAGGCGGTCACCCGCACCGCGGCAGGCGAGCACGTCCCGGACGCCGCCTACGAGGCGGTAGCCGCCTGGTACGGCCCCGGCGAGGTCGCTGCGCTGCTCGCGCTCATCGTCACCATCAACGCGTGGAACGCCATCGGGGTGGCCGCCCGGCCCTGGACCCCTGGCTCCTACCAGCCCTGAAACGCACGGGCCCGGGCGGGGCGCTAGCGTGATGGGCGGCCGGGTTGCCGACACCCCAGCCGATCCCCCGGCGCCGGCCGCACCGGAAGGAGCGCGACGGCATGCACGAGCCCCGGCACGACTGGACGGCCGGTCAGGCGCTTGACCTGATCGGCCGCCGGTTCCACGACCTGCTCGCCGACGCGCACAGCGTGCACCGGCAGCGGTTCGACCCGCATGTCGTCGAGGGCGCCATGCTGCTGTCGATCAAGACCGGGGCGTGCCCGGAAGACTGCGCTTACTGCCCGCAGTCGGCGCGCTGGCAGACCGGCGTGACGCCGGGCAAGCTGATGGACACCGGGGAGATCCTCGCCGCGGCCGCCGAAGCGAAGCAGGCCGGCGCGACCAGGTTCTGCCTCGGGGCGGCCTGGCGGTCGCCGACCGACGGGCAGGTCGAGAAGGTCTGCCAGGCGGTGCGCGCGGTGGCCGGCCTGGGCATGGAAACCTGCGTCACGCTCGGGATGCTCACCAGCCGCCAGGCTGACGCGCTGGCCGCCGCCGGGCTGGACTACTACAACCACAACCTGGACACCTCACCCGGCTTCTATCAGCAGATCATCACCACCCGCAGCTACGCGGACCGGCTCGCGACCCTCGCCAGCGTCCGGGCGGCGGGCCTGCGGGTCTGCTGCGGCGGGATCGTCGGCATGGGCGAATCCCGCGCCGACCGGGCCGGGCTGCTGGCCCAGCTCGCGGTCCTTGACCCGCATCCGGAAAGCGTGCCGGTCAACATGCTGGTGCGGGTGGCTGGCACCCCGCTGGCCGAGGCCGAGCCGCTGGACGGGCTCGAACTGGTCCGTACCATCGCCGCGGCCCGGATCATGATGCCCGGCTCGGTCGTCCGGCTCTCGGCCGGCCGCCTCACGATGACCGACGAGCTCCAGGCGCTGTGCCTGCACGCCGGGGCGAACAGCATCTTCCTCGGCGACCGGCTGCTGACCACCGCCAACCCGGGTGACAGTCATGACACCGCGCTGCTGAGCCGGCTCGATTCGGCGATCGCGACCGCGCCGCTGCTGGACTGAGCCTCACCAAGCGGGCCGCGCTAGCCAGCGCGATCCAGCCAGTCCGGCAGCCCGGCCAGCAGCGGCGCCAGGTTCTCCAGCCAGCGCCGGGTGTCGGCGGTGTCGCGGTGGCGGTTGCGGAACAGGCGTGCCGCGCTGGCGACGTCGTCGAGGTACCAGCGCAGCCGGTACAGGCTGAGCACAGCCGGGTCCAGCTCGCGGCCGGTCAGCTCCTGGTACCGGCCGGTGCCCTCGTTCGCGGCGGTGGCGATCAGGGACACGTCGCGCTCGGGCGGGGCCAGGGCGGCGGTGTCCCAGTCGATCAGCATCAGCTGGCCGCCGGCCAGCATCAGGTTGGCCGGGTGCGGCTCGCCGTGGGTGATCACCACGTCCGCGCGGGCCCGGCTGGTGGCCCCGGCGAGGCGGCTGAAGCCCGCCGCCAGCCGGGCGAGGTCCGGGGCGCGGGCCGCCAGCAGGCCGCGGGCCGCCTCGGCGAACGGCCCGCCGTCCCACCGCCGGCCCGGGTCGGCCAGGAACGCGTCCAGGTCGGCCCGGCCGCCGTAGCCCAGGACGTGGCGGGGCGCGCTGTCGCGGACCGCGGGAGTGGCCCGGTGCAGCGCGGCGACCAGGTCCAGCGCCTGGCCGCGGAGCCGGGCATCGGGATAGGGGCCGAACGGATAAGACCGGCCGGCCAGGTACGGGAAGACGCTGACCGTGTACCGTTCATCAATCTGGCACAGGACGCCGCCGTCCCGGGCGGCGACGGGCGCCAGCACGAACCGCAGGCCCGCCCGGTCGCGGAGCGCGGCGGCGGTGCCCAGCGCAGCCCGGAGCCCGTCCAGCACCGCCTGCCTGGTGCCGCCGAGCCAGTCCTTGCCGTCGAGGTCGTCGACCGTGACGAAGTGGGGCTGGCCTGCGTCGTCGGTCAGCTCCCAGTGGTAGCCGCCGCCGCCCTCGGGCACGTACCGCATCGCGGCGGCCCGCAGCCCCCAGCCGCCCGCCAGCGCCTGCCGCAGGCGCCCGGGCGCCAGGTCCGCTGGCGGGCTCCGCACAATGACGGAACCTAAGCTGAGCCGGTGGCCGGAGGCGACTGGTTTTCCGGCTGGCGCCGGGGATTCCTGGAGGTCTCGTGCCGCTGATCACGTTCGGCCACGGCACCGCCAGCGCCGAGCACATCGCCGGGCTGCTGCGGTCCGCGGGGGTGTCAGCGCTGACCGACGTCCGCATCGCTCCTGGCAGCCGCCGCCATCCGCACGTCGCCAGGACTGAGCTGGAGCGCTGGCTGCCCCGCCACGGCATCTCCTACCGGTGGGAGAAGCGGCTGGGCGGCTTCCGCCGGCCGGCCCCCGATTCGCCCGACGTGACCTGGCGAGAGGAGGCGTTCCGCGGTTATGCCGGGCACATGCGGCAGCCGGACTTCCTGGCCGCGATCGATGAGGTGCTCGCCGAGGCCGCCTCGCGGCAGCTGGCGGTGATGTGCAGCGAAAGCCTGTGGTGGCGCTGCCACCGGCGGCTGATCGCCGACTTCGCGCAGCTCGCCCGCCAGGTCCCGGTCCGCCATCTCATGCACGACGGCCAGCTGGCACCGCACCAGCTGTCGCCCGGAGTCCGGCTGCGCGCGGATGGCCTGCTGGTCTACGACGGCGGCCAGGAGCAGCTGGGCTAGCGCCCGGCGGGGCGATATTCGCTTGACGGCACGGCCGCCGCTGCCGACGATGGACCTCGCCCGGCCCACGAGGCCCCAGTTGCCGAACGAGAGGAGGAGAGATGCCCGTCTGGTCCCCCGGCCCTGCCAGGAAAGGTTGTCAGGCTTGTCATTTCCCCGCTCGTTCCAGTGCGGGCATTGCGGTACCGACGTCTCGCTAGATGCCCCCGGCACATCGCATCGCAATCACTGTCCCGCCTGCCTGTGGTCCAGGCACCTGGACCGTAATGTCCCCGGCGACCGGAAGGCCGGCTGCCCGGGCGGCATGGAGCCGATCGCCGTCACCGTCCGCGGCGAGCACCGCTGGATGCTGATCCACCGGTGCACCCGCTGCGGCCGGCTGCGGATGAACCGCGCGGCCGCCGACGACAACGTGCTGCTGCTCATGCAGCTGGCCGCGCTGCCGCTGGCCACGCCGCCGGTCCCCTACCCGCAGCCGGCCCGCTCTCCCGGCGCCGGGAGCCAGGACCAGCCGCCGGGCTGCGACCGCGGCCGTCACTGACTGGCGCTGGCGGCCAGGCCGGCCTCCCCGCAGTCCTGGGGCTGCCCCCCGGCGCTGCGCACCGCCGTGAGCGTGTCCAGCGCCCGGGACTCCCACAGCGGGATCTGGCAGCGCCGGAAGATGTCGATGCTGGCCTGGATGACGGGCACCGCCGCGCGGTAGTCGTCCCGGCTCGCCTGGAGCTGGCCGAGCACCAGCAGCGCCCTGGCGTGCACGAACTGCTGCCGCAGCCGCGGCGCGGCGTCGATGACCTGCCCAAGCTGCGACTCGGCCGGGCCGGGGCGCCCCTGGCTGAGCAGCGCCTCGGCCAGGCCGAGCCGGGCGTGCAGCTGCCCGATCAGGTCACCGTTGCCCTGGGCCAGGCGTAGCACCTGACCGAACACGCCCTCGGCCTGGGCGTGCTGGTCCTGCAGCAGGTACAGCTGGCCGCGCATGTGCAAGGTGAGGCTGTCGGCGATGGCGGTGCCGATGTCGCGGCTCATGACCGCCGCCTCATCCAGCAGGTCGCTGGCGGCGGCGAAGTCGCCGCGGTCGATGTGCATGCGGGCCATCTCGCGGGTGAACATCAGTTCCAGGAACCGGTCCCCGGCCTGGCCGGCCGCCTCCCTGCCCTGCGCGCCGCGGGCCAGCGCGAGGTCCACCCGGCCGTTCATCATGTCGCTGGCCGCGAGCTTCTGCTGGGCGATGGCGTGGCCGTGCCGGTCGCCGATCTCGGCGAACAGCTGCGCGCCCCGTTCGAACATGGCGTGCGCCCCGGTCAGCTCCTGCTGGTAGTACAGCCGTGAGCCCAGCGAGGTCAGCATGGCCGCCTCGCCCCGGCGGTTGCCCCCCCGCCGGGCGGCGGCGAGCGCCTGCTCCTGGACGAACAGCCAGTCGTCCAGATAACCCCGCCTCTCGAACAGCGTCACCGCGGTCCAGGCGAGGTCCCAGCAGAACTCGTCCAGGCCCAGCGCGGCGGCCTGGCGGATGGCCGCGACGATGAGCAGCCGCTCGCCTTCGAGCCAGGCCAGCGGCTCGGCGCCGACGATCCTGTCCGGGCGCATGTCGGCGGCCAGCCAGCGGGCCGCGCGGCCATGCAGGATCGTGTAGTCACCGCCGATGATATGCCGGTGCACATGCCCGGCCAGGCCGAGCAGCGCACCGAAGGCACGGGTCAGCGCGGCGTCCCGCTCCTGCGCCGGATCCTCGGCCAGCGCGAGCTCGCGCACGTAGTCGCCGATCAGGTCGTGGCAGCGGTAGCGGGCCCGTTCGCCGGTGTCATGACCGGCCAGCTCCAGCAGGTGCGCGTCGGCCAGGCCGTCGACCAGGCCCTGTGCGTACCTCAGGCCGCAGTCCAGCAGGGCCGCGCAGGCCCAGGCGGGGAAGTCGGGCACCTCCAGCAGCCCGATCCGGCGCAGCAGCGCCTGCTCGGCCGGGCGCAGGCCCTGGTAGCTGAGCGCCATCGAGGCCCGCACGTCCAGGTCGCCGTGGCGCAGCTCGCTCAGCCGTTGCCGGCCGTCCGCCAGCCGGCCCGCCATCGTGGCCACCAGCCAGTGCGGCCGCGCGGCGAGCCGGGCGCCCACGATCCGCAGGGCCAGCGGGAGGCCGCCGCTCAGCCGGACCAGGATCCGCGCCTGCTCCGGTTCGGCGCTTATTCGGCCGGGCCCGGCTACCCGCCCGAGCAGCTCGATGCCCTCAGCGTCCGCGAGCATGCCGAGCTGGATGAGCCGCCCGCCGGGCACGCCGGTGATCCGGCTGCGTGCCGTCACTATCACGGCGCAGCCGGGCCCGCCGGGCAGCAACTGGCGGATCTGGCCCTCCCCCGCGGCGTTGTCCAGGAGGACCAGCATCCGGCGGCTGGCCAGCAGCGACCGGTACAGCGCCGCCCGCTCGTCCAGCCCCGGCGGGATCTGCGGCCCGGCGATGCCCAGCGCGCGCAGGATACGGGACAGTATCTCGCCGGGGGCCACCGGCCGCTCCCCGGCGCCCTCGAGATCCGCATACAGCTGCCCGTCCGGGTAGGCGGCGCTGACCTGGTGCGCCACGTGCACCGCGAGCGCGCTCTTGCCCGCCCCGCCCGGGCCGGTCAGGACGCAGATAGGCGGGCCAGGCCGGGCGCCGTCCCGGCCGGCCGTGAGCAGCTCCCTGGCCAGCGACAGCTCAGCGCCGCGGCCGGTGAAGTCGGCGACGTCCGGCGGCAGCTGCCGCGGCACGCGGCCGGCCGCCGGGCTGGCCGCGGGCTCGCCCCGGGTTTCCTGGCCGGGCTCGGCGAGCTCGGCCCTGACGATCCGCAGGTGCAGGTCCCTGAGCCCGGCGGACGGGTCCACGCCCAGCTCGTCGGCCAGCCAGCGCCGCAGCCGCTCATACACCGCGAGCGCGTCAGCCTGCCGGCCAGCCCGGTACAGCGCCTCCATCAGGCAGGCCGCCAGCTGCTCACGGAACGGGTACGCGCTGACCAGGTCGGCCAGCTCGGCCGCGATCCGGCGGTGCTGGCCCAGCCGCAGGCAAAGCCGGGCCCGTATCTCCTGCGCGTCCAGGTATTCATCGGTCAGCCGGGGCGCGATGTCCCGCCTCAGCACCACGGAGCTGACGTTGCCCAGTACCGGCAGCCGCCAGAGGCTGAGCGCCTCGTCCAGCAGTCCCACCGCCGCGTGGCCGGCGCCCCGGGCGCTCTCCTGCGCCGCGGCCGCGGTCAGCCGCCGGAAGTCCAGCAAGTCCAGGTTGCCCGGCCGGACCCGGATCCGGTATCCGGAGCCGACGGTTTCCACGATCTCGCTGCCGAGCAGCCGCCGCAGCCGGGACACCGCACTGTGCAGCGCCGCATCCGGATGCGCGGGGCCGTCCGCGTCCCAGACCATCCGGCCGAGACCCGCCGCCGAGACGATCTGGTTCGCCGACACCAGCAGCCCGGCGATCACGGACAGGGCCGTGCCGCCCGTCAGGTCGGCCGGCTGGCCCGACCGCAGCACTTCAACCGGGCCGAGCACCCGGAAACTCAGATCGTCCACGCGGCGTGAGCCCTCCCGAGGTCACGGCCCCTGGGCTCCAATTATGGACGCTCTCGCCCGGGCGGACGGTTCAGTCGGGCCAAGCGGCAGGAGAGGCTCCCGGCGCGTTCGCGATCGCGGGCCCGGCTGAGGAGATAGGGAAGCGCAGCACCCGACTATGGCCGCGCGGGCGAGCCCCACCCTATGGGCACCAGCAGGGAAGGGCGTACAGCTCACGCCCAGCCACCGGAGCGGCGTCATGTGCATGCCAGGGAAACTTGCGATACGGCTCTGCGCGGCGGGGTGCTGCGGGTCGGCCTGACCGGTGGCAGCCCCAGCGACACTCTCGACCCGCACCAGGGCCTGAACTACCTAATGAGGTCGTTCCAACCTGAAGTTGCAGGTCAAGGGGCTGGTATGGGCAGATTGGGGGATGCTCGTGCTGGTGGCAGCGGCTGAGCGCAGCTGCTGATCATTTGACGTGCTTGAGGTTGCCCGGCGTGTCGGGACCGGCTGATGGGATGAGCCGGTTATCGTCTGTGTCCGTCCCTGTTCGCACGGTTATACC